>NZ_JPYQ01000055.1:130281-301851 GCF_000757525.1 Rhizobium sp. YS-1r | reverse complement strand
GTGAAAGCCATGGAGCGCATGTCGAAAGGCGGTTGCTCCTATCAAGCCTCCCCCGGACAGCCATGTCCGGTTCGGTATAGCCGTGCAAGTGGCAAGGTTTCCCGAAAGGAGACCGCGAATGAAGCCACGCAGCGAGGCGAGATGATCACCTGTAGGGGCTGGACACCCCGAGAGAACGCCGAAGGCCACGCGAATGCGGAGCCAATTTATTACCTACAATCCGAGGTTCCGCATTCGCGTGCGCTTCTCCGGACGGTTCTTTGAAAACCACGGCAGGAGACTGCGCGGGAATGGTCCTGGTGTGCCTACCGGAATCGCCAGACCGTCGTCCGCTTTACCTCGCTGTCTTCCAGCACCCGCGTCACCGGCACGTCATACACCGCGAGCTGCTCCAGGCGGTCCTTGGGACAATAACTCCGCCCCGGATCGCCCACCAGAACCAGCCTCCCCTCACCGGCGAGCCGCGTAAACCAGGGGATCAGCGCCCCGGCAAAATTCCGGTCATAGAACACATCACCGGCAAGGATCACGTCCGCATCAACCGCCTTGCCAACCTGGTCCTCGCGCGTGAACCGAAGTTCGACCCCGTTCTCCGCCGCATTCAGGCGGACTGCAGTTTCCGTCCAGGGATCGATATCCGCAGCCAGTACATCCGCAGCACCCGCAAGCTTCGCCGCAATCGCCACCAGCCCGGAGCCGGTCGCAAAGTCCAGCACTTGTTTGCCGGCTACCGTTTCCGGATGGTCGAGAATGAAGCGCGCCAGCCCCTGCCCGCCCGCCCAAGCGAAGGCCCAGAAGGGCGGCGGCAGGCCGATCTTGTCCAGATCCTCTTCCGTCTTCAGCCAGAGCTCATGCGCTTCGCTCGCCAGATGCAGACGGATTTCCGGCACATGCGGCGGCGGCATGAGATCGGTGTTTTCGAGGATGAAGGTCCTGGGATCGGTCTTCAAATCGCTCAGTCCGGCGACTTCGGCGGATTGTCGAGACCGCCGAGCCTGCAGATTTCGAAATATTCCTCGTCCGTCACCGGCTGTACCGAAAGGCGCATCGAGGTGACGAGCGACATCTTTTCGAATTTCGGGTTGGCCTTGATGTCCTTCAGCGTCACCGGCTTCGGCATGTCCATCACGGCGCGGATATCGACGCAGTCCCAGCGGGGATCGTCCTTGGCGGTAGAATCCGGGTGCGACAATGCGCAGACCTCGACGAGGCCGACGATCTCAAGCCCCTCATTGGAATGATAGAAGAAGCCCTTGTCGCCGAGCTTCATCGCACGCATGTTGTTGCGTGCCTGGTAGTTGCGCACCCCGGTCCATTCGGTACCCTTGGCGCCAGCCGCCTTCTGCTGTTCCCAGGACCAGGAAGAAGGTTCGGATTTATAAAGCCAGTACGCCATCTCTCGCTTCACTCCGCCGGCTTGTTGAAGACCCAGTTGTACGGTTTGACTTCGACCTTCTCGAAGAGACCGGCGAGATAATAGGGATCGGCTTCCGCGATCGTCCGGGCAGCCTCCATGTCGGCGGCCTCGACAATCACCAGGCTGCCGTTCGGCTTGCCTTCGTCATCCAGGAAAGGACCGGCCATCTTCAGCGTGCCTTCCGCATTGAGCTTGTTCAGATGTTCGAGATGAGCGGGACGGGTCTCCATCCGGACGTTCAGATGGCCGGGCTTGTCGGTGCAGAGAAAGGCAAACAGCATCGGGTCTTCTCCTAAGAGCGCATCCCGAAAAGTTGGAAGCGGTTTTCGGGCAAGATGCGCGGTCACGAAAGAATTGTTATTCGGTTTTGATCGGCCGTGTCATGAGTTGCTCCATGGCCGACATGATATCGAGCTTCCCGTCGATGATCGCCGCCACCGCCTCGGTCACGGGAAGCTCGACCGAGAACTTTTCCCCCAGCCGGGCCGCGACCGAAGCCGCATGAAAGCCCTCGACCAGCGGACCGCCGGCAGTCTCCGCGAGCTCGCCCTTGCCGAGCGCGATGCCGAAGCGAAGGTTGCGGGATTGATGGCTCGTGCCGGTCAGCACCAGATCGCCGAGCCCCGAAAGCCCGCGCACCGTATCCGCCCTGCCGCCCATCGCCTCGACGAGCCGCGACATCTCCGCAAGCCCGCGCGAGATCAGCGCAGCACGCGCCGAATCCCCGAGGCCCGCGCCTTCGATGATGCCACAGGCGATCGCCAGCACGTTCTTGAGCGCACCGCCGAGCTGCACCCCGATCCGGTCGGTCGAGGCGTAGAGCCGGAACGTGCGGCCCGAGAGCATGTTTGCAAGTCGTTCCGAGAGAGCCTTGTCCTCCGCAGCAATCACCATGGCGGTCGGCAGGCCGCGCGCGATATCGGCAGCGAAACCGGGGCCGGACAAAACGGCGATCGGATGATGCGGCAATTCCGCCTCCAGCACCTCCGTCAGCAGCTTGCCCGAAGACTTGTCTATTCCCTTGGCGCAGATGACCACCGCCGCATCCTTGGCGAGATAGGGACCATAATGCCGTGCCGCATCCGCCTGCGCCTGGGAAGGCATGGCGAAAAGCACAAGGCTCGCCTCGCTGATTGCATCCGGCTCGACAGAAAACTCCAGCGCATCCGGCAGCGGCACGCCGGGAAGCGCTGCGTCATGCACGCGATCCTCACGCAGGTCGCTCATCAGCTCAGGGTCGCGGCCTATCAACGTCACCGGATACCGGCCCTCCAGCGAGATCACGGCCGCAAGAGCAGTCCCGAAAGCTCCCGCACCGATGACGACGATACGTTCCTGGCCCTTCATGCCTTGGCACCCCGCTTGCCGGAGCCGAGCAAGGTCTGGGCTTGCCTGTCCAGCGGCCAGCGCGAGCGCGGCGCGACATCGAGCGGATCAGCCGGAAAGTCCTCCGCCAGCCTTTCGAGGCCCGCCCAGGCGATCATCGCTGCATTGTCCGTGCAAAGCCGAAGCGGCGGGGCGATGAAGCGGAAGCCATGCTCCAGGCAGAGCGCCTGCAGCGTGCGGCGGATTTCCTGATTGGCCGCGACGCCTCCAGCCACTACAAGAGCCGGATCGACGTCGAGATTGGCGAACTCTTCCTTGAAACGCGCCAGCCCGCGGCCGATACGGTCGCGCAGGGTGCGGGAAACCGCCTTCTGGAATGAGGCGCAGATATCGGCGACATCCTGTTCAGAAAGCGGAGCGATCTCGGTCGCCGCCTGCCGCACGGCAGTCTTAAGGCCGGAGAAGGAAAAATCGAGCCGCGCCTCGCCGACCAACGGGCGTGGAAGGGAGAAACGGTCCGGATCGCCGCTCTGTGCGGCTTTTTCCACGGCCGGCCCGCCGGGATAGGGCAGACCGAGCAGCTTTGCCGTCTTGTCGAAGGCTTCTCCGAGCGCGTCATCG
This sequence comes from Rhizobium sp. YS-1r, assembly GCF_000757525.1. Classification (NCBI taxonomy): domain Bacteria; kingdom Pseudomonadati; phylum Pseudomonadota; class Alphaproteobacteria; order Hyphomicrobiales; family Rhizobiaceae; genus Rhizobium; species Rhizobium sp. YS-1r. Next base: position 298,487 of record NZ_JPYQ01000055.1, on the reverse strand, counting down.
ATCGTCGTGCCCCAGCGCTCGTATTCGCCGACGCCGCGCACCAGCACGAGCTGCGTATGACCGCCGGATACCAGCAGCATGAGGTAGGGGAACGAAAGGCCATCCGTCAGCCGCGCCGTCAGCGCATGGCCTTCGAGATGATTGATGGCGAGCAATGGCTTACCGGCGGCGCGTGCAATCGCCTTGGCCGTCATCAGCCCGACGATCAGTCCGCCGATCAGGCCCGGCCCGGAGGTCGCGGCAACCGCATCGATCTCGTCGAGTGATACATCGGCGCGGTGAAGAGCCTCCTCGACCAGTCCGTCCAACGCCTCCACATGGGCACGTGCCGCGATCTCCGGCACCACGCCGCCATAGACGCTGTGCTCGTCGAGTTGGGATAGCACGACATCGGAAAGGATTTCGCCGCGGCCGTCCTCATGACGCGCGACCACCGCTGCGGCGGTCTCGTCGCAGCTAGTTTCGATGCCGAGGATGCGAAGAAAGGTCGCCATGCCCTATCGTTGACTGCCCATCGTTGATTGCGAGCTGGAAGAAAGAGGTTTACGAGAGCTTCCGGTAACAACGGAATGACGCGGATGCAAACAAAACCTTTTCGGATCGGTACGCGAGGCAGCCCGCTGGCGCTCGCCCAGGCCTCCGAAACACGCGCCCGGCTCATGGCCGCGCATGGCCTGCCGGAAGAGATGTTCGAGATCGTCGTGCTGTCAACGACCGGCGACCGGATCAACGACCGGCCGCTGACGGAGCTCGGCGGCAAAGGCCTCTTCACCCAGGAACTGGAGGAGCAACTTCTTTCCGGCGATCTCGATTTCGCGGTGCACTCCTCCAAGGACATGCCCACCAAACTGCCTGACGGTCTGCGGCTCGCCGCCTATCTGCCGCGAGAGGATTTCCGCGACGCCTTCATCGGCCGCACCGCACCAACTTTGACCGCATTGCCCGACGGCGCCACCGTGGGATCATCATCCCTCCGCCGCCAGGCGCTGATCCGTCGCATCCGGCCGGACATCGACGTCATCACCTTCCGCGGCCTCGTCGACACGCGCTTGCGTAAGCTGAGAGAGGGGGAGGTCGATGCAACCCTTCTCGCCTATGCCGGCCTGAAACGCCTTGCCAAGGAAGACGTCGTCACCGAACTGCTGGACCCGGCCGACTTTCCCCCTGCCCCGGCGCAAGGCGCGATCTGCGTCGAAAGCCGCATCGGCGATGCCCGCATCGATACTCTGCTGGATGCGATCAACGATCGGGCGACCTACGACGCGGTCTCCTGCGAACGCGCATTCCTTGCAGCCCTGGACGGATCCTGTCGCACGCCGATTGCCGGTTACGCGGTTTGCGAGAGAGATCACATGAAATTCTCCGGCCTTATCCTGACGCCGGACGGCGGGAAGGAGCATTCGATCGAGGTGGAAGGTCACCGCGAGCACGCCGAGACACTGGGCCGCAAGGCGGGTGAAGCGGTGCGCGTAGCCGCAGGCAGCGATTTCTTCGAAGGCTGGAGTTGAGCCTGTGCGGGTCGTCGTCACCCGCCCGGAAAACTCCGCCCGCCGGTCGGCCGAACGGCTGCGGGGCCTCGGCCATGAGCCGGTTCTTCTGCCGCTGACGAAAGTACGGCACCGCGCGGACTTGGCGGAAGATGCCTTCGATAAACCACATGCCGCGCTTGCCGTGACCAGTGCCGAAGCCGTCCGGGTCCTTTCGGCGCGGGCGGATCGGCTTAAACCCTATCTCGAAGAAACGCTCTATGTCGTGGGCGATGCCACCGCCAGGGCGGCGGGAGAAGCGGGCTTCCAAAACATCTGCGTCGGGCCTGGCACCGGAGCCGCACTCGCCGAACTGATTGCAAGCCGCACGCCGGAGTTCGCCGCTCCCCTCCTCTATCTGGCTGGAAAACCGCGCTCGCCGAAGTTCGAGGAGGGATTGCATGCGAAGAAGGTGCCTTTTGTGACGGCGGAAATCTACGAGATGTCACCCATAGCTTATGATGAGGACATTATCCGGCATGCATTGCTCGATCCGCCGGCCAACGCAGTGCTTCTTTATTCCCGCGAGAATGCGCGCCTCTTCTTTGATTTCGCAGTGCCGCACGCTGCGGCTCTGGCAGCCATGCGGATGCTCTGCCTCAGCGATAACGTCGCCGGGGTCGTGCCATATGAATTTCACAGAAACATCAAGATCGCTGAACACCCTGACGAAGACGGGCTTCTTGCCCTTCTTTAGTCGCGGCCCGCGGCAAAATCCCGCCCGCCCCTTTCCTTCCACTCACCCACCGACTAATTTCCTGTGAGCGCATGCAAAAAGAGGTCGAGATGGTATCGGAAAAACCACCCCGCCGGTCGAAGGCAGAAAAAGAACCGGTCACGATCGATCTGACGGCCGAGGAATCGGATGTAGTCGCGGAGCCGGTCCGCAGTAACGATACCGACGAACCGGTGACGTCCGCTGAACAGGTCGCGGAAGCTTCGGAGACATCCGTGGAGCCCCAGGAAGCAAAGGGCGACATTACGGACGAACCCGTCGCGCCCCCCTCCACCACCGAGAGTTCCCCGATCGTCGAGGATGACGAAATTCCGGAAGAGCCGAAATCCGCAACCGTAGCCCCGGAACCGGAACCGACGCCTGCACCGCATCCCCGCACCAGCCCTGCCACATCGACCCTCGTCGCGGCCGGAATTTTCGGCGGCATCGTGGCACTCGCCCTTGCCGGCAGCATGCAATACGCAGGCTATCTGCCCGCAGCAACGCGTGCGCCGGCCGTCGACATGACCCCCGTCTCGTCGGAACTTGCAGAACTGCGGCAGGAAGTTGCGGCACTTCGCGACAGGCCGGCCTCGCCGGCTGCGGATACGGCGCTTGCCGATCGCGTCGCGGCCCTTGAAGCTTCGGCAAATGCTCCAGTCGGCGGCGTGTCCGAACAGGCGCTTGCCGCGATGAAGACGGATGTCGACACACTGCGCTCGGCAATCGAATCGACGGCAAGCAACGGACTGGCTGTCGAAGACCGGGTCAAGGAAATTGAAACCCGGCTCAATGACCGTGGCCCGGAACAACAAATTGCCCGCGCCATTGCCGCCGCGGCTTTGAAGGCGGCCATCGATCGCGGCGGGTCGTTCGAGACCGAACTCCAGACCTTTGCGAGCGTTGCCGGCGATGATCCGGCGGTTGCCGATCTCCAGAAATTTGCCGCAGGCGGGGTACCCTCCCGCGCCGACCTGCAGCGCGAGTTTCCGCGCATGGCCGATGCCATGCTGGAAGCCGTCGTCCAGCCGGACCCGAACCAGGGCATCGTCGACCGGCTTCTGTCATCGGCGATATCCGTGGTCAAGGTGCGGCGCGTCGGAGATGTCCAGGGGGATACGCCGGAGGCGATTGTCGCCCGCCTGGAAGAAGGACTGCGCAACGGCAACCTCCAGGCCTCCGCCCGTGAATGGGACGCGCTGCCGGAGCCGGCAAAGGCCATTTCAAGGGACTTCAAGCAGAAACTCGATGCTCGCATTCAGGTGGAAAATCTCGTGGGCGGAACGTTGACGCGTGCCGTCGCCGGCACTCAAGGCTGAGGCCCTAGATGATCAGACTTCTCATTTTCCTCGTTGTCGTGCTGGCCCTTGGCTGGGGTTTCTCCTGGCTTGCCGATCGTCCGGGTCTCATCTCCATCACCTGGCAGGACCACTTGATCGAGACGAGCATCATGGTTGCCGCCACCATGGTCGTTGCGCTTGTCGCAGCCGCGATGATTCTCTGGTGGATCGTCGGCGTGATCTGGACCTCGCCCTATTCCGTCCGCCGCTATTTCCGCGCCCGCAAGCGCGACCGCGGCTATCAGGCGCTTTCGACGGGACTGATCGCCGCCGGCGCGGGCAATGCGTTGCTAGCCCGCAAGATGAGTGTCCGCACCCGCGGCCTTCTGCGCGCCGACCAGGAGCCGCTGATCCACCTCCTCGAAGCCCAGACCGCCCTCATCGAGGGCAAGCATGACGAGGCGCGGCAGAAATTCGAGGCGATGGCGGAGGATCCGGAAACCCGCGAACTCGGCCTGCGGGGTCTTTACATGGAAGCCCGCCGGCTGGGAGCCAACGAGGCCGCACGGCAATATGCCGAAAAGGCCGTGGAACACGCCCCCTACCTGCCCTGGGCAGCACAGGCGACGCTGGAATCCCGCAGCCAGGCCGGCCGGTGGGAGGATGCGATCCGCCTGCTGGATCAGCAACGCGCAGCAAGCGTCATCGACAAGAATCAGGCCGACCGCTGGAAGGCCGTGCTGCTGACCGCCAAGGCCGACGACCGGCTGGAGGGCGACCCGAAAGGCGCCCGCGACGACGCCATGGCGGCCCTGAAGCTTGCCAAGGATCTCGTGCCCGCCGCCGTCATTGCCGCAAAGGCCTGGCTGCGCGAGGATAATGTCCGCAAGGCTGCCACTGTTCTTGAAGGCGTCTGGAAGCTCGGGCCGCATCCGGACATTGCCCGCGCCTATGTCCGCGCCCGCAGCGGTGACAGCACGACCGATCGCCTGAAGCGTGCCGAGAAGTTGGAAGCGCTCCGCCCGAACAATGTCGAGTCCCTGCTGGCCGTCGCCCAGGCCGCGCTCGACGCGCATGAATTCCGGAAGGCGCGCGCCAAGGCAGAGGCCGCCGCTCGCATGGATTCCCGCGAGGCCGCCTATCTGTTGCTGGCCGATATCGAGGAGGCGGAGACCGGAGATCAAGGACGTGTTCGCCACTGGATGGCGCAGGCGCTGCGTGCGCCGCGGGATCCCGCCTGGGTTGCGGATGGCTTCGTTTCGGAAAAGTGGCTGCCGCTTTCGCTGGTGACCGGCCGGCTTGATGCATTCGAATGGAAGGCGCCGTTCGGCCAGCTCGAAGGACCGATCGAGGAAGGATCGCTCGCCGCCGAGGAAGCCATAGCCAGCCTGCCGCCTGTTTCCGCAATCAGGCCGGAAACAGGAGTGGAACAGCCGTCCAAGCCGATCATCGTGCCGGTTTCCCCTTCCTCGGAACCTGCGAAGCCCCCGCAGACAGAAATAGCTGTTGCAGCAAAAACACCAGCTCCCGGGAATGTGACCTCAAAGACTGGAAAATCGCCGGAAAGTGAGGAGGAGCCGGTTCCCTTTTTCGGCCGTCCGCCAGATGATCCGGGTGTGAAAGATCCCGATGCCGCGCAGCCTCCGACAAGGCTCCGGCTCTTTTAGAAAGCGAGGGCCTGAATATAGATGTTGGACCGCATTCAGGCCTTTCTCCACACTCTCACATCACCGCACCACTCACAGGAATTCGCGCCGGACGATCCTCGGGTCGCTTTCGTCGCGCTCTGTTTCCAGGTCATGGAAGCCGATGGCAACGTCTCGGAGGAGGAACAGCAGAAGTTCCGCAACCTGCTGCGCGAGCGCTACGACCTCAGCGAGGAACGACTGAAGGCGCTGATCGAGATTGGTCATCAGGCCGGCAGCGAGGCGGTTGACTATTATCGTTTTACTTCCGATCTTAGACGATATCTCGTCGACGAGAACGATCGCGTCGAGCTCCTCGGCATTCTTTGGGATATCGTCTACGCGGACGGTCAGCGAAGCGAGATCGAAGATCACGTGATCTGGAGGATCGCCGATCTTCTGGGCGTCTCGGCGCGGGACAGGGTTCTGCAGCGCCAGCAGGCGGCGATGCGCGCAACGGGAGGAGATCAGGGAGGAGACTGAGGGTATTACAAGATGCTGATGCTTCCTTCCCGTCGTACCGGAAAGCTCCCCGTGCTGATCGTGCTGCACCAGGAGCGCTCCTCCTCAGGCCGCGTGGGCCAGATGCTGATCGACAAGGGTTTTCCGCTCGATATCCGTCGCCCCGTCCTGGGCGATCCCCTGCCCGAAACCATGGCAGGCCATTCCGGCGCAGTGATCTTCGGCGGGCCGATGAGTGCCAACGATCCAGACCCCTTCGTGAAAGCCGAAATCGACTGGATCGGCGTGCCGCTCAAGGAAAACAAACCCTATCTCGGCATCTGTCTCGGCGCTCAGATGATGATCCGGCACCTGGGCGGCAGCGTCGGGCCGGACAAGGACGGTCTGACCGAAATCGGCTGGTATCCCTTGCGCCCGACGGAGCACGGTCGTCTGCTGACGCACTGGCCTAAAATGGTCTACCATTTCCACCGCGAAGGTTTCGACGTTCCGCACGGCGTCCAGCTTTTGGCCGAAGGCGATGCCTATCCGAACCAGGCAATCCGCTACGGCGAGAACGCCTGGGGCCTGCAGTTCCATGCGGAACTGACGCGCGCCATGATGCAGCGCTGGGTCGTGCATGGCGAGCATCGCTTCATCATGCCGAACGCCCAGCAGGGCCGCGAGCATCTCGAGGGCCGGATGATCTTCGACGCGCCGCTGAAGGAATGGCTCTGGAATTTCCTCGATATCGTCTTCGATCGTCCGGCTGCATCGGAGGGGAAGAGCAAGCCGGTGCGCCAGCCGGCCCTGCAGACCGGCTGAATCCGCTGGCAACGTTATCGCATCGGTGCTTCCAGGCTGTCGATCTTGCGGAGTCTCGGGAAACCGAGCGACCAGATGACCGCTACCGCGAGCGTGCCGACGCCGCCGATGACGACGGCCGGCACGGCGCCGAAGATCGAGGCCATGGTGCCGGCGCGGAATTCCCCGAGCTCGTTCGACGCCCCGACGAAAACCATGTTGACGGCATTGACGCGGCCTCGGACCTCGTCCGGCGTCCAAAGCGCGATCAGGGTCTCGCGAACATAGACCGAGATCATGTCGGACGCCCCCATCAGCATGAGCGCCGAGATAGAAAGCCAGGGCGTTACCGACAGGCCGAACATCAGCGTGCCGACGCCAAAAAGCCCGACGCCGATGAACATGGCAAGGCCCGCCTTATGGCGGATCGGATGGAAAGCGAGGTATATTGCCACCGCAATCGCCCCAACTCCCGGAGCTGCCCGCAGCATGCCGAGACCCCAGGGGCCGAGCTCCAGGATATCGCGCGCGAAGATCGGCATCAGCGCCACCGCGCCGCCGAGCAGGACCGCGAAGAGATCGAGCGAGATCGCACCGAGCACGATCTTTTCGCTGGAAATGAAGCGGAAGCCGGCAAGAATCTCCTCCCAGCTCACCTTGTTGGCGGAACGCCTCTGTGCCGGTTTCGGTATCAGGAAAACGAAAAGGCCTGCCAGCACCAGGAAGGCGAAGGCAACGGTGTAGGCCGCGACTGCACTGACGCCGTAAAGCAGGCCGCCAACCACGGGGCCGAGGATCGCTGCCGTCTGCCAGGAAGAGGAATTCCAGGCAACCGCATTCGGCAGATCCTCTTCCGGCACGAGATTCGGCCCGAGCGACTGCACCGCCGGTCCCATGAAGGCGCGTTCGATGCCGAAAACGATCAGGATCGCGAAAACCAGCCAGGGTGTAAAAGTGTGCGTGACGGTCAGCGCCAACAAAGCGCCGGCGCAGAGCGCTCCGACCACCATGCAGATGGCGACGATAGCGCGGCGGTTATAGCGGTCGGCCACCGAGCCGGTGACAAGGATCAGGAGCAGAGACGGCAGGAACTGGAAAAGCCCGATCAGGCCGAGATAGAGCGCATTGCGCGTCTCGTCGTACATTTGCCATCCAACCGCGACGCTGACGATCTGGATCGAAAAGGCGGAAAGAAAGCGGGCGAAGAAAAACCGCGTATAGGATGAATGCCGGAAGGCGGCGAAACGATCGCCAGAGGCGGAAATCGACATTTAATAGCACTTTCAGCGGAGCCGGAAACCAGCATCGTCCCCGTCCCCCGTTAAACATGATTTGGATGAGGCCCAAGTGCGGCACTTGCCCGTTAGTTCGCCAATGTCTACATGTCTGTCAATAACGAAATGGAGACGTGAATGCTCGCCCTGTTTCAGACCATCGATTTGGCCTTGAACCTTTACACCTGGGTGCTGATCGCCAGCGCCATCTTCTCGTGGCTCTATGCCTTCAATGTCATTAATTCACGAAACCAATTCGTGGACGCGATCGGCCGCTTCCTCTACAACGTGACTGAGCCGGCGCTCCGCCCGATCCGCCGCTTCATGCCCGATCTCGGCGGCATCGATATTTCCCCGGTGATCCTGCTCCTGATCATCTTCTTCATCCGTTCGCTGATGTGGACGTCGATCTATCCGCTGGTCGCGTGAACAACACCCCTTGCAGCAGGCATCCCGATCACCTGAGGCTTGCAATCCGGCTGACGCCGAATGCAGGTCGCAATGTTGTCGAAGGCGTTGAGATCGCGGCCGACGGCGAGGCTTTCCTGAAGGCGCGCGTCACGGCGGTTCCCGAAGACGGCAAGGCCAACAAGGCGCTGATCCTGTTGATCGCCGACACGTTCCGGCTTCCCAAATCCTCCATTTCGATCATTTCAGGCGAAACTGCGCGCAAAAAAATCCTCCGGATCGACGGCGACCCGGAGGATCTGGAAGAGAAACTCAAGAAGCTTCTATAAGCCTGCCAGCTTACTTCTTCTGCGCATTGAAACGATCGACGGCCTCGAGGATCAGCTTCTTCGCAACACCGACATCCTGCCAGCCGCCGATCTTCACCCACTTGCCGGGCTCGAGATCCTTGTAGTGCTCGAAAAAGTGCTCGATCTGCTTCAGCGTGATTTCCGGCAGGTCGGAGTAGTTGGCGATCTTGTCGTAGCGGCGCGTCAGTTTCGGCACCGGCACGGCGAGAATCTTCTCGTCCTTGCCGCCATCGTCTTCCATGACCATGACACCGATCGGCCGGACGTTGATGACGCAGCCCGGAACCAGCGGGCGGGTATTGCAGATGAGGACGTCGATCGGATCACCGTCTTCCGACAGCGTGTGCGGCACGAAGCCGTAGTTGCCCGGATAGGTCATCGGCGTGTAGAGGAAGCGGTCGACGATCAGCGCACCGGCTTCCTTGTCCATCTCGTATTTGATCGGATGGCCGCCTACCGGCACCTCGACAATGACGTTGACGTCGTCTGGCGGATTCTTGCCAACGGAAATCGCATCGATACGCATTCTTTTCCTCGGGTCAGGTTCGACAAAGGTATCCGTCGATAGCGGGAATCATGCTGCAAAGCAACAAGGCTTTGGGAGGATTGTTAACTCCCGGCGTCAGCTATAAAATTAGAAAACGCTAAAATTAAGAAAGTGGCAGCAGTACGGCCGATCAGGGCCAGACGAAGCCGATCTTGCGAAGCTGCGTGCCGCCGAAATCCTCCATGCCTTCAGCGACATCCGCTCCGCCATGCCGGCGGAAGAAACTCGCCGCATGCTCGCTGTCTTCGAGGCACCAGACGACAAGGCCTTCGCAGCCAAGCGATCTCAGCAACCGCCGGCTTTCGCCAAACAGACGTCTCCCAAGCCCGATCCCCTGGAATTCAGGCCGCAGGTAGATTTCGTAAACCTCGCCGTCATAGGGCAGGGCGCGTGCCCGGTTCAGCCCGATTGTCGCATAACCGGCAATGGCACCGGCGACATCAAGAACCAGCAGCGTCGCGGGACCACGTGTCGCCTTGCGCCACCAGGCTTCGCCCCGGCGCTCCAGCATCTGCGTGAGCGGCTTGTAAGGAATGAGCCCGGCATAAGCCTGGGTCCATGCCTCACGGTGCGCCTCCGAGATGGCTCTTGCGTCTTCCGGTTCCGCCCGGCGGACATCGATCGACAACGTTTTCATAACGCTACTTTAAGCCCTGTCGTGGTCAATCCGCCATTTCACCATTGGGTGTAGGAGGATTTGCCCACAGACCTTTCATGTGGACGACGAGAAGACGTTAACGTGTTTTTAACCTTTGTCACAAGTCTTGCCGCTGCGAAGACACAGAAAAAACCCCGGCATCGCTGCCGGGGCTCGGGAAGGTTAAAACAGCTATGAAATCAAGCGATCTTGGACTTTTCGTAGCGCTTGCGATCATTCGGATCGAGATACATCTTGCGCAGACGGATCGACTTCGGGGTCACTTCCATCAACTCGTCGTCCTGGATCCAGGAGAGCGCGCGGTCGAGGGTCATGCGGATCGGCGGAGTAAGCTTCACTGCCTCGTCCTTGCCGGCGGCGCGGATGTTGGTGAGCTGCTTGCCCTTCAGCACGTTCACTTCCAGGTCGTTGTCGCGGCTGTGGATGCCGATGATCATGCCCTGGTAGACCTTTTCGCCCGGCTCAATGATCATCGGACCGCGATCTTCCAGATTGAACATGGCATAGGCCACGGCTTCGCCGGAACCGTTCGACAGAAGCACGCCATTGACGCGACCGCCGATCGGTCCCTTGTAAGGCTGATAATCATGGAACAAACGGTTCATGATCGCCGTGCCGCGCGTATCGGTCAGCAATTCGGACTGGTAGCCGATCAGGCCGCGGGTGGGAGCATAAAAACGCAGGCGCAGACGGTTGCCGCCCGAAGGCCGCAGCTCGACCATCTCCGCCTTGCGCTCGGACATCTTCTGCACGACGACGCCCGAATGCTCCTCATCCACGTCGATGACGACTTCTTCGATCGGCTCCATGAGGTTGCCGGACTCGTCCTTGTGCATGACGACGCGCGGACGCGATACGGCCAGTTCGAAACCCTCCCGGCGCATGGTCTCGATCAGGACGGCAAGCTGCAATTCGCCACGGCCGGAGACGAAGAACGAATCCTTGCCTTCGGCTTCTTCGATCTTCAGCGCGACATTGCCTTCCGCTTCCTTGAAAAGTCGGTCGCGAATGACGCGCGAGGTGACCTTGTCGCCTTCGGTACCGGCGAGCGGCGAGTCGTTGACGATGAAGGACATCGTAACGGTCGGCGGATCGATCGGCTGGGCCTTCATGGCCTCCGTGACCGAGGGGTCGCAGAAAGTATCGGCCACAGTGCCCTTTGAGAGGCCGGCGATCGCGACGATGTCGCCTGCCTGTGCCTCCTCGATCGGCTGGCGTTCGATCCCGCGGAAGGCAAGAATCTTGGAAATTCGGCCGGTTTCGATCAATTTGCCGTCCTGGCCGAGGACCTTGACGCTCTGGTTCGGCTTGATCGACCCGGAAGCGATGCGGCCTGTAATGATGCGGCCGAGGAAAGGATTGGCTTCGAGGATGGTGCCGATCATCCGGAACGGACCTTCTTCGACCGTCGGCTCCGGAACGTGGCTGAGAACGAGGTCCAGCAGCGGCGCGAGACCTTCGTCCTTCGGGCCTTCCGGATTGAAGTTCATCCAGCCGTCACGGCCCGAGCCGTAGAGGATCGGGAAATCGAGCTGCTCGTCGGTCGCATCGAGATTGGCGAAAAGGTCGAAGACCTCGTTGATGACTTCTTCATGGCGGCCGTCCGGACGGTCGATCTTGTTGATCGCGACGATCGGGCGAAGGCCGACCTTCAGTGCCTTGCCGACCACGAACTTGGTCTGCGGCATCGGGCCTTCGGACGCATCGACGAGCACGATCGCTCCATCCACCATCGAGAGGATGCGCTCGACCTCACCGCCGAAGTCGGCGTGGCCGGGCGTGTCGACGATATTGATGCGAACACCCTTCCATTCAACCGAAGTTGCCTTGGCGAGAATGGTGATGCCGCGTTCCTTTTCCAGATCGTTCGAATCCATGACGCGTTCGGCGACGCGCTGGTTTTCACGGAACGAACCGGATTGTTTCAGAAGTTCGTCGACCAGGGTCGTTTTCCCATGGTCAACGTGCGCGATGATCGCGATGTTGCGAAGTGCCATATTCAAGATCTCTGAGGCTGCGGCGCGATGAACGGGAGGACGCGCCAAATTTCGTTGGCGGGCTCATATCCTTTTTTTCGCATTCGCGAAAGGGGATGCGGTTACAATTGCAATCAAGGGCGGCGAACACGGTTACTCCGCCACGAGGCCGCTGCGCCTCAGGAGCGTCAGCAGAAGAAGCGGCAGAAGCGTGGTGATCAGGATGGCAATGAAGGCCATGGCCATCCCGAGCCCGATCGAACCCTGCTCGAATTGCCGCCAGATGAAGGTCGCAATCGTCTGCATGCCGACCGGGGCGACGACAACCGAGGCGACCAGTTCGCGCGAGGCGAGCGCAAAGACGAGCAGCATTGCGGAAGCGAGGCTCGGGAAGACGAGCGGCAGAAGGATGCGACGGAAGGCCGTAAAACTGCTCGCGCCGAAGACGCGCGCCGCCGCCTCCAGATTATCTCCGATCTGCTGGAATGCCGCCGTCGTATAGCGCACCGGCTGCGGCAGCAGGATGCAGCAATAGGCAAGCAGCAGGATGAAGGCGGTGTTGTAGGGCGTCACCGGCAGCCAGGGCATGTTCCAGGCGAGGATGAGGCCCACAGCCACCACGATGCCCGGCAGGGCATTCGGCAGGATGGTCATGATATCGATGGTCATGCGGCCCGGAATCTTCGTCTTCACCACCGTATAGGCGGCCATGACGCCGACAAGGCCGGTGATCAACGCCGTGCCGATGCCGAGCGAGAAGCTGTTGGCGAGAGCCCCCAGCGCACCGGCGCCGTTGGCGAAGACGGATTGGAAGTTGGCGAAACTGATATTGTCCAGCGCCAGTCCGCCGGAAATGGTCCGTGACAGCGCCGTTGACAGGATTGTCAGAAGCGGCACGCCCGTCGCCAGGAACGCCACGACAGCAAATGCGATCATGACGGGGATTTTCAGCGCCCCAAGCGGGCGCTTGTCCTTCGCCGTCGGCTTGCCGCCGACCGTCTGGTAGGAGCGCCGCGCGAGAATCCAGCGCTGCGCCAGGAACGTCACCAGCGACATGGCGACAAGCAGAATCGACAGGAGCGCCGCGCCCGGCAAATCGATCGGCCAATCGGTGATCCTGAGATCGATGCCCGTCACGAGCACCTGGAAACCGGCGCGCCGACCGAGCGCCGCCGGCGTGCCGTATTCCTCGATGGCCGCGGCGAAAACGAGCATGAGACTCGCGGCGAGACCGGGCGCCGAAAGCGGCAGCGTGATCCGCCAGAAGGCGCGAGCCGGCGTTGCGCCGAACACCCGGCCAACATCCGCATAGCGAGCTCCTACCGCCTCGACCGTGCGCGACACCGCGAAATAGACGACCGGAAACGTGTTGAACGTCATGACCAGCGTCATGCCGAACAGCGAGAATAGGAAAGGCGCGAGATTGAAGCCTGCAAGCTGCTGCAGGTATCCCCGCGGCTGCAAGGTCATGATCCAGCCAAGCGTCGCGATATAGGGCGGGATCATGAAGGGCACGAGCAGCAGCACATCCCAGACCGGCGCCAAGGGGATGCGGTAGAGTGCCCGGAAAACCCCGAGCGGAACGGCAATCAGTGCCGAAGCAAGCACGACGCAGCTACCGAGCAGCACGGTATTTGCGGCCATGCCGATCAGCGCACCGTCACCCAACGTCGCGATGAAGGAGGAGAAAGGGTTCGCGAACGAACCCTGTCCGAGGTCGGGGAAAATGCCCTGTAGCACCACGGCAATGAAGGGAATGGCGACGATGACAATCAGTCCCGCGATTGCGAGCCAGGCAGCCGGAGCCGCACCGCCGATGCCGCCTTTCACCTTCATCCAACCGTTCCTTACTTGCCGCCGTAGATCTTGGTGATTTCAGCCAGCGTTTCCTTGCGCTTGCCGTAGACGTCGGCGGTATCATACTTCAGCAGCTTCAGGTCACTGATCAGCGGCCTGTCGGCAGGAATATCGGTGCGGGCCGGCATGAGCTTCGTGTCGGCAACCATCTTCTGCCCCTCGTCGGAGAGCATGTAGTCGATGAACTTCCTGGCCTCGTCCTGATGCTTGGACCAGTTGAGGATCATAGCCGGACGCGGCGCGATGACCGTGCCGGAAGCCGGAAAGATCACATCGACGCTCTCGCCTTTGGCCTTCGCGGCAAAAGTGATGTAGTCGACGGCACCGAAGACGGCGGCTTTGGCGCCCTGCAGAACGGGGTTCAGGGCTTCCGCATTGGCGCCGGCGATAATCGCGCCATTGGCCTTCAGGTCCTTGAAGAGCTTGAATTCGTCCTGGTTTGCGAGAGCCGCGTCGAGTTCGAAGGCGGAACCGGATTGAGCGGGGTCCGGAATGTTGACGAGATCCTTGTATTCCGGCTTGGTAAGGTCCGCCCATTCGGACGGCTTCGGCGTACCACTCTTGGTGTTCCAGGCGATACCGAGCGCCGAGATGCCCTGGGCAACGGCCGTGTCGGTCTTCAGGAAGTCTGGCACCTTGGCGGCGTTCGGGCTGGTATAGGCAAGCAGCCAGCCGCGCTTGGCGAAGTCGGTGGCCGTGTCCCAGGACGCGGAAATCAGAACGTCGACGACCGGGTTGGAAGCTTCCGCCTCGATACGAGCCATGACTTTGCCGGTCGTGGCCTGGAAGACGTTGACCTTGATGCCGGTCTCTTTGGTGAAGCCGGCCGACAGCTTGTCGATGAGGCTCTGCGGACCCGCGGTGTAGACTGTGATGTCGGCATGGGCGACGCCTGCCGTCAACGCTGCGGCGACGAGGCCGAAAGTAATGCTCTTCAATAACTTAAGCATGTTCCAAATTCTCCTCTTTGGATGAATGAACTTTATTGTCGAACCAGCGGAGCTGATCCGGGTCGATTGAAAGGCCGATACTGTCTCCCGGCCGCAGCTTGATACGGCTCAACAGCTGCAATTCGACTTTGGCGAGCCCGGCGAGCGAAACGGTCACGAGGTGTCCGTCGCCGCGAAATTGCGAACGCAACACGGTCGCCGCCAGACGGCCCGGCGCTATCTCTCCCGGCGTGATGGAGGCAACGGGGATCAGGACACGAGAGTCCGCGCCGGCGCGGCCGGCATCCCGGAGCAATGCCACATCACTGCCTTTGAAGAACCAGAGCCCGTCCCGGTATTCGAGATCGGCAATGCCGCCGAGCCGCAGGAAGTCCGCCACTTCCGGCGATGCCGGCCGCTCGACCAGTTCATCCGGAGAGGCGAGCTGCTCGATCAGGCCACCGCGCATGACGGCAACGTCATCTGCAAGCGTCAACGCTTCGCTGTGGTCATGCGTGACATAGATGGCCGTCAATCCGAGAGTCGCGATCAGTTCGGCAAGCTCGCCGACCATGTTCTCTCGCAGTTCGCGATCGAGGTTTGAAAGAGGCTCATCGAAAAGAATGAGCTGCGGTTCGGCGACGATGGCGCGGGCGATCGCCACCCGCTGCTGCTGGCCGCCCGAAAGATCGCTTGGCCGGCGGTCGGCATAGGCGGCAAGGCCCACGCGTTCGAGCGCCCGCATCGTCCGGCTTTGTCGCTCCGCCCGGCCGATGCCACGCATTTCGAGCGGAAAAGAGGCATTGCTGCCGACCGTCAGATGCGGCCAGAGCGCATAATCCTGGAAGACCATGCCGAGATTGCGCTTCTCGGGCGGCGCGAAACTGCCGGTCGCGGCATCCGCGACCACCCGGCCGGCAATCGCGACAGAGCCCTTGGTTGGTGCTAGCAATCCGGCGACCAGCCGCAGCAAGGTCGTCTTGCCGCAACCGGAAGGGCCAAGCAGTGCCAGCGTTTTCCCCTTGGAAAGCGAAATGTCGATGCCTTTCAGCACCGGCGTCGCGCCATAATGCAATTCCAGCGCGGCCGTCGAGACGGCAGCATCGGTCGCTGAGAGATGAGACGTCATGGGGGGCCGGCATCAATGAGGGCGATGCCGGTTGCATATTAAGGTTCCATGACAGTCATGTGACAGGTAGCCAGATACTCCAAAGTGCGCCGCCAACCTGTCACACCCGGCGCTAGGGCAATGATCCGGGAAAAGCCTCAGCTAGGCGTCGCTGCCGGTAAGTTCCTCGACCATGGCCAACCCCTTCTTCTTGAGCATGGCCTGCGGGTCGGGCAGCTTGCCGCGAAAAGCCTTGTAGGTCTCCTCCGGATCGATCGACCCGCCGACGGAATAAATATTGTTCTTGAGCTTGCGGGCCATCACCGGATCGAACGCGTTGCCGGTTTCCTCGAAAGCCGAGAAGGCGTCGGCATCCAGCACTTCCGACCACATGTAGGAATAATAGCCCGCCGAATAGCCATCGCCGGAAAACACGTGCTGAAAATGCGGCGTCGCATGACGCATGACGATCGAGGACGGCATGCCGATCCCATCAAGGACTTGCTTCTGCACCGCCATCGGATCACCGACCGGCCCGTCCGCATGGAAAGCCATGTCGACCAGCGCGGAGGAGGTGAATTCCACGGTCGCAAATCCGGCATTGAAGGTGCGGGCCGCCAGCACCTTGTCCAGCAAGGCCTTCGGCATCGGTGCGCCGGTCTCGTAATGCACAGCGTATTTTTCGAGGATTTCCGGCACGGTCAGCCAATGCTCATAAAGCTGTGAAGGTAGTTCGACGAAATCGCGGGCGACGCCGGTGCCGGAAACCGACGGATAGGTGACGTCCGACAGCATGCCGTGCAGCGCGTGGCCGAATTCGTGGAACAGCGTCTTGGCGTCATCAAGCGACAACAGGGCCGGCTTGCCTTCGGCGGGCTTGGCGAAGTTGCAGACATTGTAGATGATCGGCAGTTCGCCCTTCCTGCCGTTCTTCAGCATCAGCTTGTGCTGCGACTGGAACGAGCTCATCCAGGCGCCGGAACGCTTGGAGGAACGGGCGAAATAATCGCCAAGGAACAGAGCCTTCAGCGAACCGTCCTTGTCGTAGACTTCGAACACCCGCACGTCAGGGTGATAGGTGGCAACCCCCTTCACCTCGACCGCCTTGATGCCGAAAAGCCGCCCAGCGACGTCGAAACAGGCCTCGATCACTTTTTCGAGCTGCAGATAGGGCTTCAGCTCCGACTCGGAGAAATCGAACATCCGCTGGCGGAGCTTTTCCGCATAGTGGCGCCAATCCCACGGCATGACCGGATGATTCTTGCCCTCTTCGGCGATCAGCCCGCCGAGGCTTGCCTCTTCCTCCAGCGCCTTGGCGCGTGCCTTCTCCCAAACCTGGCGCAGAAGCGTATTCACCGCCTCCGGCGTCTTCGCCATCGTGTTGTCGAGCTTGAAGGCCGCGAAATTCGCATATCCGAGCAGCTTCGCCTTTTCGGCTCTCAGCGCCAGCGTCTCGCGCACGATGCCGAGATTGTTAGTTTCTCCGGGATTTTCTCCTCTTGCCACCCAGGCTTTGAAAGCCTGCTCCCGCAGGTCGCGGCGGGTGGAAAAGGTCAGGAAGGGCTCGATGATCGACCGCGACAACGTCACGACATATCCGTCCTGCTCGCCCCGCTCGCGAGCTGCGGCCGCCATGGCATCGCGCAGGAATCCCGGCAGGCCGTCGAGTTCGGCCTCGTCGGAAAGCTTCAGCGACCAGCTCTTTTCGTCGCCCAGCACATTCTGCCCGAAACGGGCGCCGAGGCCGGCAAGCTTCTCATTGATATCCGCAAGCCGCTCCTGCTCGATCTTCGGCAGCTTCGCACCGGCACGGACGAAACCCTTCCAGTGCCGTTCGAGCACCCGTTCCTGCTCGACGGTCAAGCTGAGTTCCTTGCGGGTTTCCCAAAGCCTGTCGATGCGCGCGAAGAGCGCGGCATTCATTCCGATCTTCGAGTAGTGGCGGGATAATTTCGGCGCAATCTCGCGTTCCAGCGCCTGGATGGTCTCGTTTGTATGCGCCCCGGCCTTGCCCCAGAACAGCGCCGAGATGCGCGAAAGCTCGTCGCCGGCAATCTCCAGTGCCACGACCGTATTCGCAAATGTCGCCTCCGCCGGGTTATTGGCGATCGCATCGATCTCCGCTTCGTGGCTGGCAAGTGCCGCATTGAACCCCGGCGAGAAATCCGCGTCCTTCACTTCGTCGAAACGCGGCAGTCCGTGATGACCATTCCATTCCACAAGGGCGGGGTTCAGCGGAAGATCGGAAGACATGAAATATCCCTCAAAAACGATGCGTCATCATTCATATAGGAGAAGGCGGCGAGAATAGGTATCCGTGCCCTCCTTTTCAGTCTCGGACAAAAAATCATACCTGATAATTAACGGTTATTAACTATTTGACGCAGTGCAGTATTCGCAGGTACCTTTTGGGCGGTATCCGATGATCAAGGATATGGCCATGGAAATCAGTTCCTTGCGCTGGTCCACCCATTTTCTGCAACGGGACAATTCCCGCAACAGCAAGATCGAAAAGTCTTCGCAGCAGGAAAGCCGGCACGGCCAGATTGCCTTTCAGGTGCCCGAGACGGTCGATTCGCCGGTCGATTTTTCGGCGATCACGCCGCGGGATCTTCGTGAACTGGCCTGGCAGAACTATCAGGCCGGCAAGATTGACCAGGAGACTTATGCCACGCTCTCCGAAGAACTCCCAACCCACGCCATCGATGCTCAGGGGCAGTTGATCGACCTGTCGCAGGTGACCGACGAGACCGGTTTCGATTTTCACGATTATTACCGCAACCAGCTCGAAATCGCCATGTCGCTCGGTGATACGCGCCGCGCCGACGTGCTGCGCTCGGTGATGGCCTTCCTGGACGTATGACTGGCCAGGCGCGCTCAGGCGCGGCGGTATCCGAAAAGACTGGGCGCCGAATGCCAGAGCGCCTGCACTGCAAAGCCGATGAACAGCAGCCCGGAAAGCCTGACGATCACTCTCTCATGCCGACGGTAGAAGCGCCGCACGACACCTGCGCCGATAATCCCGATGAGCACGATGTCGGCCGTGAGAAAGCCGAGCAGGGAAACGGCAAGCAGCATGGGCAGGCCGGAAAATTCCAGCGCGTCCGATGAACCGGCAAGCAATGCCGTGAAAGTCGCAAGCGCCACCGGATAACCTTTTGGGTTGGTGAGCCCGAAGATCAGGCCGCGCCGCAACGGTCTTTCGACCGCCATCAGCGCACCGCCTCCATCCTTCGGCTTCGCATTGAGCGCGCTCCAGCCGATCCAGCCGAGATAAAGCCCGCAGATGACGCCGAGCACGTCGAAAAAGGTCGTGCCGATCGTCTTCGCACCGATGATCGCCACCAGCGCCAGCGCCGACCAGAGAATGTCTCCAGCCAGATGCCCACCCATGAAAAAAGCGCCCGCCTGACGCCCCTGCCCCGCCCCGATACCAAGGAGCGCGAGAAACGCGGGGCCGGGAATGAGCGTATAGGCGAGCGCCGCAAGAAAGGTGCCTGCAAGCAAGGAAGAGGACATGGATGGGCTCCGACGGAAGACTGCGACAGTTTTGCCGCCGGTTTTGTCCGTGTCAATGCAGATCGAACCTGGGTTTTCCGTTTGCCTTGCACGCGAAAGATAGTAAGGGAACCTTACGAAATCCTCCGAAGAATGGAGGGGCTGGAAAATGGACACATTGGGTTTTCTGATCGTCGACAGTGCACGCCTTCTGCGCGCCGCCTTCGAGCGCCGCATTGCGCAGGCGGGTCTTGGCCTGACGCCGGGTGAGGCGCGCGCACTGATGAATATCGCCGCGGCCGGCGGCAGTCGGCAGCTCGATATCGCGGCCCGCATGGGCGTCGAGCCGATGACGCTCTGCGCCTATCTCGACAAGCTGCAGTCACTGGGGCTGATCGAGAGGCAGCAATGTTCCGTGGACCGGCGCGCCAAACGCATAACGCTGAAACCGGCTTCCGAGGAGATGATCAAAGCGATCCGCAAGGAGCTGGACATCATTCTGGCACAAGCGACCGAAGGTCTGAGCGAGGAAAGCAATCGTATCCTGCGCGAGACGCTCGCCGTCTTCAACGCTAATCTTCAGGCCGCCAATCCTTCCCATGGGTCCCAGACAGCATCCGATGAAAACCGATAATATGCCGCCCATCCCCGCGCCGATGAGCGAGCGCCGCACCACGATCATTGGCGCCCTGCTGACGGCGATCGGGCCGATCTCCATGGCGATCTACACGCCGGCCATGCCGGAACTGGTGCGCGCCTTCGCCACGACGGAAGCGGCGATCAAGATGTCGCTGTCTCTCTATTTTGCTGGATTTGCATTGGCTCAACTGGTCGCGGGACCGGTTTCGGACGCCTTCGGCCGCAAAACTGCCTCGCTGAGCTTCCTTATCATCTACCTTATGGGCTCTTTGCTCGCCGCCTTCGCCCCGTCGGTCGAATGGGTTCTCACCGGCCGGCTTGTCCAGGGGATCGGCGCCTCCGTCGGCATCACCGTGTCGCGCGCCATCGTTCGCGACCAGTTCAATGGCGGTGACGCGGCGCGGATCATCAATACGATGGGCATCATCCTGGCGGTAGGTCCGTCCCTCGGACCGACGATCGGCGGTCTCGCACTGGCCGCCTTCGGCTGGCGGTCCGTGTTTCTGCTGATGGTCGGTTTCGGCGCACTCCTGGTCTTCCTCTCCACCGTCTGTCTTAGGGAAACGACGGTGCCGGATCGCAGCCGGTTGAAACCGCTTCGCCTTATCGAGGCCTATGCGGAAATCATCAGGCTTCCCCGCTTCCTGTTTACCGCGCTCGTTCTCGCAGGCGCCGTCGGCTCCATGTATGCTCAGGCAGCCGTCCTGCCGTTCATCATGATCGAGAAGGTAGGGCTCACGCCGACTGAGTTCGGCATGAGCATGCTGATGCAGTCCGGCTTTTACCTGACAGGGTCCATATGCCTGCGGATTGTCTCAAGATGGCTGCCGGCTGAGCGCGCTCCGGCTGTGGGCCTTTTGTTCAGCGGCTCCGGCGCCATTGCCATGGCGCTTTCCGTTCACTTTCTGCCACCTTCGTTTGCATCCATCATGATCCCGGTGGCGCTCTGCGCATTCGGCATCGCGTTTATCGTACCCTATATCACCGCGGCGGGCCTCATTCCCTTTCCGCACATTGCCGGTTCCGCCTCGGCGATGATGGGCTTCATCCAGATGGGAGCGGGCTTTGTCGGCGGGGTCGCCGCAGCCTCGATCGGCTCGCCGCTGCCCGCCTTCGGCATCATCATTCCGGCCATGCATATCATGGCGGTATTCGGTTACATCGGCTTCCGCAGCGCCAGCAGCAAGGCATGAAAAAGCCCGCCTCCTTTTGAGGAAGCGGGCATCAACAATCCGAATTCTACGGCTATTTCGCGAAATTGCGCTTGGCGAGCGTTCTGAGGCGCAGCGCATTGAGCTTGATGAAGCCCGCTGCATCCTTCTGGTCGTAAGCACCCTGGTCGTCCTCGAAGGTGACCAGCTTGTCGGAGTAAAGCGATTTTTCGCTCTCGCGGCCGATGACCATGACGTTGCCCTTGTAGAGCTTCAACGTCACTTCGCCTTCCACATGCTCCTGGCTCCTGTCGATCGCGGCCTGCAGCATTTCGCGCTCCGGCGAGAACCAGAAGCCGTAGTAGATGAGCTCTGCATAGCGCGGCATCAGCTCGTCCTTGAGATGGGCTGCACCACGGTCGAGCGTGATGCTCTCGATCGCGCGATGAGCGGCAAGCAGGATAGTGCCGCCGGGGGTCTCGTAGACGCCGCGCGACTTCATCCCGACAAACCGGTTCTCGACGAGATCGAGCCGACCGATGCCGTTATCGCGGCCATAGTCATTGAGCGTTGCGAGCAGCGTGGCGGGCGACATCGCCACACCATTGACGGAGACGGCGTCGCCTTTTCTGAAACCAACCTTGATGACGGTCGCCTTGTCTGGAGCCGTTTCCGGCGAAATGGTGCGCATATGCACGTATTCCGGCGCTTCCTGTGCCGGGTCCTCCAGCACCTTGCCTTCAGAGGACGAATGCAGAAGATTGGCGTCGACGGAGAAGGGGGCTTCCCCCTTCTTGTCCTTGGCAACCGGAATCTGGTGCTGTTCGGCAAATTCAAGTAGCTGAGTGCGGCTCTTGAAGGCCCAGTCGCGCCATGGAGCGATGATCTTGATGTCCGGGTTCAGCGCATAGGCCGAAAGCTCGAAGCGGACCTGGTCGTTGCCCTTGCCGGTCGCGCCGTGTGCGATCGCATCGGCACCGGTCTTCCTGGCGATCTCGATCAGATGCTTGGAGATCAAGGGGCGGGCAATCGACGTGCCGAGCAGATAGACGCCTTCATAGACGGCATTGGCGCGGAACATCGGGAAGACGAAATCGCGCACAAATTCCTCGCGCACGTCCTCGATGAAGATTTCCTTGATGCCGAGCATCTCGGCCTTCTTGCGCGCCGGCTCCAGTTCTTCGCCCTGGCCGAGGTCGGCGGTGAAGGTCACCACTTCGGCGCCGAGTTCAGTCTGCAGCCATTTCAGGATGATCGAGGTGTCGAGACCGCCGGAATAGGCGAGGACGACCTTCTTTACGTCTTTCGGGAGTGCCATGTCGATTTAGTCCGTCTGCGGGTGGCGGCGGTTTAAAACCGTCGGATCGGGGAATTGCGGCACTTTTAGCGAGTTTATTGGGACGCGCAAGAAAAACCGGGGGAAGCGTAACCGTCATGTCATGTTGACGCGTTCTGCTATAGGCTCCATATCCGCGCCTACCTTTGAACAGCAGCGTCATAGAGGAGACTTTCATGGCCGTTACTCATCCCGCTCTGAAGAAGGAAAATGTCGCCGTCATCACCGGTGCCGCGTCCGGCATCGGTCTTGCTGCAGCACGAGAATTCGCCCGCATGGGGTTGTCCGTCGTGCTCGCCGATCTCGAAGGCGACCGGCTTTCGGATGCGTGCCGCGAAGTCGCAGCCCTTCACGAAGACGGTGAAACGGATGTCGTCGCGATCGGCACCGATGTCTCCAGGCCGGATGAGATTGCCGCTCTCGAACGCGCAGTGCTTCAGCGCTTCGGCCGCGTACATGTGCTGATGAACAATGCCGGCATCAGCCCGGGGAGCTCGATATTCGGACCGCAGTCAAGCTGGGACAGCACGTTTGCCGTCAACCTGCTTGGTGTGATCCACGGAACGCAGACATTCGGGCCGGCCATGATCGCGCATGGCGAACCGGCGCTGATCATCAATACGGGCTCGAAACAGGGCATTACCACGCCACCGGGCAATCCGGCCTACAACGTCGCGAAGGCGGGCGTCAAAGCCTTCACGGAAGCCCTGCAGCATGAGCTGCGCAACACGCCGAACTGCCGGGTCTCGGCGCATCTCTTGATCCCCGGCTTCGTCTTCACCGGCCTCACCAAGGGAGACCGCGCGGAAAAACCGGCCGGCGCGTGGACGCCGGAGCAGACGGTCGAATTCATGTTGACGAGCCTTGAACGCGGCGACTTCTATATCCTCTGCCCCGACAACGATGTCGACCGCGCAACCGACGAGCGCCGTATGCTCTGGGCAACCGGCGACATCATCGAGAACCGCCCGCCGCTGTCGCGCTGGCATCCGGATTTCGCCGAAATATCGAAGGAATTCATTTCCAAACGCTGACGGACGAATTCACATGGCCTCGAAAGCCGGGTAATGGTGCATCTCATTACCGGCTATTCGAGAACGCCTATGGATTTCCTGCCAAGCCTTGCCACCCTTCTCGCCTTCACGGCCGCCGGCCTGCTTCTGGCGCTGACGCCGGGACCGGACATGACATTGTCGATCAGCCGTGCACTTGCGCAGGGGCGCCGCCCGGCGCTTTTCGTCGTGCTCGGCACAAGTCTTGGCGTCGTCTGCCATACGCTGCTCGTCGCCTTCGGCATCTCGGCTCTGATCACCGCATCACCAACCGCCTTCTTCATCCTGAAGACCGGCGGTGCGGCCTATCTTCTCTGGCTGGCCATCCAGGCAATCCGCTTCGGTTCCAGCTTTTCGGTAGAAAAGATGGAACGAACGAAGAGCAGCGCGCTTGCCAACATTTCGACCGGCTTCTGGGTCAATATCCTCAACCCGAAGGTCATCATCTTCTTCATGACCTTCCTGCCGCAATTCGTCACCGCCGGCGATCCGGCGGTCACCGAGAAGCTGATCTTCCTCGGCTTCTATTTCATCGTGATCGGCATGCCGGTGAACCTGATCGTCGTGCTCGCGGCCGACGGGCTGGCCGGCTGGCTGCAGGCCAATCCGAAGGTTTTGCGCGGCATCGATTACACCTTCGCCGGCGTTTTCTCGATCTTCGCGGCAAAGATCTTCTTTACCCAGGCGCGCTGAGCCGATCAGCCGATCAGCAGCGCGTCATCATCCAGGGTTTGCCCGCGCATCTTGCGGAACATTGCGATCAGATCCTCCACCTGAAGGTTCTTGCGGCTGTCTCCCGCTACATCGAGGACGATCTCGCCACCATGCAACATGACCGTGCGATGGCCGAAATCCAGCGCCTGGCGCATGGAATGGGTCACCATCAGCGTCGTCAGCCTGCGTTCGGAGACGATCTTCTGGGTGAGGTTCATGATGAATTCCGCCATGCCGGGATCGAGTGCTGCGGTATGCTCATCGAGGAGCAGTACCTCCGAGCCGGCAAGTGTCGCCATGACCAGCGAGACCGCCTGGCGTTGGCCGCCGGAGAGCAGGTCCATCCGGTCGCTCATGCGATTTTCGAGGCCGAGGCCGAGGTCGGCGACCCGTTCCCGGAAAAGTTCGCGGCGGCGTGGACCGAGTGCGGCGGCCAGACCGCGCCTCTCGCCGCGTCGGGCGGCAAGGGCAAGATTCTCCTCGATCGAGAGCGATCCGCAGCTACCCGCCAAAGGGTCCTGGAAGACGCGTGCGACCAGACCGGCCCTCGCAGCGGTTCCCTTCCGCGTGACGTCGCTGCTGCCGATCATCACCTGACCTTCGGTGGCGATGACATCGCCCGCGAGAACCCCGAGCATCGTCGATTTCCCGGCACCATTGGAGCCGATCACCGTTACGAAGGAGCCTTCCTCGATCGTAAGGTTGACACCGTTCAGCGCCTGCTTCTGCAGCGGCGTGCCACGCCCGAAAACAACCTTGATATCCCTGAGCGAAATCACGAGGCAGTCCCTCCACGGCGAAGGCGCGGCAGAACAAGCGCCACGGTGACAAGCACCGCCGTCACGAAATTGAGGTCTGACGCCTGCAGTCCGAGCATATCGGTCGAAAGCGCGAGCTGGATGGCAATGCGATAGAGGATCGAGCCGAGCACGCATCCGATCAACGCGACGAGGATGCCGCGGGTGCCGAGCAGCGTCTCTCCGATGATGACGGCGGCGAGACCGACAACGATCGTGCCCACGCCGGAGGTCACGTCCGCAAAGCCGTTCGTCTGAGCGAAAAGCGCGCCTCCCAGTGCGACGAGCGCATTCGAAAGCGCCATGCCAAGATAGATTTGCCGGCTCGTATCGATACCCTGAGCGCGGGCCATGCGGGAATTGGCGCCCGTCGCCCGCATCGAAAGGCCCATATCGCTTTCAAGGAAACGCCAGACGAGAATGACCGCGAAGAGGACGAGCACGCCGACGAAAAGCGGCCGCACATAGAAGTCCCTGAGCCCCAGTCCAAAAAACGGGCTGAGCATCGTATCCGCGTTGATCAGCGCGACATTCGGCTTTCCCATGACGCGCAGGTTCACGGAAAAAAGCGCGATCATCGTCAGGATCGAGGCCAGCAGGTTGAGGATGCGGAAACGGACGTTGAGAAGCGCCGTGACCATCCCGGCGATGGCCCCCGCGACCATTGCCACAGCCGCGGCAAGCCAGGGGTTGACGCCGGCAATGATCAAAACCGCCGTTACGGCCGCGCCGAGGGGAAAGGACCCGTCGACGGTCAGATCGGGGAAATCCAGGACCCGGAAGGCGAGGAAAACGCCGATAGCGACAAAGGCATAGACCAGCCCCAGCTCCACGGCTCCCCAGAAAGCGATCTGACTCACGTTGCCAGCCCTTTGTTTCGCGTCTCTGCGCCCCGACATGCCGGAGCGGCAGCAATTTCGTTTAAAATAGCACGAACCGCTCCCACCGGGATGGGAGCGGTCCTGCCTGACTATCTCCGGCGCGAACTTACTCGATCACACGGCTCGCCCGGTTAAGAACGCTTTCCGGCAACGTGACGCCCATCTTTGCCGCGGCGCTTTTGTTGACGACCAGATCACTGCCGCTGGCGACCTTAACCGGGATATCGCCCGGGTTTTCGCCCTTGAGGACGCGCACGACCAGTTCGCCGGTCTGCTTGCCGACATCGTAGTAGTTGAAGCCGAGCGCCGCCAGCGAGCCGCGCGAGACGGAATCCGTATCCGCCGTGAAAAGCGGCAGCTTGCTTTCCTGGGCAACGGCGACTGCGCCTTCCAGCGCGGAGATGATCGTGTTGTCGGTCGGAATGTAGATCGCATCGGCGCGGCCGACCAGCGCGCGGGCAGCACCTTGCACCTCGGCCGACTTGGTGGCCGCGGATTCGACAATCTTCAGACCCGCCTTTTCGGCTTCCACCTTCAGCACGGCGAGAAGTGCCACCGAATTGGCCTCGCCGGAATTGTAGAGATAGCCGATGGTCTTCGCTTCGGGCAGGATCTCCTTGATCAGGGCGACATGCTCTCCTACGGGAGACATGTCCGAAAGGCCGGTCACATTGCCGCCCGGCTTTTCCATGTCCTTCACGAGCTGCGCAGCCAGCGGATCGGAAACAGCCGTGAAGACCACGGGGATATCGCGGGTGGCGGATACAACCGCCTGCGCAGAGGGGGTGGAGATCGGAACGATCACGTTCGGATCTTCGCCGACGAACTGGCGGGCGATCTGCGCAGCCGTAGCCGGATTGCCCTGCGCCGATTCATACATGAACTTGAGGTTTTCGCCGTCCTTGTAGCCGGCTGCGGCCAGCGCATCCCGCACGCCATCGCGCGTCGCATCAAGTGCTGGATGTTCCACGATCGCCGTCACCGCAACCGTAACATTTTCCGCCTGAACCGGCAGAGAGACCGCCAGAGTGGCGGCAAAGGCAAGCAGAACCGAACGCATGGGATGTCCTCCGTTTAGATTTCAGCGCTTTTAGGAAAAGGAAGCGCCAAAATCAATCGACGGGGCCCAAGTAACCGTCAATCCGGCTTATTCTTCATCCTCGCCATGGCCGGCGATCATCATCGCCTCGAAGGCAAGCCTCTCGGTCTTGCGCATGCGTTCCGATTCCGACTTCAACTGGCCGCAGGCGGCGAGGATATCCCGGCCACGCGGCGTGCGGATCGGCGAGGCGTACCCCGCCTGGTTGATGAAGTCGGCGAATTTCTCGATCTGCGCCCAGTCGGAACACTGATAGTTCGTGCCCGGCCAGGGATTGAACGGAATGAGGTTGATCTTGGCCGGAATGCCCTTGAGCAGTTGCACCAGCAGCTTGGCGTCCTCCAGGCTGTCGTTGACATCCTTCAGCATCACGTATTCGAAAGTGATGCGGCGGGCGTTCGACAGGCTCGGATACCTGCGGCAGGCTTCGATGAGCTCTTTCAGCGGATACTTCTTGTTGATCGGCACCAGCATGTTGCGCAGTTCGTCGCGCACGGCGTGCAGCGAGATCGCCAGCATCACGCCGATCTCCTCGCCGGTCCGGTAGATTTCCGGCACGACGCCGGAGGTCGAGAGCGTGACGCGCCGCTTCGACAGCGACAGCCCGTCGCCATCCGTCGCGATCAGCAGCGCCGTCTTGACGTTCTCGAAATTGTAGAGCGGCTCGCCCATGCCCATCATGACGATATTGGTGATCTTGCGCTCGCCGGTCGGCACGAATGCGCCAGGCGGCGTGTCCGTACCCGGGAAATCGCCGAGCCGGTCGCGCGCGAGCAGAAGCTGGGCAAGGATTTCCTCCGCCGTCAGGTTGCGCACCAGACGCTGCGTGCCGGTATGGCAGAAGGAACAGGTCAGCGAACAGCCGACCTGGCTCGATATGCAGAGCGTGCCCCGGCCTTCTTCCGGGATGTAGACGGTCTCGACCTCCACCGGGCGGCCTGCCCCCCGTGGCGGAAAACGTAAAAGCCATTTGCGGGTGCCGTCGTTGGAGACCTGTTCCTCGACGATTTCCGGACGCGCGATGGTGAAATGCGCCTTCAGCATTTCGCGCATGTCTTTCGCGACATTGGTCATCGCATCGAAGTCCGATACGCCGCGTATATAAAGCCAATGCCAGAGTTGGCTGACCCGCATGCGCACCTGCTTTTCCGGCACGCCCTTTTCCTTCAACGCGTCCGCCATCGCCTCGCGCGTCAGCCCGATCAGCGACGGCTTGCCGCTCATCAGGTCCGGACGCGGCACGAGCGGCGTCTTGAGGGGGGCCATCACGGCCTCGGAAACCGACATCTTGTTATCCCATCGAATACATCACCCCGTCCCGCGCTCCTGCAGGAAGAGGAAAGGCATGTCTGTCTGTGAAATCTGGATTGGTCCGGAAGGCAATTCAAGCGCCGCACCATTGTTGAGGCGGGGCTTTATCATCAAATTGCCGCCGCGTCACCATTCTTGCGGAAATACGAAAGGCCGGTCGAGGACCGGCCTTCATGGGATAGGATGGAACGGGTCTTACTTGCAGGATTCGATCTGCTTCAGCGCGGCGGAAATGCCCGACAGCGAATAGGCATAGGAGGTCTTGGTGCCGCGGCCGGAGACCGCACTCACGCTCATGTTTTGACCTGTCTTCATCGCCGCAACCAGCGCCGGCTCTTCCGCCGCATTCTCGACCCAGGCAGCCTTGTCCTTGGTAAACATCACGAAATTCTTGCCGTCGATCGTCACGTTGACCTTCGAATTCGCCTGCAGCGGATAACCCATCATCGCCTGCGGCTCGTAGGAAATGTTCTGGCCAGGGCGCTGCGAGACGATGAAGAAGATATCGCCATGATCGACCGCAGCCGGTTCCTTGGTGGTCGGAACCGAAAGCACGTAGCAGACGGTGCTGCTGCCCGACTTATAGGAATAGGCACCCCATGCCTTGAACTGCTGTATACGGGTGGGCGTCTGGGCTGAAGCGATGCCGGCGCTTGCCAGCGTCAGTGCCAATGCGGTTACAATTATTCTTACAGACATGGTCTCCTGCCGGTTTTGTCTTCTTACAACGGCCCGAGCGGGCAAGCCTTGCCAGGCATGATCCTGATTCGGCCCATTTTGACTTGTTTCTGGTTACCAAACCGTCAATCGCGCCGTCGGAATTCGATGAATGTCCCAATCCGCCCCTTTACCCATGCGCGGTTTCTCTCTCCTCGCAATGGCCCCCGACCCCTTACCCGGCGGGGAATTTCGTGCGTTTCGTCGATGCCAGTGACACAAGGATTGGGGCAAGAGTTTGTCCTTTTCCTAATTGTTCCAATGACATTAGAATGGTCGAATATGACGCGAATCTCATCAGAAAGTTTGCGCAGAATAAATGGACCTGGACAAGAAAGACCACTTCGTCAGCTTGGCAAAGGCAGTGGCCTGTGAGCGCGATCAGATGGCTTTCGCGGCGCTGTTTGATTACTTTGCGCCGCGTCTGAAGTCCTGGCTCGTCAAACGCGCGATGAAGCCGGATGAAGCGGAAGAACTGGTGCAGGAAGTGATGACCATCCTCTGGCACCGTGCCCACCTCTACGACCCGGCCCAATCCTCCTTGTCTACGTGGCTTTTCCGTATCGCACGCAATCGCCGCATCGATACGGAACGCCGCGCCAGACATCAGCGGATGGACGCCTATGAACCCTTGTTTCTCGTCACCGAGGCGCCGGGTGTCGATACCCTTTTTGAAAGGGAGGAGCGGGATGCGCGCGTGCGCGCAGCACTCTCCAAAATTCCCGACGAGCAGATGGAACTTGTGCGAGCGGCCTTCTTCCTCGGCCAGTCCCATTCGGAAATCGCATCTTCCACCGGCCTGCCGCTCGGCACCGTGAAATCGCGAATCAGGCTCGCTTTCGAACGCCTTCGAAGGGCGCTGGAAGAGCCGTCATAGAAAATACAAGGCTACCTGCGACCATCCGCCGCAGGTCCGGCAGTTACATCCGGATCATCCGTGAGGGCCAGATCGGCGGCCTCATAGTGCCGGTCGGCGATGTGCCCCTGAATCATCCGGAAGGCTGCGGCCAGCACCGCGAGGTCGTCGGTGAATCCTACCACGGCGAAAAAGTCGGGCAGAAAATCGACCGGCAGAACGAAATAGGCGAGTGCGGCGAGCAGCACGCCACGCACGCGTACCGGTGTCCGGGGATCGATCGCGCAATAGTACGCGGCAATCAGGTCGCGGCTGAGCGGTATTTGCCGGACAGCCCGCTTGAGGGTTGGCCAGAATTTGGCGCGCACCTGCCGCTCCTGGCGGTTCTGCGTATCCTCGTCGCCCGGCAAGAGGATCTCGCCGATCTTCACGTCGTCCATACCTGCTCCGTTCGCTCAACGCATGCCTCAATATGGGAGCTGGACGGTGAAGTTCAATTGCGACGGAAGGATGCATTGTCCATCGCGCAGGCAAGTTTGCGATCGCGATCGGGCAGGCTTCCCGCCGCGTGTGCGATCAGGAGCGCGTCCACCTTCGAGTGGCTGTTGAGCCATTCCGGTTCAAACTAAAGGAGGCCTTTCACCGGCTCCAGATCGGCACTATAGGCGTGACTGTAGCCAACCTCCCGCAGCGGGAAAACCTCTTCCGTGAGGTAGGGGCCGCCACCGACTGATTCTTTCGATGAGAGCAGCACAAAACGCCCCACGGTGAAGGGCGCCGTATAAAAATTACCGCGGCCGGAGAGGTAATGCACCACATCGTCCAGACGGCAATTCTTGAGCCGCGCCAGCGTCACATGCGGCATGAACTTGCGCGGATCGGGAGGCAGGCCGATCCGCTGGCAGATCCGCTCTATTTCCGCCTGGAGCGCATACATTTCCGGCGAAGGAGCAACGCCGGCCCAGATCGAATGCGGCTTCTTGGAACCGAAGGAACCGATCCCCGTCAGCGTCGCCTGGAATTCCGGCCTGTCGATCCGATCCAGCCGGTCAACAATCTCGTCGGCCGTGCGTCCATCGACATCGCCGATAAAGCGTAGCGTGATGTGGTAGTTCTCGACATCGATCCATCGGGCCCCGGGAAGCCCCCCGCGCAGAAGTGAGAGGCTCATGGCCACATTGCGCGGAATTTCGAGGGCGGTGAAAAGTCTCGGCATGGGGACCTCCTCGAATCTCTTGCAGATGCTAACAGCGAATCACGCAACAGGGTTCCGTGCAAGATATTATTTTCGTTTAGCCTTGATCTCCCCCAGGAAGCTTTCGACCGGTTGGATCGTCTTCTCGACCATCACCGAAACCCCTTTGGCGTTCGGATGCATGCCATCGTCAAGCTGCATGCCCTCCACCGTGGTCACACCATCGAGGAAAAAGGGATAAAGCGGAATTTCATATTTGTCGGCAAGCCGCTTGTAGATCGGATTGAAGCGTTCCGCATAATCACCACCCATGTTCGGTGGAGCGAGGATGCCGACCAGGAAAACCGGAATGTTCCGCTCCTTGAGGCGCGCGAGGATCGCATCGAGATTCTTCTCCGACTGCTCCGGGGAAATCCCGCGCAAGGCGTCATTGGCGCCGAGCTCCAGGATCACGCCATCCGTCCCGTCCGGCACCGACCAGTCGATACGGGAAAGTCCGCCGGACGTCGTATCGCCGGAAACGCCGGCATTGGTGACGGCGACATCATGGCCTTTCGCTTTCAGCGCTGCCTCGAGCTGCGCCGTGTAGGATTCGGGAGGAGCAAGCTGATATCCGGCCATCAGACTGTCCCCGAAGCCGACAAGCTGGATCGGCTCGCTCCGACCTCCAGTATCCTGTGCGGCCGCCGGAATTACGGCAAAGCAGAGCGTGAACATGACGATGAAGTGAAGGAGGCTTGCTTTAAAACTCACGATCCGTCTCCTAGATTGGACGCTACCGCAACGCGGCATTCGGGTTCAGCTTCACGGCTAATATAGGACGGTTCGCTTTGACTAAAACAATCATCACGCTGAAGAAGGCTGACCTAACATTGGGTAGTGCGGCAGCCTCCGTGCATGTATTGAAGAAGATCGACCTTGAAATCCGTGCCGGCGAAGCGGTGGGAATTGTCGGCCCTTCAGGCTCCGGCAAGTCGACGCTTCTGATGGTTCTGGCCGGCCTGGAGCGCCTGGACAGTGGTGAAATATTCATCGACGACGTTGCTCTCCACAGGCTGTCCGAGGATGCTCTGGCCGACTTTCGTGGCCGCAATATCGGCATCGTCTTCCAGTCCTTTCATCTGATCGCCAACATGACGGCGTTGGAAAATGTCGCCGTGCCGCTCGAACTCGCCAATGTGAAGAACCCATTCGATACCGCCAAAAGGGAGCTGACCGCCGTAGGCCTCGGCGAGCGGCTGACCCACTATCCGGGCCAGCTTTCGGGCGGCGAACAGCAGCGCGTGGCGATCGCCAGGGCGCTGGCGCCTTCGCCTGCCGTATTGATCGCCGACGAACCGACCGGAAATCTCGACACCGAGACCGGGCGGCAGATCGCCGATCTCCTCTTTGCAAAGCAGGCCGAACGCGGCATGACCATGCTGCTCGTCACCCACGACAATGCGCTTGCGGCCCGCTGCTCGCGGCAGATCCGTGTCCGTTCCGGCGAGATCGTCGCAGATACGGTGCCTCAGGTTCCGGTGCAGGCGGTTTCCGCATGAGACGCACACTCCCCCGCATTGCCATTTCCTTCCGCCTGGCGCTCAGGGAAATGCGCGGCGGCCTGGCGGGTTTCTATATCTTCCTCGCCTGCATCGCGCTTGGCACTGGCGCGATTGCCGCGGTGAATTCCGTCTCGCGCGCCATTACGGACGCCATCGCAAGCCAGGGCCAGGAGATTTTGGCAGGAGACGTCCGCTTCGAACTCAACAATCGGGAAGCGACGGGCGAGGAGCGCGCCTTCCTCGATAGCCTCGGCCAGGTCTCCGTTTCCACCAGCCTGCGCTCCATGGCACGCAAGCCGGACGGTTCGGATCAGGCTCTGGTGGAGGTGAAAGCTGTCGACAACGCCTATCCGCTATACGGCACCTTCGGTTCCGAACCGTCGGCGCCGCTTGTCGATCTCCTTGCAAAGAACGGTGACGCGTTCGGCGCGCTGGCCGCTCCTTTGCTTTTGGAGCGCCTCGGCATCAAGGACGGCGACCAGATCCTGCTCGGCAATACCAGGCTGACCTTGCGCGGCACCATCACCGCGGAGCCCGATGCTCTTTCCGACGGCTTCGGTTTTGCGCCGCGCCTGCTCGTCAGCCGCGATGCGCTCGGCGCATCTGGCCTGATCACCACCGGCAGCCTTGTCGAACATGCCTATAAGGTGCGGCTCGACGATCCATCCACGCGTTCGACGCTTCAGGCTCGTGCCAACCAGGAGTTCCCAAGCGCTGGCTGGTCGATACGTGTAAGCGATCGTGCGGCGCCGTCGCTGACCGAGAATGTCGACCGTTTCTCGCAATTCCTGACGCTCGTCGGACTGACCGCCCTGATCGTCGGCGGCGTGGGTGTGGCCAATGCCGTACGGGCCTTCCTCGATGCGAAGCGCACGACGATCGCGACGTTCAAGTGCTTGGGCGCACCGGCTCCGGTCGTGACTCTGATCTATCTCATCCAGATCCTGGCTCTTGCCGGGATCGGCATCGTCATCGGGCTTGTCATCGGTGCAGTCGCACCTTTTGTTGCGCTGCAATTCCTGGAAGGCGTTCTGCCCATACCGAAGGAGACGACCTTCTATCCGTCGGCGCTGGCGCTCGCCGCTCTCTTCGGCCTTCTGATCACCTTCGCCTTCGCGATACTGCCGCTTGGTCATGCGCGTGAAGTGCCCGCAACAGCGCTCTTCCGCGAACAGACATTCGACAACACACGCCTGCCCTCCTGGCCCTATATTATCGCCGCGGGTCTGGCGCTGGCCGCGCTGGCCGCGCTTTCGATCGCCTCGGCCGAGGATAGGTTCATCGCCTCGGTCTTCCTGGCCGCGGTGGCAGGCGCTTTCATTCTGCTTCGTCTCGTCGCCGTCCTCATTGCCACCCTCGCGAGAAGAAGCCCGCGCGTGAACTCGCCGGCCCTGAGGCTTGCGATCGGCAATATCCATCGGCCCGGCGCTCTCACGCCCTCCGTCGTCCTGTCGCTGGGTCTCGGTCTTGCCCTCCTCGTGACGCTGGCGCTGATCGACGGCAACATGCGCCGGCAGCTCACAGGCCAGATCGCCCGGCAGGCGCCGAACTTCTTCTTCGTCGATATTCAGGGGGCCGAACGGGATGGTTTCCTGAATATCCTGAAACAGCAGATGCCTGAAGGAGAAGTGACCCAGGTGCCGATGCTGCGCGGCCGCATTCTTGCCTTCAACGGTCAGGACGTGACGCAGATGAATGTGCCGCCCGCCGGACGCTGGGTGCTGCGCGGTGACCGCGGCATCACCTACGAGGAAAAGCTGCCCGAGAATTCGACGTTGACGGCAGGCGAGTGGTGGCCGGCCGATTACTCCGGCGAGCCGCTCGTCTCCTTCTCGGCGGAAGAAGCCGGCGAACTCGGCCTGAAGCTCGGCGACACCGTCACTGTCAATGTACTCGGCCGCAACATCACGGCTCGCGTCGCCAATTTACGCCAGGTGGAATGGGAATCGCTCTCCATCAACTTCGTGATGGTCTTCTCGCCCAATACGTTCCGCGGCGCTCCGCATGCCTGGCTCGCCACGCTGACCGATCCCTCCGCCACGGCTCAGCAGGAGGCCTCTATCCTCCGGGCCGTGACCAATGCCTATCCGACCATCACCAGCGTCAGGGTGAAGGACGCGATCGACATTGTCGACCGGCTCGTCGGTCAGCTGGCGACGGCGATCCGCGCTGCAGCGGCTGTCGCGCTCATCGCCTCCGTCCTGGTTCTGTCCGGCGCCCTCGCCGCGGGCAACCGGGCCCGCACCCATGATGCGGTCATCCTGAAAACCCTCGGCGGTACGCGAAACATGCTGATGCGCGCCTTCAGCTACGAATACATGATCCTGGGCGCCGCGACCGCCGTCTTCGCCCTTTTCGCCGGCGGCATCTCTGCCTGGTTCGTCGTGAGCCGCATTATGAAGATACCGTCGGCCTTCCTGCCCGATGTCGCAGTCGTCACGCTCGTTGTCTCACTGGTCCTGACGGTCGGAATCGGGCTTGCAGGCACCTGGCGCATCCTCGGCCAAAAGGCCGCGCCGGTCCTTCGGGAGCTCTGATTCAAGCATCGGTAGCATTTTCCGTTAACTCTCGGATCAAATTACTGTCAAAGCGTCCCATAGGTTGCTAAATCGCCGCTTTGGTTTGCGTTTTCGCTTCTCACGCCTCTTGTATGTAAATCGATCTCACATCATATTGACAGCAGGCTTGCTGGAGCTCCGCAGCGGCGCCTGGGTCTGTTGAAAAAGGGGGCCCGACACCGTGAATAATTCCGGAGCTTAAAGAGGAAACAATGGCTGACTTCAACAACTACCAGAACCGAATGGCGCAGACCCGCGCCCAATCCGGTGCCATGATCGACGAAGGCCTTCGCGCCTACATGCTCAGGGTTTATAACCTGATGGCTCTCGGTCTGGCGATCACCGGTGTAGCTGCCTATGGCACCTACGCTCTGGCGGTTTCCAATCCGGCCTTCGCCCAGCTTCTCTATGCTTCTCCGCTCAAGTGGGTGGTCATGCTGGCTCCGCTGGCGATGGTCTTCTTCCTGAGCTTCCGCGTCCATAAGATGAGCGTCCCGGCTGCGCAGATGACCTTCTGGATCTATGCCGCGCTGATGGGCCTGTCGCTGTCCTCGATCTTCCTGGTCTTCACCGGCCAGAGCATCGTCCAGACCTTCTTCGTCACCGCGGCCTCGTTCGGCGCCCTGTCGCTTTACGGCTACACGACCAAGAAGAGTTTGTCCGGCTTCGGCTCGTTCCTGATCATGGGCCTCTTCGGTCTGATCATCGCCTCGATCGTGAACATCTTCCTGCAGTCCTCTGCGATGGGCTTTGCCATCTCGGTGATCGGCGTCCTGATCTTCGCAGGTCTTACCGCCTACGATACGCAGAAGATCAAGGAAATGTATTATGATGGTGACGAGGTCGCAGTCATGGGCCGCAAGGCGATCATGGGCGCCCTGACGCTCTACCTCGACTTTATCAACCTCTTCATGTTCATGCTGCAGTTCCTCGGCAATCGCGAAGAATAACGGCGTGGAACAAGAACTGAAAAAGCGGCCTGCGGGCCGCTTTTTTATTGCCCGCTCGCGCGCCTCGGCATAGATTCGATCGTCACCTTCCACAAACCCGCCCGCCAATGACCTTCCGCCTCCGCGACGCCACAGAAGCCGATCTTCCAGCCATCACCGAAATCTATCGCGACAGCGTGCTGAACGGCACCGCGAGTTACGAGATCATCTCGCCCGACCAGGCCGAGATGACGAGCCGTTACGAGGCGATCAGGGCCAGGGCCTATCCCTATATCGCCGCCGAAGATGAGGAAGGCACGCTTCTCGGCTATGCCTACGCTTCGGCCTTCCGGACCCGCCCCGCCTATCGCTGGCTGGTGGAGGATTCGATCTACCTCGCTCCGGCGGCCCGCGGCCGGGGCGTCGGAAAGGCGCTTCTGCGAGAACTGCTCGCCCGTTGCACCGCGCTCGGCTTCCGGCAGATGGTGGCCGTCATCGGTGGCGCGAGCCCGGCTTCCGTAGCGCTGCATCAAAGCCTCGGCTTCGAACTGACCGGCACGCTCAAGGGCACCGGCTTCAAGCACGGCAGATGGTTGGACACGGTAATGATGCAGATTGCACTGGGCGAAGGTGCCACGGCGAGCCCCGACCCGGCTGTTTATCCCGGGACGCTCTTCACCGAATAGATCAGTCGATGAGCTTCAGCATCTTGTCGAAGACCCTGAGGACCTGCGGCAGTTCGTGGCCGCGCTTCAGGATCATACCGTGCGTATTGAGCACACAGTAGGCGCCCTGCTTGTTGGCCAGTTTGGGATTCTTCTCGATCCGGAAGAGCGGCGTCTCGCCCGACCGTTTGAAGATGGAAAAGACCGCCCGATCCTTGAGGTGATCGATCGCGTAATCCTTCCACTCCCCTTCTCCGACCATGCGGCCGTAGATTTTTAAGATCGCGTCAAGCTCGCGCCGATGAAACGTCACCGGAACGGGATCGCGGCTCTGCCGGTATTCGCTGAGATTGACGACGACGGGTGCATCCTGGGATCTTTCTCCCCCGGGCAATTCCGGCTGATCGGTCATCAAGGCTCCCAAATCACTAGATGTCGGAGATGTGACAGTGTGCCCGAGAGCCTTAAAAAATCAACCCCGGGCCGAAGCCAGCCTCATGCGCGTTCATACGTTTTTATTCTTGCCCCATTTCGAACAAAACAGTGCCCGATTTCGAAGCGAGATTGCTCCGCGTTGGTTGGCGCGATTTCAGCGCCATATGGCCCGGTCTGGTGCATTGACCCTTACCCCCAGCCCCCCAATGTTCCTGGACCGGGCCGCCGACACCTTATTCCGAAAAGCACAGTGAGCCGACGAACCGCTTCGCGGTCAGTATTTCTTGCGGCCGGCCATCAGGATCGTTGCGCCGAGGATTGCCGCCGGCTCACCACCCGGACCGGACGTCTGTAACAGGATTGCGCAGCCGTCTTTCTTGGACTTGCCCATCAGCTTGCCCGGCAGCGTGAGTTTCATGCTCTGGCCGTTCCACGTCCCGACCGACTGCACGTCATAGACGCTGTGCCAGTAGTCCATGGTCTTGCCGCTGTTCTCGCCCTTTGTGATTTCCACCTGCTGACGTTTTGTGAAATAGGCGACGACGACATCGGCCTGCCCCTTGCCTCCGCCGATCTCGATCTCGATCTCGTCGCCGCGCATGGCAGCCGTGACCGGTACGATGAGCCCTTTGTCCGTCTCGCGGAGTTCCTTCACCTTGCCGTTTATGATGGAGAGATCCTTGCCCTTGACGTGATCCCGACCGTTGATGACCGCCTGCGGCGTATAAACGCCGCTGCGGCCGAATGTCTTGGCATAGCCGTATTGCCGCTCGGTGTTTTCCTTCGAGCTCAACGTGTCGGTCCAGCCGAGATAGTTCCAATAGTCCACGTGATAGGAGAGCGCGATGATATCGCCCTGCGCCACCAGCTCACCTAAAGTGGCGTCCGCCGGAGGGCACGAGGAACAACCTTGAGACGTGAAAAGTTCGACCACGCCCTTCGGCGCCCTTACCTCCCCCGCCGGAGCGACGCCCGCATAAAGCAGGCCCGCAAGCACGATAATGGAGCGGAGACGGAACAGCATGGGTGGCAGACCTTTTTATCAGGGCAACTGTTATCCACGATTGCCCCTGGTGATCAAGAACAATCGAATGGCCTGGAGGATCGGATGGCGGAAGGTAACCGTCCCGCCCCCTCAAGAGAAAGTCACGAAGGGGTGAGGACCGGATAATTGATCGGCTTTGTCAGCGGCGATTGTGGGCATGCCACACCTTCCTCCACAGGTCCCGGCAAAGTCAGATCAGTTTCAGCAGCCCTTGGGTGAAATAGACGGCTCCGATGCCGGTGACGATCCAGCGCGTCCAGGCGCGGAAATTCTGATCCGTCATTCTCTGCAGGATGTCGTTGCCAGCGCGCGTGCCGAGGATGGCGATTGGCGCGGCGATCAGGATCGAGATCCAGTCGGTCGGCGGCAGTGCGGTTGCCGCGTTCCAGTAGAACGCCACCTTTGTTGCATGCGAGGCGACCTGCACCGCGGCTTTGGTGGCGATTACCTTGCGCCGGTCCATCATCGTTCGGATGAAGAAGATGTCGATCGTCGGACCGGAAACGCCAACGCCCACGGTCAATGCTCCGGCGATCAACCCGCAGATGAGGGCGTGGTGAGGCTTGGACGCATCGAGTTGCAGCTTCGAGACCGGCAGCCAGACGAGGATCGGCATCAGGCCGATCGCGATCGATACGACGATGATATCCGGCTGATAGTCGACGATCAAAAGGATGATACTCGATATGACGAGGCCCAGGCCGAGGATACCGAGGATCCTGTAGTCGATATAGGCGCGGGAGAACCAGGCGCGCGAGCCGTTGGACACCATCTGGATGACGCCATGGATGGCGATTGCGGTCCCGACGGGAAACAGGAAGAGCAGCACCCAAAGCAGGATCAGCCCGCCCGCCATTCCGAAAATCCCCGAAAGCAGCGATGTCAGGAAAACGATGACGGCCATTCCAATGAGGATGACGACGGTCAAGGGCGGAACCTTAAGTTAGCGAGTCTCACCTGGATGAGAGGCGACACATGTATTGGAGGTAGGGCTTACCCCCTCATCAACAAAATCTAAGACTTAGCTACGCTAAGCTCTTGATTTTGTAACCTCTCCCACCAAGGGAGAGGTAGACTCGTGGCAGCGCGGCATCCCGATCTCTCCCCTTGGGGAGAGAAAGCGATTTCAACATCTTAGCTGAAAGCTAAGTGCTGGAAATCGCAGGTGAGGGGATTTGAGTGGGAATCTACACTCTTCCGCAATTCACCCGCCGACCTTCGCCGGCGGGTGACCATCCGACAAGATCAGGCGGCAAGATCGCGAAGAACGGTCTGCAGGATGCCGCCGTTGTTCATGTAGATGACCTCGTCGAGCGTATCGATGCGGCAAAGGATGTTGATCTCCTTCACCGTACCGTCGCCGTAGGTGATCTTGGCGGTCTTCCACTCGCGCGGCTTGATGTCGCCTTCCAGGCCCTCGATGGTGACCGTCTCGTCGCCCTTGAGACCAAGGCTTGCCCAGGTCGTACCTTCCTCGAAAACGAAGGGTACGACGCCCATGCCGACCAGGTTCGAACGGTGGATGCGCTCGAAGGATTGGGCGATGACCGCTTTGACGCCGAGCAGGTTGGTGCCCTTGGCCGCCCAGTCGCGCGACGACCCGTTGCCGTATTCGACGCCGG
This sequence comes from Rhizobium sp. YS-1r, assembly GCF_000757525.1. Classification (NCBI taxonomy): domain Bacteria; kingdom Pseudomonadati; phylum Pseudomonadota; class Alphaproteobacteria; order Hyphomicrobiales; family Rhizobiaceae; genus Rhizobium; species Rhizobium sp. YS-1r. The sequence continues at coordinate 258,885 of NZ_JPYQ01000055.1, read as the reverse complement.
CGAAGATGACGAGCGGAACGCCCTCAGCCTTGTACTTCATGGCCGCGTCATAGATCGACATCTCTTCCTTCGACGGATAGTGGATGGTGTAGCCACCTTCCTTGCCGTTCGGGCCGAGCATGTGGTTGCGGATGCGGATATTGGCAAACGTGCCGCGCATCATCACTTCATGGTTGCCACGCCGTGTGCCGTACTGGTTGAAGTCGGCAACCGCGACGCCGTGCTCGGTAAGGTAGGCACCGGCGGGCGAAGCGGCCTTGATCGAACCGGCCGGAGAAATGTGGTCGGTGGTGATCTTGTCGCCGAAGAGACCGAGGACGCGGGCGCCCTTGATGTCCTTGATGCCGCTGCCCTTCTTGCCCATGCCGACGAAGTAGGGCGGGTTCTGGACATAGGTCGAGTCGTCGTCCCAGGCATAGGTCTGCCCCGGAGGAACGTTGACCGCCTGCCAATTTGCATCGCCCTTGAAGACGTCGGCATACTTGGTTTCGTAAAGTTCGCGGGTGACGTATTTCAGGATGAATTCCTGCACTTCCTTCGAGGTCGGCCAGATATCCTTGAGGTAGACCGGCTTGCCGTTCTGGTCTTCGCCGAGCGGCTCGGAAGTCAGGTCCTTCTGCACCGTGCCGGCGAGCGCATAGGCGACGACGAGCGGCGGCGAGGCAAGGTAGTTCGCCTGGACGTCCGGCGAGATGCGGCCTTCGAAGTTGCGGTTGCCCGAGAGCACGCCCGAAACGATGAGGCCCTTGTCGTTGATCGTCTTGGAGATCGGCGCCGGCAGCGGACCGGAATTGCCGATGCAGGTGGTGCAGCCGAACCCGACGAGGTTGAAACCGAGCTTGTCGAGATCAGCCTGCAGGCCGGACTTTGCGAGATATTCGCCGACGACCTGGGATCCGGGCGCCAGCGAAGTCTTGACCCAGGGCTTGGTCTTGAGGCCCTTGGCGACCGCATTGCGGGCGAGAAGGCCGGCAGCGATCAGCACCGACGGGTTGGAGGTGTTGGTGCAGGACGTAATGGCGGCAATCGCCACATCGCCATGCCCGAGATCGAAGTCGGTGCCTTCGACCGCATAGCGGTTATTGAGCTGGCCGGGCTTCTTGTAGTCGGTGTCCATCGAACCGGCAAAGCCGGACGCGATGTTTTCGAGCGCGATGCGGCCTTCCGGGCGCTTCGGGCCGGCCATCGACGGCACGACGTCGCCGAGGTCGAGTTCCAGCGTATCGGTGAAGACGAGGTCGGAACCGTCGCCCTCGCGCCACATGCCCTGCGCCTTCGAATAGGCCTCGACGAGCGCGATGCGCTCCTTCGTGCGGCCGGACATGTTGAGATAGTTGATCGTTTCGCCGTCGACCGGGAAGAAGCCGCAGGTCGCGCCGTATTCCGGACCCATGTTGCCGATCGTGGCGCGGTCGGCGAGCGGCATGTTGTCCATGCCCGGGCCGAAGAATTCGACGAACTTCGAAACCACGCCCTTCTTGCGCAGCATCTGCACGACGGTCAGCACGAGGTCGGTCGCGGTGACGCCTTCCTTCAGCTTGCCGGTCAGCTTGAAGCCGATGACTTCCGGCAGCAGCATCGAGACCGGCTGGCCGAGCATGGCGGCTTCTGCTTCGATACCACCCACACCCCAGCCGAGAACGCCGAGGCCGTTGATCATCGTGGTATGCGAATCGGTGCCGACGCAGGTGTCAGGATAGGCGACCGTTTCGCCATCCTCTTCCTTGGTCCAGACGGTCTGGCCGAGATATTCGAGGTTGACCTGGTGACAGATGCCGGTGCCGGGCGGAACGACGCGGAAATTCTTGAACGCCTGCTGGCCCCATTTCAGGAAGCGGTAGCGTTCGCCGTTGCGCTGGTATTCCAGCTCGACGTTGCGGGCAAAGGCCTGCGGCGTGCCGAATTCATCGACAATGACCGAGTGGTCGATGACGAGATCGACCGGAACGAGCGGATTGATCTTTTCCGGATCACCGCCAAGCGCCTTGATGCCGTCGCGCATCGCGGCAAGGTCGACCACCGCCGGAACGCCGGTGAAATCCTGCATCAGCACGCGGGCCGGGCGATATGCGATTTCGGCTTCGGTCTGCCCCTTGTTGTTCAGCCATTCGGCAACAGCAAGGATCTGTTCCTTGGTGACGGACTGGCCGTCTTCGAAGCGGAGCAGGTTCTCGAGAAGGACCTTCATGGAGAAGGGAAGCTTCGAGACGCCCGGAAGACCGTTCTGCTCTGCCTTGGGCAGGCTGTAATAGACGTAGTCCTTGCCGCCCACGGTCAGGACGGAACGACAATTGAAGCTGTCGAGAGATTTGGTCACGGAAAACAACCCCGCTGATATAGAGCCAACACGCGCGTGCGGACGCCTATGCACTTCATGCACATCAGGATGCGGGTGCGACCATTTCCGCTGTCCGCACGAGAAGATTTGTGGGTCTTCAGGTTCGGCGCAAGATGGAAATCACGCCGGCCGCTGGCGTGGTTGCAGTGCTTATAGATAATTTCTAAGAAGGGTTCCAGACACTTGAAGCCCCATCTCGAACAATTTTTTGGATAGGGGCGAGCGAAACCCGAACGAAGGTCTCCGACATGCGGCTGACGGCCGAAAATTTGAGCGCCAGACGCGGGCAGGACCTGATTTTCAAGGGCATCTCTTTTAACCTGGGGACCGGTGAAAGCCTTGTTCTGACAGGGCGGAACGGGTCCGGAAAATCAACCCTGCTGCGGGTGGTGGCGGGATTGCTGCATCCCGAAACCGGTCGGGTGACATGGCATTCCGACGCAGCCGAATCAGGGATGCGCGCGGCCGAGGCCTGCCACTATCTCGGCCATCGCAACGCCATGAAGGCGGAACTCTCGGTCTTTGAAAACCTCTCCTTCTGGAAGGAGTTCCTCGGCGATTTCGAGGGCGGCCAGGGGGTCTCCATCAGTGAAGCGGCGGAAGCCGTCGGCCTCGGCGACATCACCCATCTTCCCTTCGGTTACCTCTCGGCGGGACAGCAGCGCCGCATGGCCTTCGCCAAGCTGCTTGTCGCTCATCGGCCGGTCTGGATCCTCGACGAGCCGACCGCGGCACTCGATGTGAACGCCGAAAGCGTCTTCACGAACCTGATCAAGGCGCACCTGGCCGATGGCGGCATCGTGCTCGCCGCGACCCACCAGCCGCTAGGGCTGGAGAATGCGAAAGAACTGCCGATGACGGGATTTACGGGTGTGATGGAGGGGATGTGGTGATGGCCTTTTACTTCCCTCTTCATATCCTCGTTACCCCCCTCTGCCCTGCCGGGCATCTCCCCCTCAAGGGGGGAGATCGAATAGCGGCGAAGTCTCGGCCCAAACACAGGCTTTCGGCTGCCGAAGCGGTGTTGAATACGATCGACATTTTGGGAAGCCTGTGCGTCTTGCCGATCTCCCCCCATGAGGGGGAGATGCCCGGCAGGGCAGAGGGGAGTGAGACGCGATCTGCGGTGCAGAGCAATCGATCCAGTGAATCGATTGCAGCGCCGAACGCCATGAGACGAAGCGAAGGGCCAGGAGCAATGGCGGAGCGCTTTCCATGATCTCCCTCCTTCTCCGCGACCTGAAACTTTCGGTGCGCGCCGGCGGAGGGGCGCTGATCGGCGTCTTGTTCTTCATGACGGTGGTCGCCGTCATCCCCTTCGGCGTCGGCCCGGACCTCAATCTCTTGTCGCGCATCGGCCCGGCGATCGTCTGGATCGGCGCACTGCTTTCCGCCCTTTTAGGCCTCGACCGTATGTTCCAGACCGATCGAGAAGATGGGTCTCTCGACCTCCTGCTGATGCAGGAACATCCGCTGGTCCTGACGGTGCTCGTCAAGTGCCTGGCGCATTGGCTCGGCAACGGCCTGCCGCTCGTCATCGCCTCACCGCTTCTCGGCCTCTTCATGAACATGAACGAGGTTGCGATCGGCGCCACCATGCTGACGCTGCTGGTCGGCACGCCAGCACTCACGTTCATCGGCGCGGTCGGCGCGGCGGTCGCGGTGGCGCTGCCTCGCGGCGGCCTTCTGGTCTCGATCCTCGTGCTGCCGCTTGCAATTCCGGTGCTGATCTTCGGTGTCAGCGCCTCCTACGCGGCGGTCGAGGATCCTGCCCCGTTTATGCCGCCTTTCCTGATATTAGTGGCGATCACGATGTTTTTTGCCGTTCTCGGCCCGCTCGGTGCGGCACTGGCGTTGAAGAATGCCGGCGATTGACTAGAATCAAGACATCCAGCGCTATGGCAGTTTAGAAAGATTCCATGTCAGAAAGCCTCGCCATCACCAAGTTCAGCGATCTCGCCAATCCGACACACTTCCTGGCACTTGCGGCCCGGATATTGCCCTGGATGGCGTCGATCACGGCGATCCTTTTTGCCATAGGGCTTTATCTGAGCTTCACGACGGAAGGCGATTACCAGCAGGGCCAGACGGTTCGCATCATGTACATCCACGTGCCGGCCGCCTGGCTGTCGATGATGTGCTACACGGTTATGGCCGCTTCGGCGATCGGCACGCTGGTCTGGCGCCATCCGCTCGCCGACGTCAGCCACAAGGCGGCCGCCCCGCTCGGCGCCGCCTTCACGCTGATTGCGCTCGCCACCGGCTCGCTCTGGGGCAAGCCCATGTGGGGCACCTGGTGGGTCTGGGATGCGCGGCTGACCTCCGTCTTCGTGCTCTTCCTCATGTATCTCGGCCTGATCGCGCTGAACCGCGCCATGGACGATCCCTCCAGGGCCGCGCGCGTCTCCGCCGTTCTCATCCTCGTCGGCTTCGTCAACATTCCGATCATCAAGTTTTCGGTCGACTGGTGGAACACGCTGCACCAGCCGGCGAGCGTCGTCCGCATGGATGGCCCGACCATCGATCCGGAGTTTCTGTGGCCCCTGCTGATCATGGCCATTGCCTTTACGCTGCTCTTCTTCACCCTGCATGTGATGGCGATGCGCAACGAGATCTGGCGCAGGCGCATTGCCGCCCAGCGCCGCATGGCGGCGCGCATGGCCGGACGGGAGGCTTAAGGATGATGACGCATACGTTCTACATCTCCATGTCCTATGCGGTCACCGCCTTGATTACCCTCTGTCTGATCGGCTGGGTATGGCTTGACGGCCGCGCCCGGCAGAAGGAACTGGCGGAACTCGAAGCCTCCGGTATCCGCCGCCGTTCAGCACAGCCCAAGGGTGACCTGGCGAAGGGTGACGCATCATGAGCGTCGAGACCGAAAACCAGCCGGTACAGCGCAAAGGCTTCGCACGCTACGCGCTGGCGCTGATCCCGCTCATTGTTTTCCTCGGCTTTGCAGGCGTTGCCGGCAAGATGCTCTACGACCAGGACGTCAACGGCCGCGACATTTCCGCCATCCCCTCGGCGCTGATCGGCAAAAAAGCCCCGTCACTTTCGCTCCCACCGCTCGAAGGTTCGAACACGGCCGCTCTGACCGACGCTGCGATCACCGGCAAGCTGACGCTCGTCAACGTCTTCGCCTCGTGGTGCGTGCCCTGCCGGCAGGAACATCCGATCCTCAAGGCCCTGGCCGATGACAGCCGGCTGAATATCGTCGGCATCAACTACAAGGACCGCAATGACAACGCATTGCGTTTCCTCGGTGAACTCGGCAATCCTTATAAGGCAATCGGCGTCGATCCGAACGGCAAGGCGGCGATCGACTGGGGCGTCTACGGCATTCCGGAGAGCTATCTGGTGGGGCCGGACGGCACGATCCTCTACAAACGCGTCGGGCCTTTCGACGAGCGCAGCCTGACCCAGGAACTCATGCCGGCGATCGAAAAGGCGACAGCCGCCAAGAGCTGATCAGGGCAGCGCCGCCTGCCATTCGCGGATCGCATCGACCGGCCAAATGAGCATCAGCACGTTGAGGGTCAGGTTGTCGCGGATGATGAAGCCGGTCAGCAGCTCGAAGAAGATCGCGATCACGACCGTCAGCCAGACCGGCAGGCGCGCGGCGGCGAAGAAACCGATCACCATGAAGACGGTGTCCATCGCCGAATTGATGATGCTGTCGCCGGTATAGCCGAGCGCCATGGTCGCGGTACGATAGCGATCGATGATGATCGGCGAGTTTTCCGCAATCTCCCAGGCCGCCTCGATCAGGATCGCCAGCGAAAGCCGCCCGGTGAGTGGCGCGCGGCGCAGGATCAGCCAGCCGAGACCGTAGAAAAGGAAGCCGTGGATGATGTGGGACGGCGTGTACCAGTCGGACAGGTGCTGCGAGTTGCCGCTGGTGTTCACCCCGCCTTCCCAGAGCTTCACGAACCCGCACTCGCAAATCGGAATACGGCCCATCCAGTAGAGAATGGCAATCTGGCCCAAGAAGAGGATAAGCGCGGCAAGCAGCCAGCGCTTTGACGAGGAGCCGGAGGAGGAAAGGTCGAATGCCGTCACTTTTCGGTTTCCACAGCGGGCTCGGCAATTGTGTGCCGCATGATGAGCGGCATCTGGGCGAGTGTGAAGGCGATGGTGATCGGCATCGTGCCCCAGACCTTGAAGTTGACCCAGACCGCATCGGAGAAATTGCGCCAGACCACCTCGTTCAGCACGGCGAGGAACAGGAAGAAGATGCCCCAGCGGAGCGTCAGCTTCTTCCAGCCTGTTTCGTCAAGCTGGAATGCGGCGTTGAAGACATAGCCGAGCAACGATTTGCCGAACATCAGCCCCACAAGCAGCGTCACCCCGAACAGCGAATTGACGATGGTCGGCTTCATCTTGATGAAGGTCTCGTCCTGCAGCCAGATCGACAGCGAGCCGAAAATCATGACCACGATGCCGGAAACGAAGGGCATGACCGGCAGATGATGGAAGACGATCTTCGATATGACCAGCGAAACGACGGTCGCGACCATGAAGAGGGCCGTCGCGATGAGAAGCGGCCCGCCGATCGCCGAAAGCGCCGGGAATTTCGCGACGAGCCATTCACCGCGCAGGTTGCCGAAAAAGAAGACGAGAAGCGGGCCGATTTCGAGCGCCAGCTTCAGCATGGGATGCTGCTTTTCTTCCTTGGTCGGCGTGATGTCGCTTTCAATCGTCTGCATGGGTTCCAACTTTAACTCGTACCGGCAAAGCCAAATCGTCTTTCTGTGTCATCAATGCGTCAAACCGGCAATAGCGCTGGCAAAATCCTGCGCCTCGAACGGTTCGAGGTCGTCGACGCCCTCGCCGACGCCGATGAAATAGACCGGCAGCTTGTGCTTGGCGGCGATGGCGACCAAGATGCCCCCACGCGCCGTGCCGTCGAGCTTGGTCATGATGAGACCGCTGACGCCCGCCACGTTGCGGAAGATCTCCACCTGCTGCATGGCGTTCTGGCCGGTCGTGGCGTCCAGCGTCTGGAGAACCGTGTGCGGCGCATCCGGATCGAGCTTGCCCAGCACCCGGACGATCTTTTCGAGTTCGGCCATCAGCTCGGTGCGGTTCTGCAGCCGGCCGGCCGTATCGATGATGAGAACATCCGATTTGTTGGCGCGCGCCTGTTCGTAGGCGTCATAGGCAAGCCCTGCCGCATCCGCACCGAGCCTGGTGCCGATGAATTCCGATCCGGTGCGGTCCGCCCAGATCTTCAACTGCTCGATTGCGGCCGCGCGAAAGGTGTCGCCGGCGGCAAGCATGACCTTGAGGCCGGCACCGGAGAGCTTTGCTGCGAGCTTGCCGATCGTCGTCGTCTTGCCCGTGCCGTTGACGCCGACGACGAGAATGACATGCGGCTTGTGATTGAGATCGAGCTGTAGCGGCTTGGCGACCGGAGACAGGACCTTGGTGATCTCGCCAGCCATGATGCGCGAGACGTCCTCGCCGGTGACGTCCTTGCCATAGCGCTCCGAGGACAGCGCACCGGTGATGCGCATGGCCGTCTCGACGCCGAGATCCGCCTGGATCAGCAGGTCTTCCAGCTCCTCCAGCGTGTCCTCATCCAGCTTGCGCTTGGTGAACAGCGCCGTGATCTGGCCGGTAAGCTGCGATGAGGTGCGGGCAAGACCTGCCCGCAGGCGCTGGAACCAGGTGAGTTTTGGTTGAAGAGCAACCGGCGCGGGCGGGGGTTCCGGGCGGGAAGCGGAAAAACCTTTGGGGAGGACGGGGGCTTCTCTAGCCTCATCTTCCGAGGAAGCACCCCCCTCTGCCCTGCCGGGCATCTCCCCCTCAAGGGGGGAGATCGAGTCGCGGCTCGCTCCCTGCCCTAAAGCAGGCTTCGAATCTGCGGCAGTTTCGTCCAATGCCGGATGAGGCGGCTCATCCGTGATCTCCCCCCTTGAAGGGGAGATGCCCGGCAGGGCAGAGGGGGGTGCTTCCGCAGATGCAACCTCTTCTTCCTCAGCCTCGGCTTCCGCTTGAAGAAGCGACAACGGCACCACGCCGATATCGGTATTGGCTTCCGCAGCGGGAAGGAGCGGAGAAACATCCTCGTCGTCGGCCGCTTCCGGTTCGGAAGGCGCAGCCGACCGGGCCTCATCCTCGCCGACGCTATCCGCCGCAGGTCCACCCGCTGTCTCGATCTCCGTTGGCGCCACCGGATCGACGGGCGAAACCGGCAGGTCTTCGTCGCGGGATTTCGGTTCGAGCTCCGCTTCTACGGCTGCAACGTCTTCCGGCCTTTCAGCCTCAGGTGCCTGCTCTTCGGCGGGCTTGCCGAAGGTGAAGACGCGTTTGATGAAGCCCAATGCCATGAGAGATCAATCCGTTCCGGTTATGCCGCCAGGGCAGGCATCACCTGCATGTCCAGATGTCTGCCGTCATGGCCGGTAATGATAACGCGCTTGAAGTCGCGGGGAACAAGGCCGGGTGCCGCAACCAGCGAAAAGTTTTCAGTATGGGCCATGCCATTGTTCTCGATGATGACCGACTGCTCGGTGCCGACCATGCGATCAAGGTGTGCCCGATGCAGCACCTCGCCACGGGCACGCAGCCTTGCTGCGCGATCCTTGACCAGCGCCCGGTCGAGCTGCGGCATGCGTGCCGCCGGCGTGCCGGGCCGCGGGCTGTAGGGGAAGACGTGCAGGAAGGAGATACCGGCCTCTTCCGCAAGCGTCGCGGCATTCCCGAACATTTCTTCCGTTTCGGTCGGGAAACCCGCGATCATGTCGGCCCCGAAAGCAATATCGGGTCGGAGCCGCCGCGCCTGTTCGGTGAAGGCGAGTGCATCGGCGCGCGAATGGCGGCGCTTCATCCGCTTCAGGATCAGGTCGTCGCCGTGCTGCAGGGAAAGATGCAGATGCGGCATGAAACGCGGCTCGTCGGCGATCAGGTCCCAGAGGTGCTTGTCCGCCTCGATGCTGTCGATAGAGGAGAGACGCAGGCGAAGAATCTCCGGCACCTGTTTCAGCAATGTCTTCGCCAGGTAGCCAAGTGACGGCTGACCGGGAAGATCGGCGCCGTAGCTGGTGGCATCGACGCCGGTCAAAACGATCTCGCGATAGCCGCTTTCGGTGAGTTTGCGGGCCTGATCGACCACGGCGCCCATCGGCACGGACCGGGAATTGCCGCGGCCATAGGGGATGATGCAGAAAGTGCAGCGGTGGTCGCAGCCGTTCTGCACCTGGATGAAGGCGCGCACATGCCCGTCGATATGTCTGACCATCTGCGGCGCCGTGGCCCTGACGCTCATGATGTCGTTGACGCGCAGCTTCTCTTCCGCCGAGACGCCGAAATCCGGAAGCGCACGGTAGGACACGCTTTTCAGCTTCTCCTCGTTGCCGAGCACGGCATCGACTTCCGCCATGTCGGCAAAGGTCTGCTTTTCCGTCTGGGCGGCGCAGCCGGTGACGATGATGCGGGCATGCGGATTTTCACGCCGGGCGCGGCGGATCGCCTGGCGGGCCTGGCGGACGGCCTCGCCGGTGACGGCGCAGGTATTGACGAGGATCGCATTGTTGAGCCCCGCCTTTTCGGCTTCGGCCCGCATCACTTCCGATTCATAGGTGTTGAGCCGACAGCCGAAGGTGATGACATCGACGCCGCTCAATTGACCCCGGCCTCCCGCTCCTGGTCTCGTGTGAAGCTGCCTGTTTGAGGATCGACCTTGCCGGACCATTCCCATTCGGCCGGGCCGGTCATCACGACATGGTCGTCTTCCCGCCATTCGATGACGAGCGGCTGGCGGACCGGGCTGGAAGCGACATCGATCGTCACCTTGCGGCCGGTGCGGCCGGTGCGCGCGGCGGACACAGCAGAGGCGCAAGCCGCCGAACCGCAGGCAAGCGTCAGCCCGGCAGCGCGCTCCCAGGTGCGGGTGCGGAGCGACGAGGGGGATGTGACCTGCGCCAGCGTGATATTGGCCTTTTCCGGAAACATCGGGTGGTTTTCGAGGAGCGGCCCGAAACGTTCGAGATCGAAGCTCATCGGGTCGCGATCGACCCAGAAGATCGCATGCGGATTGCCCATCGACATGACCGACGGCGAATGCAGCACCGGCCGATCGATCGGCCCGATCTGCAGTTCGATACGGCTCGTATCGAAGAATTCTTCCGCGAGTGGAATGCGGTTCCATTCGAACACCGGCTTGCCCATGTCGACCGAGATCGTGCCGTCTTCGTGCTCCCGAGCGTTCAAAATGCCCGCGACCGTCTGGAAGGTGAAGGCCTTGCGGCCGGTCTCGGCGGCAAGCGCCTGGACGACGCAGCGCGTACCGTTGCCACAGGCCTGCGCCTTGGAACCGTCGGAGTTGAGGATGTCGATAAAGGCATCGGTGCCTTCCGCCTTCGGATCGTGGATCGCCATGATCTGATCGAACCGGGAGGCAGGATCGGCGTTCAGAGCAATGGCGGCCTCCGGCGTCACCTTGTCGGTGCGGCCGCGCATGTCGATGACCAGGATCTCGTTGCCAAGCCCGTTCATCTTCGCGAATTCGACCATATCTGCCATGACGCTCAATCCATTCCGGGCAAAATGCCGGTCTCTTGGGGCGTATATGGCGGAAATGCGGGGAAATTACCAGTGGGCGCAGATGGATAGACTCACCCCTTGGTGATGGTCGGTACTTCGTTTCGGACGGGGCGCTGAAAGCTGCCTCTTGAGTTTTAGTTTTGGGTAGCACCTCTCAGCGCCCCGTTCGGCGGTTTATGCCCGCGACTCCGATCCCTCTGCCTTGGCCCTTCCGGACGGTTTTCTGCCGCCGGGCTTTCGATTGGATCGACGGACAAGAAATCCGGCGAAACCATCCGTCGGGCCACCATGTGTGCCGCCCCAAAGCCGCCCGCGATCAGAGATCGCGGATAGCCGGCTTTGGCTCTTTAAGTGGAGCATGTACCTTTCGCCCGGCAAAGCCGGGCGGGACATGCTCGCCACGCCCGGCGCGCTGTTCGGGCATCAGAAGCGAAAGGCCGGTCCGCAACCTTTTCGCTTCCCCCGTGTCGCCGGAGGGAGACCATTTTCCGCGGACCCGGACGATGAGGTTCTGCGTCTTACCCTCACCGCCCGCGCCAGCCCCGCCTCGCCGGAACGCCTTCCGGTGTATCCGATGCGGGACGGGGAGATTGTAGGTACAAGGTGAGAGGGCGGGGATGAACAGAGACGTTTTTCCTGTCGATTTTTGCCAAGGCTTTGATTTACCTCACCATACCCCCCTCTGCCCTGCCGGGCATCTCCCCCTCAAGGGGAGATCGGATCGGCGCACTGACCTCCTCAAACAACCAACGCCGCCATATCTTTGCCTCAAACTGATTGCATAATGCAATCAGATAAGGAGACGGATATGGATAAGGCGGAAACCGTTCGGAAGCTCTTCGCCAATTACCTGGCCAACCGAAAAGACCTGACCGATCCGCTGCTGACGGATGATTTTACTTTTTCGAGCCCACGCGACGACCATATTGACAAGGCCATGTATTTCGAGCGCTGCTGGCCGCAACCGCCGATCTTCAGCCATATCGTCGTGGAACGGCTGTTCGTCAGTGGCGATGAGGTTGTCGTCGGATACAAGGGAGAAAAGGTCGCCGGCGGCGCTTTCCGCAATCTCGAACTGATGACCTTCCAGGGTGACCGGATCGCTTCGATCGAGGTTTACTTCGGGCGGGACGTTTAGGGACGTGCACTGGCAAGCCTTGACTTTCCCGCCCCTTTCCTGTTTAAGCCCGGCGATCTGCTGACAAGTCGAGAACTTGGAGCCGCCGACCGGGGCCGATAGACTGAGCCCGGAGGTCAACACCCGACAGCGCGTTGCGCCCTCGGGTGCTTTTTGGCTTTGTGTCTTGTTTTTGTCGCGGAGAGACCCGACGTTTCTGGAAATCCCCGAAACGCGAGAAGGAAGAAACGATGTTCGAAAGCCTCCAGGACCGTCTTGGCTCCATCTTGAGTGGACTGACCGGCCGTGGCGCATTGAGCGAAGCGGATGTTTCCGCCGCCCTGCGCGAGGTTCGCCGTGCGCTTCTGGAAGCGGACGTGGCGCTGGAAGTCGTCCGGTCCTTCACCGACAAGGTTCGTGAAAAGGCCGTCGGCGCGGAAGTCCTCAAATCGATCAAGCCCGGCCAGATGGTCGTCAAGATCGTCCATGACGAGCTCGTCGAGATGCTGGGCTCGGAGGGTGTGGGCATCGACCTGCATGCTGTGGCTCCCGTCGTCATCATGATGGTCGGCCTTCAGGGCTCGGGCAAGACGACCACGACCGGAAAGATCGCCAAGCGGCTGACCGATCGCGAAAAGAAGAAAGTGCTGATGGCGTCGCTTGACACGCGCCGCCCGGCAGCCCAGGAGCAGCTCCGTCAGCTCGGCGTCCAGACCGGCGTCGACACGCTGCCGATCATCGCCGGCCAGTCGCCGACCGATATCGCCGCGCGCGCCGTGCAGGCGGCAAAACTCGGCGGCCATGACGTCGTCATCCTCGATACCGCCGGCCGCACCCATATCGACGAACCGTTGATGCAGGAAATGGCGGAGATCAAGCGGAAGTCCAATCCGCATGAGATCCTGCTCGTCGCCGATAGCCTCACCGGCCAGGACGCGGTCAACCTGGCCCGCAATTTCGACGAGCGCGTCGGCATCACAGGTCTCGTCCTGACCCGCATGGACGGCGACGGCCGCGGCGGTGCTGCTCTTTCGATGCGCGCCGTCACCGGCAAGCCGATCAAGCTGATCGGCACCGGCGAGAAGATGACGGAGATGGAGGAATTCCATCCCCGCCGGATCGCCGACCGCATCCTGGGCATGGGCGACATCGTCTCGCTGGTCGAAAAGGCTGCGGAAAACATCGATGCGGAAAAAGCCGCGGCGATGGCGAAGAAGATGCAGTCGGGCAAGTTCGACCTGAACGACCTCGCCGAACAGCTGAAACAGATGAAGTCGCTCGGCGGCATGGGCGGCATCATGGGCATGATGCCGGGCATGGCCGGCATGAAGGACAAGCTCGCCGCCTCAGGCATGAACGACAAGATGTTCGATCGCCAGATCGCTATCATCCAGTCGATGACCAAGGCCGAACGCGCCAATCCCGATATCCTGAAGCATTCCCGCAAGAAGCGCATCGCTGCCGGTTCCGGCACCGATGCCTCCGACATCAACAAGCTTCTGAAAATGCACCGCCAGATGGCCGACATGATGAAAATGATGGGCGGCAAGGGCAAGGGCGGCATGATGAAGCAGATGATGGGCGGCCTTGCCTCGAAGATGGGTCTCGGCGGAATGGGCGGGATGGGCGGCATGCCCGACCTTTCCAAGCTCGACCCGAAGCAGATCGAAGCGCTGCAGAAGCAGGCCGAGGCCGCAGGCCTGAAGCCGGGCTCGATGCCGGGCCTGCCCGGCGGTGGCATGGGCGGACTTCCCGGCCTTGGCGCCGGCAAGCTGCCCGGTGGTTTGCCGGGTTTGGGCGGCGGCTTCCCGGGGCTTCCCGGCCTGCCCAAGAAGAAGTGATGAGGGAGGACGTTCGTGGTTGACCCCGAAGTCAAAGCAAGACTTTCAAGCTACCGCCAGTCGATCGACAACATCGACGCGGCGCTGGTGCATATGCTGGCGGAACGTTTCCGCTGCACCAAGGAGGTGGGCGTCCTGAAGGCCCAGTACAATCTGCCGCCGGCCGACCCGGCGCGCGAGGAATACCAGATCGAACGCCTTCGCCGTCTGGCGAAGGAAGCACATCTGGACCCGGATTTCGCCGAGAAGTTTCTGAACTTCGTCATCAAGGAAGTCATCCGGCATCATGAAGCCATCGCCGCCGAACATGGCGGCACGAAAGAAACCGCTTAGAACATATCGAAGACCAGCCCGCCTGATGGCGGCCTCAAGAAAAACCCAAGGAGTAAATCAATGTCCCTGAAAATTCGTCTCGCCCGCGGCGGCTCCAAGAAGCGTCCGTACTATCATATCGTCGTTGCCGACGCCCGCTCGCCCCGCGACGGCCGTTTCCTCGAAAAGCTCGGCGCCTGGAACCCGATGCTCGCCAAGGATGACGCCAAGCGCATCGAACTGAATGCCGAGCGCATCAAGCACTGGATCGACAACGGCGCCCAGCCGACCGACCGCGTCCTGCGTTTCCTCGCCGAAGCCGGCGTTGCCCAACGCGAAGCCCGCAGCAACCCGGAAAAGGCAAAGCCGGGCAAGAAGGCCCAGGAGCGTGCAGCCGAGAAGGCTCAGAAGGTCGCCGACGCAGCAGCCGCAGCCACCGAAGCCGCAGCGGAATAATTCTCTCTCCGTTCGGATCGCTTTTGACGGGTGGCACATCTTTGTGCTGCCCGTTTTGCTGTTTGCTTTTGATTGCACAAAGCTTAAATGAGGCGCAATACAACCGGAACGACCCGCATGGCGAAGCTTGAAAACCCCGTTTTGATGGCAACGATCGGCTCTGCTCAAGGCCTGAGGGGCGAGGTACGCGTGCGGTCCTATACGGCCGACCCGACGGCCCTCGGCGACTACGGTCACCTGCACAGCGAGGACGGGCGGGTTTTCGAGATCCTCGAAATCCGCGAAGCGAAGAATATGGCGATCGTCCGCTTCCGAGGCATCAACGACCGCAGTGCTGCCGAAGCTCTGAACGGTCTCGAACTCTTCATCGAACGGGACAACCTCCCGGACGAGGAGTTGGAGGAAGACGAATTCTATTATGCCGATCTCGAAGGCCTCGAAGCCGTCGATGAGGCAGGCAAGAGCTACGGCACCGTGAGCGCCGTCTATGATTTCGGCGCCGGCGACCTGCTGGAGCTCAAAGGTCCCGGCCGTCGCCCGGCGCTGATCCCTTTTTCGGAAGCGGCAGTGCTGGAGATCGACCTCGAAAACGGCAGGATCCTCATCGACCCGCAGGCGGCGGGGCTGATCGAGAACCCCGACGACGGCCGGACGCCCCCTCCCCGCAAAGGCAAGTGATGACCTTCCGCGCGACAATCCTGACGCTCTACCCGGAAATGTTCCCGGGGCATCTGGCCTTTTCGCTGGCCGGCAAGGCGCTTGAACGTGGCCAGTGGTCGCTCGATACGGTGCAGATCCGCGATTTCGCGGAGGACAGGCACCGCACGGTGGACGATACGCCGGCCGGCGGCGGCGCCGGCATGGTGCTGAAGCCGGATATTCTGGCGAAGGCGATCGACCGTGTTTCCGAAGATGACGGCCGGCCTCGCCTGCTGATGAGCCCGCGCGGGCGACCGCTGAAGCAGGCACGAGTGCGTGAGCTCGCCGCAAGCGATGGCGTGGTGATCGTCTGTGGCCGGTTCGAAGGGATCGACCAGCGGGTGATCGATGCGCGCAACCTCGAAGAGGTGTCGATCGGCGACTACATCCTCTCGGGCGGCGAGCCGGCTGCACTGACGCTGCTCGACGCCGTCATCCGCATCCTGCCGGGCGTCATGGGCAACGCGCTTTCCGGCACCCACGAGAGCTTCGCGGACGGCCTCCTCGAATATCCGCAATACACGCGGCCGCAGCTCTTCGAGGGCCGGGAAATCCCGGCCGTGCTCACCTCCGGCAATCATGCGGCGATCGAGAAATGGCGGCTCGAAGAAGCGAGGAAGCTGACGGCCGAACGCAGGCCGGACCTTCTCTCCAATCAGCCAGTCACGAAATAGTAGACCGTCAGGCCGATCCCGACGGCAACGACGCACCAGCGCATGACGGACTGCGGCACGCGCCGCGCCATCCACACACCCGCATATCCGCCGAGTGCGCCGGCCGGAATCATGACAATGGCCTCGGCCCAGGCGATCACCCCGCCGCCCACGAAAACCACGATGGCGACTGCCGCGATCAGCACCGCCAGCAGGTTCTTCAGCGCGTTGAGATGATGATACGTCCCGCCGGTGGTGATGCCCAGCACCGCGAGCATCATGATGCCCATGCCGGCGCCGAAGAAGCCGCCATAGATGGATGTCAGGAACTGGCCGATGATGCAGGCGGGCGAATTCCCCGACCGTTCGGTGGAGGATTTCGGCTTCAGCCAGGGGCCGGCGGCAAATACAGCCGTCGCGGCAGCGAGCAGCCAGGGAACGATCTGGCGGAAGGAAGGATTGTCGAGCGACAGGAGCGCAAAAGCGCCGGCAAACGCGCCGACGACCGAGACGATGGCCAGCAGGAGGGCGCTGCGCCAGCGGTGAGCGATCTCATCCCGATAGGCGATCGTCGAGGTGATATAACCAGGAAACTGTACGATCGACGAGGTGGCGTTGGCGGAAATCGGCGGAACGCCCGCAAGCGTCATGGCTCCGAATGTCAGGAACGTGCCTCCGCCCGCGATCGCGTTCACAGCACCGGACAGAAAGCCCGCGGCGGCGAGCAACGCTATCATCGTGATTGTCATGGTGTTTCCTCATCCCTTACGCGTGACATAGCCGCTTCGGAACCAGGCGGCAACGGCCGGCACATTCGTCACAAAATCGCGATGCAAGGGATGACAAGCGGGTTCGTTTCGTGTATTGGCCCACGCGGAAATGGGATCTGTCCCATCGACCGGCAACAAAGAATGGCGAACCCGCTCTGCCGACAAGGCAAACCCCGAGGCTTTGACCCAGGGATCATCGAGCGCTCTGGCTGTTTCAGAAGAACCAAAGGTTTGAAACGATGAACATCATTCAGCAGCTTGAGGCCGAACAGGTCGCCAAGATCGAAGCCAAGCGCACGCTTCCCGAATTCTCCCCGGGCGATACCGTCCGCGTCAACGTGCGCGTCACGGAAGGCAACCGCACCCGCGTGCAGGCCTATGAAGGCGTCTGCATCGCCCGCTCCGGCGGTGGCCTCAACGAAAGCTTCACCGTCCGCAAGATCTCCTACGGCGAAGGCGTCGAGCGTGTATTCCCGATCTGCTCGCCGATGGTCGAGAGCGTGGAAGTGGTCCGCCGCGGTAAGGTCCGCCGCGCCAAGCTCTACTACCTGCGCGATCGTCGCGGCAAGTCGGCCCGTATCGTCGAGAACACCAATACCCGCGCCCGCAAGCTGAACGAAGCAGAGCGCGCCGCAGCCGCCGAGGAGCGTGCACGCATCGAGGCCGAGAAGGTCGCAGCCGCCCAGGCGCTTGCCGCGGAAAAGGCAGCAGCCGAAGCCGCAGAAGCAAAGGCCGCAGCAGAAGCTGCCGAAGCAGCCAAGGCTGCGGAAGCTTCTGCCGAATAAGCTTCGGACAATCATTTCGGAAAAGGCGGCCGGCGTGCCGCCTTTTTTGTTTGTGGCGCAGTCGACGCAATGACGCGCCTTGCCATCCGCTTTTGAAATGTGAGAATTTCGGACGACTGATCTTCTAGGAGTTTTTCGATGCTCGCCCGACGCACCGTTCTCGCCGGCTTTGTTGCGCTCGCTCTCGCCCCGGCCCTGAGTATTGCCGCCGAATTGCCGGACCTGAAGGGTCGGACCGTCGTCATCGTGACCGAAAACGCCTATCCGCCGCTGCAGTTCGTGGATCCCAAGAACGGCCAGGCGATCGGCTGGGAATATGACGCTATGAACGAAATCGCCAAACGGTTGAATTTCAAGGTCGAGTACCAGAACACCAGTTGGGACGCGATGATCCAGGCGGTTTCCGACGGCCAATACGACATCGGCATGACCGGCATCACGATCAAGGACGACCGCAAGGAGAAGGTCGATTTCTCCGATCCCTACATGCGCTCGCAGCAACTCATGCTGGTGCGCGGCGACGAGAAGCGGTTTACCGATGCCAAGAGCTTTGCCGCCCTGGACAACGGACTGATCGGCGCGCAGCCGGGAACGAGTCCATTCTACACTGCGGTCTATGAGATTCTGGATGGCAATGAGCAAAACCCGCGGATCAAGCTCTTCGAGACTTTCGGCGCGACCGTACAGGCCCTGAAGGCGGGCGACGTTGACCTGGTGCTGACGGACAGCACTGCCGGCGAAGGTTATGTCAAGGCCTCCGGCGGCTCCTTGAAGACCATCGGTGAACCGCTCGGCACGGAGGATTTTGGCTTCATCTTCAACAAGGGGTCCGACCTCGTCGCGCCGGTCAACGCGGCGATCGCAGCGCTGAAGGCCGACGGCACGCTGGATATGCTCAACAGGAAATGGTTCCTCGACTACAAGATGGGCGAATAAGGGCATGGCGCCTCCGCGCTGGAAAGCCGGGCTTGAGGATTTCCCCTGGTGGCTGGTGGCATTCGGAGCTCTCTGCCTCGGCCTCGCAATTGTCATAGCCGCCAGCGATCTCTACGTGCAGGTCTTCGGTGTCGTCGTCAAAGGCATCGGCATCACGATCGGCGTGACGCTGGCCGCCTTCGCGCTTGCGACGGCATTGGGTCTGGCGATCGCGCTAGCCGGACTTTCCGGCAACGTCGTGCTGAGGCAGATCGCTCGCTTCTATGTCGAACTGATCCGCGGCATCCCGATCCTCGTCCTGCTCTTCTATATTGCCTTCGTCGGCGCACCGGGTTTCGTGGCGCTCTATAACTGGGCGCTGGCGCCGCTGATCGCGCGGGGATGGGCGGAAGCGCTTCTCGTGCGCGACGTTTCGCCGCTGTGGCGGGCGGTGATTGCCCTGACGATCGGCTATGCCGCCTTCATTGCCGAGATTTTTCGCGCCGGCTTTCAATCGGTGAATGAAGGGCAGATCGAGGCGGCCAAGGCGCTTGGTCTCACGCGCTTCCAGCGCTTCCGCTTGATTGTCTTTCCGCAGGCGATGCGGGTGATCTTCCCTCCGCTTTCCAACGATTTCGTCTCGATGGTCAAGGATTCATCGCTCGTCTCGGTGCTTGGCGTCGCCGACATCACCCAGATGGCCAAGGTTTATGCGGCCGGTTCCTTCCGCTTCTTCGAGACCTATTCCATCGTCACCTATATCTACCTCATCCTGACGATCGGCCTGTCGCTCATGCTGCGCAGCATCGAGGGTCGGATGCGCAGACGGACAGAGCGGTGAAGGCGCGAAGACTGCAAACTATATTCCGTCATGCCCGGGCCCGTCCCGAGCATCTGCAACCATTTTATCCCGTGAGGTGCAGCAGATCCTCGGCACGAGGCCGAGGATGACGTCGAGGGCGGAGCAGCGTTTGTCAAACAAAGCCCAGGCGGCGGCCCGGAGGCCGCCTCACGTTCCATCTCAAGCTCTTCCGAGCGCCAAACGCAGCGAGATTTCGACGGGCGAGTAGCCGCCGTTCTCGCGCTCCAATCGATATTGCTCCGCAAGACCGAGCGGCGGTTGCGCCATGAAACGCGGCTCCGTGCCGCGATGCTTCTGCGCCGCATGGATGAGCAAGGGGTGGCAAAGATAGACGGTACCGGCCTCCCCGGTCGCCAGCACCTCCGGGCGGCCGGTGCCGACATGCTCCAGCCTCATCGGCGGCATGCCCGCTTCGCCAGCCGGTTCGAGCAGCCGCGCCATGTCCATGTGCGAACCCGGCCGGATGCGGGTCGGTGCATCGTTCTCCCCGACATCGGAGAACAGGAAGAGCATCAGCAGCGCCCGATCGCGCGAGGTATAGTTCGCCCGCCAGTTGGAAAAGTCATGCTGTTCGCTCGGGTTCGACAGGGGCTTGGGGAAGCTGAGGTCGATATGCCATCCGTCGTCGCCGGCACTGTCCGGATGCGGAAAGCGCACCGGGAAACTGCCGAGCCCTTTGCGCGCCAGCCAGCGGCCCTTGCCGACGAGCTGGTCGAAAGCCTGATGGAGAACCGCTGTGTTGGCAGCGATCTCGAACGGTCCGCCGCCATAGCCGGGTAGCCGGACGACGGGCAGCGTCCAGGTTTTCGGATCGTCACGATCGAAAGGAATGTCGCGCCACATGATGTTGCGAGCTTCCGCAGCGATCTCTTTGGGAAAGGCATTGTCGATCCGCACGAAGCCGTCACGGATGAAGGCAGTGATCTCGGCAGCAGACAGCGCCCGCGCCTGGGCAGGATGATGATCGGTCATGTTAAAAACTCTCAGCTGATGCTCCGCTTCATCGGCACGCACGATGCTCGGGACGGAGTGTTTCGGTCATGAACCATCGCCGGCCCGAAGGGTCGCGGCTTGGCTCGTGTTCTTCATGGCCTGCAGCTCAGGCGGCTATGAAGAAGACCGAAGCGATATGGCGAGTGTTCATCATCATGATCGGACCAAGGTAAAGTCCGCGCTCCGCAGCGTCAACGGCCGCGAGGCGCGATCTACATCAATAGACTTCCGGAACGTACATGTCCGGCGGCACCGGATGGCGGATATAGTCCGGATGGCGGACGCGTTCGGGAAGCATGACCGTCTCTTTCGGCGCCGTCTCGTAAGGAACCTGCGCAAGAAGGTGGGCAATCATGTTGAGCCGTGCCCTCTTCTTGTCGACGGCCTGCACGACCCACCATGGCGCTTCCGGAATGTGGGTGCGCTCCATCATCTCCTCCTTGGCCTTGGTATATTCCTCCCAGTGAACGCGGCTTTCGAGGTCCATCGGGGAGAGCTTCCACTGCTTCAGCGGATCATGGATGCGCATCTTGAAGCGGAATTCCTGCTCCTCATCGGTGATCGAGAACCAGTATTTGAGGAGAATGATGCCGGAGCGGACAAGCATGCGCTCGAATTCCGGCACAGAGCGGAAGAATTCCTCCAGCTCGTCCGGCGTGCAGAAGCCCATGACCCGCTCGACGCCGGCGCGGTTATACCAGGAGCGGTCGAACATCACCATTTCGCCGGCCGTCGGCAGGTGTGGCACATAGCGCTGGAAATACCACTGGTTCTGCTCGCGCTCGGTCGGGGCCGGGAGTGCTACGACGCGGCAGACGCGCGGATTGAGGCGCTGGGTGACGCGTTTGATCGCCCCGCCCTTGCCGGCGGAATCGCGGCCCTCGAAGATCACCACCATCTTCAGCTTCTTGTACTGGACCCAATCCTGCAGGCGGACAAGCTCATGCTGGAGACGGAAGAGCTCGCGGAAATAGATCCTGCGGTCCAGCGTCTGCTCGGCGGGGCCTGACATGCCCTCGACGACCAGCTCATCAAGCTGATCTTCCTCCATCTGCATTTCCAGCTCTTCATCGAAGCTGTCGGCAATCTCTTCCTTGATGCGGCTGAGCTGTTCGTGAATGGGTTCGGACATTGAGCATCCCTCTGTTTTGGAAGCCCAGATCAAGCACGTTTCGGCGAAAACTTTATGACAGCGATGCGACAGGTCGTCCGCAACGCAATCCCGTTGCCGATTTCGTTGGAAACTGATATGGAAGCCGCTATGGGATCGAAATTCGGATGCCTCGCGAACCAGTTCATCGTGCTGCAGGACCACAAACGCCTGCCGGCACGCTTCTTCGCGCGCGTTTCCGGGGCGCTTTGCGACCGACTTAGCTGATCTTTCTCAGCTTGAAGGCAGCCTGCGGCTGCCGCACCCACATCCCTCGTTCCATTCAGCTTTACGGATAGCACAGCCATGAGCGCACCCCGCACCCTTTACGACAAGATCTGGGACGACCACGTCGTCTCCGAAGACGAAAACGGCACCTGTCTTCTCTACATCGACCGTCACCTCGTGCACGAAGTGACGTCGCCGCAGGCTTTCGAAGGCCTGCGCATGGCCGGCCGAAAAGTCCGCGCGCCTGAAAAGACCCTCGCCGTCGTCGACCACAACGTACCGACCACCGCCGACCGCCACGAGGGCATCAAGAATGAGGAAAGCCGTATCCAGGTGGAGGCGCTCGCCCAGAACGCCAAGGATTTCGGCGTCGAGTATTATTCCGAAAAGGACGTCCGCCAGGGCATCGTCCATATCGTCGGTCCGGAACAGGGTTTCACCCTGCCCGGCATGACGATCGTCTGCGGTGACAGCCACACTTCGACGCATGGTGCTTTCGGCGCGTTGGCGCACGGTATCGGCACCTCCGAAGTCGAGCATGTGCTCGCCACCCAGACGCTGGTGCAGAAGAAGGCGAAGAACATGCTGGTGCGCGTCGACGGCCAGCTTCCGCCGGGCGTCACCGCCAAGGACATCATCCTCGCGATCATCGGCGAGATCGGCACTGCCGGCGGCACCGGCCACGTCATCGAATTCGCCGGCGAAGCGATCCGCTCGCTCTCCATGGAAGGCCGCATGACGGTCTGCAACATGACGATCGAAGGCGGCGCCCGTGCCGGCCTGATCGCGCCGGATGAAACGACCTTCGCCTATATCAAGGACAAGCCCCGCGCCCCGAAGGGAAAGGCCTGGGACATGGCCCTCGACTACTGGAAGACGCTGAAGACGGATGAAGGCGCGCATTTCGACAAGGTCGTCGTTCTCGATGCCGCCAACCTGCCGCCAATCGTCTCCTGGGGCTCCTCCCCCGAAGACGTCGTCTCGGTTCAAGGCGTGGTGCCGAACCCGGACGACATCCGGGACGAGACGAAGCGTACCTCCAAGTGGCGTGCGCTCGACTACATGGGCCTGAAGCCCGGTACCAAGATCACCGATATCGCGGTCGATCGCGTCTTCATCGGCTCCTGCACCAACGGCCGCATCGAGGACCTGCGCGCCGCGGCGAAGGTCGTCGAAGGCAGGAAGGTGGCCTCCACGGTCAATGCCATGATCGTCCCGGGCTCGGGCATCGTCAAGGAACAGGCGGAAGCCGAAGGCCTCGACAAGATCTTCAAGGAAGCCGGTTTCGAATGGCGTGAGCCGGGCTGCTCCATGTGCCTTGCCATGAACGACGACCGTCTGAAGCCAGGCGAACGCTGCGCCTCCACCTCGAACCGCAATTTCGAGGGCCGCCAGGGCTACAAGGGCCGCACCCATCTCGTCTCGCCGGCCATGGCCGCCGCAGCCGCGATCGCCGGCCACTTCGTCGATATCCGCGAGTGGAAGTAATCATTCGCCGCATGAGGTCAGACGCATGCCGCCCGTTCCGCGGGCGGCATTTTTGTTGATGCTGGCCTGAAAGGCAGACAAGCGCCCGCTTTGCCCTCATAATGGCCACCATGTCCAAGCGACCGCAAAAACAGTCGAATGAAACGGACCGCAGGCTGATCTTCCTGCGGCATGCGAAATCGGCATGGCCGGAAGGCGTGGCGGACAAGGAACGGCCTCTCGCGACGCGCGGCAGCAAAGCGGCTTCGCTGATGGGCGACTATATGGCCCGCGAGGGACTCGTCCCTGATCTTGCCCTCATATCCACGGCGCGGCGGACAGAGGAGACGTGGGCGCTGGTTCGCGAGAAGTTGCCCAGGGACGTGGAAGCGCGCAATTTCGCCGGACTCTATGCCGCACCTGCAACGACGATTCTGGATATCCTGGCGCAAGTCGAACCCGGTTGCCGCAGCGTTCTGATCATCGGGCACAATCCCGGCATCGAGCAACTTGCGCTCACCCTGGTCGGGACGGGCAACGCAGACGCCCGACAGGCGATGGCGGAGAAATATCCGACCGCCGGCCTTGCCGTGATCGATTTCGACGCGGCAGACTGGCAAAGCATCGGCAAGGGGTCCGGCCGCCTGGAGCGCTTTGTCACGCCACGTTCCCTTGAGTGAGCGACGGAGCCCCGGAATCAGCCGATCACCTGCACGGCCGTTCCCTTCCTCATGAACCGGATGAGCCGCTGCATGTCCCGGAAGCTGACGGCAATGCAGCCGGCGGTCGGCTGGTAGCCGGGCTTGATCAGGTGGAAGAAGATCGCCGAACCGCGATGGCGGCGTCGCGAAGTGATGTTCCAGTCGAGCACGAGACAAATATCGTAAAGCCCGTCGGCACGCATCATCTCTTCATGGCTCGGCCGGAAGGGCGCCTTGACGAGGCGATTGTAGGAAGGATGATACGGCAGGTCGCACCAAAGCATGTCCTTTCGAATGCGCTTGATTGGCAAGGCCGTCGGCGACAGACGCACCCGCTCGCCACGCACGAAACCATAAAGAAGAGGCATCGCGGCAATCGGCGTCGCGCCGTCTCCTTCCCGCTTGAAGGCGCTTGTGCCGGAGCGGCCGATCGCTGCCGGCAATGCGATACCGTCAAAGGATACGATCGCTCGCCGGCGATCGCGCGGCGCCGTCCTGACGGCGATCACATTCGGCTTGCGGCCCGGGCCGCGAAAACGCTGTATTTTTCTCACAAGTTTTTGCTTTGAATATGATTTCGTTTGAATTCATAGCACATGAGAGCGTCGCGCGTCCTTACGGACGCACAAGGGACGCTCCAACATATTTGACTCTAGGCATCTTGCCTTCCGAAAATCGATTTCGATTTTCAGGTCGATGCTGTAGGGATTTAGATCGAGGACTCTGATCGCGTTCGGCACGCGGAAATTGCAGACGCCGAGGCGAACAAGACGAAAGGCAGGAAGCATGGCAGCCCGCACGATACTCCTGGTGGATGACGACGACGATCTGCGCGAGACCCTGGTCGAGCAACTGTCGTTTTACGATGAATTCTCGATCCTTCAGGAGCCGAATGCCGCCAAGGCGCTGCAAACGGCCAAGAGCGCCCAGATCGATCTCCTGATCATGGATGTCGGCCTGCCGGACATGGACGGGCGCGAGGCGGTAAAACTCCTGCGCAAGAACGGTTTCAAGGCGCCGATCATCATGCTGACCGGCCATGATACCGATTCCGATACGATCCTCGGGCTCGAAGCCGGCGCCAACGACTATGTCACCAAGCCCTTCCGCTTCGCGGTCCTGTTGGCGCGTATCCGCGCTCAGCTTCGGCAGTACGAGCAGAGCGAGGACGCAACGTTCACGGTCGGCCCTTATCTCTTCAAGCCGAGCCAGAAACTGCTCACCACCGAGGACGGCAAGAAGATCCGGCTCACCGAAAAGGAAGCGGCAATCATCCGCTATCTCTACCGCGCCGGCCAGAAGGTCGTGACCCGCGACGTGCTGCTCGAGGAAGTCTGGGGCTACAATTCCGGCGTCACCACCCACACGCTGGAAACCCATGTCTATCGCCTGCGCCAGAAGATCGAGCGCGACCCCTCCAGCGCCGAAATCCTGGTTACCGAAAACGGCGGCTACAAGATCGTCCCCTGACAGGCAGGACCTGACCATGTCTCTCGCCGAAGATATCCGCCTGTTGTCCCAGGTTCCGCTGTTCAAGGACATGAACAACGACCAGCTTCGCCTTGTCGCATTCGGTGCGGAGCGACGGCAGGTAGCGCCCGGCCAGGAACTGTTCCGGGAGAAGTCACCGGCGGAATCAGCGTTCATCGTAGCAAAGGGACGCTTCGAACTGCTGATGTCGGACCGCAACGGCGAGATGAAGGTGGAGGCGACGGTCGGTCCCGGAACGCTATTGTCAGAACTCGCGCTCGTCACCATGGTGGAGCGGAAGTTTACGGCCCTGGCGATCACGGAGTCCGAAGCGCTGAAAATCAGCCGGACACTGTTCCACCGTCTTCTGGAAGAATATCCTGAAGTCGGCAGGGTGATCGAGAGCCGCATTCGCGACAATATCGCCAGCCTCGCCAAGGCAGCGGCGGCGATGGGACACAGGTTCGCTTGAGCCTGCAACCGAGTGCCCCTCCCCCCGACCCTCTACCCGCAAGCGGGGAGAAGATGCCAGCAGGCGGATAAGTGGCGGGCATCACCTTGAATTTCAGAACTTGAACACCGCCGTCACCGGCACGTGGTCGGAAGGCTGGTTCCAGCCGCGCGCTTCCTTCAGCACCTCGATGCGATCGAGGAACGGTCCGAGGTCGGGCGATGACCAGATGTGGTCGAGCCGGCGGCCCTTGTCGGCCGCCTCCCAGTCCTTGGCACGATAACTCCACCACGTGTAGATCTTTGTCGGTTCCGGTGTGTGATGGCGCATGAGATCGAGCCAGCCGCCCTGCCGGATGACCTCCTTCATACCCTCGGTTTCGACCGGCGTATGGCTGACGATCTTCAGGAGCTGCTTGTGCGACCAGACGTCGTGTTCCAGCGGCGCGATGTTGAGATCGCCGACGAGGATGGAGGAAATGCCGGGCACCGCACCCGCCTTCAGCGCCTTCATCTCCTCGACGAAGTCGAGCTTGTGGCCGAACTTCGGGTTGATCGACCGATCGGGCTCATCGCCGCCGGCCGGCACATAGAAATTATGGAGCCGGATTCGCCGCGAACCGCGCTCGAAGATCGCCGAAATATGCCGGGCGTCGCCGACGCCGCAATAATCCTGCCGGTGATCTTCAAGGAGCGGCACTTTCGAGGCGATGGCGACGCCGTGATATCCCTTCTGGCCGTGAATAATGATGTGCCGGTAGCCCAGATCCTTGAGCGGCTGCAGCGGAAATTCCGCCTCCCGGCACTTGATCTCCTGCAGGCAGAGGATATCCGGCTTGTGGCGGACGAGGAACTGCTCGACGATCGGCATGCGCAGCCGAACGGAATTGATGTTCCAGGTGGCGATGGAAAATGTCATGATTGAACCCCGACGTATTGCCGAGGTTTAGGAAATTTTTCATGCCGTGAGAAGCGAAAAGGGCAACGCTTTCCACCTAGCCCTTCGTTTCGAGCAGCGCTCGGCGCTACATCTTCCTGACTTCCGCATAGGGAATGGTGAAGACCTTATCGTCGAATTTCACGCCGTTCTGGACATTGTAGATCATCACCGATGTGTCCTTGTTCTGCGCGTCGGTGATCGTCCACTGGCGCAGGTCATAAGTCTTCGAATCGAACATCATGGTAATGGTCGAATCGCCGAAGACTGTCTTGTTGCCGAGAACGATGGTGGTGAGATCGGACTCTTCTTGCACATCGCGGACCATCTGGTTGCCGAGATCGATGCGGCTGGCAAGCAGCAGGCTCAGCGGCGTCTTGGAGAGCGGGTAGATGTCCCACGTCTTGAGCTTGAGGTTGCCGATCACGACGTTCTTGCCATCGGCGATCACCCGGATCGGTGAGGGATCCTCAAAATTGAAGCGCAGTTTGCCCGGGCGCTCGATATAGAACTTGCCGCCGGTCTGCTCGCCGCGCGGACCGAACTGGACGAATTCGCCCATCATGGTTTTGACCGACGAGAAATGATCGGCGATCTTCTGCGCCGCAACTGAGCCGGGAGCGCCCTGGGCGAAGCCCAGGCCCGGCGCAAATGCAGCCGCCGCCAATCCCGCAAGCCCGAGAGAAAACTGCCTGCGGCCGATCGCATTTGAACGGAAATTTGAAAGGATGGTTTTTTCGTTCTTCATTCAGGTCTCCTTCCGTATATTCCTCCGTGCGAAAGGCGGCGGCTTGATGGCCAACTTTCCTTTATCACGAAAGCCTTACCGGTCGAGAATATCGCCTTCGGTCGGCACGAGGATTTCGCGCTTGCCGGCATGGTTGGCCGGCCCGATAAGCCCCTCCTGCTCCATCCGCTCGATGAGCGAAGCCGCCCGATTGTAGCCGATGCCGAGACGGCGCTGGATATAAGAGGTGGAAGCCTTGCCGTCGCGCAGCACGATCGCCACCGCCTGATCGTACGGATCATCCGAATCGGACAGGTTGGAGGTGCCTGCGGGGCCTCCGCCATCTTCGTCCTCGTCGTCGTCGGCCGTGATCGCGTCAAGATATTGGGGCGCGCCCTGGGTTTTCAAGTAGGCGACGATGTCCTCCACTTCCGTATCGGAAACGAAAGGACCATGGACGCGCTGGATACGGCCGCCACCGGCCATGTAGAGCATGTCGCCCATGCCGAGAAGCTGTTCGGCGCCCTGTTCACCGAGAATGGTGCGGCTGTCGATCTTTGACGTCACCTGGAAGGAGATGCGGGTCGGGAAGTTCGCCTTGATCGTACCGGTGATGACGTCGACCGAGGGGCGCTGCGTCGCCATGATGACGTGGATGCCGGCCGCACGCGCCATTTGCGCCAGACGCTGCACGGCCCCTTCAATATCCTTGCCGGCGACCATCATCAGGTCGGCCATCTCATCGATGATCACGACGATATAAGGCATCGGCTCGAGATCGAATTCCTCCGTCTCGTAGACCGCCTCGCCCGTCTGCCGGTCGAAGCCGGTCTGCACGGTACGGGTCAGGATCTCGCCCTTTTCCATCGCCTGCTCGACGCGGCTGTTGAAACCGTCGATATTGCGCACGCCGATCTTCGACATCTTCTTGTAGCGCTCTTCCATCTCGCGAACGGTCCATTTGAGCGCAACGACCGCCTTCTTCGGGTCAGTGACAACCGGCGAAAGCAGATGCGGAATGCCGTCATAGACGGAAAGTTCGAGCATCTTCGGGTCGATCATGATCAGGCGGCACTTCTCCGGCGTGTAACGGTAGAGAAGCGAAAGGATCATGGTGTTGATGGCGACCGATTTACCCGAACCGGTCGTGCCGGCGACGAGAAGATGCGGCATCTTGGCAAGATCGGCCACGACCGGTTCGCCACCGATCGTCTTGCCGAGCGCCATGGCAAGCTTCGCCTTGCTGCCCTCGAAATCCTTGCTGCCGATCATCTCCCTGAGATAGACCGTCTCGCGGGTGCGGTTCGGCAATTCGATGCCGATCGCATTGCGGCCGGGAACGACCGCGACGCGGGCGGCGATCGCGCTCATCGAACGGGCGATATCATCCGCCAGACCGATCACGCGCGAGGATTTGATGCCCGGGGCGGGTTCAAGTTCGTAGAGCGTGACGACCGGACCGGGGCGCACGTGGATGATCTCGCCCTTGACGCCGAAATCCTCGAGCACACCTTCGAGCAGGCGGGCATTCTGCTCCAGTGCGTCTGCCGAGAGCGATGCATCGCGGGCAACGGCCTTCGGCTCATTGAGAAGATGAACGGAGGGAAGCTGGAAGCCGTCCGGGGAAATGAACGAGGCTTGAGCTTCACGGGCGACGCGAGCGCTGGGCTTCGGCGGCGCGGCAGCCGGCGCTATACGCGGTTGCACGCGACCGGCCAGAGGTGCGCGGGAGGAGACGAATGGCGCGTCATCGTCGTCGTCCGACAGGATGCCGGCTGGACGCGGCGGCATGTCATCCATGTCGAATGGCGGATCGTCATCGTAGTCGTCGTCATCATGAGCGGCAATCGGCGGCGACGCCACGATCCGGCGCGAACCGGCGACCCGCTCCGCAGGACCGTCGAGAGAGGGTTCCAGACGGCGTCCGCCGGCCACGGCAGACGTCTTGGCGCGGACCGGTTCGTTCAACGTGCCGAACTCATCCTCGTTGAAATCGTAGGGCTGATCGAAACCCGTGCGGGCCCGCGGCTTGATGCCGGCAAGGCGACGGAGCCTCGCCTGGGCTATGTACCAGTAATGAGTGAGCGCACCGAATGCCAGGAAACCTGCAAAGCCGCCCTCTTCATCGTCCTCATCATCCATTTCCTCGCGCTTCGAACGGGCCTTTGCGGCGGCTACCGGCTGATCGTCGTCTTCGGCGTTTTCATCGAAAGCTGTGCCTACCAGGCCGGCCGCAAAGAGCATCAGCCAGACGCAGGGAATCGTGAAGATGCAGCCGAGCACGATTGCGACCATGCCGGTCGGATAGGCACCGACGAAAAGCGCGGGAAACCGCAAGATCATGTCGCCGATGACGCCGCCGATGCCATTCGGGATCGGCCAGGTGGGCGGGGCGGGAAAACATCCGAGCGTGGCCGATGCGAGCAATGTGCCGCCCCCCCACGCCGCAAGCCGGGCCGGAATGCGATGATAGGTGCGGCCGGATATCAACGCCAGCGCGAAGGCAAGCACCGGCAAAAGCGACACAAGGCTGGCAAGCCCCAGGAACTGCATCATCAGGTCGGCAAAGGCAGCGCCGGGAAAGCCGAGGATATTGGTGGGGTCGTTATCGGTCGCGTAGGAAAAGCTCGGATCTGCGACATTCCAGGTGGCCAAAGCCGCGACCGCAAGCGCCAGCGCAATGAAGATGCCGAAACCGGCGAGCGCAAGCGCCTGCCTCCAGACGAAGGCGGTGAGCGCCAAGCGGGTAGACCGGTTTGCCATAGCCGCCGAACTGCTTCTGCCCATCGTGTCTGTCCGCTATCCTTGGAACGCAACCCTTCGCGCGAATCGGCAGACGCCGGCCAATTCACACAGTTCCGTCGAAGATTAGCGCAGCGATAGTTAATGCGGCTTTAACCAAGATGAGCGGCGGAAGACCTGAAAATACGAATAAAAAGGCCCGGACCGAAGTCCGGGCGAATGCAGCTTCGGGGGGAAGCTGCGACGGGACCAAGAGCGGCGGCGATAACCGCCACCGCCAGTTCCGGATCAGGAGTGGTAGGCGGCTTCGCCGTGGGTGGCGAGGTCGAGGCCTTCGCGCTCGGCTTCCACGGTGACGCGCAGGCCGACGATGACATCGGTGATCTTGTAAAGGACGACCGAACCGACACCGCACCAGGCGATTGTGATGATGACGGCATAGAGCTGCGTCATGAACTGGCCGCCCATGGTGACGCCGTCAGCATAACCGATGCCGCCCAGCGACGACGAAGCGAAGATGCCGGTGGCAAGCGCGCCAAAGAAACCGCCCACGCCATGGATGCCGAACACGTCTGCTGTGTCGTCATAACCGAACTTGTTCTTGATGACCGAAACGAAGAAATAGCAAAGCGGCGATACGATCAGACCCATGATGATCGCTCCCATCGGACCGGCAATGCCGGCTGCCGGGGTAATGGCAACCAGACCGGCGATCATGCCGGAGACAGCACCCAGCAGCGAAGCCTTGCCGCGAGTGAAGGTTTCAACGATGCACCAGGAGATGACGGCCGCAGCTGTGGCAATGAAGGTGTTTACGGTTGCCAGCATCGCGCCACCGGAAGCTTCGAGGTTGGAACCGGCATTGAAACCGAACCAGCCGACCCAAAGCATTGCAGCGCCCACAAGCGTAAGCGTCATGGAGTGCGGTGCCATCATGTCCTTGCCGTAACCGGTACGCTTGCCGATCATGATCGCGCCGATCAAACCGGCAAGACCGGCGTTGATGTGGACGACCGTGCCGCCGGCGAAGTCAAGCGCGCCCCAGCCGAACAGAAGGCCGTTTGCATCCCAGACCATATGGGCGATCGGGAAATAAACGAAGGTGACCCAAAGCAGGCAGAACAGAATGGAGGCGGAGAACTTGATGCGCTCTGCGAAAGCGCCGACGATCAGGGCAGGCGTCAGCGCTGCGAAGGTCATCTGGAACATCACGAAAATGAACTCCGGAATGACGACGCCATCGGAGAAGGTCGCAGCCGTGGAGTCCATGGTCACGCCGGAAAGGAACATCTTGGCCGTGCCGCCCCAGAAGGGGGAGGTCCCGCCGCCGAAGGCGAAGGAATAGCCGTAGATGACCCAGGCCAGCATGATGGCCGAACCGGCGACCGTGCATTGCATGAGCACGGACAACATGTTCTTGGCACGCACCAGGCCGCCGTAGAAAAGCGCAATGCCCGGCATCAGCATGAACAACACGAGAAGGGTGGAGATGAACATGAAGGCGGTGTCGCCCTTGTCCGGAACCGGAGCGGCCGCGGCAGCCTCGGCAGCCGCCGGCGCAGCTTCCTGTGCGAAGGCAACCACCGGCGCAAACAGAGCGCCAACGGCCGCACCCATGCGCCCGATCATAGAAATCTTGTTAAATTGCATAGCTTGAGAACTCCCCTGTCAGCCCGTGCTTCAAAGCGCTTCTGTGTTGGTTTCGCCGGTACGGATGCGCACGGCCTGCTCGATCGAATAAACGAAGATCTTGCCATCACCGATCTGGCCGGTCTTGGCGGCCGAGGCGATCGCTTCCACGGCCTTGTCGACGAGGTCGGAGGGGACGGCGATTTCGATCTTCAGTTTCGGCAGAAAACTTACGGCATATTCGGTGCCGCGATAGATTTCGGTATGTCCCTTCTGGCGTCCGTAACCTTTGACTTCGGTGACGGTCAGGCCCTGGATACCGACAGCCGTGAGGGCTTCGCGCACCTCATCCAGCTTGAACGGCTTGATTATGGCCATCACGATTTTCATCTGGCTTCCCATCCTTTGTTTGTCCTCGGCATGCAGGCCGACTCTCCTCATCGCCGGCAGATCATGACAGCGACTGGAAGGATACATTCAAAGGGCGTGCCAGATTCGAATGCAGCTATAACTTATTGAAAAGTAAAGATTTCTGGAAACAGTTCCAAGAAACGGGCATTTGGATGGCGCAAAGGCGGCCAAAACTTGTGCAAATTTCAAAATTTGCACAATTATTATTCATTTGCCTTTTTCCGAATCAATCCTTCCTGCGCCACGGAAGCGATCAGCGCGCCGGAACGCGTGTAGAGGCTGCCGCGGGTCATGCCGCGGGCACCAGACGCACTCGGGCTATCCTGCGTATAGAGCAGCCAGTCGTCGAATGTGACAGACCGATGAAACCACATGGCATGGTCAAGGCTCGCGGCCTGAAGCGCCGGATCGAAGATCGACGTGCCGTGCGGATAGAGGGAGGCATCGAGCAGCGTCATATCGGAAAGGTAGGCAAGCACGGCAGCCTGATAGTGGCGGTCGGCCGGCACCTCGCCGACCGTTCGCACCCAGATGTCCTGACGTGGTTCGAGCTTGTCCCTGGTCAGATAGTGGAGAAGCGAGGTCGGCCGCACTTCGATCGGTCGTTCCCGGTTCCAATACCGCCGAACTGCTTCCGGAGCGTGCTCGAGGAAAAGCGCCTTGAACTCTTTCTCCCCCATCAGATCCTCCGGCTGAGTGACGGAAGGCATGTCGATCTGGTGCTCGTACCCTCCCTCCTCGATCTGAAAGGACGCTGACATGGAGAAGATCGCCTTGCCGTGCTGTATGGCCACCACCCGCCTCGTCGTAAAGCTTGATCCATCCCGGATGCGCTCCACCTGATAGAGGATCGGCACGGAAGGATCGCCCGGGCGCATGAAATAGGCATGCAGCGAGTGAACGAAACGATCGGCTTGCACGGTGCGCTGGGCGGCCATCAATGCCTGGGCGATGACCTGGCCGCCAAAGACCCTTTGCCAGCCGACGTCCGGGCTGAGGCCGCGATAGAGATTCTCCTCGAGCTTCTCGAGGTCGAGCGTCGCGATCAACTGCTCCATGGGGGACGAAGATTCGGCCTGACGCGACATTATGACGAACTCCGGCGATAGGAAGCGGCTGACCGATGGTCTATATGGATGGCATGATATTCTCAAGTCTCACGGGAGCTTAAGCCAATGCTGGATATGCTGGTTGCAGGCGGTGGTTATGTGGGCCTCGCGGTCGCGGTCGCAGTCAAGCAGGCGGCCCCGCATCTGAAGGTCGAAGTGGTCGAGGCCGCTCCGGCGGGCGCCTGGGAGAAAGACGAGCGTGCTTCCGCCATCATCGCCGCGGCGACACGCATGCTCGAAGTATTCGGCGTCTGGGACGAAATCGCGCCCGACGCCCAGCCGATCAACAGGATGATCGTGACCGACAGCCGCACGTCCGACCCCGTGAGACCGGTCTTCCTGACATTTGAGGGAGAAGCCGACGAAGGCCGGCCCTTCGCCCACATGATCCCGAATGTCACAATCGTCAGGGCGCTGCGCGGAGTGGCAGAAAGGCTCGGCATATCCATCCGGCATGGCTTTTCCGTCACCGGCTTTGTGACGGAAAGCACCCGTTGCACCGTTTCCCGTTCGGATGGCTCCGTCATTGAAACCCGCCTGCTCGTCGCCTGCGACGGCGTGCGCTCCAAACTCCGGGACATGGCCGGCATCAGGACCGTCACCTGGGACTACGGCCAATCCGGTATCGTTGCGACGGTTGCCCATGAACGGCCGCACGAGGGCGTGGCGGAAGAGCATTTCCTGCCCTCCGGCCCCTTCGCCATCCTGCCGCTCACCGACAACCGTTCGTCTCTCGTCTGGACCGAGCGGACGCCGGAAGCAGAACGCCTGGTTGCCTCCGACGACCTGGTGTTCGAGGAGGAACTGCAACGACGCTTCGGGCATAAGCTCGGCGAATTGCGGCTGGTCGGCGGACGGCGCGCCTTCCCGCTCGGCCTGACGCTGGCACGCGCCTTTGTCGCGCCGCGCTTCGCTCTTGCCGGCGATGCTGCACATGGAATCCACCCGATCTCCGGCCAGGGCCTCAATCTTGGCTTCAAGGATGTCGCGGCACTCGCCGAAACGGTCGTGGAAGCCGACCGGCTCGGCCTCGATATCGGAGCGCTGAATGTGCTGGAGCGCTACCAGTCCTGGCGGCGCTTCGACACGTTCCGCATGGGGGTCACGACCGACGTCCTGAACCGCCTGTTCTCGAACGATATAACCCCGATCCGCATCGCCCGCGACTTCGGTCTCGGCATCGTCGACCGCCTGCCAAGGCTCAAGGGCTACTTTGTCGATCAGGCAGCGGGTAAAACCGGCGAGGGCGGACCGAAGTTGCTTGCCGGGCAGGCGATCTGAGGCGCCGTTCAAAGCATTGCCCCTTATCCGGTTCCCAGCCCCTCTCCCGCCTGCGGGGAGAGGTTAGGGGCATTTAGGGGATAAGGACAGGCGTCAGTCCTCGATCCGGCGAGCCTCGGAAACCAGCATGATCGGGATGCCGTCGCGGATCGGATAGGCCAACTGCGCCGCCTGCGAGATCAGTTCATTGGTTTCGCGGTTGAAGGACAGCCGCCCCTTGGTCAGCGGACAGACGAGCAGGTCGAGGAGTTTGGGATCAACCTTGCTGAGCTTCTCGTCCATGACAGCCTTACTGGAGTATCGTGTCGGTATCGCTCAACTCCCGCGCCAGGAAGATTTCCGTGATGGCGATCAGGGTTTCGGCGCGGGTCTTGAGGTCGGGGGCTTCGAGCAGGGCTTGCTTCTCGGCCGGACCGAAAGGCGACATCATGGAAAGCGAATTGACGAGCGTGCGGTTGCCGGCGCGCTCGACGCTTTCCCAGTCCGCTTCCAGCTTATTGGCATCGAGATAGGCCCGGAAGACGCGCAGAAGTTCGCCGCGGTCGACGGTGCTCTCATCATCTTCTGCCGAAAGATCGGTCATGAACGGCGCGATCTTGAAGGTGCGATAGGGATGACCCTCCCCCACTTCCTCAAGCAGCCGGAAACGGCACACACCGCTGATCGAGGTAATATAGCGGCCATCACCTGTCTCTGCAAAAGACGTGATGCGACCGATGCAGCCGACGCTCGACAGTGCGGGCCGAGGGCTTTCCGCAGGATCGCCGGTCTCCAGAAGTGACGGCTGGACAATACCGACCAGCCGGTCGGATGCAAGCGCCGCATCGAACATTGCAAGATAGCGCGGCTCGAAGATGTTGAGGGGCAGCTGGCCGCCAGGCAAAAGCAGAGCACCCGTCAACGGAAAAACAGGAACCGTTCCCGGCAGATCCTCTCGCTTTACATATCGCGCATTTCCCACATGCATGGGACCGACACCTCCCAGACGACAGGTCCAAATCCGTCGCCCCTCGAAATAATGTGGGGCACCGGCAGAAGAACGCAAGACCGTTCCCTGGCCGAATCGATCCCCGCTTACGAAAAGAGGATCGAAGACAGGCGGCGGCGGGCGGAAATCGTGGCCGGATCCTTCGGTCCCCAGACTTCGAAGAACTCCAGAAGCTGGCGGCGCGCACCGTCGTCATCGAAGCTGCGATCCTTGCGCATGATCATCAGCAGGTGCTCGGCAGCCTCCTCGCGCTTGCCTTGAACATTCAGGATCTTCGAAAGCATCAAACGTGCCTCGTGATCGTCCGGGTTCAGCGAGAGCCGATGCTCCAGCGAGGCCGGATCGCCGAGCTTGCGAGCCTCCTCGATCTGTTCGAGCTTCCTGGCGACCGCCTGGATTGCCGGGTCCTTGGAAAGGGTCTCCGGAAGCGATGCGAGCATCTGGCTTGCGCGGGCCGTATCGCCCATGGCGATCAGGCACTGCATCATGCCCGCCGCGGCCTTTGCATTTTCCGGATCGGCCTGGAGTACCGCTCCATAGAGCTGGGCTGCCCCCTGGACGTCACCGCCGGCGAGCATCGTTTCGGCTTCGGCAAGCGCCGCGTCAATCTCGGCCGCCTGATCGGCGCCGGCAGGCCCCGCAATCCGGTCGATGAACTGGCGTACCTGGCTTTCCGGAACTGCACCCATGAACCCATCGACGGGACGGCCATCGACAAAAGCGATGACAGCCGGAATCGACTGGATGCCGAGCTGGCCAGGGATCGACGGATGGTCGTCGATGTTCATCTTGACGAGCTTGACCCGACCCTTGCCTTCATTGACCACCTTTTCGAGAATGGGCGTGAGCTGCTTGCAGGGGCCGCACCAGGGCGCCCAAAAATCCACAAGGACCGGCTGACCGCGCGATTCCTCGATGACATCCTTGGCGAAGCCGGCCGTCGTCGTATCTTTGATAGGGGAACCGCCAGCTGAGGTCGCGGCAGGCTCCGCGCCGTACTTCGCCGAAGCGGTCATCTGCCCGCCATAGCCGCTGGCGCCGAAGGAACCGCCATAGGGGTTGTCTGTGCCGCTCATGAATGCTCTCCAGGGAACGCTTTATGGTTCTATCTTGGCCACAAAGATCGTATGTCAGTCTGTCACTTTCAAGACAAGCGGCGTGTGGCCGGTTGCCTCCAGAAAGCGGATGAGATCGTCGCGGCCGATCGATGTCGTGGCGTCATTCGATAGCGGATGACCATTGATGATGTCGTGCCTCATAAGATCTTCATCCAGCACGAAGGTAACATGTCGTCCGGTATCGTTGAAGGCACCGAATATCGTCACCGAACCCGGAATGACGCCGAGATATTCCATCAGCTTTTCCGGCCTGCCGAAAGAGACGCGGCCTGCGGCGCCGATCACCTTGTGAACCGTCTTCAGATCGACCGTGGCGTTCTCCTCCACCGTCAGGACAAAATACCGGTCCTTCTTGTCTTTTATGAAGAGGTTCTTGGTATGGCCACCGGGAATCTCGTCACGCAGGCTTTCCGATTCCGCCACGGTAAAGACCGGCGGGTGGGTCTTGGTGGAATGGGGAATGTTGAGGCTGTCGAGGAAACGGAACAGGTCCTCGGCGGTTTTCGGAGCAGTGTCGGTCATTCTTGAGGGATGGGCTCTGTTGGTGGGCAGGCGAACTATAACCCCAATGTTGCCGCCGGCCAAGCAAGTGCACACGATTTCGTGAGACGCTTGATCTTGCCAAGCTGGTCGACCAACCTAATCTAACCGGAGGGTCATCCGATTGGAGCGGCCCCCCGCAAACATCATAAAAATAAGAAGCCTCAATTTTTAATTTGATTCCGGCGCACCGTTTTCCGCGTCCCGAATATCGGCTTTCGGCCGATAGCAGCCGCTTTCATCCATCGCCCGGCGCAGTATGCCGGCTTCTCACAAGAAAGGTCCGCTCATGGTCACCTTCACGCTCAACGGACAGGAACGAACGTTCGACGGCGACCCCGACACGCCCCTCCTCTGGGTTATTCGTGATTTCGAAAAACTCACCGGAACGAAGTATGGCTGCGGAATAGCCCAATGCGGCGCCTGCACCGTGCATCTCGACGGCATGCCGCATCGCTCCTGCATCTTGCCGATCTCGGTGGTCGAAGGCTCCGAGGTCATCACGATCGAAGGCGTTTCCGGAAAAGAAGCCGAAGCCATCAAGACCGCCTGGGCTGGCCTGGACGTGCCCCAATGCGGTTACTGTCAATCCGGGCAGATCATGTCGGCGGTCGCCCTGCTCCAGATGGTGCCGAAGCCGACGGATGCGGATATCGACGGGGCGATGACCGGCAACATCTGTCGATGCGCCACCTATCATCGCATCCGGGCGGCGATCCACAATGCCGCCAATTCGATGGAGGGCTGAGCCATGACACTGCATGATATCGCTGCCACCCGCCGCGGCTTCCTGGCCGGCTCGGGCCTTCTCATCGGCGTGGCGATCGCGCCCAAGTTTCTTGCCGCGGCCCCGACCGGCGTGCAGGCGGGCGGAGGTTCCGCACTGACCCCGATGAACGCCTTCGTTAAAATCGGCACCGACGACACGGTGACGGTCCTGTCGAAGCATATCGAATTCGGCCAGGGCCCATTCACCGGCCTCGCAACGCTGGTTGCCGAAGAGCTCGACGCCGACTGGGGCCAGATGCGCGCCGTTCACTCGCCGACGGACAACAAGATCTATGCAAACCTGCTCTTCGGCCTGCAGGGCACCGGCGGCTCGAGTTCGATCGCCAATGCCTATGAGCAGATGCGAAAAGCCGGCGCGACCGCGCGTGCCATGCTGATTGCCGCCGCGGCCGAAGACTGGAAGGTCCCCGCTTCCGAGATCACTGTCGAAAAGGGCCGCATCAGACATGCCGCATCCAACAGGGAGAGCGGTTTCGGGGCATTCGCCGAAAAGGCGGCCCTACAAACTCCCCCTGCGGAGCCGAAGCTCAAGGACCCGAAGGATTTCGTGCTGATCGGCACCGATCTGCCGAAGCTCGACACGCATGGCAAGACGAATGGTTCGGCGATCTTCACGCTCGATATCACCCCGGACAACCTTCTGATCGCGGTGGTCGCCCATCCGGAGCATTTCGGTGCGACGGTGAAGAGCTTCGACGATACCGAAGCCCGCAAGGTGCAGGGCGTCGTCGACGTGAAACAGGTGCCTCAAGGCGTCGCTGTCTATGCGGAAAACACCTTCGCCGCCTTGAAGGGCCGCGATGCGCTGAGCATCGAATGGGATCTCTCCAAGGCTGAGACCCGCTCCTCGGAGGAACTGTCCGCCGACTATGTCAAACTCTTCCGCGAGAAGGGGCTTGAAGCAGCCGGCAAAGGCAATGTGGAGGAAGCCTTCAACGCATCGGGTCTGCAGACGGTGGAAGCCGAGATCGTCTTCCCCTTCCTGGCGCACGCGCCGATGGAACCGCTGGACGCCGTCTTCATCAGGGCGGATGACGGCTCGGTGGATATCTACAACGGCGCGCAGTTCCCGGGCATGGACCAGGCGACGGCCGCCCAAATTCTCGGACTCGACGAATCGAAAGTGCGGGTCAACACCCAGCTCGCCGGCGGCAGCTTCGGCCGCAGGGCGCAGTTTGGCTCGCCCTATATGCAGGAAGCGGCGTCGGTTTACGCCGCCAGCGACCGCAGTCGCCCCTTGAAGCATATGTGGACCCGCGAGGACGACATTCGCGGCGGCTTCTATCGCCCGATGTATGCTCACAGGATGCGCGGCGCGATCAATGCCGATGGCGAGATCATGGCCTGGGAACAGGTGATCGTCGGTCAGTCGATCATGGGCAAGGCCGATCTCGATCAGACATCGGTCGAAGGCGCTTCGAACCTGCCCTATGCGATCCCCAACCTGAAGGTAACCTCGCACAACGTTCCGCTCGCCGTGCCGCCGCTCTGGTGGCGTTCGGTCGGCCACACGCATACGGGCTTTGCGGTCGAGACTTTCGTGGACGAACTCTTCGAGAAGATCGGCAGGGATCCCGTCGAAGGGCGACTTGCCCTCCTGAAAGAGGAACCTCGCCACGCGGGTGTGCTCCGGAAGGCTGCCGAGATGGCGAACTGGGGCGGACAAGTGCCGGAAGGCCGCGCTCGCGGCGTCGCGGTGGTCGAAAGCTTCAGCACCTATGTGGGTCAGGTCGTCGAAGTCTCGGTCGGGACCGATGGCGCTCCGCATGTCCATAAGGTCTGGTGTGCGGTCGATTGCGGAGTGGCCGTCAACCCGAACGTCATCAAGGCACAGATGGAGGGTGGCATCGGCTACGGCCTCGGGGCAGTCCTCTTCGATGCGGTGACCCTCGGCAAGGGCGGCAAGATTATCCAGTCGAACTTCCACGACTACCGGTCCATCCGGATCAACGAGATGCCGGACGTGGAGGTGGAGATCATCAAGTCGACCGAGAAGCCGAGCGGCGTCGGCGAACCCGGCGTGCCGCCCGTCGGCCCGGCGGTTGCCAATGCCTGGCGGCGCCTCACGGGAGCACCTGTCAGAAAGCTCCCGATCGTCAATATCGTTTCGGCTTGAGGATCAACGCCCGATGAATTGGAAACTCGCATTCACCGGCGTTGCCGCCGCCTGTCTTTTCGTGGGTGTCGGCACGGCGCTGTCACCCGTCTCGGTGGCGCAGGACGCCCAGGCCGATGCCAGGACGCTGAAGCCAGCCGCCTCCTTCCAGTCGATCGCCAACGAGCAGGACCGCTCGGTGGCGCTCTTCCAGGAAGCGGGCAAGGTCATCCAGCACCCGCGCTGCGTAAACTGTCATCCTGCTACCGACCGGCCGCTGCAGGGCGCGTCGATGCGCCCGCATCAGCCGCCGGTCTTACGCGGCGACGGCGGTATGGGTCTGCCCGGCATGCAGTGCACGACCTGCCACGGCGCCGAGAATATTCCGGTCGTGGGCCAGGCAGACACGATCAAGAGCATCCCGGGCAATCCTGCCTGGCACCTTGCGCCGATCGAGATGGCCTGGGAAGGCAAGACGCTGGGCCAGATCTGTCAGCAGATCAAAGATCCGGCACGCAATGGCGAGATGACCATGGACGAACTGGTCGAGCACATGGCGCATGACGAACTCGTCGGCTGGGGCTGGGCACCCGGCGCCGGCCGCGAGCCGGTACCGGGCACGCAGGCTGAATTCGGCGAGCTCATCGATGCCTGGGTGAAAACCGGCGCGGCCTGTCCCGCCTCCTGAGGCACAAAGCGGCCGCCGGTTCACGTGCGGAACCGGCGGTTTGTCAGGAGTTTGGGCGGATCGTAATTTTTCTTGCCGCCAATCGTCATTTCCCTGTTGCATTTGAAAAAAGTCTGGGCCATATAGCGCCCGTCGTCGGCAACAGCAGCGACCCACGGTCCAAGCGATCTACCCCGGACCGGTGGCTTGATGAGCGGGTGTAGCTCAGGGGTAGAGCACAACCTTGCCAAGGTTGGGGTCGAGGGTTCGAATCCCTTCGCCCGCTCCAGTTTTTCTCTCAAATCATACCTTGAAAAGGCCTTATCTTGGGCCGGAAGCGTCGCTGCTTGAATTCTATAGTGCAGACCCGGCTTGTGCCGCCGACTTTCCTGTCGACGGCCAAAGTCTCATGTCGAAGCGGTTCGACTTCCCATCATCGAATCTATTTCGCACCCCGCCTGCCACATGGGTGAGCCAAGCTTATCCCCGCTCACTGCTTCGAAAAGACATAGTCTGTCTCCTGCCGCAGCACTTCGCCCGGACGCAGCACAACGTTCGGGAAATTCGGATGATTGATCGCGTCCGGCCATACCTGGGTTTCCAGGCAAAACCCGGCAAAGGGGCCGTAACGGCGACCTTCGAGGCCCGGCACCGGGATTTCCTGAAGCTTGAAGGCGGCATAAAATTGCACACCGGGCTCGGTGGTCCGCACTTCCATCGAAACGCCGGAATAGACGCTGCGCGCCAGCGCCACGGAACGCTTCCGTGTCCGTTCCGGCGACAGACAGTAGTTGTGATCGAACAGGACCTGTTTGCCGTCGTCGAACCGCTTCATCGGCCCCATCTCCCGCAGGTCGAAAGGCGTATCGGCGACTGACGTCAGTCTGCCGGTCGGCAACTGCTTCTCATCCACTTCGACCAACTGATCGGCGGCGATCATAATGTCGTGACCAAGGGCGTCTTCACGGCCGTCAAGATTGAAATAGGAGTGCTGGCAGATGTTGGCGAGTGTCGGCTGGTCAGTCGTGGATTCGTAGATCACCGACAGCACGCCGTGGTCCTTGAGCTGATAGGTGGCGGTCACGGTGCAATTGCCGGGATAGCCCGCGCGGCCATCGGGATCGGTGATCTGAAGTACGACCTTGTCAGCCGCGTGATCGACGATCGACCAGTTGCTGCGGCCAAGACCATCCGTACCCCCGTGAAGGTGGCCGATCCCCGGTTGGTTCATTTCAAGCTGGTATTGTCTTCCGTCGAGCGTGAAACGGCCGGCGGAGATGCGGTTTGCGCAACGGCCGGGCGTTGCCCCGAAATACGGCGAATGGATCGGATATGGATCGAAAGCCTCGAACCCCAGCACGAGTGGCGGCCGATGGCCCTCCAGCCTGAGATCCTGGATCACGGCGCCCCATGTAATGATACTCGCGGTCAATCCGCCGCCGGCAATTCTCACGCGATAAACGGGCTCGCCATTTTCCGTCGTGCCGAAGACTTCGAAATTCTGATCCGTCATGACCTTTTCCTCCACCGGACATTTGGCGGCAACCTGCGTGATTTGGCGGCAAGCTGCAATGTCACGGGAAGCAAAATCCGTCAGCGGGCGAGTGTGCGCGTCGCCTGTTCAAGCCCGCCGAGCGTCATTGGAAACATCCGTTCGGTCATGAACTGCCGCATCAACCCGATCGAGGCCGTGTAGCGCCACTGATTTTCGGGCACCGGATTGAGCCAGACGCAGCGGTGGAAATGATCGGTGATACGCCTGATCCAGGCCTCGCCGGGCTCCTGGTTCCAGTGCTCGACGGAACCGCCCGCATGGGTGATCTCATAGGGGCTCATCGAAGCGTCACCGACAAAGATCACCTTGTAGTCCGAACCATAGCTGCGGATGAGATCCAGCGTTGCCATTCGCTCGGCGCGACGGAGGTTCTCCTTCCAAACGCCTTCGTAGAGGCAATTGTGGAAGTAGAAATGCTCCATATGCTTGAACTCTGCCCGCGCGGCGGAAAACAGTTCCTCAACGATGCGGATATGGTCATCCATCGACCCGCCCACATCGAAGAACATCAAAAGCTTCACGGCATTATGCCGCTCCGGCCTTGTCTGCACGTCGAGGTAGCCGTGCTCGGCGGTGGAACGGATCGTGCCGGGCAGGTCGAATTCCTCGGCCGCGCCCTCCCGCACCCAGCGCCGAAGCCGTTTCAGTGCCAGCTTGATATTGCGCGTGCCGAGTTCGACCTTGTCGTCGAAATCCCTGAATTCGCGCCTGTCCCAGACCTTCACTGCACTGCGATGGCGGGATTCGTCCTGCCCGATGCGCACGCCTTCCGGGTTATAGCCATAGGCGCCGAAGGGCGAAGTGCCGCCGGTGCCGATCCATTTCGACCCGCCCTGATGGCGCCCTTTCTGCTCTTCGAGCCGCTGTCGCAGCGTCTCCATCAGCTTTTCGAAACCGCCGAGCGACTGGACGAGTTTCTTCTCTTCCTCGGTCAGGTGTTTTTCGATGAGCTTGCGCAGCCATTCTTCGGGAATGTTCTGGGTATCGAGGCCCGGCTTGCCGGAGACCATCTCCAGGCCGCGAAAATAGGAGGAAAAGACCTGGTCGAATTTATCGATGTGGCGTTCATCCTTCACCAACGCCGTGCGGGCGAGGAAGTAGAAAGCCTCGACGTCGAAATCGGCCAGCCCCTCTTCCATGCCTTCGAGAAGCGCCAGGAATTCCCGGAGCGTTACCGGGACCTTCGCCTCCCTTAGGTGCAGGAAGAAGGGAATGAACATGCTGACCTATTCCGCGCCGGTCTTCTCCGGCTCGCCGATTTTCTCCAGATCGTAGGGCGTCGTCTGGTAGATCTCGTTGATCCAGTTGCCGAAGAGAAGATGCGCATGGCTGCGCCAGCGGTTCAGGGGCGTCAGAGTATCGTCGTTGTGCGGGAAATAGTCATGCGGCAACTTGATGGGGAC
This sequence comes from Rhizobium sp. YS-1r, assembly GCF_000757525.1. Taxonomy (NCBI): domain Bacteria; kingdom Pseudomonadati; phylum Pseudomonadota; class Alphaproteobacteria; order Hyphomicrobiales; family Rhizobiaceae; genus Rhizobium; species Rhizobium sp. YS-1r. Next base: position 215,137 of record NZ_JPYQ01000055.1, on the reverse strand, counting down.
ACCGGCATTCACATCCCGGAAATACTCATCCGCCAGCGAGGTGGAGTCGTATTCCACATGATTGAACATGTAGAGACGCTTTCCCCTTTTCTCATGCACGAGGCAGATGCCCATATCGTCTGATTCCATCAGGATTTCAAGGCTTGGTACCTTTTCGATATCCGCGCGGCGCACCTCCGTCCAGCGCGATACCGGCACCTGGAAGTCATCCGAGAAGCCGTTGAGATAAACGGAGGAGGAAGCAAGATTGCGGTGCCGGTAGACACCGAAGGCCTTCTCCTTCAACTCGTATTTCGGCACGCCGTGAAAATGGTAGATGGCCGCCATCGCACCCCAGCAGACATTCATGGTCGAATGGACATTGGTGGTTGTCCAGTCGAGAATCTTCTCCATCTCGTCCCAGTAGGTGACCTCTTCGTAAGGCAGTGTCTCGATCGGTGCACCGGTGATGATGAAGCCATCGAACTTGCGGTGCTTCACCTCTTCCCATGTTTCGTAGAAAGCCAGCAGATGCTCTTCCGGCGTGTTCTTGGCCCTGTGGTTGCCGATTCGCACCAGCGACAGCTCCACCTGCAGCGGCGTCGCGCCGACGAGACGCGCCATCTGCAGCTCTGTCTTGATCTTGTTGGGCATGAGATTGAGAAGTCCGATCTGGAGCGGACGAATGTCCTGCCGCACCGCCGCAGTTTCGGTCATCACCCGCACGCCCTCGGAAACGAGGGTGCTGAAGGCAGGCAGCGTATCGGGAATCTTGATCGGCATGTCTAAACCCACGAAATAAAAAACCGGCGACGAAAAATCGCAGCCGGCCCGGGGAAGCATGATCTGGGGAAGTCATCTTCTCGCGGCCCTTTAGCGACTTTTTTTACGTGGCTGCAAGCCGGCCGGCCAAATCACCACGAAACTACGGACTTTCAAATACGCCTTGCTATGCCTGTCGTCAATGGGAGCAAAATCTTCCGCTTACCGCTCGCGCCGCGCCATGAAGGCGATCCGCTCGAAAAGATGGACATCCTGCTCGTTCTTGAGCAACGCACCATGCAGCTTCGGCAGCGCGTTCTTCACGTCCCCGCGCAAATCGGCCGGGTCGACATCGTCTGCAACGAGGAGACGTATCCAGTCGAGCGCCTCTGACGTCGACGGCTTCTTCTTGAGCCCCGGCATCTCGCGGATTTCATAGAACTGCATCAATGCGTTGCGCACGAGGGTCTGCTTGATACCCGGATAATGCACCTCGACGATGCGTGACAGCGTCTCGACATTCGGGAAACGAATGTAGTGGAAGAAGCAGCGGCGCAGGAAAGCGTCTGGAAGCTCCTTCTCATTGTTCGAAGTGATGATGACGATGGGCCGGACTCTAGCCTTGACCGTTTTGCCGGTCTCGTAGACGTGAAATTCCATCCGATCGAGTTCCTGCAGAAGGTCGTTCGGGAATTCGATATCCGCCTTGTCGATCTCGTCGATCAGCAGGACGACCTTCCTGTCCGCCGCAAAGGCCTGCCAAAGCTTGCCGCGTCGGATATAATTCGCGACATCGTGGACCCGCTCGTCGCCGAGCTGGCTGTCGCGCAGGCGCGAGACCGCATCATATTCGTAGAGGCCCTGCTGTGCCTTTGTGGTGGACTTGATGTTCCACTCGATGAGATCGAGACCAAGGGCTGCTGCCACCTGCCGGGCAAGTTCAGTCTTGCCGGTACCCGGCTCGCCTTTCACCAGCAGCGGGCGCTCGAGCCGGATCGCGGCATTCACCGCCACCATCAGATCCTTGTCCGCGATATAGTCCGCTGTACCCTGAAACTGCATCCTGATATCCCGATTGAAAAGCGAGCCGCAAACTAAAAGCTTGGCTTCGGCGGTGCAACAGCTTTCCCAATGAGGTCCCTTTACGCTAAGGGCAGTAACCATGAGCCATTCGACCTTTACCATCCTGCTTGGCGGCGATCTCACCGTCACCGACCGACTGCTGGAAGCGACCAGTACCAGCCGCTTCATCGCGGCTGACAGCGGCATGAGACATGCAGCGACACTCGGCGTCGAGCCCGAACTGTGGGTCGGCGATTTCGATTCCACCGATGCCGAACTTGCAAGACAATGGCCGGGCGTGAAACAGCAGACCTATCCGCCCGCCAAGACCGAGACAGACGGTGAGATCGCCACGGCGGAAGCGATCGACCGCGGCGCCGCACGGCTGATCTTCGTCGGCGCACTCGGCGGGGAACGGAGCGATCACGCGCTCCAGCACCTCTTCCATGCCATGAGCCTTGCCGAACGCGGCTTCGACATTTTGCTCACGTCCGGCGAGGAGGAGGCGGTGCCGCTGCTGCCGGGGGATAAAAAGCTCGACTTGCCGAAAGGCTCGCTCTTTTCGATCATCGGTTTTTCGGCACTGGAAGGCCTGGACATCATTGGTGCGCGTTATCCGCTCCACAATTTTGGGCTTCCCTTCGGCTCTTCTCGTACGGTCTCGAACATTGCAGAAGGACCGGTGGAATTCCATCTGAAGGCCGGCAGAGCGATGATCCTTGCTCGCCCCTACGACATGACAGGACCCTGACTTTTGGCACCCCCCATCTTGAAACTCGACGATATCTTCCTGAGCTTTGGCGGCGCGCCGCTGCTCGCTGGCGCGGGCCTGCAGGTGGAGCCAGGCGACCGCATCTGCCTCGTCGGTCGCAACGGTTCCGGCAAGTCGACGCTGATGAAGATCGCCGCCGGCATGGTCGAGCCGCAGTCAGGCGAAGTCTTCCGCCATCCGGCCTCGACGATCCGCTACCTCGAACAGGCGCCGGATTTTGCCGACTATGCCACCGTGCAAGCCTATGCGGAATCAGGCCTCGGCCCGGGCGATGATCCCTATCGCGTTACCTACCTACTCGAACATCTCGGCCTCACCGGCCAGGAAGACCCAAAGACGCTTTCGGGCGGCGAATCCCGCCGCGCCGCGCTCGCCCGTGTGATGGCACCCGAGCCGGACATCCTGATGCTGGATGAGCCGACCAACCATCTCGACCTGCCGACCATCGAATGGCTGGAAGACGAGTTGCGGAAAACAAGGAGCGCACTGGTACTGATTTCCCACGATAGGCGCTTCCTCGAACGGGTTTCGACCGCGACCGTCTGGCTCGACCGCGGCATCTCCCGCCGTCTCGACAAGGGGTTCGCTCATTTTGAAGCATGGCGTGACGAAGTGCTGGAGGCTGAGGAGCTGGAACAGCACAAGCTCGGCAAGGCGATCGAGCGCGAGGAGCATTGGCTGCGTTATGGCGTGACCGCGCGCCGCAAGCGCAACATGCGGCGCCTCGGCGATCTGCAATCCATGCGAGCAGCCTATCGCGGCCACAAAGGGCCCCAAGGGACCGTCCAGGCGCAGGTCACCGAAGGTCGTGAATCGGGCAAGCTTGTGATCGAGGCGGAGAACATCACCAAAGCCTATGACCGGCAGATCGTCGCACCTTTTTCGATCCGGATTCATCGCGGCGACCGGATCGGCCTCGTAGGGCCTAATGGCGCGGGCAAGACGACATTGCTCAAGATGCTGACCGGGCAGCTCGCACCAGATAGCGGTACCGTCAAGCTCGGCACCAATCTTGAGATCGCAACGCTCGACCAGAAGCGCGAGAACCTGAATCCGGAGGAGACGCTCTCCCACTACCTGACAGACGGCCGCGGGGAGACGTTGCTGGTCAATGGCGAGCAGCGGCATGTCGCAGGCTACATGAAGGACTTCTTGTTCCAGCCGGAACAGATCAGGACACCGATCAGGAGCCTTTCCGGTGGTGAACGTGCCCGCCTGATGCTCGCCCGCATCATGGCGAAGCCCTCGAACCTCTTGATTCTCGACGAACCCACCAACGACCTCGACATCGAAACGCTGGATCTGCTGCAGGAAATTGTCGCCGGCTACAACGGCACGGTGATCCTCGTCAGCCATGATCGCGATTTCCTGGACCGCACCGTGACCTCGACGATCGCCCCGGCCAATCCGGAGGCGCCGGACGGGCGGTGGATCGAATATGCCGGCGGCTATACGGACATGCTGGCCCAACGGAGAGGCGCGATCGAGGAGAAGCGCAAGACGGAGAGAACGGAACGGCAGAAGACAGAGGCCGCCGCGCCGCCGGCCGAAACCTCCAAGGCCAAGGGAAAGCTCTCCTATAAGCAGAAATTCGCACTCGAAAACCTGCCGAAGGAAATTGCCAAGGCGGAGGAAGAAATTGCTGTCCGCGAGAAGAAGATGGCGGACCCGAACCTCTTTTCCAAAGACCCTGCCGCCTTCCACAAGCTTGCGGCGGAAATGGAAAGCCTGCGCGAAAGACTGACGAAAATGGAAGAAGAATGGCTCGAGCTCGAGATGCTGCGGGAAGAGCTGGAGAGCTGAACTAACGAATTATTAACTCTAATAACCGTTTCGGCAGAGGCGTCTGTCGCAAAACGGAACAAGCCACCATCCTGCTCGTTCTGCCTGCGTTCATGGTCGAGGCGCCAGTCGTCGCCCTCGATCCGAATTAAGGACCGGAAACCGTGCGGGGACGTCCAATGCTGACAAATGTAACGCGTCGTCGGCCACCCAGTGAGGTGACGAGTCAACGGGTGCTGATCGTGGAGGATGAGTTCCTGATCGCTCTCGATATCGCCGAAACTGTCGAAAATATGGGACTGAAGGTGGCGGGTTTTGCCAATGCCCGAAAACATGCCCTGGAACTGGCGCCGCGCGCCGATATCGCGATCGTCGACGTCAATCTGACCGATGGAAGGACCGGTCCGGAGATTGGACGGCAGCTTGCCGAACGATATGGCGTGACGGTCATCTTCATGACCGCGACCCCTGATGATCTCGAAGATGGCGTGGAAGGTTCTCTCGGTGTTCTCACCAAGCCCGTCATGCCGGAGGTCATGGAAAGGACGATCGATTATGCCATTGCCAACCGGCTTCACGGCATGGCAGCCGTTCCGCGCGAACTCAAGGTGTTCCGCCGGAACCCGCACCACTAGAGAAAAACCCTGGCTGCGATGTCGGTTTTACATTCTCTTACTCATCCTTGGGGCGAACGCGCCCATGTGCGTTGGATGGGGACAAAGAGGAAAAAACATGTACGGCTGCAGCTTCCGGGATCCGGACGGCCACGTCTGGGAAATCATGTAGATGGATATGAGCGCTGCCTGATCGCGGCGCAGCCTCTTGCCAGCCGATCCCACCGCCGCTACACCTGATTCGCTCTAACGGGGTGCCACGCCAGTGTGGCTGAGAGGCTTTGCCAACCCGCGGAACCTGATCCGGTTAAGACCGGCGGAGGGATTAGACGGCTTCCCATCAGCGCCTATTCCCACAATCAAAAGAGGAGGCGCTGATGCGCAAGATCGTTCTTTCGATGTTCGCGGCCGCAGCCGCCCTTTCCTTTTCACTGTCCGCTCAGGCGCAGGAAAAGACACTGACTGTCTATACGTATGAAAGCTTCGTCTCCGACTGGGGGCCCGGCCCGAAGGTCAAGGAAGCCTTCGAAAAGAGCTGCACCTGCAGGCTCAACTTCGTCGGCGTTGCCGATGGTGTGGCGCTCCTCACCCGCCTCAAGCTCGAAGGCGAGAAGACGGATGCCGATATCGCGCTCGGCCTGGACACCAACCTGATTTCGGAAGCCAAGGCAACCGGCCTTTTCGAGCCGCACGGCCTCGATACATCCGCGATCAGTGTGCCTGGAAATTATACCGACGATACGTTCATCCCCTATGACTACGGTCATTTTGCCGTCGTCTACGATACGCAGGTGATGAAGAATCCGCCCAATAGCCTGAAGGAACTGGTGGAAGGCGACCCTTCGCAGAAAATCGCAATCGAAGATCCGCGCACCTCGACGCCGGGACTAGGCCTGCTGCTCTGGGTGAGGTCGGTCTACGGCGACAAGGCGCCGGAAGCCTGGGCGAAACTCAGGAAGCGCGTGCTGACAGTCACCCCCGGCTGGTCGGAAGCCTATGGCCTTCTCACAAAGGGCGAGGTGCCGATGGTCTTCTCCTACACCACTTCGCCTGCCTATCACATGGTCGAGGAAAAGACCGAACGCTACCAGGCCGCATCCTTCTCGGAGGGCCACTACATCCAGATCGAGGTGGCCGGCATGTTGACAAACGCGTCCGACAAGGATCTGGCCAAACAGTTCCTCAGGTTCATGGTCTCGCCAGTCTTTCAGGACATTATCCCCACCACCAACTGGATGATGCCGATTTCGAAGACATCCGAGCCGTTGCCGGACGCCTTCGACAAGCTCGTGCAGCCGAAAACGACCTTCCTGATGGGCTCGGACGAGGTGGCGAAGAATCGGCAGGCCTGGATCGACGAATGGCTGACCGCCATGAGCATGAACTAAGACCTCCGCCTTGCTGACCCGCGCCCAACGACGACGGGGGATTGCCTGGGGCCTGCTGAGCCTCCTTGGCATCACCCTCTTCGTCGGCATTGCTGTCACCGCACTGCTTTCATGGGATGCCGGGGACACAGGAGCCCGGCTCTTCACGGCCTATACCTGGCGGATCCTGCGCTTCACCCTATGGCAGGCTGTGCTTTCGACACTGCTCTCCATCGCCTTTGCCATACCCGTTACGCTGGCGCTTGCGCGCCGCCCCCGTTTTCCAGGACGTGTCTGGATGATCCGGTTGATGGCGGTTCCCATGGGCCTGCCGGTGCTGATCGGCGCATTGGGTCTTATCGGCATCTGGGGCCGGCAGGGTGTGATCAACAGCCTGCTGTTGAAACTCGGCCTCGACCAGCCAGTCAGCATCTACGGACTTACCGGCATTCTGCTGGCCCATGTCTTCTTCAACCTGCCGCTCGCCGCCCGGCTGCTGCTCGCCGCGCTGGAGCGGCTTCCGGCGGAATACTGGCAGCTCGCCTCCAGCCTCGGCATGCGACCATTTTCGGTCTTTCGGTTCATCGAGTGGCCGGCTGTGCAACGCGTCATACCCGGCATTGCCGGCCTGATCTTCATGCTCTGCGCCACCAGTTTCACGCTCGTGCTCGTGCTCGGCGGTGGACCTGCGGCAACGACGCTCGAAGTTGCGATCTACCAATCGCTGCGTTTCGATTTCGACCCGCCGCGCGCCGTCGCGCTCGCGATCCTGCAGATCGGCATTACCGCGCTGATCCTGATCGCCATGGCGCGGTTTCCCATACCGGACGATGCGGGCATGACAGCAGGTCAGGCGACCCGCCGTTTCGACGGCCGGACCGTGCCCGCACGACTTTGGGATGCGTTCGCCATTTCGGTCGCCACCGCCTTTCTGGTTCTGCCGTTGGCATCGATTGTCTCTGCCGGGCTGAAGGCCGATCTCTGGAAACTTGCGACCAGCATCGCCTTCCTTCGCGCCGCATGGACGAGTTTTGCCATCGCCCTTACCGCCGGCTTGCTCGCCGTCCTTACATCGCTGGCAATCATTGCCGCGCGGGGGTCTGTAGCCGATATGAAGCGACCTGGAAAAGTCGCCGGAGGATTCTCCGCCCTGCTTGGCGGCATGTCCTCCCTGGTACTCCTGGTCCCGCCTGTCGTGCTTGGGACCGGCTGGTTCCTCACGCTGCGCCCGATCGGCGATGTGACCCGTTTTGCGCCGGCTTTGCTGGCGTTGATCAACATGCTGATGGCGTTACCCTTCGTCATGCGCGTGCTCGCGCCGGCAATTGAGACCCATCGTCAGCAATCGGGCAGGCTATCGGCAAGTCTCGGGATTTCCGGCTTGGCAAAGCTTCAACGAATCGACCTGCCCGTCCTGATAAGACCCCTTTTGACGGCCCTCTCCTTTGCGATGGCCCTGTCGCTCGGCGATCTCGGCGCGGTAGCACTATTCGGCTCCAACGATCTCACGACGCTTCCCTGGCTTGTCTACAGCCGGCTATCCAGCTATCGCACCAACGACGCTGACGGGCTGGCACTCCTCCTCGGCATCATCTGCCTGTTGCTGACCATGCTCGGCACGGTCGGCCAAAAGGAGGCGAGACATGACTGATGGCGTCGTGCTGGACAAGGTCGAACTCCGGCTTGGCACAAAGGACTTTCGTTTCAATTGTAGCCTGCCTGCCGGCGCTGTGACGGCAGTGACCGGCCCGTCGGGCTCCGGCAAATCGACTTTGCTGAACCTTGTGGCCGGCTTTGAAACGCCGGATCGGGGCCATGTACTGGTCGGCGGCGAGGACGTGACGCACGAGCATCCTTCCGGACGCCCGGTTTCGCTGATCTTCCAGGACAACAATCTTTTCACGCACCTCGATCTGTTCACCAATATCGGCCTCGGCATCAACCCATCGCTGCGGCTTTCCGCAGACGATCGAAGAGCGATCTCCAAGGCGCTGCAACGGGTTGGCCTCGATGGCTTCGAGAAGCGCATGCCGGGCACGCTTTCGGGTGGCGAGAGGCAGAGGGCCGCCTTCGCCCGGGCACTGGTGCGCAAAAAGCCTGTTCTGCTGATGGACGAGCCCTTTGCGGCGCTCGACCCGGGTCTTCGCCTTTCGATGGCGAAGCTGCTGCTCGAACTGCACCGCGAGGTAGGCAATACCGTGTTGATCGTCACTCATGATCCGGACGAGGTCGGGCGGCTTGCCGACCATGCCATCTTCATCGATCACGGGCAAATTTTACTCCAGGCACCCACAACGGAATTCCTTGCCAGGCGTGATATCCCGGCACTCGCTGAATTCCTCTCCGGCTGATCAGGTCGTCTGGTCGCCCTTTTTCCGGATCACGTTTCGAAACCGTGACGAACCGTCCGTTATCCGGCTCGCCACAATTTGGACGTGACGCAATGGCATCGCCACAAAGCGACGGGGGTTTTTCTTTGCAAACGCGCCGGTAAGACATATCTCAATAACTATCTGTGCATGCGACGCGAAAATCGCTAAGCGGAGATGGAGAATGAACCGGTTTGGGTTGAAGGGAACCTTTCGAAGCCGGAAGGCGGGCCGTGGGAATGATGGTGCAAAACACGAGGACGATGAGGCGCGATACGGCGGGCCCGGCTATCTTGCAGAGAGCCCGCTTCATGGCGGGCCTTCGAGTTCTGGGCGCCCTCCTGCTGAGCGGCGTCGTGCTGGCCGGCTGCCAGTCGCTCTTCGAACAGGCCTATACACCAAACGTTTCGCCCTCGAATTCACCGCAGATCGTCGATGAAGTACAAAAGAACGATCCCCGGGCGCAGATGGGTGCAAGGGAGCATCCCCGTATCGTCGCAAGCTATGGCGGAGAATATCGCGACGCCAAGACGGAGCGACTGGTCGCCCGCATTGCCGGCGCGCTGACGGCAGTCTCCGAGAACCCGAACCAGTCTTTCCGGATCACCATTCTGAATTCGCCGGCAATCAATGCCTTCGCATTGCCGGGCGGCTATCTTTACGTAACGCGCGGCCTGCTGGCGCTCGCCAACGATGCCTCAGAAGTTGCAGCGGTCCTTTCCCATGAAATGGGCCACGTAACCGCCAACCACGGTATCGAACGCCAGCGCCGGGAGGAAGCGGAGGTCATTGCAAGCCGCGTCGTGACGGAAGTGCTTTCCAGCGACCTCGCCGGCAAACAGGCGCTCGCCCGCGGCAAGCTTAGACTTGCAGCCTTCTCGCGCCAGCAGGAACTGCAAGCCGACGTAATCGGCGTGCGGATGCTCGGAGAAGCCGGCTACGATCCTTACGCCGCCGCCCGTTTCCTCGATTCCATGGCCGCCTATGCCCGTTATTCGGCTGTGGATCCGGACAGCGACCAGAGCCTCGACTTCCTCTCGAGCCACCCGAATTCCACTCAGCGCGTCGATCTGGCACGCCGCCATGCCCGCAATTTCGGCCAGGAGGGGACAGTCGGCGACAAGGGGCGCGACTATTATCTTGCGGGCATCGACGGGCTGCTTTACGGCGATAGCCCTCAGGAGGGCTATGTCCGCGGCGAGACTTTCCTCCATGGCGGGCTCGGCATTCGCTTCGACGTTCCACGGGATTTCCGCATCGACAACAAAGTGGAAGCTGTTCTGGCAACAGGCCCGGGTGAAACGGCCATCCGTTTCGATGGTGTTGCCGCCGACGACAACAACAGCTTGACCAATTACCTGACAAGCGGCTGGGTGGCTGGCCTGCAACCCGATACGGTACGTCAGATCGAAGTGAATGGATTGCCTGGCGCAAACGCGCGCGCTTCCGCCGACCGCTGGGATTTCGACGTAACGGTCATCCGCGTCGACAACAAGATTTTCCGGTTCCTTACCGCCGTACCCAAGGGAAGTGCCACCCTGCAGACGACGGCCGACGTCTTGCGGGCAAGCTTCCGGCGCATGACGAGGGAAGAGATTGCCTCCTTGAAGCCGCTGCGGGTACGCATCGTCACGGTCGCCCAGGGTGACACCGTCGCCTCGCTCGCCGTCCGCATGATGGGCACGGATCGAAAACTCGATCTCTTCAAACTGATCAATGCACTCCCGGCCGGTGCCGTTGTGTCGCCCGGCCAGAAGGTCAAGATCATTTCGGAATAGCCGAAACTCGCTTAGCAGACGGCAGCCATCTGCGGATTGGCGGAAACCAATGCCAGCTTGAGTTTCTCGATGGCGCGGCTCTCGATCTGTCGGACACGCTCCTTCGAGATGCCCAGCTCAGCGCCGAGAGCTTCGAGCGTCGCCCCTTCGTCTGTCAGGCGGCGTGCACGGATGATCTTCTTTTCCCGGTCATTGAGCTTGGTCAGGGCGCCTTGCAGCCATTTCAGGCGCCGTTCGCCATCTATCATGCCGGAAACCTGTTCATCCGGCAGTGGCTCGGCGCTCGCAAGCAGGTCCAATCGCTCGCCGCTATCCGCATCGCCGGCTATCGACGGAGCCTGCAGGGAAGCGTCATTGCCGGAAAGACGTGCATCCATCGTCTGGACGTCGGCTACGCTGACGCCAAGAGCGACAGCGATCTCCTCATGGATGGCGCGGGCAGTCAGATTGCTGTCACCGCGGGCAAGCTTGGCGCGTAGCCGGCGGAGATTGAAGAACAGCGCCTTTTGGGCAGAACTGGTGCCGCCACGAACGATCGACCAGTTACGAAGAATATAATCCTGCATGGAAGCACGGATCCACCAGCTGGCATAAGTGGAAAAACGAACATCCCGTGCCGGTTCAAACCTTGCCGCCGCCTCCAGCAGCCCTACATAGCCCTCCTGAACAAGGTCGCTCATCGGCAATCCGAACCCGCGGAACTTGGAAGCCATGGCGATCACGAGACGCATATGCGCAAGGGCGATCTGGTTGCGTGCCTCCTGATCGCGATCGTCCTTCCAGCGGACCGCCAGATCGCGCTCTTCCTCTCGGGCGAGATAGGGAGCGGACATCGCTATCTTGATCATGGTTCGGTCTGCGGACATGGCTGTCATCGTGTTCTCCGTGAACGGTCTGATCCGACAAAAACAGCAAGGGGGAATTCCGACACGATTCACGGGACCCGTGATGCGTATCTGGAGACCTGCTGCCTTTGCTCCCCTCGTTTGAGCTTCGCGGGAGTTCACATCGGCCCGAGAGCCTGAATATCCGCCCGCGATACGTATTCCGGGGGCGAAACAAAACTGCATCGATGCAGTGTCAGTTCGCCGTACCGGCGGGTTAACGCGTGGCAGTGGAAAAAGTTCCAATAAAAAACCCGGCTCCAAGGCCGGGTTTTTTAGAGAATGCGATGATGAAAAAGATCAGGCTGCCTCTTCCTGAGCCTCATCCTCTTCGATGGTCTTGCCGCGTTTCGGCCCCTTGGCAAGATTGACCTCGACGAGGCGAACGGCCTCCGTTTCGGACATCTTGTTCACCGCAGCAATTTCACGAGCCATGCGATCGAGGGCAGCTTCATAGAGCTGCCGTTCCGAATAGGACTGCTCCGGCTGGTTCTCTGCGCGATAAAGGTCGCGGACCACTTCAGCAATCGAGATCAGATCGCCGGAATTGATCTTGGCGTCATATTCCTGGGCACGGCGCGACCACATGGTGCGCTTCACACGTGCCTTGCCCTGAACAACTTTGAGGGCGCGTTCGACAAAATCCGTTTCGGACAGCTTGCGCATGCCGATGCTCACGGCCTTTGCGACCGGCACCTTGAGGCGCATCTTGTCCTTTTCGAAATCGATAACGAAAAGTTCGAGCTTCATGCCCGCGACTTCTTGCTCTTCAATGGCAGTGATCATACCTACACCATGAGCAGGATAGACAATCGATTCGCCGGTCTTGAAGCCTTGGCGGGCGGGAGAATTCTTCTTCTGCTGGGTCGTCATTCGTTTCACAAACTCCCTGTTACTCACCCGTTTTTCGGGTCGGGGAAACCGGGTCGGTCAGGCCCGGATGAGACGGGGGATACCGTCGGGTCACTCCATACTGGTCCGACCAACGCGCGCGAAAAACAGATCCCACCGCGAATTGCGATCGACAACATTCGAGCGTTGCAATGTCACGGATACCGCGTTTTGGATGATCTGTTGCTTTCGTGATGTTTTTTGGGCACGCCAGTGCCACCTTGTGGAACAGTTCGCCATGTGTACCACAAAAAAGTGCGGAAATCAATAATTTGCTTTCGCATGTGCTCAGAGGGCACGGCCAACCCTCTGCCCATCAAAAAGGCAGAGTGATTCGAGGCCTCTGTCGAGCCATGCCATTTCGGCAAAGCTCAATCCCCTTTTCCGGGTTCCGTAGAGAAGAACTGATCGTACTTGTTTTCGACGCCGTCCATCTCCTTGGCATCCGGCAAGGGGTCGCGCTTGACAGTGATGTTCGGCCAGACCTGGGCGAACTCGGCATTCAGCTTCAGCCACTTGTCGAGACCCGGCTCGGTATCCGGCTTGATCGCTTCGGCGGGACATTCCGGTTCGCAGACGCCGCAGTCGATACATTCATCCGGATGGATGACCAGGAAATTTTCGCCTTCATAGAAACAATCGACCGGGCAAACCTCAACACAGTCGGTGTACTTGCAGCGGATACAATTGTCGGTCACGACATACGTCATGCGGCACTCCAAGACTATCGCGGACAACGGTCGTGTCGACGGCAGGAAAGCGCCGGCACACCGGAAAGCCGGGAGAGGCGAAACCCTTACTGCAAAAGAGGACAGGAGGCAGGCAATCCGGCTTTTCGACTGTCAGGTAAAGCCTTTGGCCTTGCTTAGCAAGGTTAAACAATCCTGCCGAGGCCAAATTGGAGAAGCTTTATTCCTCAGCATGACCCTTTATCGGTTTCCGGTTCTTTCAGCGATCGGGGCCACCGAATCTGCCCGCGCCAAGGCCACGTTGCGCCCGCTCGAAAGGCGTGAGCCGTGTCTGCTTGTCCGGAGACGGCGTCAGGTCGTCATAGAGAAGCTTAGCCTCCTCAAACGGACCTCGGCGATGGCCGCCAGCACGAACGACAAGGATGACATCCCGCCGCTCTAGGACAAGTTCAATGCGGTCTCCAGATTTTATCGTACGGCTGGACTGACTGCAGATCTCTCCATTCACCGTCACTGCACCCGCGGCGATCAGCGATTGGGCAAGCGAACGCGACTTCACGATGCGGGCGAAAAAAAGCCACTTGTCGATGCGCTGTCGCGAACCGTCCGGTAGCTCTTTTTCCGTCATGGCCTCACTTCTTCATCTGCTCCTTGAGAGCTGCAAGTTTTGCAAAGGGCGAATCCGGATCGATCGGTTTCTCTTTGCGTGGCGGCTTCGCTTCGAAACGGGCCGGCTGCGGCCCTTTGCCGCGGTCGTTTCGCTCAGGCCGTTGCCCGCCTTCGGGGCGTTCCCCACGATTCGGGCGATCCCCCCGGTTTTTGTCGCGATTCGGCCTCCCGCCGTCCCGTCGGTCTCGATCGCCGTTCTGACGTGCATCACGACGATCATCACGATGACCTTGGGATCCCTGGGGCCGTTCCCCGCCGGCATTCCGCTGTCCGCCGTGACCCCGGCGATCTCCATTTTGCTGACGCCCGCTCCGCTGGTTGTCTCGGCCACCACCTGGACGCCAGAGCAGGACCGGCTTCGGCTCCTCGGCTTCGGCAGGTTTTGCTTCATCTCCATCTGTCGAAACAGCGGCAGACGCCTGTTCGGTTGCGGCAGACGCCTGTTCGGTTGCGGCTTCCGCTACAGCCTCCACAGGGGCAAGTTCAACACTTCCCTCAATCACTCCCCCCGAGGCTTCGCCACCCGAGGCGTCGGTTGGGTCAGCACCATCGCTCACCGCGACCTCTTCGGCTGCAGCGGGAGTCGCAGCACCGGCAGCGCCCACATTCTGAGTCTCAAGGAAGGCCTGCGCTTCTTCCGCCATCACGGCATCAGCACGATAGCCAAGCCCTTTCAGAATCTCCTCCATGTCATCCGGCGTCGCGCCGAGAATGGAGAGCATCGCAGTCGTGGTCGTGAAACGACGACCGTCATAAGCGCCTTCCGGACGCGGCGTCGTGCCGGGCTTCCACTGAAGGAGCGGACGGATGATATCCGCCAGGCGCTCGAGAATGTCGATACGCACTGCGCGCTTGCCGAGGAAGCGGAAGCCCGCGAGCTTGTAGAACATTCGCTCGAAGCTCGGATCCGCAACGACCGAGGTGCGGCCAGCAGCAAGCGCCGGGATGAGATCGCCGTAACCGGGCTTGTCGAGGCCGTCGTTCTTCAACGCCCAGAGAAGCGTGATGAGTTCGGCCGGGGCCGGCTTCAGAAGCGCCGGCATGAAGACGTGATAGGCGCCGAACCGAATACCATAGCGCCGCATCGAGGCACGCGCATCCTGATCGAGCGACTTCACCTCTTCGGCGACGTCGCGACGGAAGAGTACGCCAAGATTTTCGACGAGCTGAAAGGCAAGCCCCTTGGCAAGACCCTGCAGATCCTCGGCACGCGATAGGTCGTCAAGCGGCTTTAGAACCGTCGCGATATGATGGTTCACGAAGCGCTCGATGCGAGCGAGCACGTGTTCGCGGGCGTTGCCGGTGAGCTGCTCATCGGACAACAGGATGACACGCGGACGCATCACATGGTCGCTTGCCGAAAGACGGGCGATAGGTTCGCCGAGCCAGCGCACGAAACCATCGGAGCCGACAGCAAAATCGCTGTTGCCGGATGCATAAAGTCTCGCCGCTCGCGCCTCGAATTCCAGCGCCAACGCCTTTTGGGCGGCCGCCTGCACCGCCTTGGCGTCAGGTCCTTCGGTCCCCGTGACGGGCGTGAACCGGAATCCGGCCAATTGCCCGACGTGATGTCCCTCCACGAAGACATCGCCATTCACACTGATTTCAGCTTCCAGCATCGCATTCTCTCTCAGGCGCTTCATGAGCACAGATGTCCTGCGATCAACGAAGCGTTTCGTCAACCTTTCATGTAGCGCGTCCGACAACCTATCCTCTATTTCCCGTGTCTTTTCTTGCCAGTGTGTCGGATCGGCAAGCCAGCCGGGACGGTTGGAGACGTAGGTCCAGGTCCTGATCTGCGCGATGCGGGCAGACAGCGTGTCGATCTCGCCATCCGTCCGGTCCGCGCGGCGGACCTGCTCCGCCATGAAATCCTCGTTCACTGTTCCGTAGCGCACAAGATCGGAAAAAAGAGTCGAAATAAGGTCCGCGTGCTGTGCAGGCGCAATCCGGCGGTAATCCGGCAGCGCACAGGCCTCCCAGAGCTTTTCGACCCGTTCCGGTGTCGTCGCGGCATCCTGGATTTCGGGATAACGCGAAAGATGATCAAGGGCTTGGCTATCGGTCGCAGGCAGCGCCCGAGTGAGTCCCGTGATCGTCGGCGAAACATCCAGGCTTTCGCGTAGCGCACGCAGTGTGGAAAAATCGAGATTCTTCGAGCGCCATTGCAGCACTTTCACCTGATCGAACTGATGGCTTTCGATTCGCTCCACCAGCTCGTCATCGAACGGCGCGACCTGTCCGGTGACACCAAACGTCCCGTCTCTCAGATGCCGGCCCGCACGACCGGCGATCTGGCCGAGTTCGGCGGGATTGAGATTGCGGAACTGATAACCGTCAAATTTCCGGTCCTGTGCAAAAGCAACGTGATCGACATCGAGATTAAGACCCATGCCGATTGCATCTGTAGCAACCAGATATTCGACGTCGCCCGATTGGTAGAGCCCGACCTGGGCATTGCGCGTCCGCGGACTGAGCGCGCCCAGGACAACCGCAGCCCCGCCCCGCTGGCGACGGATCAGCTCCGCAATCGCATAAACCTCATCAGCGGAAAACGCCACGATCGCCGACCGTTGCGGCAGTCGGGTGATCTTCTTTTGACCTGCGTAGAACAGCTGGGACAAACGCGGACGTTCG
Source organism: Rhizobium sp. YS-1r (assembly GCF_000757525.1). Lineage (NCBI taxonomy): Bacteria > Pseudomonadati > Pseudomonadota > Alphaproteobacteria > Hyphomicrobiales > Rhizobiaceae > Rhizobium > Rhizobium sp. YS-1r. The sequence goes on along the minus strand of NZ_JPYQ01000055.1, from coordinate 198,882 downwards.
ACAACGGTAATACCCGGCAGCAGCTTTTCAAGGATCGGCCGCATCGTGGCGGCTCCCAGAAGCAGGGTCTCGTCGCGGCCGCGCAGATGCAGAATTCTATCCGTGAAGATATGGCCGCGTTCCAGGTCTCCGGCAAGCTGCACTTCATCGATCGCGACGAAGGAGGCTCTCGTCTCCCGCGGCATGGCCTCGACGGTGCAAACTGAAAAGCGGGCGTTCGGCGGAGTGATCTTTTCTTCGCCGGTGATGAGCGCCACCCAGGAAACCCCGACCTTTTCGACAAGGCGCGTATAGACCTCGCGCGCCAGCAGCCGAAGCGGCAGGCCGATCACGCCGGTGCCATGCGCAACCATGCGCTCGATGGCATAATGCGTCTTGCCTGTATTGGTGGGGCCGAGGACGGCGGTGACGCCGCGCCCCGTGGGCATCATGGGCTGGAAATTCAAAGCCAAGTTCCGCGCATCACTTACGGCTTCGGCTTCGCCTTTGCGAAAACCTGAAGCCATGCCACACATGGCGATCCCAGCCGACAAACGCAAGCCTGAAGAATGGTTTTGCAGCCGAAGAATCTCGGTTTGGCCCGCTCAAACCAACATTCAGCCGTTCAGATTTCACCCTTGCGGGAACAGATGCGAACGAATCGGAGACGAATCGAAGACTCGAGGGGATTCAGCCTTTGTTCACGGCTATATGTTGACAAGACTCCGTTTCCCGCCACGACATCCTGAATCTGCATTCAATTTGGGTGTCTACAACCTGGAGATTCACCCGGAAGCTGCGCACCCACAGAGAGACGACGGAGTCAATCCCTTGATATGGTTAACCTTTCTTCAACGAGTTCAAAGGCTTCAGCCGTTTGAACCGCCCATTGTTAAGATTCAGGTCAAAGGCGGAACGAATCATCGACGAATCGCCGACATCTCCATATTCTCGTTTCGTTCGTACAAGATGTTGTGGGTATCTGCCGATTGGAAGCGCAATAAGAACGACCCTCGGAGGGCTCGGACACGAATCACGAATGCCCCTCGTTAACGTTGACTAACGGTCTTTAACCACATGTGACATGGACACCGCGTCGATCCCCTGGAACAAAATTTGCGAAGGCGCGTTTCCTCGCCAAATCCATACCGGATTATCTAGCGGAGTGGAAAATCATGCTCGGAACGGTATTGCTCATCATCCTCATCCTGCTCCTGATTGGCGCGCTGCCGAATTGGGGCTATAGCCGAGGTTGGGGTTACGGTCCGTCGGGCGGATTGGGCCTCGTCGTCCTGATTATCATCATCCTGTTGCTGATGGGCAGGATTTAAGAGCGGCGCAGCCGTATGTCACCAAGGGAAGGGAATAAACATGAAAAAGATTCTGATTGTGGGCTGCATGATCGGCGCGCTCGCCTCGTGCACCTCTACGGAGAAGGGCACCGCGATCGGCGCGGGCACCGGTGCAGTCATCGGCGGTGCCGTCACCAATAGCTGGGGTGGTGCAGCGGTAGGCGCTGTGGCCGGCGGTCTTGTCGGTGCTGCAATTGGCGAATCCGAGAAGCGTCGCGGCTACTGTGTCTATCGGGATCGGTACGGCCGCACCTACGAAGCGCGCTGCCGCTAGCGCTGATATATTCTGGATTTCTCGGAAGCCGGCGTTGCAATCAACGCCGGCTTTATTTTGCCTGACCGGCCCTATGTTAACTTCTGACCAAAGCCGGAACGAAACGCTGACGAATCGGCGACATTGTCCTTTTCCCGGTTTGTTCACCGCAACATTTGGTGGAAAAACAGCGCGTTAGCCATAGTCATAGATGGTTTCACGCACATTTCCGCGACAGAATCCACGTAAAGGTTAACGCGCGAAAAGTTCAACCGGCCATGAACTGGCCGCCATTTGCCGTGAGCGTCGAGCCAGTGATGAAGCCCGCTTCATCCGAAGCGAGGAAAACAACACATCGGGCTATCTCTTCCGGCTCACCCAGGCGACCAACCGGGATTTGCGGAATGATCCGCTCATTCAGCACTTTCTCCGGTACGGCCCGAACCATTTCCGTGGCAATGTAACCGGGGCAGATCGCATTGACGGTGATGTTCTTCGCCGCCCCCTCCTGAGCAAGGGCCTTGGTGAAGCCGAGATCACCAGCCTTGGCTGCGGAATAGTTCACCTGCCCCATCTGGCCCTTCTGGCCATTGATGGAGGAAATGTTGATGACGCGGCCAAAACTGCGGTCCCGCATGCCGCTCCAGACGGGATGTGTCATGTTGAAGAGACCGGTGAGGTTTGTGCCGATCACCTCGTTCCATTGTTCCGGTGTCAACTTGTGAAACATGCCGTCGCGGGTGATACCCGCATTGTTGACAAGGATCTCGACCGGACCAAGCGCTGTCTCGATTTCGGCTATACCTTCAACACAGGCATGATAATCGGACACATCCCATTTGAAGACGGGAATTCCGGTTTCGTCATGAAAGGCTTTCGCCTTTTCCTCATTGCCGGCAAAATTGGCAGCCACCCGATAACCTGCAGCCTTCAACGCCACAGAGATCGCAGCACCGATTCCCCGCGTCCCTCCCGAAACCAACGCCACTCTGTCCATTTTGCCTTCCCCTTCTCGGATTGATCCTGCCCTTCTGCGTGACCGGATACTTACTTATTTTGACAGGCTTTCGTCAGGGCGACAGCCCGCCACGCATTTTTTCAACGCTGGCGGGCCATCCACGACCATCACATGGCTTCGAGGCACATGGCGACGCCCATGCCGCCGCCGATGCACAGCGTCGCGAGACCCTTCTTCGCGCCGCGGCGCTTCATCTCGAAGAGGAGCGTATTGAGGATGCGCGCACCGGAAGCGCCAATCGGGTGACCGATGGCAATTGCGCCGCCGTTGACGTTGACGATCGACGGGTCGAGACCGAGATCCTTGGTGACGGCGCAGGACTGGGCCGCGAAGGCTTCGTTGGCTTCGACGAGGTCGAGGTCGCCGATTTTCCAGCCGGCCTTTTCCAGCGCCTTGCGGGAGGCAGGGATCGGGCCGGTGCCCATGATCTGCGGATCGACGCCCGCCGTTGCCCAGGAAACGATGCGAACCATCGGCGTGATACCTCGGCGGACAGCTTCCTCCTCCGTCATCAGAACAGCCGCCGCCGCTCCGTCATTCAGACCGGAAGCGTTGCCGGCCGTCACCGTCCCTTCTTTGTCGAAGGCAGGGCGAAGCTTCGCCAGCGCATCGAGCGTCGTGCCGGGGCGGATAAATTCGTCGTTTTCCACGATCACGTCACCCTTCCTCGTCTGGATGACATACGGGATAACCTCATCCTTGAAGCGGCCGGCGAGCTGCGCGGCCTCCGCCTTGTTCTGGGAGGACACGGCGAACTGGTCCTGCTCATCGCGGGAGAGTTGCCACTGACGAGCGACATTCTCTGCCGTGATCCCCATGTGGTACCCATAGAAGGCGTCCGTCAGGCCGTCCTTGATCATGGTATCGATCATCTTGAAATCACCCATCTTCACGCCGCCGCGCAGATGCGCGCAATGGGGCGCCATGGACATGGACTCCTGGCCGCCGGCCACGATGATCTTCGCATCGCCCAGCGCAATCTGCTGCATGCCGAGCGCGACGGCGCGAAGGCCTGAACCGCAGAGTTGGTTGACGCCCCAGGCGGTCTTCTCCTTGGGCACTCCGGCTTTCATCGCCGCCTGCCGGGCAGGATTCTGCCCCTCGCCCGCTGGCAGAACCTGACCGAGGATGACCTCATCCACCTCGGACGCATCGACACCGGCACGCGCAAGCGCGCCCTTGATCACCGCAGCACCCAGTTCATGGGCCGGGACATTGGCAAAAGCACCGTTGAATGAGCCGACCGCCGTACGGGCGGCGGACGCGATCACGATGGATGGATTGGTCATGGGACGTCTCCTCTTATTAAGATATTTATTTCCGAGACTGACAAAGCTTGACCGCAGAGTCAAACATCCTGCAGGCCGACGATCCTTCCCTAAAAATGCTCCTCAGTTTTCGCGGGTTTGCTGCGCAACAAGTCAACCGCCGCATCGCACAAATCGATTGTAAGTCCGCTTCATTTAGGCTTACATTCCTGTCGGGAGAAGCAGCCAATCGATATAACCAAACCATATTGACGGGAGCAGGAGGCAATCATGGCAAAGACCGAAGGCGAAATCATAATCAAAAAATATGCCAACCGGCGCCTCTACAATACAGGCACCAGCACTTACGTGACGCTGGAAGACCTTGCGAAGATGGTAAAGAAAGGCGAAGAATTCCTCGTCCAGGATGCCAAGACCGGCGAGGACATCACCCACTCGGTGCTGACGCAGATCATCTTTGAACAGGAATCCAAGACCGGCAATACGCTGCTGCCGATTTCCTTCCTGCGGCAGTTGATTTCCTATTACGGCGACCAGATGCAGATGGTCGTACCGACCTTCCTGGAACATTCGATGAAGGCGTTTACCGATCAACAGGTGCAGATGCGCGAACAGATGACCCGTGCTTTTGGCGATACACCGCTTAGCAAGAACCTGCAGGCGCCCATGCAGATGATGGAAGAGCAGGTGCGCCGCAACACGGAAATGTTTCGCCAGGCTCTGCAGATGTTTTCGCCTTTTACGGCACAGCCGCCTACCTCGGCTGCCAAGAAGACCGATTCGAAGGATATCGACGAATTGAAGGAACAGCTTCGCAATCTTCAGAACCGTCTCGATAATCTCTGATCTATAGAACCTGGATCAGAGTCCGATCGAAACGTCGCGACCAGCCGAACGGATTGCGACGGCAAAACCACCGATGACATCGACGAAAGTGATCGTCATCAGGATGAAGAAAATCTGCGTTGCGGCATCCCTGACCAGCAGGAATTCAACCAGGTAGGCCACGAAGACCAGCATCGACAGCATGTGATTGAGAAGCGAGCCACGACCGTTGCGGCTCGCTTTGAGGATTTCGACAAAGAGAAAAACGAGTGCGACGACAATCAGTGCGTCGCCCACCGTCATCGTCCAGACGGCACCGGAAAGCATCTGGAGAGAACTGACGATATTGCCAAGCGCAACAACTCCGCCGCCACCCAGAATGCCGAACATGGCAAGGTTGTAGAGAACAAACGGGAAGATCATCAGCGGCAATGCAGCGAGCATGAGCGGCTCCGGAGCACGAGAAATGGACGGGCCGAACTGTGATGCCGGCCTGCATTTTGCGCAAGGCTTGGCAGAAACAAAAAAGGCCGGCAAGGCCGGCCCTTCAAGCGAACTTCCGTGGCAACGCTTATGCGTTTTCCTTCGGCGTCAGAACCTGACGGCCGCGATACATGCCGGTCTTCAGGTCGATGTGATGCGGGCGGCGCAGTTCGCCGGAGTTCTTGTCTTCGATATAGGTCGGAGCCTTGAGTGCGTCGGCGGAGCGGCGCATACCGCGCTTCGACGGGCTCGTTTTTCTCTTCGGTACAGCCATTTCGTTACTCCACTTCGTGCAAAACATGATCCCCGGCCGGAACTGAGGCCGAACTCATCACGTCTCGATCTCGGAAATTTGCCGGGCTTATACATGTCCGGCAGGGCTTTGACCAGTCCCCGCCGGGATTTTTTCGACATTGCCGTGTTAGGCTTCGTCTTCCGGCACTATCCAGGGCTCGGCAAGCGCCGCCTCCTGCCATTTGACCCAGGCCGGATGGGATTTCATCGCCGCCATATAGGCAAGCGTACCGGCATCGGTCACGAGGTCATAAACGTCGAAACGGTTGACGACGGGCGCAAACATGGCGTCCGCCCCGGTAAAGGCGCCGAACAGGAACGGCCCGCCGGACTTTGCCCGCAGTTCACGCCAGATCGTCTCAATCCGCGTCACATCGTCCATCACGCCTTCCGGCAGATCGAGCTTGCGCTTCGGGCGCCGCATATTCATCGGGCAGGCATTTCTGAGCGCCCGGAAGCCGGAGAGCATTTCCATGGAGATCGAGCGGGCAACGGCCCGGTCCGCAGCCGCCTTCGGCCAAATGCCTTTCTCTGGAAAAAGCTCGGCTACGTATTCGATGATCGACAGCGATTCCCAAACGCGGATATTGCCGTGGTGCAGGACGGGCACCCTGTCTGTCGGCGAAATAGGCTTGAACTTCGGATTGCCGGCCGGAAAATCGAAGGGGATCAACACTTCCTGGAAATCAATGCCCGCCGCAGTCATCGCAATCCAGGGACGCAAGGACCACGAGGAATAGTTCTTGTTGCCGATGTAAAGGGTGAGTTTTCCCATGGGCCACGCCTCCGGTTGGTTCATTCAGCCTATAATCGCAACAGCCGAGCGCGACCAATGAAATCGCTAGAACTCAATCATAAATGCATTTGATATAGTCGCCGGAGTTGCGCGCGCGGCGCTCAACAATGCCGGCCAGCCGCTGCATGCCGCGACCGGGCTTGCCGGCGACCCGCGTGATCGGGTTGGGTAACGAGACGGCGAGAAGCGCCGCCTGCCGGGAGCTGAGCTTCGAGGCCGGAATCTTGAAATGATGCCGGGCTGCGGCTTCCGCTCCATAAATGCCAGGCCCCCATTCGGCGACGTTAAGGTAGATTTCCATCATCCTCCGCTTCGACCAGACGAAATCTGCCCCAATGGCAAGCGGCAATTCGAGCCCCTTGCGAATGAAGGAGCGGCCGTTCCAGAGAAACAGGTTCTTGACCGTCTGCATGGAAATGGTGCTGGCGCCACGCGTCGCCTCGCCGTCTAGCGCATCCTCGACCACGTCGCGCATCTGCGTCCAGTCAACCCCACCATGGAAACAGAACTGGCCGTCTTCCGACATCATGACTGCACGGACGAGATTGGGCGAGATATCATCGAGATCCACCCAGCGCCTGTCGTAACCGCGCAACAGCACCAGTTCCGACAGCATCAGGGTCGAGACGGGATGAATGAAAGGCAGGGCATAAACAAAGATAAGAAGATAAGGCAGCACCACGAGAGTGATCCCGATCAGTACGAGCCGCCGGACAAGTTTAGGGAAAAACGAGCGCCGTCTATCCCTCACGGGCTCTTCCTCCTGCACGTGCTGTTCCGGCGTGATGTCCAATGTCCCGCTCATTCCTTGTTTTGGATTTCATAGACTCTGAATGGAGCCAAGGCGAGTCTGATGCCGAAAACTTCCCATAACCCGGTAAATCGCCGTTGCCAGTCAGCCATCGGCATGCCAAACAGCGGCCATGACGGACACGAAGACGGTATTCGAAGAGCGCTTGAGGCAGAGCGCCGCCGAGACGGAAGCTCTGCTTGCGTCGCTGCTGTCCGATGCCACTCTTCCCGAAGAGATTGTCCGCCCCCCGCATCTCATGGCAGCCATGCGGCATGGATCGCTGAATGGTGGAAAAAGGCTCCGGCCCTTCCTGGTCCGCGAAAGCGCGATCCTGCTCGGCGGACCGCCGGATGCTGCGCTTCGAGTAGGCGTGGCGCTGGAGTGCCTGCACTGTTATTCGCTGATCCACGACGATCTGCCAGCCATGGATAACGACGACCTGCGTCGCGGCCGGCCGACGGTGCACAAGGCCTTTGACGAAGCAACGGCAATCCTGGCCGGAGATAGCCTGCTTACCTATGCTTTCGATATCATCGCCGCTCCGGAGACGGTACTTGCCGACCGATTGAAGACAGAACTTGTGCTGGCGCTTGCTCGCGCCGCCGGACTTGGTGGCATGGTGGGCGGTCAGGCGCTCGACCTCGCGGCAGAGAAGTCTCCTCCGGGCGAGGTGGGCATCACGACGCTCCAGTCGATGAAAACGGGCGCACTTCTGCGTTTTGCTTGCGAAGCGGGCGCTATCGTCGCGGGTTCGGAGCCGGGACATCGCGAAAGAATGCGTGCATTTGGTCGCAAGATAGGGCTGGCTTTCCAGCTTGCTGACGATCTGCTCGATCTGACCTCGGACGCCGTCACCATGGGTAAGGCAACGGGTAAGGACGCCGCACGCGGAAAGGGCACGCTCGTGGCGCTGCATGGCATGGCCTGGGCAGAAGACCGGCTTGGCGCTTTGACCAAGGAAGCCGTTGATCTACTGGTGCCCTTTGGCGAGAAGGCTGTAGTCCTGCAGGAAACGGCCCGCTTCATTGCCAGTCGGGAAAAATAAAAAGCCGGCAACGCTAGTTCGATACGTTGCCGGCTTTGAACCTTCGGACAAGCCGCATCTGAAAACGGTTTGTTTTTTGTCAGCCCTGCGTGATCGGCGCGATCTGCACTTCGACGCGCCGATTCTGCGCGCGTCCGTCCGGCGTCGCATTGGAAGCAACCGGCTGCGATGGGCCGAAGCCCATGGTCGACATGCGGCGCTGATCGACGCCGCGGCCCGCCAGGTAATTCGCCACGGAGGCAGCACGGCGTTCGGACAGGCCCTGGTTATGCTGCAGGCTGCCGGTCGAATCCGTATGACCGTTCACGTCGATGAAGGTCTTGTTGAACTTGTTCAACACGATCGCGACTGAATCGAGCGTCCGGTAGAAGGGCGGAATCACCTGATCCTGGTCCGTGGCGAAAGTGATGTTGGACGGCATGTTGAGGATGATGCGATCGCCCATGCGGGTCACCGAAACGCCGGTGCCTTGAAGCTGGGCACGCAGTTCCGCTTCCTGATTGTCCATATAGGCGCCGATCCCGCCGCCTGCGAGCGCGCCGATGCCGGCGCCGATCAGCGCGTTGCGGGCACCGTTCTTGCCTGTGCCGCCAATGGCAAGGCCTGCGAGAGCACCGACGCCGGCACCGATCGCCGCGCCGCCAGCGGTGTTGGAAACCTTCTGTTCACCCGTATATGGATCGGTCGTGGTGCAGGCAGAAAGATAGGTCGCGGAAAGCGCGACGATTGCAATTTTCTTGAGCATTGTAAATCGAAGTCCCCGTCGTCTGTGAAGACACCTGATTTACCATGAATTGCGGCAATAGCGAGGAGAGACCACATGTCCTCGCCAATCATCATTGACCGGGAAAAAGCCTGACGTTTTGCTGCATCATTTCGCAGCCGGCGGAAGGCTTTTCAGGACTTCGATCAGCCGCTCGCATTCAGCATCCGTGCCGATGCTGATGCGCAGATGGTCGGCGATTCGCGGCTTGTTCCAGTGCCGCACCAGCACGCCTTCGGCACGCAGCCCGGCATAGACTTCCGCACCCGGCAGGTCTGGATGTCTGGCAAAGACGAAATTCGCCTGCGATGGCAGCACCTCGAAGCCAAGCCTTTCAAGTTCGCCGGTCAGCCGCTCGCGCGTGGCGATAATCTTCTGCCGGCAGGTCTCGAACCAATCCACATCTTCGACGGCCGCGGTGGCGGCGACCTGCGCAAGCCGATCGAGCGGGTAGGAGTTGAAACTGTCCTTCACCCGCTCGAGAGCGTCGATCAGCGGCCGCTGACCGAGCGCGAAACCGACACGCATACCAGCCAGCGATCGGGATTTCGACAGCGTCTGAACGACCAGCAGATTTGGATAGCGGGAGATCAGACCCACTGCGGTCTCGCCGCCGAAGTCGATATAGGCCTCATCAATCACCACCGGCGCATCCGCATGCCCGGCCACCAGCGTCTCGATTTCCGCAAGCGACAGACCGACCCCAGTCGGCGCATTGGGGTTGGGAATGATGATCGCGCCGCAGGATCGATCGTAGTCTGCAAGCCGGATGCGGAAGGCCTCGTCGAGCGGGATCTCGACCGCCTCGATATCGTAGAGCCGGCTATAGGTCGGATAGAAGCTATAGGTTATATCCGGATAGAGCAGCGGCTTGTCGTGCTTCAGCAGCGCCTGGAACGTATGAGCCAGCACCTCATCGGAACCATTGCCTGCGAAAACCTCGTCCGGTTGCACGCCGAAACGCGCGGCGATCGCCTCGCGAAGCACCGTCGCCGAGGGATCGGGATAAAGCCGCAGACCGTCGTCGGCAGCCGCACGGATGGCGGCAAGCACCTTCGGCGAAGGGCCGTAGGGGTTTTCGTTGGTGTTGAGCTTGACGAGATTCCGGATGCGCGGCTGTTCGCCGGCGACGTAGGGCTTCAGTGTATCGACGATCGGAGACCAGTACCGGCTCATGCTTTATTCAGCGGCCGTCTTCTGGCCGAAACGGTTCTCGATATAGTCGATGACGAGCTTTTCGAAATCGGCTGCGATGTTCGACCCGCGCAGCGTCATCGCCTTCTTTCCGTCGATGAAGACGGGCGCGGCCGGCGTTTCCCCCGTGCCCGGCAGCGAAATGCCGATATCCGCGTGCTTGCTCTCGCCGGGACCATTGACGATGCATCCCATGACAGCGACGTTGAGCGCCTCGACACCCGGATATTTCTCACGCCAGACCGGCATGTTCTTGCGGATGTCGTTCTGGATGTTCTGGGCGAGTTCCTGGAAGACCGTCGACGTGGTGCGGCCGCAGCCCGGACAGGCCGCGACGACCGGCACGAACTGCCGGAAACCCATGACCTGCAGAAGCTCCTGCGCCACCTGCACTTCGCGAGTGCGGTCGCCGTTTGGCTCCGGCGTCAGCGAGACGCGGATCGTGTCGCCAATCCCCTGTTGCAGGACATAACCCATGGCAGCAGACGATGCGACGATGCCCTTCGAGCCCATGCCGGCTTCGGTAAGGCCGAGATGAAGCGCGTGATTGGAGCGCTCGGCAAGCATGGAATAGACAGCGATCAGATCCTGCACCTGACTGACCTTGGCCGACAGGATGATCCGGTTACGCGGCAGGCCGATCTGTTCGGCAAGTTCGGCGGAGATCAGCGCCGATTGGACGATCGCCTCATGCATGACCTGGCGGGCCGAGAGCGGTGAACCTTCAGCCGCATTGCGGTCCATCAGCGTGGTCAGGAGATCCTGATCGAGCGAACCCCAATTGACGCCGATCCGCACCGGCTTGTCATGGCGGATCGCCATCTCGACAATGTCGCCGAACTGCTTGTCCTTCTTATCCTTGAAGCCGACATTGCCCGGATTGATGCGGTATTTCGCAAGCGCCTCGGCGCAGGCCGGATGATCGGCAAGCAGCTTGTGGCCGATATAGTGGAAGTCGCCGACCAGCGGCACATCCATCCCGAGACGCAACAGGCGCTCGCGGATCTTTGGCACGGCAGCGGCGCTTTCGTCACGGTCAACGGTGATGCGGACAATTTCGGAACCCGCTCTGTAAAGCGCGGCAACCTGCGCTACCGTCGCATCCACATCCGCCGTATCCGTATTGGTCATGGATTGGACTACGACCGGCGCACCGCCGCCGACGATGACGCCGCCGACATCGACGGCAACGGTGGCGCGGCGCGGCTTCGGATCATAATCGACGGGTGAGGACATGGAGCTTCTCGTCGCCTTCAGCAGTTGGAGCGCCTTTCAGGTGGCGTATGGCTTGCGGCTTGTCAACCGGCACAGCGCTCACTTTATCTCGTGCAGCTCGGCTTGGCCAACCTCCCGGCATCCTGCCTTCAGTGATGCGCGTTGTCCGCATGCCGGGCAAGCGGCGACAGCAGGAGGACCACGACGATCAACGCAGAGAGACCAACGAAGATTACGGCTAGACCGGTATGCTCGGCGATGAATCCGATCGCCGACGGCGCCACAAGGATTCCTGAATACCCCATGGTCGTCACGACCGAGAGGCCAACGCCAGCGGCCATGCCCGGCAGGTTGCCGGCAGCGGAAAAGGCGATGGGCACGATGTTGGAGATCCCGATGCCAGTCAGCGCAAAGCCGGCGATCGCCATCGGAGTGCTTTGTGCAAAGCCGATCACCAGCAGACCGAGGATGGAGATAACGGCGCAGACGCGCAACGTCGTGACCGCGCCGAAGCGGTCGCGGATCAAATCTCCTGCAAATCGCATCACCGCCATGGTGAGCGAAAAGGCGGCGAAGGCGAAGCCCGACAGCGACACGGAAGCCGCAAGTTCGTTGCGAAGATAGAGGGCCCCCCAGTCGAGGATCGCCCCTTCGGGGATCATGCAGAAAAGTGCCATGATGCCAATCAGCCAGGGAAGCGGCGAAAGCGGAAGGCGACTTCCATGCCTGCCTTCTTCCGGATGCGGCGCGTCGTGGAGCACGGTCGGCCAGGCGGCGCCGATCATCACCGCGGCCAGCACGGTAACGAGGATCGCATGCGCGGAGACGCCGATATGCTCGATGAGGAAGCCGCCAGTCGACGAACCGATAAGGCCGCCGAGGCTCCAGAACGCATGGCAGGAGGACATGATGGCCCTACGCATGTGTTTCTCGACCGAGACCGCGTTGGCGTTCATCGCTACGTCCATCGCACCGATCAGTCCCCCGAACAGAAAGATCGCTACCGCACCGGTCCAGATGTTGCCAACCCAGGTGAGAAGCAGCAGCGTCGGCGTAAGCAGCACCGACGTCCATTTCGCAACCTGGCTCGAGCCGAACCGGGCAATCTGGCTTCCGGCAAGCGGCATCATCACCAGCGAACCGAGGCCGAAGATCAGGATCATCACCCCGAGCATACTCTCGCTGAGGCCCAACCGGCCTGCAAACTCCGGAATCTTCGGCGCCCACGCACCAATCATGAAGCCATTCATCAGGAAGAGCAGCGAAACGCCAGCTCTTTCCCGAGTGATGAAGGCACGATGGTGAACGGACTTGGTCAGGGGAGCGCGGCTATCCATGAGATCATTCCTTGCAGCTGCCGCGACCATATTTAAATCGATTAGACTTGCAATATTGCAGCGGCCACTTCCCTCTCACAAATTGTATCGGAAAGAAACCCGCAACTCGTCGCCCCCCACGGTTGATTGCGCGAGCGGTTCGTGGCCTTGACTAAGAAGCCACGGAGACGACTGGAGATCAGCCGCCGTAGACGATCAGGAGGTCCTTGGCGTCGATCTGGTCGCCGGCCTTTACCAGCACCTCGGCGATTGTGCCGTCCTTTTCCGCATGCAAGGCGGTTTCCATCTTCATTGCTTCGATGGAAAGCAAAACATCGCCCGCCTTCACAGCCTGACCGGCCGACACGAAGACGCGGGAGAGTACACCCGGCATGGGCGCACCGAGATGGGTGGCATTGCCGACCTCGGCCTTGCGACGAACCGCGGCCCCTGAAGCACCATGCGCCCGGTCCGGCACCTTGATGCGGCGCGGTTGCCCGTTGAGTTCGAAGAACACCGTCACCATGCCCTGTGCGTCGGTCTGGCTGATTGCCTGATTGACGACGACCAGTGTCTTGCCCCTTTCAATATCCGCGAACAGTTCCTCTCCGTCCTTCAGACCATAAAAGTAGGCGGGCGTCGGCAGAACCGAGACGGGGCCGTATGTCTCAACCGCCATGGCGAAGTCGGTGAAGACCTTGGGATACATGAGATAGGATGAGAACTCGAAATCATCAATTTCGCGTCCGAGCTTATCCTCGATCGTCTTGCGCTCGGCATCAAGATCGGCGTCCGGCAGCAGAGAGCCCGGCCGCACCGTATAGGGCTTCTCTCCCTTGAGCGCCTTCTTCTGCAATGCCTTCGGCCAACCGCCCGGCGGCTGACCGAGGTCACCCTTCAGCATCGAAACGACCGAGTCCGGGAAGGCTATGTCCCTGTCCGGGTTCTCGACATCTGCAACAGTGAGGTCCTGGCTGACCATCATCAGCGCCATGTCGCCCACCACCTTGGAAGACGGTGTTACCTTGACAATATCGCCGAACATCCGGTTGGCGTCCGCGTATGCCTGCGCCACCCTGTGCCACTTGGTGTCGAGGCCGAGCGAACGGGCCTGTTCCTTGAGATTGGTGAACTGGCCACCCGGCATCTCGTGCAGATAGACTTCGGAAGCCGGCCCCTTGAGGTCGCTCTCGAAGGCGGCATACTGGGCCCGCACCGCCTCCCAATAGAAGGAGATGCGGCGGATCCATTCCGGATCAAGACCCGGATCGCGCTCGGACCCGGCAAGCGCCTCGACGATCGAGCCGAGGCAGGGCTGCGACGTGTTTCCGGACAAGGCATCCATGGCCGCATCGACCGCATCGACGCCTGCCTCCACTGCGGCAAGAACCGTCGCCGCCGATATGCCGGACGTGTCATGCGTATGGAAATGGATCGGCAGAGAAGTCGCCTCGCGCAGCGCCTTGAAGAGCACACGTGCCGCAGCGGGTTTCAGGAGACCAGCCATGTCCTTGAGCGCGATGATATGGGCACCGGCCTTCTCCAGTTCCTCAGCCAGCGCGACATAATACTTGAGATCGTATTTCGGGCGTGCAGAGTTCAGGAGGTCCCCGGTATAGCAGATCGCCGCCTCGCACAGCTTGTTCTCTTCCTGGACCGCGTCCATGGAAACGCGCATGTTCTCGACCCAATTCAGGCAGTCGAAGACGCGGAAGAGATCGATTCCGCCCTTCGCGGCCTGCCGGACGAAATATTTCACGACATTGTCCGGATAGTTCTTGTAGCCGACGCCGTTGGCCCCACGCAGCAGCATCTGCAGCAACAGGTTCGGCGCTCCCTCACGTATGAGCGCCAGGCGCTCCCATGGATCTTCCGTCAGGAAGCGCATGGAAACATCGAAGGTCGCACCACCCCAGCATTCCAGCGAAAAGAGGTTCGGCAGCGCGCGTGCATAGACACCGGCAATATGCGCGATGTCATAGGTCCGCATGCGGGTGGCAAGCAGCGACTGGTGTCCGTCGCGCATGGTTGTGTCCGTCACAAGGGCGCGCTTTTCATTGCGCATCCATTCGGCGAATTTCTTTGGACCGAGATTGTCGAGAAGCTGCTTGGTTCCGTCGGGAACAGGCCCGTTAATGTAAGGCACGATCGGCTTTGCGGCCTGCTCAGAAGGCATGGGCCGACCCTTGGTCTCGGGGTGGCCGTTGACGGTGACGTCGGCAAGATAGGTGAGCAGTTTGGTGGCGCGATCGGCCCGCCTCACCTGCTCAAAGAGCTCCGGCGTCGTGTCGATGAAGCGTGTCGTATAGGAATTGTCGCGGAACTTCGGATGGCCGATGATCGCTTCGAGGAAGGTCAGATTGGTCGCAACCCCGCGGATACGGAATTCGCGCAGCCCCCGATCCATACGGCTGATCGCCTCTCCGGGCGAAGCGCCCCATGCCGTCACCTTGACGAGCAGCGGATCATAGTAGCGGGTGATGATCGCGCCGGAATAGGCCGTCCCGCCATCGAGGCGAATGCCGAAGCCGGCTGCCGAGCGATAGGCGGTGATGCGGCCGTAATCCGGAATGAAGTTGTGCTCCGGATCCTCCGTGGTGATACGGCATTGCAGCGCATGGCCATTGAGACGGATGTTTTCTTGTGACGGGACACCCGATTCAGGCGTGCCGATCGCCGCCCCTTCGAGGATGTGGATCTGGGCCTTGACGATATCTATGCCGGTGACGACCTCAGTCACCGTATGTTCCACCTGGATGCGGGGATTCACTTCGATGAAGTAGAATTTGCCGGTATCGGCATCCATCAGATACTCGACCGTGCCGGCGCCGATATAATTCGTCGCCCTGGCAATCTTCAGTGAATAGTCCGCCAGCTCCCGGCGCTGGGCATCCGTGAGATAAGGCGCCGGAGCCCGCTCCACGACCTTCTGATTACGGCGCTGGATCGAACAGTCACGCTCGAAGAGATGCACGGCATTGCCATGTGTATCGCCGAGTATCTGGCTCTCGACATGGCGGGCATGTTCGACGAGTTTTTCGAGATAGACCTCGTCCTTGCCGAAGGCAGCCTTGGCCTCGCGCTTGGCTTCCGTTACTTCTTTGGCGAGATCCGCTTCGGAGCGGATGACGCGCATGCCGCGCCCGCCACCACCCCAGGACGCCTTCAGCATCACCGGATAGCCGATCTGCGCGGCCATCTTCGCCACTTCGGCCATGTCGTCGGGCAGCGGCTCGGTTGCCGGAACCACCGGCACGCCAACGGAAATCGCAAGATTGCGGGCGGCAACCTTGTTGCCGAGCTGCCGCATCGTCTCGGCGGTTGGCCCTATGAACGTGATGCCCGCAGCATTGCAGGCCTCGACGAATTCAGGGCTTTCGGACAGCAGGCCATAACCTGGGTGAATGGCATCGGCACCGGAAAGCTTCGCGACGCGGATAATCTCAGGAATCGATAGGTAGCTCTCGATTGGCCCCAGATCGCGGTCAAGATGTGGGCCGCGGCCGACCTGGTAACTTTCATCAGCCTTGAAGCGATGCAGCGAGAGCTTGTCCTCCTCCGCCCAGATCGCAACCGTTTTGATGCCCAACTCATTAGCGGCCCGGAAGACGCGGATGGCAATTTCAGAGCGGTTGGCAACGAGAATTTTCGAAATCGGCAAAACGGACCTCCCACGTGCCATCGAGAAAAATGCTGCACTGCAAAGAAAGTCATATCGCCTTAATCAGGCAAGCGCAATTTGAACGGATGCCGGATGTCAAATTTGTGCCAGATGGTTTCAAGGCGCTGGTGCGCTCAGATGACAAGGCCCAAACGAAAGGCGGAAGCGACCACATGCTGCCGATTCTTCGCCCTCAATTTCTCCTGCAGACCGTTGATGTACCAGTCTACCGTATGGCTTGAAATATCGAGCGACCTAGCAATCTCGTTGGAAGTCAGGCCATCTGCAAGCAGACCGATGACTTCCATTTCGCGTCGCGTGAGCTGCGTATCCACATTTGCAACGGTTTCCAGTTCTTCGGCCTGGCCGCGCAGCTCCATAAAACGCCAGAACACCTTTTTGGCGGCCGCATCAAAAAGTGCCATTTCGGCCGGCGAAAGATCGACGGGCCGACCTCCGACCGTCATATAGCCAAGCAATCCATTGCGGCCATATACGGGAAAGATGTAGCCATCCTGCAGACCGTAACGGATCCCTTCCTGCATCATCCGCTGCATGCGCTGCTTATGGGGGTCGTTCCTGAGCGCGAAGACGGCGTCACGCCAGCGGATGGACCTCTGCGCGATGCTGAGCATTCGGATCGCCGGATCCACGAGAACGTATTTGCGACCAGCATAGATTTCCGGCCAGCCCGCTGGCCAGCGGCTGGCCAGCGCCACACGCGCAGGGTCCTGATTGGGTCGAGGCTGGACGAGCACGCTGTAATATTCAAAGCCATAAGCCTTCAGCAGGGATTCGAGTTCAGCCGTTAATTCCGCCTCTGTCTTGACTTCCCCAACAAGTACCAAGAGTTGCACAATCAGTTGAATATTCAAAACCGCCCCCTGATATGCCCATTCTTGGCGTCTTTTGGTTCACGTTAAATTTCTATAAATTCCCTCGTACATAATCGATTAGCATAGTTATCATTCATTGAAGGTACACCGCGAAATCTAGCCCTTGACGGTTTCGTGAGGGAAGCCGGCAACCCGACGGGGCCGTCGATGACGCGAAGCCTTGCTCTTTATGAAACATTTCTGGCAGAAGGACATTATCTCCGTCGCGGAATTGCCTTTTCCGATCTTTAAGTTTCAAGTGCCGGCCGCGATGGCGGCTTCATATCAAGAGGTTTCGCCATTTGACGCTGTTCCAGGTTTATGCACGAGCTCTCAAATATCTGGCGAAGAACCGGTGGCGGGTAACCGCGGTCGTCATCGCAAACATCGTGCTTGCCGTCATCACCATTGCCGAACCAATTCTCTTCGGCCGGATCATCGATGCCATTTCATCCGGCGGTCCGGTGGCGCCGGTGCTCACGCTTTGGGCGGGATTCGGCGTCTTCAACACCGTTGCCTACGTCTTGGTCGCCCGCGAGGCGGACAGGCTTGCCCATGGCCGCAGGGCGTCACTGCTGACGGAAGCCTTCGGGCGAATCATATCCATGCCGCTTTCCTGGCATCATCAGCGCGGTACATCCAACGCACTACACACTCTTCTTCGGGCAGCAGAGAGCCTGTTCGGCCTCTGGCTCGAATTCATGCGCACCCATCTCGCGACGGCGGTAGCACTTATCCTCCTCGTCCCTACGGCGATCTCGATGGATTGGCGGCTCAGCATCGTATTGCTGGTCCTGAGCGTGCTCTACTGGATCATCGGCGTGACGGTGATGAACCGCACCAAGGAAGGACAAGCTTCCGTCGAAAACCATTATCACACAGTCTTTTCGCATGTGAGCGATTCGATCAGCAATGTTTCGGTACTGCATAGCTACAATCGCATCGAGGCTGAGACCAAGGCTCTCAGAGGCTACACCAAGGATCTGCTCGCCGCCCAATATCCGGTGCTCGATTGGTGGGCGCTTGCGAGCGCGCTGAACCGCACGGCTTCGACCGTATCCATGGGCGTTATCCTCGTCATAGGGACTCTCCTGGTACAGCGGGGCGAATTGCGGGTTGGCGATGTCGTGGCCTTTATCGGTTTTGCGAACCTCCTGATCGGTCGCCTCGATCTGCTGCGCCAGTTTGCCACCCAGATTTTCGAGGCGCGTGCCAAGCTCGAAGACTTCTTCGCCCTTGAAGATTCGGTCGAAGAACGCGCCGAGCCGGCCGATGCCCGCGAACTCGACGCGGTGCGGGGCGAAGTGGAATTCCGCAATGTCTCCTTCGGCTTTTCAAACACGAAGCAGGGGGTGCATGATATCTCCTTTATTGCCAAGGCCGGAGAAACAGTTGCGATTGTCGGCCCAACCGGCGCCGGCAAAACGACTCTCATCAATCTCCTGCAACGGGTCTACGATCCTCAGGAGGGCAAGATCCTCATCGACAGCACGGATATCGGCACCGTGACGCGCAAATCGCTGCGTCAATCGATCGCTACCGTCTTTCAGGATGCCGGCCTCCTGAACCGTTCGATCAGTGAGAATATCCGTCTCGGCCGCGAGGGTGCGACCGAGGAGGAAATTGCCAAGGCGGCCGAGGCAGCAGCCGCAACCGACTTCATCGAAAGCCGGCTCAGCGGTTACGACACATCGGTCGGCGAGCGCGGCAACCGTCTCTCCGGTGGCGAGCGTCAGCGCATCGCTATTGCACGTGCCATCCTCAAGAACGCACCGATCCTGGTCCTTGACGAAGCGACCAGCGCGCTCGATGTGGAAACCGAGGCCCGTGTAAAGGCAGCGATCGATCGGCTGCGCAAGGACCGGACGACCTTTATCATTGCCCACAGGCTGTCGACCATCCGGGATGCCAACAAGGTGATCTTCCTCGACAATGGTCGCATCATCGAGATGGGCAGCTACGATGAGCTCAGCCAGAGTGGCGGGCGTTTCGCTTCGCTGCTCAAAGCCAGCGGCATCCTGACTGACGACGATACCAGGAATGAGGCCGGAGCAGTCGCGCAACCCGCCTGATCTGATCTTCCCGACTACCAAGAGAAAACCCGCCGCCATTTGTTTGGCGGCGGGTTTTCTTTGGTTGATTCTTACCGGCAGGTATTAGCTATGAGCCGGCTCTGACAATTTCCTGGCAGCGGATGTGCCCAAGAGAAAACCTTCCGTTTCGTTCACCGCCTTGCCGTCGACAGTCACCTTGCCGTTTTCGACCTCAATCTTGTGAACCACGTCGTCGATCGTAAGTTCGGCGGTAAAGCCGTTCCAGCCGGTCGGCAGGACCGGGTCGACAAAGAGCCTATCTCCTTGGCGCCGAAGGCCAAGAATACCTTCAACCGCCGCGCGATAGAGCCAGCCGGCCGAGCCTGTGTACCAGCTCCAGCCGCCTCGCCCGGTGTACGGCCCATGACCATAGACATCGGCCGATATCACATAAGGCTCCACGCGGTAGGTCTCTGCTGCGGAGCGGTCGAGCGCATGGTTGATCGGATTGAGGATCTGGAAGCACTTCCAGGCATCGTCGCCACGCTTCTGCGCCGCCAGAGCAAGCACAACCCAGATTGCCGCATGGGTATACTGGCCGCCATTCTCCCGGACGCCCGGCGGATATGCGCGGATATAGCCGGGATCCTTGCGGGTATCCTGGAACGGCGGCGTGAAGAGACGGATGATGCCCGCTTCGTCGTCGACCAGCTTGTCGAGCACCGCATCCATGGCTTGGCGGGCACGATCCGGATCGCCCTCCCCGGAAAGTACGCTCCAGGACTGGGCGAGTGAATCGATACGGCATTCATCGCTGGTGCTGGAACCGAGCGGAGACCCATCGTCGAAATAGCCGCGACGATAATAGCTACCGTCCCAGCCGGCCTTCTCCAGAGCTTGCCTCAGGCCTTCAAGATGGGCCGTCCATAGCTCGACACGCTGACGGTCATTCCGCTCCTGCGCGTAAGGCAGGAAGTTCCGCAGAGCACTTGCAAGGAACCAACCAAGCCAGACACTCACGCCACGGCCGCCGACCCCAACTCTGTTCATGCCGTCGTTCCAGTCGCCCCCGAGGATCAGTGGCAGGCCGTTGTCGCCAGTGCGGACGATCGCAAGGTCAAGCCCTCTCGCCGCATGTTCATAGAGGCTCGCCGTCTCGGACGAAATCTCCGGTTTGAAAAAAGCATCATGCTTGTGCTTTTCCAGAAGCGGACCTTCCAGGAAGGCGAGCTCTTCGTCCAGCAGCGACTTGTCGCCCGTTGCCGCGACATACTGATGCGCCGCATAGGCCAGCCAGACCACATCGTCGGAAATCATCGTGCGGACACCGGCGCCGGAATTTGGCAGCCACCAGTGCTGCACATCGCCTTCCTTGAACTGCCGCGAGGCCGCATTGACGATCTGGCGGCGGGCAAGCGACGGCTCATGCACCAAGAAGGCCAGCGTATCCTGCAATTGATCACGGAAACCGAAGGCTCCAGATGCCTGATAGAAGGCCGTACGAGCCAGGATGCGGCAACCGAATGCCTGATAGGGCAGCCAGTGATTGACCATGTTGTCGAGCGACTTATCCGGCGTCGATATCTTGAGACGCCCGGTGAACCCCTTCCAGAAATCGCGACTTGCCTTGAGAACCGCATCGAACTCTTCGCTGCGCAGTTCAGCGACAAGCGCCTGTGCATCTTCTTTCGTATCCGCGTCCCCGAGGAAGAAGGTGAGCTTCTTTTCCTCACCCGGCGCAAGCTCGATATCGCAGCAAAGCGCCGCGCACGGATCGCCGTCCAAATCAAGCGAGCTGTTGAGCGCTGAAGCGGACGTAACCGCAGCCGGCAACTGCACCGAACCGAACCTGCCGATGAATTCACGGCGGCTGGCCGTGAAGCCGGACGGCATCTCCTTCATCGCCATGAAAGCAAAACGGCGATAATCGATGCTGTAGGGATTGGTCGCGAAGAGCGCTCCTGTTTCCTCGTCGCGGCTCGACAGGATTAACGGAATCGATCGCGCCGGATTACTGCCGAGCAGCCATTCCGCATAACCGTAAACTCGCAGCTTACGGGTCTCGGAGCCAATATTGCGCAGGAAGAACGACGACAGCTTGGCCGGACGTGTGCGATCGACCGTCTGCATCAGTTCCAGCCTCAGGCCGTCATCCTCGGAGGTGAAGACCGAATAGCCGAGACCATGGCGAGCCTCAAACTTGACTTCCGGCTTGCGCGACAGAGCGGCAAATGGCGTGAGGATGGCACCGCTGTCCCGGTCGGCAACGTAGAACGCTTCGCTGGGCCGATTGATGACCATGTCGTTCGACCACGGCGTCAACTGGTAGTCGCGGGAATTCTGCGCCCAGGTGAAGCCTGCTCCTTCCGCCGAGATATGGAAACCGAACTTCTCGTTGGAGATAACGTTGATCCACGGCTGAGGCGTAGCCTGACCACCGTACAGGCGGACGACATATTCGCTGCCATCCTTCGAGAAGCCGCCGTAGCCGTTCCAGAAGTCCAGATCGGCGGCTGTCCCGATCTCTGCCGGAGCCTGGAAGATCTCGCCCTTCGACAGCGGGCGACGATCGATCTCGACCTCTTGATCCTTCGGCGGCGCAAAGATAGAGGCAGCGCGATTGAGCTGGTCGCTGATTTTGCCGTTGCGTGCATGAAGGACTACGCGAGAAGCGGCGATCAGGCTCTCCGATCCCTCCTCCTCCATGATGTCGCGTCGAAGCGAAAAGACGTGCTGACGCTGGCCTTCCTGCTGACCGAGCCGACGGGCGGTTTCGGAGAGATATTCGATCGCATGCTGCATTTCCTGCGCGTAGGACGCGGCACGCTCATTGAAGATCACGAGGTCCGAGACCACGCCGCGTGACCGCAGGTATTCCTGTGCGCTCATCGCTTCCTTGGCGACCGCCATGTCGTTGTCGTCATTGATGCGTAGCGTGAAGATCGGGAAATCACCCGAGACGGAGGACGGCCAGAGCGACGACTGCGGTTGCATGCCGGCCTGGATCGTTGACTGATCAGCGCGAAGCTGCATGTCCGGATAGATGAGATAGCGCGCCAGATGCTGGAAGGCCGCAGCATCCTGGGACGATACGCCGAGATGGCGCATCTGTACCTGCGTGCGTGTCCAGGCCTGGGTGAGTTCGGTCTGAAACGCATCCGGATGACGGTAACGTTCGATTGCCTGGTCGAGTTCGTCGCGCTTCGGTGCGGCGATCGTCCAGAATATGACGCTTACCTTCTTTCCGGCTGGTACGCGAACGACCCGGCGCAACGAGAGGATCGGATCGAGCGTGAAACCGTCGGTGCCGGAGAGTGTCGCACCGTCATCGAATGCGGCAGCCTCCGAAAGCGTACGACCGCGGCCCAGGAACTTCCGGCGATCCGTTTCGAATTCGGTGGGACGCGCCGAGCCTGCATTGTCGGCCGCCAGATGCGCGATGATCATATCCGGATCATTCGGGTTGCGCTTGTTGCGCCAGGCGCGGATCACGTCGCCACGCTTGCCGATCTCGGTGCGGACGAACATGCGCGAGAAGACCGGATGAGCATTGTCGTCATCTTCTGCCGCCAGTACGGGCTCCAGGTAGGAGGTTACCTCGATGAAACGATCCTCGGTCCCCATGTTGAGCAGCGTCAAGCGGCGCCCCTCCGCATCGTGTTCCGTTGCGACGATACATTCGACGATGCTCGTCAGGTCGCCGATCGTCTTGTGGAACTCGGCGCGTTCATCGCTGAAGATGACTTTCGTCTGCTCGCCTTCCGCACGTCGCGGCTCGGTGGTCGCGGACCACCAGTCACCGGTCGTGGTATCGCGCAGGAACAGGAACTGCCCCCAGCGGTCTTCCGTCGGGTCGGGTTTCCAGCGGGCGACCGACATGCCGTTCCAGCGGGAATAACCGGAGCCGGTGGCCGTGAGCATGACCGAGTAATGGCCGTTCGACAGAAGCACCAGTTCACGCTCCTTGGAGGCCGGATTGTTGATGGTGCGGATTTCCGGGCGCAGCAGTTCGCCCTGGCCCTTTCCGGGGGTCTCCTCATGCTTGGCGCTCATGACCGGTATGTCACGCGGCGCCTTTTCCTGCAGAAGCAGTTCGGCCGCTTCGATCACCGGATCGGAATGGAAGAGCTCGCGCAACAGACCGTTCATGACGACGTTGGCAATCGCTGCGATCGACATGCCGTGATGATGGGCATAGTAGTTGTAGACCACTGCGCAACGCTGGCCTTCCGGCACCCGGGTCGGGGTGAAATCGACCGCATCGTGGAAGCCGAACATGCCAAGTGCGCCGAGCGAGCGCAGCTCTTCCAGATTTTCCGCGGCCGCGATGGGATCATATTGGCTAGCAAGGATCGACGCGTAAGGCGCGATCACCGCATTCTGCCCAAGACCGCGCTTGAGACCAAGGGTCGGGACCCCGAAATTCGTGTACTGGTAGTTGAACTGATGGTCGCGGGCATTAAAAGCCGCTTCGGAAATACCCCAGGGCGTTCCGAGACGCTTGCCGTGATTCATCTGCTCCTTGACCACCAGATTGTTCGTCTGGTTCAGAATGCCGCCCTGACGCTCCTGCATGACGAGCGGCGGCATCAGATATTCGAACATCGAGCCGGACCACGAAACGAGCGCACCCTGTGCGCCGATCGGCACGACCTGGCGGCCGAGGCGATACCAGTGTTCGGTCGGGATGTCGCCCTTGGCGATCGCAAAAAGGCTGGTGAGGCGGCATTCAGATGCCAGCAAGTCGTAGCAGGCTTCGTCCAGCTCGTTGGTTTCGACACGATAACCGATCGACAGCAGCCGGCGTTCCTTACGGAACAGGAAGCTGAAGTCCATCGAGAAGGCAAGATTGCGGGTGCGGTCCCGCAAGGCGATCAACCGCTCGCGCAACGATTCGATATTGGCATTGTCGAAGACACTATCGGCGATATGCACCTCGCAGATATTGACGAGCGATGCAGCCCAGCGGGTGACCTCCTCGCTTTGCGTCGAACGCACTTCATGGTCGAGATTGGTCGCAAGCTTCTGGATATCGCGCGCGAGCACTGCCAGATTGATGATGCGAATCGAGGCAAATTCGTGTTCACGCTTAACGGCGGCAAGCGCATTGCCGAAGCCGGCAATGCGCTCCTCGAGGCGACGACGCAACGGACGAACGGTTTTGCGGTCGTCCGGCAGTGCCTTCAGCGTTTCGGCGAGAATGCCCGCGACATCCCCGATACCGTCGAGATTGCCCTGAAGGTGCGCAGACGGCGCCTCAGACCAGATACGGCAAGCCGACGAGATTGCAATCAGATGACCGGCGAGGTTGCCGCTGTCGACCGACGAGACGTAGCGGGGGCCGAGCGGTTTCAGCGTGTCGGTGTGATACCAGTTGAAGAGATGGCCGCGGAACTTGTCCATTCTCTCTATGCTGGAAATAGTCTGCTCGATGCGCTCGATCGTGTCGGTAAAGCTGATCCAGCCGAAATTCCGCGCCGAAATCGTCGACAGCAGATAGACGCCGATATTGGTAGGCGACGTGCGCTTGGCGATGATCGGATCCGGTTTCTCCTGGAAATTGTCCGGCGGCAGATAGTTCTGCTCGAGCGTGACGAACGCTTCGAAGTAGCGCCAGGTGCGGCGGGCGATCTTGCGCAGTTCAACCGACACCGGTTCCGGCACAAAGAGACGGTCTTCCGTTTCCGCCGATTGGCTCACATACCAGGCGACGAGCGGCGAGAAGATCCAGAGTACGGCAAACGGGATGCCGACGAGGAAAGCATTGTCGCCGGGAATTGCCGAGAGGATGATGCTGAGGACCGCAATCGCCGGAGCATGCCACATCGCTTTGTAGTAGTCCTGCGGGCTGCCTTGCGCACTCGACTGGATTGAAGCAGCGGTTCGCCATTCCAGCATCAGCTTGCGGCTGAAGAACAGGCGATAGAGAGAGCGGGTGATCGCATCCGTCATGATGCAGGCGGCATCCGCAATGAAGACGACGCGAAGCGCAACCTGCGCATTGGCGGAGCGGATATCTGACCAGACGGAGTAGAAATGCGCTCTGGGGACGATGTCTGTGGAATGCGGCAGAAGGCCGGTAACCAGTGACAAGGTCGGAGCGACGAACAGCGAGAAGATCAGCAGGATCTGCCAGATCAGCGCGCCAAGCGGATCCATGAAATACCAACCAAGTACGGAAGCGAAGAACCAGGCAATTGGCGTGAGCGAGCGGCGCAGGTTATCGATCATCTTCCAGCGGCCAAGCGCCGTGACGCCGCGCTTCGGATCAAGAATATACGGTAGAAGCTGCCAATCGCCACGGGCCCAGCGATGCTGGCGGGAGACTTCGACCTCGTAACGGATCGGGAAGTCCTCGACCAGTTCCACGTCAGTCACCAGCGCGCAACGTGCAAAGGAACCTTCGAGGAGGTCGTGCGAAAGCACCGAGTTCTCGTCGATCCGTCCCTTGAGCGAAGCCTCGAAAGCATCGACATGGTACAGGCCCTTGCCGGTGAAGCTACCCTCGCCGGTGAGGTCCTGATAGACATCGGAGACGGTGAAGACATAAGGATCGAGACCGCGTCCGACCGAAAAGACACGCTGGAAGACCGAGGCTTCCTTGCCGGTCGTTAGCGAAGGCGTCACGCGTGGCTGCATGAGACCATAGCCGTGGATCACGCGGTTCGACTTCGGATCGAGCACTGGTCGATTGATTGGATGATGCATCTTGCCGACGAGTTTCGTCACCGCGTCGCGCATCAGGCGCGTGTCGGCATCGAGCGTCATGACATACTGGATGCCTTCCGGCACGATGTTGGCGCCCGGAAGATAGGTGGTATCGCGATCGCCGCGGAGCAGAAGGTTCAGTTCGTGCAGCTTGCCGCGCTTGCGCTCCCACCCCATCCAGGCGCCCTCGTTTGGGTTGAAAAGGCGGCGGCGGTGCAAGAGGTAGAAGCGTGTTTTACCGTCACGGGCATATTTGGCGGCAAGCGCAGCGACCTCGCGCTTGGCATAATCGAGAATTTCCAGGTCAGCGTCTGTTTCCTCAAACTTGCCGTCGCGCCAGTCGCTCAAGAGCGCGAAATAGATCTCGCCGTGCGGATTGGCGAGATAGTGGACTTCAAGGTTGCGAACGAGTTCGTCGACCGTATCGCGGTCCGAAATCAGGCAGGGCACCACGACAAGCG
Source organism: Rhizobium sp. YS-1r (assembly GCF_000757525.1). Taxonomy (NCBI): domain Bacteria; kingdom Pseudomonadati; phylum Pseudomonadota; class Alphaproteobacteria; order Hyphomicrobiales; family Rhizobiaceae; genus Rhizobium; species Rhizobium sp. YS-1r. Next base: position 172,550 of record NZ_JPYQ01000055.1, on the reverse strand, counting down.
TCTTCGCCTCCTCCGGAATGCCTTCCTTGAATTCGTAACCAACGAGCCGCGCCGGCCTTACCACGTAAGTGACGAGTGTATTGAAAAGGCCCGTCACACCTTCGGAAGCCGGCAATGCAAACATCAGCAAGAAGAAGAAAACGACCGGCAGCGGCATGTCCGCCTGCACGAGGAACCAGCCGGCGATCGCCATTGCCAATACCGTCAGGAAAATGACAGGCCCGGCGATGGCGAACCAGTTGAGGCGACGGACGAGACGCACGATCTGCTGGACCAAGAGCGGTTTGTAACCGACCGCCGCTTCCAGTTCCTTCAGCCGGCGGCCCACGACGAAAGCGCCGATATTGGTTTCGCGCGGATCGGCATTTTCCTGGGCAGCCGCCTCTTCAGCCAAACGGATCGCCACTTCCGCCACTTCCGCTTCGCTTCTACGAGAGCGGCGGGCGACCTGTTCGATGCGGTTTCGATAAGCGTTGCGCGATCCGAAATCGAGAGCTTGATAGTCTGTACGCTCGCGGAAGATCCTGTCGATCTGCGAGACTTCCTCGAACCATACGCTCCATTCCGTATCGTCGATCTCGCGCAAGCTCTTGATGATGTTACCCATCGTCACGTTGCCGGACGAAAGGCGATTCTGCTCGGCGAGCATCACTTCTTCGGTATCGGTGCCGGCCTGCTCCAGCCGCTGCTCCAGCCAGGCGATCGCGAAGCCGGACGTCTGAGATGCGTTGCGCAAGCGATAGAGAAACTGAGTAGTGAAGGTGTTGTCGTTCGTCAGATCTTCAACGCCCTTGAGCAACCCGGCGCTCGCGGTCTCGTCGTTGAGACGGATAATCTCGTCGGCAACTTCATTCGCGCGACGGCGCATGTTGCGAGAGCGGTCGACGCGCGTAGCGATGCGGCGAAGGTTCTCGATCAGGACAAAACGTGTGAAAGAGGGCAACGCCCAGAGCTCGCCGATCTGAAGCGGCTCGTTGAGCTGGAAGCCTTCGACCATCGCCCCGAGCCCGTCATGGGACAAGCTGCTGTGCGTGTGGGCGACATACAGCCAGGCAAGCGCCAGAACACGCGGCATTTCCTCGCCGGCAACCGTCATCGTCGGAAGCTGGCGGTAGAATTTGCGCGGAAAATCGCGGCGGACTTCCTGAATCGCTTCCTCGACGATGTAGTAGTTGTCGAGCAGCCATTCCGCAGCCGGCGTAATTGTCGCGCCGGCATCCACATCGACAGCGGCCGCCCGATAGACCCGGAAGATCTCCTTCTCATTCTCCTTGAGACGTTGAAAGAAATCGAATCCCGCGAAGCCGGGCAGGCCGGACGTCCCCTCCCGCCCGAGTTTCTCGCCACATTCCCTCAAACCGTCGATGTTGAAGTAAGTCGAGCGGATGGAATCGTTGTGGTCTATCTGCTTGGCTTCGGTTTCGCGTGAGGAAACTGGCGACGTATTGTGAAGGGACATGGATACGGCTTCTGGGTGAAAACTCTTGGGGGTTTGTCGGCCTCGCCTTACTCGGCCTGCATCAGAAGCGCCAGTTATCATTTTGATTATGGTGACCATCTGACGCAAATCCGCGAAGAAGGGAAATAGAGGGCGGCCTCGATATTGCAAATGATTGACCGAAATCTATTGCCCGCTTTTCGCGGATTGACACATCTTCCGCCTCTAGCCGGGGCAGCCTGAATAGAGGCTGAACGGAAGTGGGCTATGGATAATGCGCGGAATTTCCACACAGATGCAATGTACGCATTTCTCCTCTTAGATACTCCTGCATGGCGTGAAATTTGATCGCCGGCAGGTTACCTCCGGCGGCTCACGCTGCTATTCATATGTCGAGCGGAAAGATATGGCCTCGGTTCGCCCGCAAACAATCCAATCGAAATTCCGGTACTTTGAGAAATGACGATCCAGTTTTCCAATTACATGGCCGAATTGATAGCGATCCGCCGCTACCTTCATCAATATCCCGAGCTCGGACTTTCGGAGTTCAACACGGCTGATTTCATCGCCAGGCAACTCATCGAGTTCGGTTACGAAGTCACTCGTGGCCTTGGCCGGACCGGGCTCGTCGCGACACTCAGGAATGGCGTCAGTAATCGCGCCCTCGCTATCCGTGCCGATATCGACGCACTGCCGATCGAGGAGGAGACCGGCGTCGAATATGCCAGCAGGAACAAAGGCTTGATGCATGCCTGCGGTCATGACGGCCACACCGCCATGCTACTGGGAGCCGCCAGGATCCTTGCGGAGCGGAAGAATTTCGACGGCACGATGCACCTGATCTTCCAACCAGCCGAGGAAAATTTCGGCGGGGCAAAGCTGATGATCGACGACGGCCTTTTCGAGCGCTTTCCCTGTGACGCCGTCTTCGGCCTGCATAACGATCCAAGCCTGGCTTTCGGGCAGATCGGCGTGAAGGACGGCGCCATGATGGCGGCAGTTGACGAATGCCGCATCGTCGTCAACGGCCGCGGCGGCCATGGTGCCGAGCCTCAGGACACCGCCGATCCGATCGTCTGCGGCGCAAGCATCATCATGGCGCTGCAGACAATCGCCTCGCGAAACGTTCATCCGCTCGATCCGACGGTCGTTACCGTCGGAGCCTTTCATGCCGGCACGGCCAGCAACGTGATTCCAGAGCGGGCGGAGATGGTTCTGACGATCCGCTCCTTCGATCCGATCGTCCGCAATGAACTGGAAAATCGCATTCGCATGATCGCCGAAGGTCAGGCGGCAAGCTACGGCATGACTGTGACGATAGACTATAAACGCGGCTATGAGGCGACGATCAACCACCAGACGGAAACGGCGTTCGTTCGCAATCTGGCCAAGCGGGTCTTCGGCGAGGAAAAGGTCGTCGATTTGCCGCGTCCATCGATGGGCAGCGAGGATTTTGCCTATATGCTGGCAGAGCGGCCAGGGACCTATTTTCTCCTCGGCACCAAGCGCAGTGACAACGACCCGCCGCTGCATCATCCGCGCTTCGATTTCAACGATGACGCGTTACCGATCGGCACGAGCTTCTGGGTGGAACTTGCCGAAGCCTATCTGCCGATGAAATAGCCTGAAAATTGCAACACCTCCCGAGCCGGTAGAGCGCGGAAGGTGTATGGTGCGATCCTGGAAAGGATCGGAAGCTTAAGGGAACAGGCCGAGCGTCACTGCCCCAAGGAAGATGAAGGCTGCGATCACCAGAGCGGTATTGGTAACCCACTGCCATTTGCTTGTGAAGGCGACGTTGCGAACTGGGAAGGACCGTGTCTGATGCTGAGCTCGCTGCATGGATATCTCCCGGGTTCTGGTTTGCCCTTTCAGAGCACTCCTATGTTAACTTATCACGATTAACTCGATAGAGATAATGTTTCACCCGATACGCGTGCGGTAGAAAATCCTTTTTTCTTAACGGCGGCTTTGACGAGTTAACAGTTTATTATACCCCGGCCATGCCGGCCGCCAATTAGGCAGGAAACTTGTCGAGCGCCAGGCGGAAGACATCGACGTCGATATTGCCGCCGGAGCACACAGCAATCACCGTGTCGCCCAGTGTCTCACCATGAAAAAGAGCAGCCGCCAACGCCACCGCACCACCCGGCTCGACCACGATCTTCAGGCGGCTGAAGGCAAGCACCACCGCATGAAGCGCCTCGTCCTCGGTAACGACCAGACCTGGGCCGCAGAGCCGCGACATGATCGGAAATGTGATGTTGCCCGGCTGAGGCGTAATGATCGCATCGCAGAGTGAACCGGATTGCGCCGCATTGCGCTCGATCTTTCCGGATGCAAGAGAACGCGTCACATCATCGAAGTCCTGCGGTTCGCAAGGATGGACACGGAACTGCGGTGCCTTGGCTTCGAGTGCCAGTGCAACGCCGGAAATGAAACCGCCGCCACCTGTCGGCACGAGAACATCCGCCTTCCCGATCCCCTCTTCCTTGGCCTGCTCTGCAATTTCAAGACCGGTCGTTCCCTGACCGGCAATAACCAGCGGCTCATCGAAAGGCTTGATCAGCGTCAGACCGCGCTCCCGCGATAGCCTCTCGCCGATCGCATCGCGATCCTCGTTGGCTCGGTCATAGAGCACAACCTCGGCGCCATAGGCACGGGTGTTCTCCATCTTGATGCGGGGAGCGTCGGACGGCATGACAATGACGCTCGGAATGCCGTGCATTCTGGCCGCTAGCGCGACACCCTGTGCATGGTTGCCGGAGGAAAAGGCAATCACCCCTTTGGCGCGCACCTCTGCCGGTAGAGCCGAAATCGCAGACCAGGCCCCCCGAAATTTGAAAGAGCCCGTATGCTGCAGGCATTCCGGCTTTACAAAGATGCGCCGTCCGGCGATCTCGTCCAGGAATGGAGAAGAAAGCAGCGGTGTTCGGCGCACGTGACCATCAAGGCGGACACGGGCGGCTTCGATCATGGCGATATCAGTCATGCGGAAATCCAGTCGAGGGGAGAGAGGGTGGGCCGGCTGGCAACCCTAACGATGCCTTTGGCCGCCGTAAAGATTGAAGCAACAGCATCAGCCGGTCTCTACCGCCTCGGCAAATGGCAGCTTGCCGAGCTTCAGCACGGCCTTGATTGGCAGGTGGTCGGAAGCGAGCCGGGCAAGCGGCGTATCATGGGTCTTCACGGCGTCGATGAGCCCCGGGCGGTTCGCCATGATCCGGTCGAGCGCCAGAACCGGCAAGCGAGAGGGAAAGCTCGGTACGGCTGCAGGCAAGCCGAAAACGGAGGCAAGCGTGTTGAGCGAGGACCGGTCGCCCAGCCGCCATTCGTTGAGATCGCCCATCAATACGGTCGGCTGCTCTTCGCGCGAACTCAGGATATCGAGAATGACGCGCGCCTGCTGATGCCGCGAGCGGTTGAGCAGGCCGAGATGCGCCGCAATGATACGGAACATGCTGCCGTCCTTGAGTTCGAGTTCCGTGATAAGCGCACCACGCGGCTCAAGCCCGGGTAACTTCACCTGATGCACATCGCGGACCAGCCCCTCGCGAAGGAAGACCGCGTTGCCATGCCAGCCATGAGCCTTGGTGACTCCATTGACAGGGACCGGGAAAAGCCCGGTCTCTCGCTCCATCCACGCAAGATCCAACAACCCCCGCCGTTCGCCGAACCGGGTATCGGCTTCCTGGAGGGCGAGCACATCGGCTCCGATCTCGCGGATCACATGGCTGGTTCGAGCGGGATCGAACTTGCCGTCGACGCCAACGCATTTATGGACATTGTAGGAGGCAATCAGCATGCCCTTGCTGCGATCATGGGGCTCATGGCCCCCCACGCCCCGATTCTTGTGCGCTCGGATGGATGCCAGAATGCTTGCTGAGAGATTTGGGCGTTTTTCCCGCATGATCTGAAAGGCTATTCGCATACACACAAACTATACGATAATCCGCTTGCTGATCCAGCTTTTCCCATCATCACTAGAGATAAGGCGAACCCAGCCAAAGCACCCGCTCGATGAGCCGCACGAGGAAGGGCCTGGACTGTAATCCATCAAGCGTCACTTCGGTCGCCGAAGAAATCGCCAGATCGATCCTTCGTTCCAGCGCTTCGGCAAAAGGACGGTCGAAAACTTCAAGATCCACCTCGAAATTGAGCCGCAGCGACCGTGGATCGAGATTTGAGGAACCGATATAGGCCCAACATCCGTCGATTGCCATCAGCTTGGAATGGTCGAAAGGCCCCGAAGCACGCCATATACGGCAATAGTTCTTCAGCATCTGGTCAAACTGCGCCGTCATCGCACGGTCGACCAGAACGAGATTATTGGCGGTGGGCACGACGATATCGACTGCCACACCGCGCCGTGCTGCAGTAATCAGTGCGGTGATCAGTTCCCGGTCCGGCAGGAAATAGGGCGAGACGATCCGGATTGAGGAGCGCGCCACGGAAAAAGCACCCATCAGCATCTTGTGGTTCGTCTCGACGCTCCGGTCGGGACCGGAGGAAACCGCCCGAATGAAAACCGGATTCCCTGGCTCCGTTTCGGACGGATCGAGCGCCCAGGGTTCCCCTGTCAGCATTTCCTCAGTCGCAAATCGCCAATCAGCCGCGGCAATTGCAAAGAGATCGGCCACGACCGGCCCCGTGATCTTGAAATGCGTATCGAGGGAACATTTGTCGCGGCTGAATTCGCGCGAAAAGCCCTCGCGGATATTCATGCCGCCGGTAAAAGCCACCCTGCCGTCGATGACCAGGATTTTCCGGTGGGTCCTGAGATTCGCATAGGGCAATCGCAGCCCCATAATGACGTTGCCGTTAAAGACATCGACCGTGACGCCGCCATCTCGGAGTATGCCGAGCACACTCGGCACCGAATACCGGGCGCCGACGGCGTCGATCAGAATGCGCACTTCGGCACCGCGTTTTACGGCCGCGATCAGCGCGTCGACAAATCGCTGACCGATCCGGTCGCGATCGAAGATATAGGTCTCGAGGATGATGCTGCGTTGCGCCTGGCCGATCGCCTCTAGCATCGCGCCATAAGCTTCGTCGCCAGTATCGAGCGCCAGGATCGTGTTGCCGGTCGTCAGGCGATGATGCGTCACACGATCGCCAAGTGTTTTCATTGCTCGGAACCTGTAACCGAATTGCCCGGTCACCAGATCATCGGTAGCGTCATAGGAAGCAAAATGAGCGCGGATATCTCCCTGGAGCAGCGCTCGACGATCGCTGATGACGGTACGGCGTATGCGATTGATACCGGCGATCAGATAGAGTAGCGCCCCGACAATCGGGGAAAGGACGATGATGCCGACCCAACCGACCGCAGAACGCACCTCCGCTTTCGTCATGGCGGCATGAATCGCCGCTGCCGTTCCCGCCAGGACCGAAATGGTGAAGAGGATATGCGGCCAATAGGTCTCAGCGAGCTCAAGCATGACGCGAAATATAGGCGCGCGCGCATTTTGCGCAATCGGAGCCGAACGGTGACCTTATTAAGTCCGGCTCCGAAAGACTGTCAGGCAGAAAGCTGCTTCTGGAAAGCGTTGAGCGAGTCTTCGAACAGGTCGAAGACCGCATCCACTTGGCTCTCACTAATTATCATTGGCGGGCAAAGCGCCAGTGAATCACCGATGGCGCGCGAGATGAGCCCTTTTTCCAGCATGACTGCAAGCAGCTTCGGGCCGAGTTCGCCGGCAGCGAACCCGTCGCGCGGCTTGAGTTCCAAGGCACCGATCAGACCGGTGCCACGGGCCTCGATCGCCAGAGGATGGCTTTCCATTGCCTTCAGCCGGCTCTGGAATTTCGGTGCCAACGCCCGCACGTTGCCGACAAGATCGCGCTCCTCGATGATCGCGATGTTCTCCAGAGCCACGGCCGCTGCAACCGGATGGCCGGCTGCCGTCACCCCATGGCCGAATGTGCCGATATTCGCCGATTCGTCGGCAAGTGGCTGGTAAACCTTCTCGTTGATCAGCAGCGCTGAGATCGGCTGGTAGGACGACGAAATCTGTTTGGAGACGGTGATGATGTCCGGTTCCAGCGAAAAAGTCTCGGTGGCGAACATCTTACCGGTGCGGCCGAAGCCGCAGATCACTTCGTCGGCGATGAAGAGGATGTCATATTTCTTCAGTACCTTCTGGATTGCTTCCCAATAGCCCGCGGGCGGCACGATGACGCCGCCGGCCCCCATGACTGGTTCGCCGATGAAGGCCGCAACCGTCTCCGGACCTTCCCGCAGAACCAGATCCTCAAGGTCCTTCGCGCAACGCTCGACGAAGGCCGATTCGGTTTCACCTTCCTGCTTGAAGACGCGGTAGTGCGGGCAGGTCGTATGGAAGATGCCCGGTAGCGGCAGGTCGAAGGAACGATGGTTGTTCGGCAGGCCGGTCAGGCTGGCACTGGCGATCGTCACACCATGATAGCCCTTGATACGGGAGATGATTTTCTTCTTCTCCGGCTTGCCCAAGGCATTCGAGCGATACCAGACCATCTTCATCGCCGTGTCATTGGCCTCGGAACCGGAATTGGTGAAATAGGCCTTGGACATCGGCACAGGTGCCATCTGTATCAGCTTCTCGGCCAGTTCGACGGAGGGACCGTGACTGCGAGCCGTGAAGGTGTGGTAGTATGGGAGCTTCGCCATCTGCCTGGCGGCCGCTTCGACGAGACGGTTCTCGCCAAAGCCGACCGCAACGCTCCACAGCCCGGCCATGGCCTCGATATACTTCTTGCCATTGTTGTCATAGACATAGACGCCCTCGCCGCGATCGATCACCAGTGAACCGTCACGCTCCAGCGCCCGGGCATTGGTGTAGGAATGAAGCTGGTAAGCCTTGTCGCGGGCTTCGATGGAATTGGGCTGAATAGTCACGACGGACCTCCTGTGAAACATGCGGAACGCATAAAAATTTCATAGGCGGAAACGGCGAGATTGGACAGCCCAAATCGCCGCGCTCAAGCCGAACACCGTTCAAAATAATTGACGCGTCAATCAGCGCATTTGGTCATTTGACCGTCATCGCCGCGACGGGCGGCTCGGCTCCGGGCGGAATGGGACTGGTGTATTCCTGGCCCTTGCGACGCTTCTTGAGATCCCCCCAGGCGGCTTCACGAAGCTGCTCGCTTTCGATTGCCGCAAGGCCGGTCGCAGCCATCGCCTTGGCGGCGGAAACCATGCCCTTGTGGGCAAGCGCGCTCTGCCCCTGCGCCACCACCTGCCAGGTATGAAGCTGGGTGCCGACGGCGAGCGTCGCACCATAGGCCTGCACGGTCGGCACGACCCAGCTCACATCGCCGACATCCGTCGACCCGCCCATTTGCCTCACCTCGTTGTGAGCTGGTAGGACGAAATCCGCCAGCGGGATGTCCCTTGGCTCGAGGCGTTCCTGATTCCAGCTCGCGGCAATATCTTCCGGCGTCAGAGTCGCACGTATCTTCTCGGCGAACGCAACATCGGCTTCATCGAAAGGCGGCGGTCCCATGCTGTCCCAGATGTCCTGCATCGCATCCATCAGCGGCTTGTTGACGATGAGGTTGGAAACGCCTGCAAGGATCGTGCTTTCGACCTTGGTCTCGGTCATCAGCGCCGCCCCCTCGGCGATCTTCTTCACACGTTCGATCAACGCCAGAAGGCCAGGCAGTTCAGGCGCACGGACGACATAACGAACCTTGGCATGCGCCTGCACCACGTTCGGCGAAATGCCGCCGGTATCGAGGACCGCATAGTGGATGCGGCAATCGGAAGGCATGTGCTCCCGCATATAATTGACACCGACATTCATCAATTCAACGGCATCGAGCGCGCTGCGGCCAAGCTCCGGCACGGCCGAAGCATGCGCTGCCCTACCTGTGAAAGTGAAATCGATCCGGCAGTTGGCAAGCGAGGTCTCCCGCTGCACGCCGGCGAAATTGCTCGGATGCCAGCTGATGGCGATGTCGACATCCTCGAAGGCGCCGGCCCGCACCATGAACGCCTTTGCGGCGCCGCCTTCTTCCGCCGGGCAGCCGTAATAGCGCACGCGGCCGGGCGTGCCAGTCATTTCCAGCCAATCCTTGAGCGCGGTCGCCGCAAGCAGCGAAGCCGAGCCGAGGAGGTTATGGCCGCAGCCGTGACCATTGGCGCCGGGGATCAGCGGCTCTTGGTGAACCGCACCCGCCTTTTGACTGAGGCCGGCCAGGGCATCGTACTCGCCGAGGAACGCGATCACCGGCCCGCCCTCGCCCGCTTCGCCGATGAGAGCGGTCGGGATGCCGGCCACATTTTCCGTGATCCGAAAACCTTGCGCCTCCAGCATTTCGCGGTGCGCGGCGGCGGAAAGCTTCTCCATGTAGCAGGTTTCCGGCGTCTCCCAGACACGGTCCGCAAGATCGGTGAACACTTCCGTCTTGCGGTCTATGAAATCCCAAACGAGCGGGAGATTGGAATTGCCTGTCGTCATAAAAATCGTTGCCTCGATACGCCTATGCCTCTGGGAGGCCCGAACCGTACTCCATTTTGGCTCGATGACAATGCGGCGACGCAGCAAAATTGACGCTACGGAAAGATGAGGCATTGGAAAAGCGGATGTGATCGGCATGCGAATTTTAGCATCTCGACAACGAGATCATAATCGCTATGCTCTCGCGCCGCAGCCCGCCGAAAATCCAAGGAATGGATCTAAAATAATAAGAACATACGGGGATTTTGCCAAATTTGTGGAAATTTTTCTAAAAAATGAAATGCAAGCGGAATTCGATACGGGCGATCCCGATCGATGCCAAAGGCGACCAAGGTGGAGATGCGCGGCGCAAGCTGGGGCAGGTCGTCAGGAGAAATTACTGTGAAATTACTGTAATGGGCGACGGCAAGTTTCGCCGACCGGGAGGTGAATAACAAGAATATCAAGCTTGAAGCGCCCTGCGGCGCATCATCCTAACGACACAAATCAACCGGGTCGGGCAACCGGCCAGAGGTCACAGGGAGACCGTTATGAAATACAAGCTCACCCTTGCCGCAGCACTTCTGTCGGCAACGTTCTTTGCCAGTGCAGCCAGCGCCAAGACCTTCGTTTACTGCTCCGAAGGTTCTCCGGAAGGTTTCGATCCCGGCCTTTACACCGCCGGCACGACCTTCGACGCTTCCGCTCATCCCATCTACAACCGTCTGCTCGAGTTCAAGCCGGGCACGACGCAGCCGGAGCCAGGCCTCGCGGAAAGCTGGGAAATTTCGCAGGATGGCACTGTCTACACCTTCAAGCTGCGGCAGAACGTGAAGTTCCAGACGACCGACTTCTTCACGCCCGCCCGCACCCTGAATGCCGATGACGTCGTCTTCTCCATCGGCCGTCAGATTGATGCGAAGAATGCGTGGAATCAGTATATCCCCGGCGCAGCCTGGGAATATGCTGCCGGCATGGGTTTCCCGGAGCTCATCAAGTCCGTCGAGAAGGTTGACGACCTCACGGTGAAGTTCACGCTGAACAAGCCGGAAGCTCCGTTCCTCGCCAACCTTGCCATGCCCTTTGCTTCGATCATGTCGAAGGAATATGCCGACAGCCTCGACAAGGCCGGCAAGAAGGAGCAGCTCAACCAGATGCCGGTCGGCACTGGTCCGTTCATCTTCGTCGGTTATCAACAGGATGCGGTCATCCGCTACAAAAAGAACGCCGACTATTGGGGTCCGGCGCCGAAGATCGACGATCTCGTTTTCGCTATCACGACTGATGCAGCCGTTCGGTACCAGAAGCTGCAGGCCGGCGAATGCCACCTGATGCCGTATCCGAACGCCGCCGACGTCCAGTCCATGAAGTCCAACCCCAACCTGACCGTGCTGGAACAGGAAGGCCTGAACGTGGCCTATTTCGCCTACAACACCACCCAGGCTCCCTTCGACAAGGTCGAAGTCCGCAAGGCGCTCAACAAGGCGATCAACAAGAAGGCCATCGTCGACGCCGTCTTCCAGGGCATGGCAACGCCCGCTAAAAACCCGATCCCGCCGACCATGTGGTCCTACAATGAATCCACTCAGGATGATGCGTATGACCTCGACGCGGCCAAGAAGATGCTGGCTGATGCCGGCGTCAAGGACCTCTCCATGAAGGTCTGGGCGATGCCGGTTTCGCGTCCTTACATGCTGAATGCCCGCCGCGCTGCCGAGATCATCCAGGACGATTTTGCCAAGATCGGCGTCAAGGTCGAGATCGTGTCCTACGAATGGGCTGAGTACCTGGATCGCTCCAAGGCCAAGGATCGTGACGGTGCCGTTATCCTCGGCTGGACCGGCGACAACGGCGATCCTGACAACTTCCTCGACACTTTGCTGGGCTGCAATGCCGTCGGCGGCAACAACCGTGCTCAGTGGTGCAACAAGGAGTTCGACGATCTGGTGAAGAAGGCCAAGGTCACGTCTGATCAGTCCGAGCGCACCAAACTCTACGAACAGGCTCAGACCGTCTTCAAGAAGGAAGCTCCCTGGGCGACACTCGATCACTCCCTTTCCGTCGTCCCGATGCGCAAGGGTGTCACCGGCTTTACCCAGAGCCCGCTTGGCGACTTTACCTTCGAAGCTGTCGATATCGCCGAATAATTAGACACTCCCAATATTTTTGCCGCGGGACGCGTTGCGTTTCCCGCGGCATTTTCTTATGAGACGCCGAAAAATGTGGCGATGACGCCTCGATTGCCGTTTCCATGGCTTGACAAGCCCATGAATCGGCCAAGACCGAAAAACCATCGAAGGTTTAGAATGTTTGGCTTCCTGTTGCGGCGTCTTGCCGTGTTGATCCCGACCTTCATCGGGGTCTCGATTATCGCCTTTTCGTTTATCCGATTGCTGCCAGGCGATCCCGTCGCATTGCTCTCGGGCGAGCGCGTCATGTCGCCAGAGCGCCACGCGTTGATCAGTCAGCAGCTCGGCCTCGACCGGCCAATGGTAATTCAATACCTGGATTATCTCGGAGGCGTTCTGACCGGGGACTTCGGCTCTTCCATCGTTTCGAAGAAACCGATTCTCGACCAGTTCCTCGCGCTCTTTCCCGCCACGGTCGAGCTTTCGCTCTGTGCGATCATCATCGCTGTCGCACTCGGTATCCCGGCAGGTGTGATAGCGGCGATCAAGCGTGGATCGTTTTTCGATCAGGCGCTGATGGGCGTGGCCCTCGTGGGCTATTCGATGCCGATCTTCTGGTGGGGCCTCCTGCTCATCATCTTCTTCTCCGGTATCCTGCAGTGGTTTCCGGTCTCCGGCCGGATCTCACTGATGTTCTTCTTCCCGCCGGTCACCGGCTTCATGCTGATCGACTCGCTGCTCTCCGGCCAGAAAGGCGCCTTCGCCTCTGCGCTGAGCCATCTCGCACTTCCCTCGATCGTACTGGCGACCATTCCTCTCGCGGTCATCGCCCGCCAGACGCGTTCGGCCATGCTGGAAGTCCTGTCGGAAGATTACGTTCGCACCGCCCGCGCGAAAGGCCTATCGCCCTTCCGTGTCGTCGGCATTCATGCATTGCGCAACGCCATGATCCCGGTCATCACCACGATTGGCCTGCAGATTGGCGTCATGCTTGCTGGTGCCATTCTCACGGAAACGATCTTCTCGTGGCCGGGTATCGGCAAGTGGATGGTCGACAGTGTCTTCCGTCGGGACTATCCCGTTATCCAAGGCGGGTTGCTGCTGATCGCGGGCATCATCATGCTCGTCAACCTCATCGTTGATCTACTCTACGGCCTGATCAATCCCCGTATCCGGCATTAAGAAGGAGAAAATCCCATGGCCGATATCATGGTCGACAAGGCGCCTGAACCAGTGTCCAGCGCTGCGCTGCGCCGCCAGATGCTAAAGGAATTCTGGTTCTATTTCTCGGAAAATCGTGGCGCCGTCATTGGCCTCTTCGTTTTCCTTCTGCTCGTTGTTGTCGCTGTTCTTGCGCCTCTCATCGCGCCCCATTCGCCTTTCGAACAGTATCGCGACGCGGTTCTTGTGCCGCCGATCTGGACCGAAGGCGGACGCGCCAGCTACCTGCTCGGCACCGATCCGGTTGGCCGCGACATCCTCTCGCGCCTGATCTACGGCGCGCAATATTCGCTTTTCATCGGCGTCTTCGTGACGACGCTGTCGCTGACCGGCGGCATTCTGGTCGGCCTCATTGCCGGATATTACCGCGGCTGGGTGGATACCGTCATCATGCGCCTGATGGACATCATCCTCGCCTTCCCGTCGCTGCTGCTGGCACTCGTGCTCGTCGCGATCCTCGGCCCCAGCCTGACGAACGGCATGATTGCGATTGCGCTCACCCTCCAGCCGCATTTCGTGCGCCTGACCCGTGCAGCGGTCATGGCCGAGAAGACTCGCGATTACGTGACGGCGGCGCGCCTTGCCGGTGCCGGCCCGCTCAGGCTGATGTTCCGCACCATCCTGCCGAACTGCACGGCGCCGCTGATCGTCCAGGCGACGCTTTCCTTCTCGAACGCCATCCTCGATGCAGCCGCTCTCGGCTTCCTCGGAATGGGCGCTCAGCCGCCGGCCCCGGAATGGGGCACGATGCTCGCCGAGGCACGGGAATTCATTCTGCGCGCCTGGTGGGTCGTCACCTTCCCCGGCCTTGCAATCCTCGTTACCGTGCTTGCCATCAACCTGATGGGCGACGGTCTGCGCGATGCGCTCGACCCGAAACTGAAGAGGTCCTGAACATGGCGCTTCTGCAAATCGACAATCTCACCGTCGAGTTCGAAACCGCAACCGGCTGGTTCAAGGCCGTTGACGGCGTTTCCATGTCCGTCGAAAAGGGCGAAGTTCTCGCCATCGTCGGCGAATCCGGCTCGGGGAAATCCGTCGCCATGCTTGCCGTCATGGGGCTTCTCCCCTGGACCGCGAAGATTACAGCGGACCGGATGCTTTTCGAAGGTCGCGACATTCAGAAGATCAGCCCGGCTGAGCGCCGCAAGCTGATCGGCAAGGATATCGCGATGATCTTTCAGGAGCCGATCGCCAGCCTGAACCCGTGCTTCACGGTCGGCTTCCAGATCGAGGAAGTATTGCGCATCCATCTCGGCCTCGGCAAAAAGGAACGCCGCGCTCGTGCAATCGAACTGTTCAAGCAGGTGGGCCTGCCCAATCCGGAAGAGCGGCTGAACCACTTTCCGCACCAGATGTCCGGCGGCCAGTGCCAGCGCGTGATGATCGCGATCGCGATCGCCTGCAATCCCAAGCTCCTGATCGCCGACGAGCCGACCACCGCGCTCGACGTGACGATCCAGAAGCAGATCCTCGATCTCATCATGTCGCTGCAGGCCAAGAACGGCATGGGCCTGATCATGATCACCCATGACATGGGCGTCGTAGCCGAGACCGCCGACCGCGTCGTCGTGCAGTACAAGGGCCGCAAGATGGAGGAGGCCGACGTGCTTTCCCTCTTCGAGAGCCCGAAGAGCAACTATACGAAGGCGTTGCTGGCGGCCTTGCCGGAAAATGCCACCGGCGACCGCCTCACCACCGTTTCCGCCTTCTTTGACGGCAATCCGGAACCAGCTCCGGGAGTAAGCGCATGACTGAAAACACCATGCTCGAAGTGCGCAATATCAAGCGCGATTACGAATTGCCGGGTGGCCTCTTCAAGCCGAAGAAGATCATCCATGCGGTAAAAGGCGTTTCTTTCAAGCTCGAACGCGGCAAGACACTTGCGATCGTCGGCGAATCCGGCTGCGGCAAGTCGACACTCGCCCGAATGATCACTTTCATCGACGAGCCGACCTCCGGTGATCTGCTGATCGACGGCAAGAAGGTCGATACGCGTCCCGGCCACCTGACTCAGGAGATGCGCCAGAAGGTGCAGATCGTCTTTCAGAACCCCTATGGCTCGCTCAACCCGCGCCAGAAGATCGGCGATGTGCTCGGCGAACCGCTGGCGATCAATACCGGCATGTCGGCGGAGGAACGGCGGCATCGCGCCAACGAAATGCTGAAGAAGGTCGGTCTCGGTCCGGAGCACTACAACCGCTATCCGCACATGTTCTCGGGCGGCCAGCGCCAGCGCATCGCCATTGCCCGCGCGCTGATGATGAATCCGAAGCTGCTGGTGCTGGACGAGCCGGTTTCGGCGCTCGACCTTTCGGTACAAGCCCAGGTGCTGAATCTGCTTGCCGATCTTCAGGACGAGTTCAACCTCACCTACGTGTTCATCAGCCACGACCTTTCGGTGGTGCGCTATATCGCCGACGAGGTGATGGTGATGTATTTCGGCGAGGCGGTGGAGTATGGCACCCGCGACGAGGTCTTCTCCGGCCCGAAGCACGAATATACACGCACGCTTTTCGCCGCGACCCCCCGCGCGGATATCGAATCCATCCGCGCTCGTATCGCCAGGAAGAACGCGGCAAAAGCCGTCGCCTGACTACTCCACAAACACTCTGACGCTGGCGGCCCGACCGGCAGCGTCGATCACCGTCAGCGTCGAATAGCCGGCGCCGTCGGGCGTCCATTCGTTGGTACGGCGGCGGGAAATATCGCTAAGCGGCCTGCCGTTGGCGAGCCAGCGGAAAGGCGCCCGCCCGCCTTGCAGTTTCAACACCAGTGGCGAGATTTCCCCGGTTTGGGCGCCTAGGTCGACCCGCGCACCTTCGGGCGGATAAACGATCTGCGGCGCCGGTTCCCGCGTGGACGCGGAAATGAGACCATTCGCCGTCATCGAGAAACGCCGCTGGCTGATTGGCAAGTCGGACTGCGCAAGCCGTATGGCGCCCGCAGGCGCTGGAGGCAAAGGCGTGATCGGCACGCCGGATTTCGAGAATGCTTCAAAGAGGATCGGTGCCGCCGTCTGATAACCGGCAATGCCTGGCACCGCACCATTGTCCGGTCGACCGACCCACACGCCCAGCACATATCGCCCATCGAATCCGACCGACCAGGCATCGCGATAGCCGTAGCTCGTACCGGTCTTGTAGGCGATGCCAAGCCTGCGGCTTCCTTGCGGCGGCAGGACGTCCGAGAGGATATCCGCGACATTCCAGACCGCCTGCGGCTCCAGCAGCGGCTCACCTTCGATCGCGCTAGGCTGATCCTTGATTCCGTTGCCGACCCTGACCGGAATGCCCCGATTGGCAAGCGCTGCATAGGCCTGCACCAGATCCTTCAGCGTAATGCCCACTCCACCCAAACCAATTGCTAACCCTGGCGCCTCGTTGGGCGGCAGAACCGGGCGCACCTCGGCACGACGGAAGCGGATCATCAACCGCGATGGCCCGACCGCATCGAGCAGTCGCACCGCCGGCACGTTGAGCGACAATTGCAATGCCTGCCGGACACTCACATCGCCCTGATAACTCATATCGAAGTTCTTTGGCCTGTAGCCGAAGAAATCCGCTGGCCTGTCTTCGATGATCGTCTCCTGGCTGACAAGGCCCTGTTCGAAGGCAAGGCCATAAATGAAAGGCTTCAGCGTCGAGCCTGGCGAGCGGTAGACGCGCGTCATATCGATCCAGCCGGAGCGGCTGGCATCGAAATAATCGGCCGATCCCACTTCGCCGACGATCGCGCCGGTCGTCACATCGGCCATCACCATCGCGAGCGAAATTTTTGGCGCGAGCTTTGTCGCCGCCTCGCGGGCGACCTGTTCCAGCCCCTGCTGAATGCTGCGCTTGAGCGTCGTCCTGTATTCCTGGGCCTTCGGCTGCCTGCGGATCGCCGCTTCGGCGAGATGCGCGGCATAGGCCGGCAACTGCAGGCGCCGCGTCGGGATCGCATCACCCGCGGCCCGTTCTGCCTCGCCATCTCCCAACAAATCCACGACGGCAGATCTCATCAGCACCCGCTCGCGCGCCACTTTGGCGGCGTTGAGATGCCGGTCCGGCCGCCGGCCTTCCGGCGATTGCGGCAGTGCTACCAGAAGCGTCGCCTCTGCCACCGACAGGCGGCGTGGCTCTTTGCCGAAATAGGCAAGGCTGGCTGCGCGCGCACCTTCCAGATTGCCGCCATAGGGCGCATGCGTGAGATAAAGCTCGAGGATTTGCTCCTTGCTCAGTCGCCTCTCGATCTGAAGGGCGCGGACAAGCTGCAGCAGCTTGGCGGAGACGGAACGGGTCTCGCGCGGCTCGATCAGCCGCGCCACCTGCATGGAAAGCGTGGAAGCGCCGGAGACGACCCGGCCGTTAGTGACGAGTTGCAGTGCTGCACGGCCGAGCGCCAGAGGATCGATGCCCGAATGGCTGCGGAAACGCTGGTCCTCATAGGCAATCAGCATCTTCAGGAAGCGCGGATCGACATCTTCAGTCGTCGTCTTCAGCCGCCAGCGCCCTTCCGGCGTCGCGAAGGCCCGCAACAGCTCGCCGTCAGCGTCCAGCACTTCTGCCGAGAAGACATGCGTCTTTTCAAGCGGCGGCGGAAAGGCCCTGTCGGCTGCGTCAAGGCCGACGATCAGCCCCGCCGCAGCGACAAGGCTGATGGCTAGACCGATCGAGAATTTCCATCTGCGTTTCATTGATTGAGCCGCCGCTTATTGCTTGACGACGACCTCCATCTTGCCCGTCGAGGTGCGCGCCGAGAATTGCGGACGATACATGTCCTCCACCTGCGCGGCCGGGTGATCGTAGACGCCCGGTGTTACGGCGCGGACGACATAGGCCAGCGTGATCTGCCGATTGTCGCCGGCGCTCCGGTCGAAGGCCGCAACGAAACGATCATTGCGGAATTCGGTATGAGCGGCCTGTACTTCCTCGATCCAATCAAAGTTGGTGAGGCTGGCACTGTTGACAATGCTCGGATTGTCGATTTCGAAACCTGCCGGCAACAGATCGCTGACGACGATACGCGATGGCCATTCATTGGTTTCGGTGATGCTCAGAACAACGACGTAACGCTCGTTCTGCTGCGCCTCGCTGACATTCACCTCCTCACCGGCCATATTGTAGTAGGTGCGGGTGATCTCGAAGCCGTCACCGCCGGCCGGCAGCGGCTGGGCCGGCGCAGCCACCGTTGTGATCGCCGCAGACAACGGATCGCCGCTATCGTTTCGGATCGTCACAGGATGATCGATGAGCGCATCTCCCGTCATCTGCGACATTAGCGTGCCCCGATGGTCCGCACCATTCACATTGAGCCGCAGGTTGTCATCACCCTTCTGCAGAGCGCGAGCGGCGAGCAGCATCCAGGTCTGTTCCTGTGTACTTGTGTATTTCTTGGTACTCCACTCCTTGGCAACAATGTCCGCCAATGCCGGGACGATCGGCGGCACCGGCTTGCTTTCGGCGGCAAGCGCCAACACGGCAGCGCCGTCGCGCAACGACGAGCCGTAGTCGGAGCGTACCAGGCTCACCTTGTGAATCTGCGCCTGTTCCGACATCTGCAGGGAGTCCGCAAAGATGCTCTTCGACCGCTGGGCATCGCCATAAAGCGAGAGGGCGGCAGCGACATGCGCTTTGGCCAGCGGTGTCGGAAAGTCGTTCAACGCCGTGTCCGCGTAATAGCGAAGATCGCTGATTGCTGCCTTGCGATTGCGGGCGAGCACATAGAGCGCATAAGCGATCTCGTTGCCCTGATCCCGGACGTTATTGGTGTAGCCCAGCGAGTTCTGCAGGCTTTCGAGAGCCTGGACCAACGCCTGTTCCGGGACGTCATACCCTTGCTCCCGGGCGCGTGAAAGAAAGTCCGTCACGTAGGAATCGAGCCAGAGGTCGCCGCCGCCAGGTCCCCACAGGCCGAAACTGCCCGCCGAGGACTGGTAGGAGAGTACGCGATAGATCGCATCCTGCACGCGCTTCTTGACCTCCGCATCGTCGGCCAAACCGTTCTGTACGACCATCTCGCTGAGATAGAGAAGTGGCAGCGCCCGGCTGGTCGTCTGCTCGGCACAGCCGTAAGGGTAGCGGCTGAGGCTCATCAGCAATGCCGGAATGTCGAAGGCGTTCGAGCGACTGACATTGATGCTACCCGAAGCGCCCTGAAGTACGCTATCGGCGAGCAGGTTGGAATCGACCGTGACACTGGCGCCGGGCCGGAGATCGACCAGCCGTCGCTCGGTCACCGGCATCGCAGCCGGCCGTACCGGAATATTGAGCACCTGTTCCAATGACAGGCCGGACGTATTCGATAGGCGGATGGACACAGTCCCGTCACCCGGCTCGATACCGACCAACGGCAGTGTGACACTGGTCTTGGCTCCTGCGGCGAGTTCCACCGGCTTGATCCCGCTCTGACCGACGGCAACCGCATCGCTCGTCGTGACACTGAGGTCGTAAATGCCGGCAGGTCCATCGGCATTGGCAAGATCGAGCCTCAAATTGCTGTCGTCGCCGGGCGCCAGGAATCGCGGCAGACTTGCGGTGATCACGACCGGATCGCGGATCACCACATCCTTCACACTATGCCCAACGCCGGTCTTCGACCAGGCGACCGCCATGACACGCGCCGTGCCATTGAACTGCGGGATGTCGAAGGAGACATTGGCCTTGCCTTCAGCGTCAAGCTTCACCGGTCCCGAAAAGAAGGCGACCAGCTTTTCCTTCGGCGGACTGCCCTGCAACGCAACGCTGCCGCCGTCGCCGCCGGTGCGTAACCGCCCGGTCGCACCCAGCGAGCCGTCGATCAGTCTGCCGTAGATGTCGCGGATTTCAAGGCCGAGACGACGCTGGCCGAAATACCAATCATCCGGCGCCGGCGGCTCATAACGTGTGAGATTGAGGATGCCGACATCCACCGCAGCAACCGTGACATAGGCATTCTCATTGGCACCTGCTCCTGCCACCTGCACGGAAATATCGAGCGGTTGGCGCGGCAGCGTCTTTTCCGGCGCATCGATCGACACCTGCAGATCGCGGCTTTCGGGATCGACCTTCAGCCAGGTAACGCCGATGGCACGCATCGGCATACGGCTCTCCTGTGCCTCGCCGGGACGATAAAGTGTCGCGGTGACGTAAGACCCGGCACCCCAATCGGCCGTGACGGGAACCTCCACCTCGCCGCCACTCTGACCAACGCTGACATTTTGCACCGAGATCAGGTCCTCGGAACCAGAGGTGACCATCAGTTCACCGGCATAACGCGACGAAACCTTGAGCCTGGCGGTGTCGCCGACCTTGTAGCTTGGCTTGTCGAGCGCGATTTCCAGCGCATCGGGGGTTTCGGTCGAGGTAGCGGTCACGAACCAACCGGCATCGAACTCCACACTGGAAACCGGACCGCCGACTTCGGTGGCCTCGATTTCCAGACGATAACGGCCCCAGTTGACCGGAACCGAAATCCTGCCACCGTCAGCCGTTACGTTCACGGTTCCATTGGCGATCTGACTGGTGCGGGTTACCGGCTCGAAACGCCAGGAGGAGCCATCGCGATACCACTGATAATCGCGCTCGACCTTGATCAGTTTCCAGGGCAAGCCCTGTATCGGCTGCTTCCGGCCATCCGCATCAACGACGATCACGGTGAAGTTGCCGACCGAGTTTTCGGCAAGGTCACCTGTAAATTCCGGCTTGATGCCGATCCGCGCGCCATCCGGTTTGACCGGCAGAGCGAGCGAGCGCTCGACGGCGCGGCCGCCGGCCTCCTGCATACGCACCACGATGTCCGCATTGACAAGTTGCGTCGTCGAGGGCACGTCGCTGACGGCAGCATCGAAAGTCGCCTTGCCATCTTCGTCGGTAGGTTCCAGCGCATCAAGCGGAATGCGCACGGCTTCCGTTTCTTCCTCATCAGCGAGGCCGAATTGGAAACCAGGAAAGGCGGCATTCTCACGCGTTGGTTTCAGTGTGATTTCGCCTTCGAGATCGAGGCCGGCGGCTGGTGCACCATAGAGAAAGCGACCATCGACATTGACCGATACCGGCTGGCCGATTTCGATTTCCTTTGCCTCGCTCGTCATGTCGAACTCGACGCGGTCCGGCACGAAATCGTCGACCAGGAAAGTCTTCTCGCCGATCGCCGAGCCTTTCGGATCGGTGAAAATCTGCATGGTCCAGGTGCCACGCATGGCGGTCTCGAGCAGCGGTAGGTCGAGCGCATAGCCACCGAGCGAGCCATTGTTGACCATGCGCCTATCCTCGACGCCGTCCGGACGCAGAAACACGAAGGTGAGCGGCAGATTTTCGATCGCCGTCGCATCGATGTTGCGGGCAAGCGCGCTCGCATGAACTGTCTCGCCGGGTCGATAGATGCCGCGTTCGGTCCAGGGCAGGATGTCGATTGCGCCGGGCGCCGGCCGGCCCGTCACCCCACGGTCTGAAAGGTCAAAACCGGCACGCGTCATGTCTAGGAAGACGTAATCCTGGCCGCTATTCTGAGCGGTCAGAACCGCCGGCACCATTCCCGCGGTGCCACGCATCAGACCCGCAGTGAAGACGGCGCGGCCATCCACATCAGTCCTGGCGGTGCCGAGAATTTCATTGTTTTTCGCAAGGAGCTGCAGATCGACGCCGGCAATGGGTTTCGCAGTGCCGAGCGAGCGGGCGAAGACATGCAGGCCGTCTGTACCGGCATAGGTCGTAAGACCGATATCGGACACCACGAACCACTGCGTCGCCTTGTTATCCCATTCCTGGGTCACGGCATTCGAGGCAGCGGCGGTCAGCACATAGACGCCCGGCTTGCGGGTTGGCAGCACTTCGTCGACCGGAAGGCTCGTCACCACGTCCTTGTTGAGTTCCTGGCCGGTGTCGATCGTGCCTTGCCAAACGAGTTCGCCGTTCTGCTCTTCGATCTGGTTGGCATTGTAGCCGTCCATTTGGGTCAGGAACTGCGAATTGGCGAGCAACGATGCGATGTTCCGGTCACCAATGCGGTAAAGTTTCAGATCCGCCTTTTCCGTGTTGACCGAAATGATCGGAATGCCGCGGCGAGCGGTCGAAGGCAACACAAAGCTGTCGCCGGTGAAACGCACCATCGGCGAGCGGTCCTTGACGTAAATGTCGATATCGACCTGTGCGACGAGCGGCTCGTCCACGGAGGAAGGCAGGCCACGACGAAGCGACAGCTTGTAGCGCTGACCGTGTGTCAGGCCTTCGACGCAGATCTGGTTGTCCTTGGCTTCCATCGCTTTCGGCGCCTGGCCGTCAAGCACCACAAACGGTGCGTAGTCCACGCCGGTCTTCACCAGAGGCTCCGAGAACTGTACGCAGGCACGTGGATTTGCACTGTCGGCATCGACCGTATTGCCGGTCACGCGAAAACCCTGGCGATCACGCAAATCGTTGTAAGCGGCCTCGACGGTGCGGGCATTCACCAGGGCAAGGCTTGCCTTATAGGCGTTGAGCGCTGATCGGTAGTTCTGCTGTTTGGCCAGCGCTGCGGCGAGAACCGCCAGCGCATCGGCGCGGCTTTGCGTCGTGCGGGAGAGTTCATAACCGTTGATCGCGGCAAGCGACCCTTCGCTATCGGCGCTGCTGTTGTCCTTTGCCGTGCCTGCAGCGCGGGCAAGCTCAATCCAGAGCGCACCATCATCCGGTGTGAGGGAAAGGGCGCCCTTGAAGTTATAGATTGCGGTATCGACGTTACCGCGGAGAAGTTCGCTCTGGGCGATGGTCTTCAGGTTCTCGACCCCGTAACCCTGCTGGTTGTCGCCGAGCGTCAATCCGTCCTTCTGTTCACGCGCCTGCTGCAGCAGGTCTTGCGAAAGGAAGGTGAGCTTCGGTGGCGCACCGAGATCCGGCTCTGCCGCTATCTCCACGATCTTGCCGGCAACGGCACCCTGGAAAGAGTTGAGCTGGCCGTAATCCGACTTCAGGAAGCACCATTTAGCTTTGGTATTGTAGGTGAAGGCCTTGCAGCCATTGTCGCCGATACAAGCCGCCTCGCATTGGGCCTGGCTGACATTCTTGACGGTTCTCAGATCAAAGCCGAGATAATCGCCGTCCTGCGTCGTCTCGACGCGGCGCTCAGCCGCAGCCAGGGGCGAGGCCAGAGCAAGCGAGGAGAAAAGAAGAGCGGAAAAGCCGAAAAATGCGCGCCTAGACATGATACGTCCCCCCGTGGCTGCCATCGGATGAGCCAGTTTTCTAATTTATGCAAGGACTTGTCAACGAACCTCGGCACCTGATGCTGCCGAATTTCGTGAAGATGCTGTCACAAAAGAGGATCTGTGCCGGAACGGATCAGGCCATCAGGCCCGCCGCCGTGAAGCCTCCATCGACCGCGAGAATTTGTCCGGTTATATAGGAAGACTGCCGATCATCGATGAGAAAAGCGACAGCCGAAGCAATCTCTTCCGGCCGCCCGTAGCGCCGCATCGGGACGGTGCGATGCCATTCCTCGCGGGTAGTGGCCGTATGGTTTTCCTTGACCATCGGTGTCTCGATCGGCCCCGGCGCGATGGCGTTGACGCGGATCAGGTCATCGGCGAGTTCAACGGCCATGATTTTCGTGAGCGTGATCAGCGCACCTTTGGAGGCGCCATAAGCCGAACGACCGAGATTGCCCTTGATGCCGGAAACCGATGCGATATGGACGATCGAACCGCCGCCGTTTTCATGCAGGACCGGTGCCAGCGCCTGCGAGAGGGCAAAGGCTCCGACAACGTTCACCTCGTAGATTCGCCTCAGCATGTCCGTGGTCGTGTCGGCAAAACGAACATTGGCTGCGATTCCCGCGCTGTTGACGAGCGCGGCAAGCGGAGCGGCGAGCGAACGGCATTGATCCGCAAGCCGCGCCACAGCCGCCTCGTCGGTCACGTCGAGTGCGACGGGCGTGAGCATTGCAGTGCGGTTCCCCATCTTCTCATCGAGACGCGCCAATGCGTCGGCGTCGCGGTCGGCGGCAACCACATGCCAGCCGGCATCGACCAGAAGCTCCGTCGTCGAAAGGCCGATCCCCGATCCCGCACCCGTGACGACGACGCTCCGCATGTTCAGCTTCCTCGTTTTTCGATGATGACCAGTTCGAATGTGACACCGACGGGATTATCGCCTCGCGCAAGCCGGCCGTGATAGATCACGCCCTCCGTATCGACGACTGCGGCGTCGACGGAGGCCCGAAGCCCATCCGCCGTATTTTCAAGCGAGCCGTTTTCGATAGCGATCTCGGTGGCAATGCAAGCGACCCGGTGTCCATCCTCGAAGACCGGTTCATTGATGCTGCCGATACCGTAAATATGGGCGCTCTCGATGCCGTGTTCCCGGCAAACCTCCTCAATCGCCATACCCACGTCCTCGTTGGGCCGCACCCGAAGCAGGATACCGTTCCCCGCGCCGCTTTCCCCCTTGGCTGAAAAGAGCGGGAAATTCGTCTCCGGGTCGGAAACGGAATCGAAGGTCGCGGTCGCACTTCCATAACCTCTGACGGGGATCGGCCGGCTCACCACACTATCGAACGGCAGAACATGCCCCATGCGCAGCATGCCCCCGCCCGTGTCCCAGATGCCGTGACAATGCAGGAAAGGCGAGCCTTCACGTTCGCCGAAGATCGCCGTCGCAGCCCGGAATTTGCCACCCGCTTCCGGCGCGAAGGTCGCGCTGTACCAGGCGGCATGCTCTTTATCGGGAGAGAAAGCCGGCAGCACATAGCGGAACGGATCGCAGGCACCGCCTTCGATGTTGACGAAACCGCCTTTGCAGCCGGCCTCGGAAAAAACACGCGCCACGCCGGCCATAAAGGTTTCGCCGGGCCGTAACACGCCTTCGATAGGCTGCAGCACAGTCCGCACTGCCTCTCGCCGCACCGGCGCGATCGGTCCCGGATGCTTAAGCTGCCGCAGCGCCGGCTTCTCATTAGCCGGCTTCAGATCTAGGTCACCCCGCGCCTGCAGTTCCTCGCGGATCATCTTCTTGGTGATCTTGCCATAAGCGGATTTCGGCAACGCGTCCCAGAAGATGAAGCGTTTTGGCATCTTGTAACGGGACATCTTGCCGTCGATGAAAGCGAACATCTCCTCTTCGCTGGCCGAAACGCCCGGCTTGGCAACACAAATCGCATAACCGACCTCGCCCCAGAGCGGGTCCGGTACGCCGAGGACTGCCACTTCGCTGATCGCGGGATGCGTAAGAAGCTTCTCCTCGATCTCTCGCGGATAGACATTCGAACCGCCGGAAATATACATGTCGGACGCGCGCCCGGTGATGTAGAGAAAGCCCTGGTCGTCCATATGGCCGAGGTCGCCGGTGCGGAACCAGCCGTTGCGGAACGCCTTTTCATTGGCTTCCGGATTGTCGTAGTAGCCGGCAAAGACCGCCGGGCCGATGACGCAGATTTCGCCTGTCTCGAAGGGAGCGACCTCCTCGCCCGTGTCGTTCTGGATCGAGACCTGCATGCCGGTGCGTTCGATGCCGCATGTACCGATCTTCACGCCCGCGCCGTCTTCCGCCGAATGCAGCGCCGGAGGCAACACCGTGATCGCGCCGGTCACCTCGCCGAGCCCGAAATATTGCACGATGACCGGGCCGAGGCTTCTCAAAGCCCGTTTCTGGTCCTCGCGATACATGGGCGCGCCGGCATAGATGACGTAGCGCAGCGAGGAATGGTCGTATTTCTCAGCCGCCGGATGCTCGACCAGGAGCTTCAGGATCGTCGGCACGGTGAACATCGTCGAGACGCGCCACGTCTCGATCAGCGCCCAGGCGGCATCGATATCGAATTTCTCTGTCGGCAATAGGATGGTCTTCACCCCATGCGCCAACTGCGTGAGTTGGTGCACGCCCGCACCATGGGAAAGCGGCGCGACGACCAGCGCCGCATCGGCGGAGGTCACACCCGGCATCAGATCGCAGAGATGATTGTTGATAACGAACGCCATCTGGCCATGAGTCAGCACCGCAGCTTTCGGCCGTCCAGTCGTGCCGGAGGTGAAGAAGAACCAGCAGGGATCATCCCGCTCGATGCGCGCCTCGACTGGCTTTTCCCCATAAAACTCCTCTACGATCGCATCGTAGGAGGGGCCGAAATCGGTCTCGCCGATGCTGAGGACAAAGCCGATCTCAGCATTCGTTTCGCGTGTCACCCGGGCATGATCGGGAAAGGACGCGTTGCAGATCATTCCGGTCGCGCCGCTTGCCCTGGCGAGGTACGCCACTTCCTCCGGTGTCTGTCGGAAATTGGTCGGCACCCAGACTGCTCCGATCCGGAAGCAGGCGAACATGGATTCGAACATCTGGTTGCAGTTCTGCGACTGGATCAGAATGCGGTCGCCCTTGACGACCCCGAAACGCTCCTGCAGCGCCGTTGCCGTTGCATCGATACGCGACTCCAACTCCGCCCAGGTCCAGGTCTTGTCCGCCCAGACGAGTGCGACGCCTTCCGGTTCGCGGCGCATGGCCTGTGTCACGAAGCGGGCAAGGTTCATCACCCGCGTCGAGCGCGGGCTAAGCCCACCCCTCGGATCGGCATGACCACCGGCGGCAACCGAGGCGATCGCATTCATTTCGTCCGCTCCAAGATGGAAACATAATTGGCGACCGCAGCGCCGCCCATGTTGAAGACGCCGGCGAGCGCCGCACCCGGTATCTGCATCTCGCCCGCCTCGCCGCAAAGCTGCATCGCCGCCATGACGTGCATGGAAACACCCGTCGCTCCAATCGGATGCCCCTTCGATTTGAGCCCACCGGACGGATTGACGGGCAGGCGGCCGTCCTTACGGGTGATGCCTTCGCGAATGACGCGGTAACCCTCTCCGGGTTTGGCGAGCCCCATCGCCTCGTACTCAATGAGCTCGGCAATGGTAAAGCAGTCATGTGTCTCGACAAAACTGAGATCATCGAGAGAGAGGCCTGCTTCGGCGAGCGATTTTTTCCAGGCCATGCGAGCGCCCTCGAAGGCGATCGGATCGCGCCGCGACATGGCGAGGATGTCGTTCACATGGTTGCGTGCCTTGAAGGCCACCGCACGCTTCATGCCGGCGGCGACCTCCGGTGCTGCGATCACCAGCGCTGCCGCGCCGTCGGACACAAGCGAGCAGTCGGTCCGGCGGAGTGGAGCCGCGACATAGGGGTTTTTGTCGGAAACCGTGTTGCAGAAATCGAAGCCAAAGTCCTTCTGCATATGAGCATAGGGATTCTTCATGCCATTGGCATGGTTCTTCGCCGCGATCATCGCAAGCTCTTCCGAGCGGTCGCCATATCGCTGGAAATAGTGGCTGGCGATGCGGCCAAAGAGCCCTGCGAAACCGCCTTCGACATCTGCCTCCTCCTCGCGGTAGGATGCTGAAAGCAGGATATCGCCTGTCTCTTTTGTCGGTAGCGCCGTCATCTTTTCAGCACCGACGACGAGCGCGATCCTGCCGCGCCCGGAAGCGATGAAATCAAGCGCCGAATAAAGCGCGGCCGAGCCCGTCGCGCAGGCGTTTTCCATGCGTACGGCTGGAACGTGATCGAGGCCGTCGGCTGCCATCGCCACCAGCGCTCCCTGGAAATCCTGCTTCGAAAAGCCGTTGTTGAAAACGCCGACAAAAATCCCGTCGATATCGCTTGCCGTGATGCCGGCATGCTCCAAAGCCGGATTGATCACCTCGGCCATCAGTTCCCGGGTCGAGCCGGCCTCTGACTTGCCGAATTTCGAATGCGCCCAACCGACAATCTGTGCTCCTGACATGACCTTCTCCTTCGTTTCAAACACGTTCGGGCGTTCGGGGCCGCGCCGGCTGCCGTATGGTTTGCGTCACGGGCTTCTGGGAACTGAAGAGCGTCCGCAGCTTGCTCTGCACCCGTTCCACCTCCTGCCGCAGCAACCCGGCAAGTTCCTTCTGGCGCTCCTCACCCATGCGGCTGTCGATCGCCGCAATCGACAACGCGCCGGCAAGCCGCCCGTCCGGCAGCAGGATCGCCATGCCGATACCCCAGGAATTGGCGATCACCCGACCCGGGTTCAATGCATAGCCAGCTTCCCGCGTGCGGGCGACGTCTTCGCGTATGGTCTCCGGCGAGTATCCCGGATACTGGACCGCGATAACGCTTTCGATCCTGCCGACGATCGCCTCCACTTCCGAATCCGGTAGAGCCGCCAGCATGGCGAGCGAGCCGGCACCGATCCCAAGCGGGTTCTGGTCGCCGGTCAGCAACGCGTGGGTACGTACCGGATGCGTGCCCTCTTCGCGATGCAGGCAGACGGCATAGTCGTCCCGGCGCATCGAGACAAAGCTCGTATCCGCAGACAGTCCGGAAAGCCGTTTCAGGCTTTCGCCTGCCATTTCCAGCAGACCATGCCGGCGTGAGGCCAGCATGCCGAGCACATAGAGTTCCCCGCCGAGATAATAACGGCGGCTGAGCTCATCCTGTTCAAGGAGGCGGGACCGCATCAACGCCATGAGAAGGCGCCGGGCAGTTGGTTTGTTGAGACCGCTGTCGGCAACGACGTCACTTAAGGCGACTCCCTTTTCTGCCCCGCGCCCGACGATGGAAAGAAGCTGTAACGCCCGCTCCACTGCCTGCGCGCCGGAACCGGAAGCGACTTCATGCCGAAGACCGGGTAGGTTTTCGATCATTTCCTCCATCGACCGCTTCTCTCCCATACCGCGGCGAACGCCAATCAGCTCAACGACTTGCCGATAGCCTTTTCGAGGATCGCCCAGGCTTCATCGCCGTATTTAGCCTTCCAGTCCTTATAGAAGTTGGCGCTGCGCAGTTTTTCCTGGAAGAGAGCGCCGTCCGGCTTGTTGAACTTCATGCCCTTGCCTTCCAATTCCGCCTGGACCGTGGCGTTGAGGCCCATGACATCCTTGCGCTGCAACTCGGCGGCGGCGTTGAAATGTTTGGCAACAATATCTTGTAGGTCTTCAGGCAAGGATTGCCATGCACGACGATTCAGCAGGATCCAGAAACCGTCCCACATATGGTTCGTCATCGAGACGTATTTCTGTACTTCGTAGAGCTTTGCCGTCGTCAGAATCGCGAGCGGGTTTTCCTGGCCGTCGACGATGCCGGTCTGCAGTGCGGTATAGGTTTCGGCGAAGTTGATGGACGCGGGCGCCGAGCCGAAGGCCGTGAACATCGAAGTCCAGAGAGGGCTCACCGGCACGCGAATCTTGAAGCCTTCGAGATCCTTCGGCGTTTCGATCGGCCCCTTGGACGAGGTGATCTGGCGGAAGCCGTTGTCCCAGATTTTTTCGAGCGTCAGCAGGCCCTTCTTTTCGATCTCGCCACGTACATACTTGCCGAGCTCTCCGTCCATGGCGGGCCAGACCTGATCGTAGCTGGGGAAAGCGAAGCCGACGCCGTTGAGCGATGCATTCGGAACGAGTGTAGAGAGGATGATCGGCGAAAGGCTGAACATTTCGACGCCGCCGGACCGAACCTGGTTCAACATGTCCGTATCCGCACCGAGCTGGCTCGACGGGAAGATATTGATCGCCATACGGCCGCCGCTCTCCTCCTGGATCTTCGCGACCGCCTCCTTGGCGCGGATATTCATCGGATGGGTCAGCGCCTGGTTGTTGGCGAATTTATAAGTGAATTCGGCTGCATTGGCCGGACGCGTGCGGATCGAAAATGTCGTGGCGAGGCCGGTCGTGGCGGCGCCTAGAAGAAGCGTTCTGCGGTTGACGTTCATGAAATCCTCCTCCGATTTCAGTTCCCGGGTTTATGATCTCACGGCCTTCAGAGGAAAACCGTCGAGAAGGTGGGCACGGCTGCGATCACCAGGAGGCCGATCATCAGTGCGCCGATATAGGGCCAGATGGCCTTCATGGCCTCATCCGGCGAAACATTGCCGATCTTGCAGGCGATATAGAAACCAATGCCGATCGGCGGGGTCATAAGGCCGATATTCATCGCCGTCACGACCACCATGGAATAATGGATATCGTTGATCCCGAGCGAGCGGGCGACCGGGAACATGATGGGCGCCATCAGCACAATCGCCGGAAGTCCTTCCAGCACACAGCCCAGCACCATGAAGATCAGGATGGAAACACCCATGAATGTCATCCAGCCGCCCGGAAGTCCCTGAACGGCTTCCACCAGCTGCGCGGCAAAACCCGTCTGGGTCAGAGCCCAGGCCATGGCGGAAGCAGCGCCCAGGATCATCAGGATCGCGCCGGAAAGTGCCGCCGTTTCCACCAGCATTCCATAGAGCCGCTTCCGGCTGATACCGCCGTAAAGCACCATGCCGATGATCATCGCATAGAGCACCGCTATCGTCGAAACTTCGGTCGCGGTCGCAATACCCTCGCCGACGGCGGTGCGGATCAGGAAGGGCAGGACAAGTGCCGGCGCAGCAACCATCAGCGTCTTCTTGATGACGGTAAGCGGCGCCCGGCGCACGCCTTCCATGGCTTCATGTCTGGATTTCCAACGTGCCAGCACCGCAAGCACCAGCAACAGCACCATGGCGATCGCGAAACCGGAGGTGAAGAGCCCGGCAATCGAGACGCCGGCTGCAGACCCCAGCACGATCAGCACGATCGAAGGCGGCACGGTTTCCGCCATCGCAGCGCCCGTCGCCAGAAGCGCTATCATTTCCGGCGGCTTGTGGCCACGGCGTTTCATTTCCGGAAAGAGTGCCGGTGCGACGGTCGCCATGTCGGATACCTTCGAGCCGGAAATACCGGAAACCAGAAAGAGCGAACCGAGCAGCACATAGGACATGCCGGCTCGCACATGGCCGAGCAATGAGGCCAGGAATTCGACGATCGCTTTGCCCATGCCCGTCGCATCGAGAATGCAGCCGAGCAGCACGAAGATCGGCACCGACAACAGGATGATGCTCGACATACCCTCGTCCATACGACCGATCATCACGAAAACCGGCACGGAGGTGGTGAATGCGAGGAAGGCCAACGTCCCGAGCCCAAAGCAGAAGGCGATCGGTACGCCGAGCACCAGGAACAGCGCCACCAACCCGACAAGAAAGATCGGGATATTCCAGTTGCCGATCTCTCTGAGACCAGGACCGATCAGCCAGAGCAGACCGGTCACGGCGGCAATGACCACGACGGAGACGGCGATATGCCTGATGCTGGAGCCTTTGAACGCATTGACGAGCGCCAGAACCAGCATCAGCGCCACGCCAACCGGCAGCGCGGCGGCGCGATAGCTCATCGGGATGTTGAGTGCTGCCGAGGTGATGAAGGATTCCTCGATCGCATATTCATAGGCCGGTCGCAGCATGGCACCCAGAAAAACAGCCACCAGCAGCATGCTGAAAGTCCCTGCCAAAGCCTGCACCCTCTCCGGCAGCATGCCGACAAAAAGCGTCAGCCTCAGATGTTCGCTGCGATCGACTGCCATCGCCGCACCCAGCATCGCAAGCCAGAGGAAGGAGATCGACGCAACCTCATCGATCCAGATAATGGGAAAGGAGAAAATGTAACGGGAAATAACGCCGGCCAGAAGCAGCCCGATGATCACGACGAGCAAAACCGCAGCAATCGCCTCGACGGGCCGCATCCAGGCGGAACCGGTCTGCTGAGGCGCCACACCTTCGAGGCCCGCGAGCAACGACGCCTCGTCTACGGGCTCGATCGTGTTATGGGCTGCTGTCACGCGTCATCCTCCTCTGCTGCGCGCTGATCGCGCAGGCTGAAGGACTTAGCTCCGGAATGATCGCAGTCTCTACCGCAAAAGACGAATGCATCCTCCCCGATGATTCGCCCCTTTTCCTCCCGACGGCAGGCTCCTCCAGCCATCCGCCCTGAACCATACTATGGATCACAATCCTCTTCGGATTATGGGAGTTTGCGTAACCCATCGAGTTTAGGCAAGTCCAAAAACGCCCGAACAATGAAAAAATTGCCGAATCGATCCACATTGTGGAATAGCCAATGACTCTCAGGAATTTACACTCCCGGAAACCGTGATATGCAACCCGCCATCAACCGGCAGCTCGATGCCGGTAATATATTTCGCTTCATCGGAAGCCAGGAAAACCGATGCCCAAGCGATGTCCCAGCCGTCTCCCTGCCGCTTCATCGGTGAAAGCGCATCCCGTTTCGCTTTCATTTCCTCAGCCGAACCATAGTAGCCGCTGATCTGCTTCTGGATATGCGGCGTATCCATAACCCCCGGCAGGACGGCATTGGCTCGGATGCCCTTGGCGGCATATTCGACCGCGACCGCGCGGGTGAAATGATTGAGCGCAGCTTTCGATGCATAATATGAAACGTATGGATAACCGGTCCACCGGATGGAAGCGAGCGACGAAATATTGATGATCGCGCCGTTTCCCTGGCGCTCCATGATCGGCAGAACTGCCTTGCAGGTGAGAAATGCGCTGGTGAGATTGACGTCCATCACCCGCCGCCAGCTCTCTTCGGTGGCCTCCGCAGCACCGCCCGGCGCATTGATGCCGACATTGTTGTGCAGCACGTCGATACGCCCGAAGCGTTCCATGGTCTTCTCGACGACAGCCGCGATGTCGGCGGATTTGGTGACATCGGCGGCCAGTGCCAGACCCGTTCCACCTTCGGATTCGATGACATCGAGCGTATTCTTCGCAGCATCGAGATTGACGTCGACGCAGACGACGCTGCCGCCCTCGCGGGCATAGGCGACGGCCGCAGCCTTGCCGTTCCCGAAACCTGGACCGGCCGAGCCGGCGCCGAACGCGAGAACGACCTTATTCTTCATGCGATCCATAAATGCTCCTCCAGACCGCCCTCCCGGCGGTCTGCGGCAACTTACGATGAGCTCGCCATCCGGTCCATGTTCAATGACGAACAGATCATGTGCAGAAATGCAATCAGGCGGCAGCCGCAGCCGGCATCTTCAGTCCGAGGATACGCACGGCGTTGTCGTGAAAAATTTTTTGCTTCACCGCCGGCGTCATTTCTATCTCCTCGAGCAGCTTCAGGCAGACGGCCGGATCCCAGCAGGGATAATCGGTGCCGTACATGACGTTATCCGCGCCGAAATATTCGATCGCAAACTTCATGCCCGCCGAGTGCGGCGAGACGGTATCGGTGAACATGCGGTGCAGATAATGGCTGACAGGCTTGGGCAGGCCGGCGGTCCCGGAATTCTTGTCCATGCGGCCTGACTGATAGGGCAACGCACCGCCCGTGTGCGACATGACGATCTTGAGGCCCGGATGCCGTTCCATCATGCCGGAGAGGATGAGACGCGAGGCCGCAGCGCTCACCTCCATCACGCGGCCGAGGCTCAGATGCAGCGCATCGTTATACCCCTGCAGGAGATCGGCGAAGACCGCATCGGTCGGATGCAGGAACATCGGCAGGCCGAGTTCCTCGACCCTGCTGTAGAACGGCTCCAGCCGCTCGTCATCGATCATGCCTTCCTTGCCGACGCTTCCCGGCAGGTTGACGCCCATCAGTCCGAGCCGGTTGACGGCATCGTCCAGCACGTCGATCGCTACCCTGGTATCGACCAGCGGCACGGCAGCGGACGCCCAGACACGACCCGGATAGCGCCGTTGCGCCCAGGCCATTTCCTCGTTCCAGGCGAGCGCAGCATCACGCCCCTCCTCAACCGACAGCTCGGAAAAATAGACCGATAGCGGGCCGATCGAGCAGACGACGGAAATGTCGTGGCCGAGGCTGTCCATATAGCCGAGCTCTTCATCGAGGTCGAACCACTCTTTCCAGCTCGCCACCGTCCCGCGCCGGCGGTTGGCACCGTGGTAGGTATAACCACCACGCGCATTCACGACGGCCTTCGGATAGCCTTCGCGCTTAAGAAGCGGCTCGAAAATCGACCGCGGCCACCAGTGGAAATGGGAATCGATGATCTTCATGGGCTTATCCTCGGATGTTCAGCGGGCGGTATCGATACGCCAGGAGTCGGTCCTGGATTCCAGGAACGACAGGATCTGGGTCAGGATGACGCCGAGCAGGATGACGATGACGATCGACACCATCATCTTGGTCGTCTGCATGAGCTGGCCGTAATAGGTGATCGCGTAGCCGAGCCCGGCATTGGCACCGAAGAGCTCGGCCACCACAACGCCCGTCAGCGCGCGGCCGACGCCGAGGCGAAGACCGGCCATCATCACCGGCACGGAACCCGGCAACGCGACCTGCAGGAAGATGTCGAACGGTTTCGCCCCGAAGGAACGGGCGGCCTTGGCAAGATCGCGGTCGGTATTCTTGATACCCGACAGGGTGTTGGCATAGATCGGCGTCAGCGCGAAGAGAAAGGCGATCGCAATGATCGTCGGCGTGCCGTAGCCAAGCCAAGCCACGAAAAGCGGATAGAAGGCGACGGTGGGAGCTGAATATTTGAACCAGATGAAGGGTTCGAGTGCTGCCTCTACATCCGGGAACCAGCCGGCCAGCATGCCGAGCACGATGCCTGCCACAGTCGCAAGCCCCATCGACCACGCGAAGCAATAGAGCGTTGCGCCGACATTAGCGGCGACCTGACCGTCCTCGAACTGAACGATGAACTCCGCCCAAACCTGGCTCGGCGTCGAGATGAAGAACGGATTGATGAACCCTCCGTCAACAGCGATCTGCCACAGGACAACGATGCCGATCATGGACAGAGTTCCGAGGAACAACGCCTGGCGGCGATAAAAGAGCTCGATCATTTCGACCTCCAGTCGCGAATCTTGTTTTCCACCGAACGGACCATGATGGTCAGCGTGTAGCCGAAGGCGCTGACGATCAGCGCATAGACCAGCAGGCGGTCGATGCGCATAGCCTGGCCGTAGAGATTGAGCTGATAGCCGATGCCGGCCTGCGACACGAAAAGCTCGCCGACGACAACGCCAAGTACGGCGCGACCGACTGCCAGCCGGATGCCCGTCAGCAGCGCCGGCAACGAACCAGGCACCAGAACGCGGGTGAAAATGTCGAACCTGGACGCCCCGAACGAACGCGCCATACGAAGGAGCCGCGAATCGGCTTCGCTCATGCCCGCCATGGTGTTCAGCACGATCGGAAAGACTGCGCCCAGGAAAACCACGGCGATCTTCGGCGCCATGTCGATGCCGAGCCAGATGACAAGGATCGGCAGCAGCACCAGCGTCGGCGCGATATAAAGTGCCATCAGCGGCGGATCGATCAGATAACGGGCGGTTTTCGACGTGCCGAGAAGCACGCCGAGCGGGATAGAGACGACGATCGCCAGCGCGAAACCGGCAACGAACTCAGTCAGGCTGATGCGGGCATGATAAAGAAAACTATCGTTCCGGAAGATATCGAGCGCCGCGAAGAAAACTTCCGTTGGCCTGCTGGTGAAGCGACCGTTCACCCACCCCATCGAGGGCGCTATCTGCCACAGGATGAGGAACAGGAGAACCGCAACGAGGCCAACCACCGTCGAGCGTGACGGCCGCAAGAAGGAAAGGGAAATCTGCCGGGTTTCCGCCGGTGCGGCGGTCATTTCTGCCGATCTCATGCGACCTCCTGTACCAGCTGCATGCTGGACATATCCTCCGCAAGATGGGCACGCAGCCGCCTGCGGAGATTGTTGAAGTCCTCGCTGTCGAGCACGGCCTCATCGCGCGGACGTGGCAGATCCACCTTGATGACTTCCTTGATATGTCCGGGGTTGCGGCCCATCACCACGATCTTGTCGGCAAGGAAGATCGCCTCGTCGATATCGTGGGTGACGAACAGCGCCGTCTTCTTGTCCCGCTCCCAGATGCGCAGGAGTTCGGTGCCCATGATCTCGCGGGTCTGGGCGTCGAGCGCCCCAAACGGCTCGTCCATAAGAAGAACTTCGGGATCGACGGCAAGCGCGCGGGCAATGTTGACGCGTTGGCGCATGCCGCCCGAAAGCTGGTGCGGATGATAGTCGGAGAAACGACCGAGACCCACGAGGCGGATCATCTGCATGGCCCGTTCGTTCAGGTCTCCGCCATTCCAGCGCTGCATCTCGAGCCCGAACTTGACATTACCGCGGACCGAACGCCAGGGCAGAAGTGACGCTTCCTGAAACACAACGGCACGATCGGGACCAGGCCCGGTAACCTCCTTGCCATCGATCCGGATCGAACCGCGCGACAGATTCACAAGCCCGGCCGCCGCCATCAGGAGCGTGCTCTTGCCGCAACCACTGGAGCCGACGATGGTGACAAATTCGCCCTTCTCGATCGACAGCGCTACATCATCGACCGCGGAAAACACCTCGTTGCTTTTTGGTTTCCGGTAATCGATCCCGAGATCGCGGATTTCAATCTGCGCCACTTCCTGCCTCCTCCTGGAGCAGGCTTTCGCCTGCTCTTGCCATACTATCATACAAAAGATTTACGGCTTCCATTCGTTGTAGGTGTCGTGGAATGTCCCGACCCAGTATTTCTCGACCGGCATGGGCTCCTTGTAGGTGCCGTTCATGATGCCGATGTCCCAGAAGGTTTTCATGCCGACCTCGCTCGGCATACGGCCGTCTTCGAAGATCTCATCGATGAAATCGTCATAGCCGCGGTTCAGATACTTCTCTTCAAGGCCGAGCTTGGAAGCCAGAAGCTTGACCGACTCGTCCTTATTCGCTTTGGCCCAGCGGACCGCCTTGGCAAAGCCGCGCAGCACGGCCTTGATGGCGTTTGGATCGTTCTTGATGAAGTCCTCGCGCGCATAGAAGACGTGGAAAGGGAAGTCCGGCGCGATCGACTTCTGCTGCAGAACCAGGTTGAAACCACGATCCGCCGCCATGAACTTTTCCGGCGTCGCAAAGATATTGACTTCGAGCTGACCGGCTTCCATCGCGGCAAGGCGCGGAACCGAGCCGCCCCCCTGCACGATCTGCACGTCCGTCTTCGGATTGATGCCCTTGGTCGAAAGCGCATATCGGGTCAGGAAGTCGGTGGAGGAACCGAAGGTCGAGATGCCGAAACGCTTGCCCTTGGCTTCCTCGAGCGTCTTGATCGACGGCACGGCATACCAATCGAAGACCGCCATGTTGAAGCCGCCATAAAAGACCTTCACGCCCTGGCCAGTCTCGACGCCGACCAGCGCTTCGGAAAAGGCGCCGACGCCGATATCCACCGCACCGGCAACCATGCCGCGCACTAGTTCCGTACCGCCCTTGAAGGCGACGACCTTTACGTTGACACCCTCTTCCGTGAAGAAGCCCTTGGCATCGCCGACGTAGATCGGCAGCAATGTCGAAGTGTTGAGCGGCAAGCCGATCGTGATGTCCTTTTTCTCGATCGCCTGCGCGCTTGCCCCGCTCCAGGACAGCACGGTAAGAGCCGCCGCCGTCGCTACAATTCTCAGAAATTTCAGCATTCTCTCCTCCTTGTGCGATGCCGGCACTCCCTGCGGCATCTGTTTTTCGTAAATTCCAGGGTCCCCTTCAGGCTGCCTCGCTCCTCGGGAAAGAGGCATCCGTAAGCTTCATGAGGAGGCTGCGAGCCTCCTGAACAGCCACCTCGTCGGCATTCGCAAGCGCGGTCTTAAGCCGCTGCAATTGCTGCGCCGTCGCGGCGGAAAGGCTTTCGATCTTGCGGTCGAGCATCACCTGCGCGCGCTCACCGGAAGTCTGCGGCCAGATGGCCTCGCGTGTCTGTCCCTTTTCCGAAACGACAACCCGCGCTGGCCAACCTTCGCCAGCGAGCGTGTCATCGGCCGTGATCGTGACGCGCTTGGCAAAGGCCAGGACATCCGCATTGAAGGCGTGGGCGCGATCCACATCCATCAGCCGTGCCGGCTCGAAGGCGGCAATACCGAGCTGCAGGCCGAGATGGGCGATGGTCGACAAACGATCTTCGGTCACAAGCGGCCGGCTGACGACGGGTGCTGCGACCGGCGGCAGAAAAACTTCGACGCTGTCGACGGCGCCGGCATCGACACCCTTTTCCAGCAGGTGACGGAAAGCCTGGATCGCATTGACGCTCTGGCGGGCGGAGACGAAAGGCTTCATGCCGACACGCGCGATCGCCAGCGGATCGAGATGGCTAGGCTCCAGCGCTACGGCTGCTGCCGCCTGCCCCTTCATCCAGCCTGGAGATAGCAGATTCAGATCGCCCTTTACTCCCGCCTTGGCAGCAAGAGCGGCGCGGATGCCCTTCAATGTTGCCTCGCCGATCACCAGCCAGCGCGCCGACGGCATGCCCGAAGGACGACCGTTGCGGCCTGAACTGCCGGCCATCGATAACACCAGCGCCTGGGCCACCTGCTCTTCGGAAAGACCGAGCGCAATCGCCGCACTGACCGCCGCCACGGCAGGCGCCGCGAACAGGCCCGGCCAGGTTTCCGGCAAGGCCGAAACGCCGCCAACCGCTTCCGAAAATGCCACGCCCACGGCGTGACCGGCGGCAACCGCCTTCACATACGCAGCATAGTCCCCCGCAAAAATCAGCGCTGCCGGTACCGCCATGGGATCGGGCGTCGCACAGGAGGGCACATGGATGGCGTCCCATTCCGTGAAGCGGATCACCGCCGACGCGCCCGCAGCAGAGGAGACTGCGTCGCCGGTGCCGGTTTCGCGATAGAAGGCGAGAAGTGAGGAACCTTCCCTCGAACCGGCGCCGGCCGCCAGACATGCGAGCGCGTCGACGGTATGCAGGCTCACGAGATCGCGGAGCTTCTGGTCCCCGCCATCGATCACCGAAAGAATGGAAACGAGATCACGTGCGTTCATTCGGCCGCCTCTCGTCGCCATGGATCACCAATCCCGACCGGCCGCGCGGCAACGATCGTCTCGCCGTCCAGGGTAAAGGCCGTCGTCAGGATGCCGTACGGCACCGGTGCGGCGAGCGGCTTCTCGGCATCTGCGATGATCTTGAGCGGCCGCGTGCCGTAGGGCGCTTCGAGATGCCAGTCGATGAGCTTGGCCCCATCAGGCACATAGAAAGCCGAGATCGAACCGTCGGCCGGATGGGCGGAAGAAGCCCGGTCCATCTCCACGCTCACGGAGGCAAGGCGCGCCGCGATTTCGGAAACGGCTGAGAAGGTTTCTATGCGGCGGACCCAGATGCCGTTATAGGCGACCGAAAGGCGCACCGCGAAGGTGCGGCCGAGTTCCGCCTTGCCAGTGCGGATGAAACGGCGATCCTTGGAAGGATCCGGCGCCACGGCGACGTAGCATTCTTCGGCGCCGGCAAGCCGCACGGCTCGCTCGACCGGACCGGTGAAATCGCCGGCAAATTTCGAAGTTGCATCACCGGCCTTGAAGGCCTCGCGGGCGATCCCATCCGTCAGGCGCACAAGATTGAGTTCCGCTCCATCGACCTGACAACGCACTTTGGTGAAGAGGTCGGTCGCATCGGAAAGCTCGACCGGCAGGACCGAGGCAATCTCTTCCACAACACCACCCGGCATGCGGTCTAGTTCGATCACGCCGAGGCGTCTGGCGCCCACCTTGGCCAGCCGCTCGCCGGCTAGTTTTCCGGGGAAGGGCGAATGCGCCACTTCGAATGTGGGGGCCACAGACTTCACCCATTCGCCGACGCGCTTCGAAAGCGCCGTCAGGAAGATCGGCAGGCCTTCGCGCAGCACCAGAACCAGCCCGTCCGACCAGTAGGGCGTGAAGCCGGAAACCCAGGTGACGCCAGCCGAACGTACATGGTTGGTGTAGATCAGGACGCCATCCAGGCCGGCTGCGATGATCGCCTGCTGCAGGCGGACCCGCCGCGCCTTCACGTCGGAAAGCGAGAGTTCGTCTTCGCGCCAGAGGATCAGACCATGTCTCATGCCGCAACCCTCTTCGCATCGACGGAGAACAGCTGGCGCGGCGTTGTCGTCAGGATTTCCGGCCCATCGGCGCGGACGATCAGCGAGTCGCCATGCACGAAATAGCCGATCTCGGGATTGTAAGTGTTCGGGTGTACGATCAACGACATGCCTTCCTCGATCACTGTATTCACGTCTTCGAGGATATGCGGTTTGGTATCCGGGAAGAGGCCGAGACCGTGACCGCGCACGCGGGTATATTCGCTGGTCACATATTCGCCCAAACCGTGGGCGCGAAAAATGTCGTTTTCAGCGCGAGCGATATCGGCAGCGGTGACGCCCGGCCTTACCGCTGCAAGCCCGGCTTCGAGCGCGTCGTTATAAATACCGAAGACCTTGCGCTGCGCTTCGTTCGGCTCGCCCACAACCAACGTGCGGCAGATCTGCACGTAATAACCGTTGACGCAAGGGGTGAGCTCGGTCGTCACCAGATCGCCGGGCTTCAGGATCTTTCCGAGCGGCGGCGCCATGCCGCGCACTTCCGGACCACCGACACCGATGATCATGAAATTGTCGTCGACACCTTCGTTGCGGAAGAAGGATTCGATCTCCGCGATCAGTTCGTAATCTTTCTTGCCGACGGCAGCGGCACTGCGGAACACCGAGTAACCCTCGTCAGCCAGACGGGCCGCGCTGCGCACCGCATTTAGCTCGTCGATGGACTTCACCATCAGCAGCCGGTCGAGCAGTGCCGTCGCATCCTCGAAGCGCAGGTCGCCGCGCCGGGCGGCAAGTCCGTAAGGCAGATGACGCTTCGGACCGGCGGCGATGCGGCTGTTGCCCAGCCGGGCGATGACGTCCGACACCGTGCCGATCAGATCGTTGGCAATCGAGGTCTTCACCTCCGGGCATTCGACCGCAGCACGCTCGCCTTCAAGTTCATCGTCGAGATAGAGCGTCACCTCACCGTCGCGGGTGACGACCGCCAGCCCCTCGCCCTCCAGAATGCCGAAATCGGCGGCATAACGCAGGTAGTCGTTCTGCCAGGCATTGCCGTAGAGCACGAGGCCATCCAGCCCCGCATCCACCATCGCCTCGATCAACCGTTTCTTGCGGATTTCGCCGATCATCGTCACGCTCCTCAGCCGTTTACCGCGATGCGGCGCGGCTGGGCAGGCTCGTCGTACCCATAGTCGCGGACCGCCGCTTCCGGCGATACGAGGCCGTTGGCGAGATCCTCTTCCAGATCCGAGCGAGAACGGTTGCGCGGATCGCCATAGCCCCCGCCGCCGGCGGTGAGGAAGGTGATGCGGTCGCCCGGCTTGAACTGTACGTCGGTCGCCTTGTGAACCTTCTGCTGCGTGCCGTCGGCCCGGTCGATGATCGCGAGGCTGATCTCGCCAGCCTTGCCGCCATGCAGGCCCCAGGGCGGGGTGACGGTGCGGTCGAAGTTGATATTGCCGCGGCAGGCGCGCAGGCAGCGATAGGTGAGCTCGATGCCGAGCCCTCCCCGATGTTCGCCGGCGCCGCCGGAGTCCGGACGCAGGGCGTGCTTCTCGACGATGAACGGATACTTGATCTCTTGCAGCTCGACCGGCGTGTTGCGCACGTCGCCCTGGCAGACAGAGACGGCCGCGGATTCGCCGTCCTCATGCGGACGGCCGCCCCACCCGCCGCCGAAGATGTTCATCAGCAGGAAGCGAGAGCCGTCGTCGTAGAAGCCGAAGAAGGAGCAACCGCCCATATCGCCCTTGTGGGCGGCCGGGATGATCTCCGGCACGGCCGGCGCCAGGGCTTTCAGGATCGTGTCGATGACGGTCGGCAGCGCGATGCTCCACTGGCCGAGCGCCGCCGGCGGACGGGCCGAGAGGATCGTGCCATCCGGCAGGTCGACATTGAGAGCGCGGAAGCAGCCTTCGTTGACGTCGAGTTCGGGCGAAGTCAGCGCCTTGAAGGCGACGCGGGCCGCTGCAATGCCGCCCGAACGACCGGAGTTCAAGGGGCCGTTGACCTGCGGGTGCATGCCGTGGAAATCGACGGTGATGGTCGAGCCGGACACGATCACCCTGACGGCGATCTTCAGCGGGGTCGCCAGATCGCGGCCGTCATTGTCGAGATAGCTTTCAGCCGAATAGGTGCCGTCCGGAATACGCTCGATGACCTGGCGGACCGCCTTGTCGGCATGGTCCCAGATGGTTTCGACGCAGCTTTCCACCACACCGCGACCGTAACGCGCGATGAGCTCGGAATACCGCTTGGCGCCGATCTGGCAGGACGCGATCTGGGCGCGCAGGTCGCCGAGGCTGGCATCCGGATAACGGATATTGTCCTGGATGATCTGGTAGAGCGTGTCGTTCAGCTCGCCCGCCTTGTAGATCTTCAGGGACCGCATCTGCAAGCCTTCGGAGAAGATGTCCGTCGTCGCATTGGAGCCGAAA
>NZ_JPYQ01000055.1:0-130271 GCF_000757525.1 Rhizobium sp. YS-1r | reverse complement strand
GGACCGCATCTGCAAGCCTTCGGAGAAGATGTCCGTCGTCGCATTGGAGCCGAACCCCTGGCGGCCGCCGCCGATATCGACCCAGTGCGCGCGGTTGGCCGCAAAGCCGATCAGTTCGCCTTCATGGAAGCAGGGCGCGTAGACGACGACGTTGTTGAGGTGCTGGCCGCAGATATGGCCGTGGTTCATTACGAGGACATCGCCCTCGGCGAACCCTCCGAGCCCGTATTTCTTGATGCCGTCCTCGACCGCGATACCAAGATCGGCAAGGAAGATCGGCAGGCCGCCGCGGTTCTGCGAGATCATCCGGCCGGTCGTGTCGATCAGGCCGCAGCAATAATCGCGGACCTCGTAGATCATCATGTTGTAGGCGGATTTGCAGAGCGCCTCGGCCATTTCGTCGGCATAGGCGACGATGGCGTTGCGGACGACTTCGACGGTGATCGGATCGTTTTTCTGGAGGGTCATGTCTTATTCCTCGCTCTGCTTGGCGAGCGTCACCAGAAGATGGCCGGCTTCGTGGACAACCACTTCGTCGCCGGGATGGATGAGGATGGTGGAATTCGGTTCTTCGATGACCGCGGGGCCGGTGAGCTTGAAGCCGGCCGGCAGCACCGGGCGCCAGTAGATGGCTGTCTTCAGGGGCTTTGCGGGATCGTCGAACACCACGTCGCGGCTGCCGACTTCGGCTTCCGTCTCGGCTTCCCAAGGACGCGACAGCCATTCCTCGGCGACGTTGTCGGTGCGGGCGGCGGTGAGAACCAGGCGCAGGCTGACGATCTCGAGCGCTTCGGTCGGCGCCGACTGGCTGTAGCGGCGGTCATGCTCGGCGTCGAAGCGTTTGCGGACCTCGCTCGTATCGCCGGAAAGCTGGGCTGTGCTCTCGATCGGGATGGAGATCGCATGTTCCTGGCCGACATAACGCAGGTCGGCGAAGAAGCGGTAATCTGCTTCCGTCTCGGAAATGCCGTCGCGCTTCATCTGCTCGCGGGCGCTGGCGACAAGTTCCGCATAAACCTTGTTGACCGCGTCTTCCGACAGTTCACCGATCCGGCCGATAAAGGTCTGCACAAAATCCTGGCGCCAGGAGGCCATCAGCATGCCGAGCGCGGAGAAGGTGCCGGGCAGCTTCGGGATGATGACCTGCGGGATGTAGATTTCGCGGGCGATCGCGATCGCATGCAGCGGACCTGCGCCGCCGAAGGCGATCATCGCCGTATCGCGCGGATCAATGCCCTTGTGGATCGAGACGGCGCGCACCGAAAGCGACATGGACGTGTCAGCAATCTTTGCGACACCGAGTGCTGCTTCCACCGCATTGAGCCCCAGCGACGTGCCGACCTTGCTCATCATCGCCTTTTCGGACGCGGACTTGTCGAGCGGCATGCCGCCGTTCAGGAAGCGCTGCGGGTTGATGCGGCCGAGGATCAGATCCGCATCGGTCACAACGGGCAGATCCGCTCCCTTGCCATAGCAAGCCGGGCCCGGATCGGCGCCGACGCTCTGCGGACCGACATGCAGGCCGCCGGCATTGTCGACCCAGGCGATCGAACCGCCACCGGCGCCGACTTCGACAATATTGACGACCGGCAGCTGCATCGGCTGGCCATCGGCCTCTTCGCCAATGACATAACCGGTTTCGATAGCAGGCGCTCCATCGGTGATCAGGCTCGACTTGGCGGTGGTGCCGCCCATGTCGAAACCA
The DNA here is from genome assembly GCF_000757525.1 of Rhizobium sp. YS-1r. Taxonomy (NCBI): domain Bacteria; kingdom Pseudomonadati; phylum Pseudomonadota; class Alphaproteobacteria; order Hyphomicrobiales; family Rhizobiaceae; genus Rhizobium; species Rhizobium sp. YS-1r. The sequence continues at coordinate 128,566 of NZ_JPYQ01000055.1, read as the reverse complement.
ATACAGCGCTTCAGACCAAGCAGTTTCGCAAGACGCCCCGCGCCGATCATGCCGGCAACCGGGCCGGATTCCATCATTGATACTGGCTGTTCCTGCGCTTGGCCGATCGACATGACGCCGCCGTTAGAGCGCATGATATGGATCTTGCCGCCGAAGGCGCCGGACCGGAGGTAGGTTTCCAACCGCTTCAGGTAACCTTCGACGCGCGGGCCGACGAAGGCGTTGAGCGCGGTGGTCGAGGAGCGTTCGTATTCACGGTATTCGCGGAGAATTTCATGCGACAGCGTGACGAAGACATTCGGCAGCGCCTCGCGGAGCATATCGCCGACGCGACGTTCATGAGCAGGATTGGCCCAGGAATGCAGCAGGCAGACCGCGACGGATTCGACGCCGGCGGCCTCGATCTCCGCGATGATGCCCGCGACCGTCCTCTCGTCGAGGGCCTGCAGAACTTCGCCGGAAGCCAGGACGCGTTCCGGAATTTCGAAGGTCAGGCTGCGCGGCACGAGCGGCTGCGGGCGCTTGAAGAACAGGTTGAAGGCCTGGATGCGGTTCGAGCGGCCGATCGCGTAGACATCGCGAAAACCGCTCGTCGTGATCAGCGCCGTGCGGGCGCCCTTGCGCTCCAGCACGGTGTTGATGGCGATGGTCGAGCCATGCAGGATTTCGTTGAGCTCATTCGGGTCGCAATCGGCGAGTTCCAGGCTGCGGGCGATGCCCTGGGTCGGATCGGCCGGCACCGTCGAGGTCTTCGACGTCACGATCTTTCCGTCGACATAACCGACAAGATCGGTGAACGTACCGCCAATATCAATTCCGACAATATTCATGCGTCCTCCTGTCCGCACGCCACGGCGCGCGGAATGCTGTCTCTTCAGGGATTGGCCGAAACCTCGGCCTCAGGCGACAGGAACGCTCCGGCTGACGGTGGTCCCATCAGGCTCCCAAATCAGAATGTTCCAGGTCATTCCTCATCCTCGAACAGCATTTCATCCATTCGAACGACAACTAGCAACGGGTTTGGAGGCTTTAGGTTTGATAGCCTATAGGCTATAGGTTATCACCATGTTCAATGTCACGCTTCGGCGCATGGAAGTCCTGGTTGCAGTGGTCGAGGAGGGAAGCTTCGCGGCCGCCGCGGATCGTTTCGGCATCGCTCAACCTTCCGTCAGCGCGCATATCATGGCGATCGAGAAGGAAATCGGCGGCCAGGTCTTCGTGCGCCGGCGCGGCCGCAAGCCGTTGTTGACCGAGATCGGTCGAAGCGTATTGCAACATGCGCGCGAACTGCTAGCGGAAGCCGACGACCTGCGGGCCGAGGTGATAAAAATTCGCGGAGAGACAGGTCAGCAGGTGGTTTTGTCCTGCCAGCGCAGCCTCGCGAATTACGTGCTGAAGAAGGAAATCACCGATTTCGCCTTGGCTCGGCCGGATATCCAGCTCGTCCTGCGCATCGGCAAGCAGGAGGATGTCTTTTCCGAAGTACGTGACGGGTTGGCGGACGTCGGTTGTTTTCTCGGCAACGAGGATATCCGCGGCATGCACGCCGAGATCATCGGGCGGGAGAAGCTGGTGCTGATCGCCTCCCCGAACCACGCGCTCGCCTGCCGCAGTCGAATCAGGCCGCAGGATATAGCGCGGTACGACTTCGTCGGCCCACCGCCATCCTCACAGTTCGGGCGCGGCGTCTCGAAACTGCTTGCCAATGCCGGCATCGCACATGTGAAGGTCGCGGCCCAGGCGACGGAATACATGTTCCTGCGCGAATTCGTGGCGGCCGGCGTCGGCATCGCCTGCTCGCTGGAAAGAAGCGTGGCGGTCGATATCGAACGCGGCCTGCTCGCAAAACTTGATTTCGCCGGCGACGATCTGACCTTCGACGTGCGCCAGATCGCCTCGCTTCGCCGGCCGCTTTCCAAGCCGGCGGCAGACCTGATGGATTATCTCAGGACCAACCACAAAGCCTTCGCCTGACTATTGCGGTCGGCCGGACAGCGCCAAGCGTATACCAAAGCCGATCAGCAGCGATGCGAACATCCACTTCTGGATAGCCTGAATGAGAGGATGGTACCTCAGGAAGCGACCTAGCGCCGAGCCCGCAGAGGCCAGCATCGTATCGAAGGCAAACCCCACGAAAACCAGAACGATGCCCAGGAACGGAAACTGCGCCGCGACGTCCCCTTCCGCCGGGCGGATGAACTGCGGCAACAGCACAGAGCAGAACAGCAGCGGCTTGGGATTGAGGAAATTGGTGAGCATGCCGCGGCCGATATCGCCGCGATAGGAGGCAGGCTGCTTCCCCGCCATCATTCCCGGCTCAGGCAGGAGAGAAGCCGCCCTCAGGATATTGATCCCGAGCCACACAAGGTAGAGGCTGCCGAAGATCTTGACGATCTCGTAGGCAATCGGAGAGGTCTTCAGCAATGCCGCGAGGCCAAGCGCTGCCAATACCACATGAGCACCGCGCGAGATACCGAGCCCGATAGCAGCCGCCAGGGCATGCCATCGCCCCCGCACCGTCCCGGTCTGCAGAACCAGCACCATATCCGCCCCGGGGACCAGATAGGCCACGGTCAACGTACCTAGAAAAATCCAGAGGTCGGTCATGTCGATCTCCTTTAGTCCACTGTGATTTTAGTGCCGGGAGCCGAGGCATGTCCTTGCGAAGATGACCAGAATATGAGATAAAATTGGCATAAGAAGCTAATTCAGAGCTGAATGTATTAAATGTATGCCAAGCCTGAAGCTTGACGCCATCGACAGGAAAATCCTTGCCGCCCTGCAGCGCAATGCAAGGCTGACCAATGTGGAACTTGCCGATGAGGTCGGCCTGTCACCGTCCCCATGTCTGCGGCGGGTCAAGATTCTCGAGGAGGCGGGCGTGATTGCCGGCTATCACGCAAACCTGAGCCGCGGTGAACTGGGGCTCGGACTGACGGTCTTCGTCGGCATCAAGGTCGAGCGCCATCATGGGGCCGCACCCGATGCATTTCGCGACGCGATCCAGAATGTGTCTCTAGTGATCGCTTGTCATCTCGTGTCGGGCGAGGCGGATTTCCTGTTGCAGGTCGTGGTGCCGGATCTGGCCGCCTATGAGCAACTTTTGATTGGCACGCTGCTCAACCTGCCGGGCGTCAGCGATATTCGCAGCAATTTCGCAATCCGCACTCTGAAGGAAATAGTCCCGTTGCCTCTCGGGCACCTGCCGCAATAACCGGGCCTACTTCTTGACCGACTGCTGGGTTTCGAAGGCATCCCGCGACTTGAACCGCAGGAATACTTCCTTGAGGCGGAGGGAGAGACGGATGATCGCCCGCCGCGCCCTTGGCTCGACGGTTCCGGCGATCCCCCAAGAGACGAGAAGCAGGACCACAATCAGCATGAGAGCCACAGCCCAGCGGTTCTGCTCCGTGCCGAAATGCGCAAAGACGGCGTAACCGATGTTCTGGTGGAGCAGATAGAGCGGGTAGGTTAGCCCACCGAGGCCGACCGCCAGTGCTGGCGAGATACGCAGCGACGGCGCTGTCGCGCACAAGGTCATCACGCCGAGCGCCAGTGGCCCGATCGAAGCAAGGCCTAAAGTGCTCCGGTTCAGTCCGTACATTTCGACGAAATCCGGCTCGGTGAGGAACGGCGTCACAATCGCCCAGCAGGCAGCCGCAGTCAACACGAGGAGGCTCGCCATCGAGAGTTGCTTTTGCGTCTTATAAAGCGCCAATCCGAAGGCGAAGTATCCGGAATATTCGGTGATCAGCAGTTTCTGAATCGCACCGCTGCCGATCGTCATCTCGTTGACGACGGAAATTGCCAGCCAAGCCAGCAAGACAACGCGCCAGCCGCGATTGAAAACGCCCGTCGCAATCATCAGGAAGACCCAGCCGTAAAAGATCATCTCGTAGGCGATCGTCCAATAGGCCCCGTCGAGGAATGGCTGTCCAAACCCGCGCGAGATGATCACAGCATGCGCCAGCCACTGTCCGACGGTCGGGGGATCGATGGTCGGCACCGGCCAAATGGTAAGCACGACTGCCGTTAGGCTCGCACAGGCGATGAAGGTCGGCCAGAGCCGGGCGAAACGCCCCGCGGCAAAATCATAGGCAGAACGCCCCTCCGCCGACATGGTGATGACATAGCCGGAAATCGCGAAGAAGATCAGCAGACCCGTATCGAGCCACATGGCGACAGGTGCCAGTTCCGGAAAGCCTAGGCCGCCGCCTTCGCCCGAAATCCACATCCGGAAACCGTAGTGGAACGTCAGCACCATCAACGCCGAAATGAGGCGCAGGATATCCAGGTTCAGCAGCCGTGACGTCTTCGGGCTCGTCATCCGATCCTCAGTGCGCGAAGAAAATTAGCGCGGACCTTAACGCGGCTGCCTTTGGAAAAGATGAATCCATCAGTGCGAATGTGGTCCTCCCGATTGCCCACATGACAAGCAACACTTTCCTTTCTGCCGCGAATATCATTTCTTATCTGTTTCATGACAGCACGATCCAATAACGAGGGAGGATTCGATGACTGTTTTTCTCTGCTCCGCTTGCGGCACGTCCTTTGGTGAGACGAAAGAAGTGCCAGCAGCCTGCCCGATCTGCAATGATGAACGTCAGTACGTTCCAGCTTCCGGTCAGGCGTGGACGACCACGGAGAAACTCGCACGAACACATCGCAACGCTTGGCTCCAGCTCGAGCCTGGCCTGATGGCGATCCAGACCGTCCCAGCCTTCGCGATCAACCAACGCGCATTGCTGCTCCAGACCCCGGAGGGAAACGTGCTTTGGGATTGCATCGCGTTACTCGATGATGCCACGAAGGCGATCGTTCAGGCTCTGGGCGGCTTGAGCGCCATCGCCATTTCGCATCCGCATTATTACACGACGATGCAGGATTGGGCTGCGGCCTTCGATGCGCCAATCTATCTGCATGCCGCCGACAAGGAGTGGGTCTGCCGCCCTTCGGATTACATCCGGTTGTGGGAGGACGATGCACTTGTCCTATCCTCCGCCATAACGCTTGTCCGCGGTGGTGGGCATTTCGCCGGCGGTACGATGCTGCATTGGGCAAGCGATGATGGCCAAGGCGTGCTGTTCGCCGGCGACATCGTGCAGGTGACACCTGGCGCCGACTATGTTTCCTTCATGTGGAGCTATCCCAACATGCTGCCGCTCAGCGCCATCGAAGTCGCAGATGTTGCCGAGCGGCTGGCACCCTGGCCGTTCGAACGCATCTATGGCGCCTTTTCGCACCAGAATGTTCGAAGAAACGGCCAGGAGATCGTCACCCGGTCGGCAGAACGCTATATCGCCCGGCTTGCAGGGCCGGGACAATGAAAAACGCGCAGACCCTGGGATCCGCGCGTTTGGGAAGGTACAAAATAGTAATCGCTTACTTCAGGCCAAGCAGCTTCTTGGCATTGCCCTCATAGATCTTCTGCCGGGTGGCATCGGAGATGTTCATGTTGTCGAGAACCTTGATGGTCTCGCGGATATACATCGGGCCGCCTTCCGGGTCGAACGGCGCATCGGATGCGAACACGACACGGTCCTCTCCGAAGAATTCGATCGCGTGTTCAACGGCCTTGGTCGAGCCAAAGCTCGCCGTATCGGCGTAGAATTCCTTGAAATATTCCAAATGCGGCCGCTCCAGCGCCTTCAGCACGACCGAAAGGTCACGATCGGAAGTGCGCTTGCCCATCTGGTCCCAGCCTGCGCCGACGCGGCCTTCGAAGAAGGGCACCATTCCCCCGGCATGGTGGGTGACGACCTTCAAGCCTTTGTACTTGTCGAAGATACGCGAGAAGACGAGGCGAGCCATGGCCGCCGAGGTCTCGTATGGCCAGCCGAAGGTCCAGAAGATCTCGTATTCCGAACGGTCTTCAGTGAGATAATCCGGGAAGTTTGCGCCACGCGACGGATGCAGGAAGACCGGTTTGCCGGATTTCGCCATATATTCGAAGAAGGGCTCAAACTGCGGCAGATCGAGCGGCTTGCCGCTGTAGTTGGTGAAGATCTGTATGGCGGAGGCACCGAGATCCTCAATACAACGCCTGGTTTCCTTCATCATCCATTCTTCATTTTCCATCGGCGCCGTGGCGATGAAGGCAGGGAAGCGTTCCGGATATTTCTGGCAAAGTTCGGCCATGGAGTCGTTGCCGATCTGACCGAGGTCAAGCGCACGCTCGGCGCCGGCAAGCTTTTCGAGCGGGGGCGACGCGAGCGACAGGACTTGCTGATAATCTCCGCCAAACATGTCCATGACCTGAAAACGACGGTCGAGGTCGGTCATCATCGGCACCGCGCCGCTACGCATGGTGACGTCCGTCATGGTGCCGATATAGCCAATCAGGCGATCGAAGAACGGCTTCGGCCAGATGTGATTGAAAATATCGATCTTCTTCATGGAATGGTTCCTCCTGATTTGCTCCGTGCGGCACCACGAGTTCGAAAAGTACAGTGCGCCGAAGCTTCCAAAAAATCTGCGAGCGGAGATATGCCAACGTCACGGCCACGCTCCGTCGCGCCAAGATGCGAAGACGCTCGCCGAAAGTCAATAAATTTTCTTGCAATATGAGATTATTGACGCGAAATTTTATGCCTGTGAGAAGCGAGTGCCGCGCTGATTTCACCGGCTGCAAGGCGAACTTCCAGACCGATCTCCTCTACGGCGGGACCCCTGGCTTGATCCTGAGCTATCGTCACGGAAAAACTCGCGATAGGGCTTTGGCCGGCATCGAAAATTGGCGCGGCAAAACCGGTAACGCCCGGTGTCACTTCGCCATAGGCCACGGCATACCCCTTCTTGCGGACCGACTTGAGTCCGTTCAGGACGGCATCCACGGTGCCGCCGACGCCTGCCGCCTGCCATTCGTGAAGCGTGCGCTTGATCAGCGGCACCAGATTGCGTCGCGGCAGAAATGCGATGATGGAACGACCGATCGCGCCGCGACTGAGCGGCATCGGCCTGCCGCGGGGATAACTGCTGATCGCCTCATGGCTGGAACTCAAGGAATCGACACAGAGAATCTTCTCCCCGTACCAGCGGACCAGAAGCGCCGTGCACTCATACCGTTCGGTGAGCTTCCGCAAATACGGTGCCCCCGACAGGATAAGATTATCGGATTTCCTGAGGAGATAATCCATCTCCACCACTCTCGGCCCGAGCGTGAATCCGGTATTGGGCATCGACGTGAGGAATCCACGGTCCTTCAGAATTTTCAGATAGCGATAGAGCGTCGGTCGGCTGTAGCCGAGCTCTTCCATCAGTTCTTCCGGCGTCCATTCCAGACGGTCTTCAGTGAAAACGTCAAGCACAGCTTGCAGGCGTTCGAGACTGTTGACGGCCTTCTTTATCAAGATGCTCCCGCTCTCTTTCAACGGCGCGACATCGGGCGGCCGAACATAAGCGGAAATAACGATAAACACGAAATCTGCAATGGCAAGTGGCGCTATTCGGCTGCTTTCAACGTGGATAGACGCGCTCCCTCTGAGGCATTTGCCGTCGCCTCCCCCGTAACGACCCGGCGGATCGCCGACAAATATTCCGCCTGAAGGGCGGTCGGATGCCAGTTACAGCGCGTGGTGATCCCGATGGAAAGCGGCATCGCCGGCACTTCGTAATTCAGGAGCGTCAGGAACCCGGCTTTCAGTTCATGCCTCAGCTGATGCCGGGAGAGCAATGCCAATCGATCCGATTGCATGAGAATGCCGCGTAGCGCCGTCAGCGAACCTGTCTCTACAGTTCCTTGTTTCGGCCGCCCTTCCGGAAACGACGCCGCCAGTGCGTCGAACGTGCTGCGGTTCGGCGTACCTTTGCGCGCCACGACCCAGGGGTACGCGGCAAGATCGTTGATTGACACGTCCACCTTGTCCGAAAGCGGATGGCCGGCACCGGCGACAACCGCGAGCCGGAAATCGAAAAGCGGTTCTTGAACCAGTACGGGCGCTACATGGCTGCGGAGAGCGCCGATGAGGAAATCGATATGTCCCATTTCGAGGTCGCTGAGAAGCTGCTCATAGCTGCCCTCCAGGATCTCGAAACGCGCCAACGGATAGGTGGAAGCCAGTAACGCGATCGCGTCGGGTACGATCGTCGTACGCGCCATAGGTAGCGCGCCGATCGATATCAAGCCGTCGAAGTTGCCGCGCAGTTCCTGCACCTGCTCCATGGCATTGCCGAGCTCTTTCAGAGAAAGGCCGGCCCATCGGGCGACCGCATGACCGGCGCTGGTAAGCCGCGTGATCCTTCCGTCTGCCTCGAAAAGGCCTACTCCCAAAATCGCTTCCGCGTTGCGCGCCGTACGCTGAACCGCGGCTCCAGACTGCTCGAGGATGCGTGCCGCCCCCGGAAATCCTCCCGCCTGGGAAAAAGCCTGCAATGCCCTAAGGTGAGAGATCGTCAACCGTGTATCGGTACTCAAACTGCGCGATCCGGTATCGACTTGGAGTTCCTTGCAGCCGGTATGGATAAGCTCCAGCGCCCGCTGGGAACGGGCCTGTACGACGCGACCTTCCGGCGTTGCCATGGCATGGCCAGGGCCACGCTCCAGAAGACGGGCGCCAAAGAGATCTTCAAGGCGGGAAATCGCTTGCGATGCAGCGGGTTGAGTGACTCCGACGATATCGGCAGCCTGCGTCAGCGAGCCGGCACGCAGGCAGGCGCAGAACAGTCGAATATGGCGCAGATTGGGATAGTTCATCCCTCGATATCCTCCCCTGCCTTACTCCTCCCGGCAGCGGATGCGAGGCGAGTTCAACACACGCCTCGCCCCAGGAAAATCACATAGCGACGTTGCGCTCCCCGGCCAGTTGTTCGTTCATCCATTCGGCGCTGGCACGGATACCGCCGAGCGGGAAGACATGGATGGATTGAATCAGGCTTTCCGGATGAACAGCTTTGTAGTCGGCGATATTCTTCAGCAACTCGTCCGGTTCATAGGGTGTAAGCAGCTTGCTCAGATCGAGCGCGCGCTTCTGCAGGACGCTGAGGGACGGACCGACACCGCAGGCGATCGCAAATTTGATGAGCGTCTGCAGCTTGGTTGGTCCGGCGATGCCGAGATGGATCGGCAGCGTAATGCCAGCGGCTGCAATGCGTTCGGCCCAGGCAATGACCGGCTTGGCATCGAAAGCGAACTGCGTGGTGATTGCCATTTCAGCATCGGTGCGTTCTGAATAGGCCTGCTTGAACTTCAACGCGTCGTCGACGATCTTCGTGCCGCCATCCTTGTCGATGTCCTTGTTGCCTTCCGGGTGGCCGGCAACATGCAGGCGCTTGAAGCCATATCGGTCAAAAAGGCCAGTCTCGATAAGCTGGATCGAGCTGTCGAAGTCGCCTGCCGGGGTCGAGACGCCACCTCCGAGCAGCAGCGCCTGTTCGATCCCCGCTTCGTTGTGGTAGCGTTTGATCCAATCTTCAAGGGTAGCAGCGCTTGGAATAATGCGCGACGGGAAATGCGGCATCACGGGAAAGCCGTCCATGCTCAGGCGTTTTGCCGTCTGGACCATCTCCTCGATCGGCGTGCCGTCGATATGGGCGATATACACCCGTGTACCCTTTGGCAGCAGGGCTTTGAAGTCTTCGATCTTCGCCGCCGTGCGCGGCATGACCTCGATCGAATACTCCTCGATGAGCTCCCTGAAGCTGGCCGGCTCCACGAACCTCTCTTCCTGCTTTCCTTTGAAAAGATTTAAAAGTGCCATCCTTGATCCTCCCCCGTCTGCTCCAAGATGAACGCCCGGCCGAAATGGACGGAGCGGCGTGCGAGAAACCCGTTCTCGCACGCCATGCAGTTAGAGGGCTTTCTTTGTGCGCCAGCTTTCGGCGTAATTTTCACGTGCTTCCTGGGCATAGGGCACAGCCGCGACGCGAACGCGGATCTCGGCCTGCTTATGGCCCTGCTCAACCGATGTCTTGGAGGTACCGCCATCCGGCTCGCCCCAGATCAACGTCAGGATGTCGTTCTCTTTGATGTCCGCATCGACGACGCCGAGCGACAGCATGGAGCGCTCGTTGTAGCTATAGCCGTTGAACATGGAGAGACCGACGACCTTGCCGTCCTTCAGAACCTTGTCGAAGCTCGACGAGGCGTAGTTGGAGAGCGGGAAGTCGATCCACTTGGCAGCCTGCTCGCCCGGCTGGAAGGCTGAGGCGATCACCTTGACGACGTCGTCCGAGTTCCACTCGAAGGTGACCTTGCGGCGCTGCGGCGTTTCCTTCTGCTTCTCGACGGCTGCACGGCCGACGAAGTCGTGATCGAACTTGACGTAGACGCCGTAACCCAGCTCGTAGGGGTTCAGGTAGTAGTCTTCGATATTGTCGGAGACGTAGCTGCCGCCGATCGAACCGCTGGCTTCGTAGCTCTGCGCCGACAGCCAATCGCGATAAGCCTGCAGTTCGGCGCCGGTATAGATCGCCGGAAGCGGCGACGGAATCCAGCCGGATTCCAGTGTGTTGGTGGCATAGGCGCGGCTACCGACGGGACGCAGGTCGACGCCTGCGTCTTCAGCTGCCTTGATGATGGCGGCGCGGACTTCGTCCTTCTCCGCATACGGACCCCAGATTTCGAGACCCGGAGCGCCGGCCATGCCGTGACGCAGAGCCTGGACCTTGCGGCCGCCGACATTGATCCAGTCGACATGGAAGAACTTGATTTCCGGGATCGGGCCGCCGTTCATCTTCTCGAAGACCTTCGGCGCATCCGGACCCTGGATCTGGAAACGGTAATGGATGCGGGTAACCAGCTTGCCATCCGGACGCGACGGGGAGCGCGGGTCGTGGGTGAGCTTGACGTTATACTTGCCGAGCGAAGCGTTGTAGAGCAGCCAGTTGGCGGTCGGAGCGCGGCCGACGAGAACGAACTTCTCTTCGGTCTCGCGGAAGATGATCATGTCGCCGATGACGTGGCCGGCGGGCGTGACCGGAACATAGTGCTTGGCGCGATCGACGCCGAAATTGGCGAAGCTGTTGATCGACAGGCTTTCGAGGAATTTGGCGGCATCCGGACCTTCGACGACCAATTCATCCATGTGATGCGACTGGTCAAAGAGAACGGCGCCTTCACGCCATGCAGCCTGTTCGGAACGCCAGTTGGAAAACTCCGGAGCAACAACCGGGTATACATAGATGCCGGTCTTGGAGTTGCGCAGATGCTCTACGGTGTTGCCGGCATCCTTCAAAACTTGAGTAAGATTGGCTTGAGTCACGGAATTCCTCCCTGTGGTTTGAAGTCTGATGTATACATGACGACATCAACGCACAAATGCAAGGGGGAATATTCGGCAGGCTGACAGTCGCCCTCGGATTAGTAAACCGAAGGCTTCCGTTCAGCGGAAAACTCGTGACGAACCGGTCAGGAATTGAGGAGGACGAGGCCCGGAACCGTCAGCATCAATTCCGGATCCTCGAAGACGGCATATTCGAGGTTCTTGCGGGCAATGCGCGCATGTTCGCGAGCGATGAATTCCGCCCGCGCACCTTCCCGGCCAGCAATCGCCGACACCAGCGAACGATGCTGGTCCTGCGCGATGTGAAGGGATTGACGGAAGGCGACTACATGTGCCCGGCCGGAAAGAAACGCCGAAGGCGAAGCGAAGGGAAGCCGCGTGGCTCGGTCGACTTCGCGCTGGATCACCGTGCTTCCGGAAAGTTCAACGAGGCCTGCATGAAATTTGGCATTCGCCTCGGAATAAGCTTCCAGATCCACCTCATCCAATGCCTGGCCGAAACATTCCTCAAGCCGCGCCAGAAGGTCCCGAAGCTGGTCCAATCCGGCTTGAGAAACACCGCGCTCGGCAGCGAGCCGCGCCGCGGTTCCTTCCAATACGCCACGCAGTTCGATCGCGTCGACCGCGTCTGCATAAGTGAAGCTTCGCACCACGAAACCGCCATTCGCCAGACGGTCAAGCAGTCCCTCTTCAGCAAGGCGCGACATCACCTCGCGTACCGGTGTACGGGAAATCTGCAACGTCTCCGCGAGCGGAACCTCGAAAAGCCGGGTGCCGCCGGGATAGTCGCCGCTCAATATCTTCTTGCGCAACTCCATCAGTGCGCGCATCGTGTGGGTCGTTCTTGCGGTCTCTTCCAAATCAGCACCTTCCTGCGTCGAGGCTGGCGCGCCCGCGCCCGTCGATCTGGAAATCTTAGCCACATCTGACGAATTGGCCAAGCCCGATGTATACAGACCGCCAGGCTGTGGATGACGAGCTGCATTCTCCGGCCGGCAGCTGACGCGTATACAGCACAAGCTCGAGGTTTTTGGCGCTATTTCAACTGGCGGCGTGCAGCGAGAACACGTGCGACGGTGTCCTTCAGATTGTCGTCCGGCTGGATGCCACTGGCAGCCATTGCGTCCTGGACGACCGCGATCTCCCGGGCAAGCCCTCCGTTAAGCCCGAGCGCGTCGAGCGTAACGCCGCTTTCCCGCATCTCGGCAGCACGGCGGCGACCATGACGGGTCGTGCGTTCGAACTGATAGTCAGGAAATTTCGACCAGTCGAGCCCGGGAAAGCTTTGTGACAGTGAGGACAAGATTTCCTCGAAACATCCGGAGGCTTCGGCTGCGAGCAGCGCTTCGACCGTGATCGCTTCCAAACCTTTGACGAAAACCGAGCGCACCATCTTGATGGCGGTTGCCGAACCGGGCGCTTCCCCAGCGACCTCGACATTGAATCCGAGGCCGCGAAAGCGCCTCAGCAACTCGGCTGCCGACTTGCCCGCGAGCAGGACCGGCGTCGCGTGGCCTTTCGGATGCACCGGCGCCATGACGGCCATGTCGAGATAATCGGCACCCGAGCCGTTGATGAGGGCCGCGGTCTCACGCTTGCGCCCGGGAGAAACGGAATTGATATCGATGAACAGCGCCCCCTGGCCGAGATACGGAGCGATAGACTGCGCAGCGTTCAAGCTCTGGTCGGCGGTGACGGCACTGAAAATCCATTCGGCATCGCCGAGTTCTGCGGGAGACTGGGCGGACTTGATACCGCGGCTCGTCATCGCCGCCCGCATCTCGTCGGCGCTGTCGGCGTGATCGAGGAACAGGTCATAGGCCCGGAATTCGCCATGTTCCAGCTTCGGCGCAAGGCTATCGTGAAAGGCGCGCGCCGCTTCACCGAAGCCTAAGAATGAGATCCTCATATCTTGCCCCTGTGGTTAACCTGTGAAAACGATGCCGTCGAAAAGCTTGCGCGCCGTACGCAGAACCGCAGCGCGATCGACTTCGTTGCCCTTCATCGTGGCAACCACGCTCATCTCCCCCGTCGGATGTTCGATCGATAACAGCTTCTCGTCGCCCTCGGGGATAACGGCCAGTTCGGATGCCGGCCCTTGCGGCAGGAGGCAAGCCGTGGCGACACTGACCGCTCCGAGTACACCGATAGCGTCATGGCAGGAATGCGGGATGAAGGTGCGAGTGGAAATCGCCCCGCCCGCCGTCGGCGCCGACACCATAGTCATCTTCGGCACGGATTTCTTGGTGACTTCGCCAAGGTTCATCATCGGCCCGGCTTTCAACCGGATCGCCTCCAGCTTGGCCCGCAACTCCTGGTTCGCCTCAAGCTCCTTGGGGTTTTCGGTGCCCCTGATGCCAAATGCATCGGCGCGCATCACGACACAGGGCATGCCGTTGTCGATCAGCGTACAGGCGATACCTTCTATCTCATCGACCGAATTTCCGGTCGGCAGCAGTGCACCACAGGAGGAGCCGGCGGTGTCGGCAAAGACGATCGGCACGGGCGCTGACGTTCCCGGCACTCCGTCGATCCCGGCCTCCCCCTTGTAATTCACCCTCCCGCCAGGTGTTTCGATCGTAGCGATCGCGATTTGGCCGGTGTTCTCCATGAAGATGGAGACTTCGGTCTTCTCGCCCTTGATTGGCACCAAGCCGCGCTCGATGGCGAAAGGCCCAACGCCGGCAAGGATGTTGCCGCAGTTCTGCGCATCCGTGACGATCGGCTGATCCACGAAAACCTGCAGGAAGAGATAGTCGACATCGACCCCTTCCCGCTCGGATTTCCGGACCACCGCCACCTTCGACGTCAGCGGATGGGCGCCGCCCATGCCATCGATCTGGCGGGGATCGGGCGAACCCATGACCCGCAGCAGGAAGTCGTCGCGATCGGCCGGCAGGTCCGAGGCGAGGAAATATCCGCCCTTGGAGGTGCCGCCACGCATCCACATGCAGCGGACGCCGGTTTCAGTGTCAGTCATTCTCCAACCTCCTCTTCTCCCCTGTCGGAAAAGGAGAAGCAACTTTCGCTGCCGCGTATGGCGGAAAAGGTTTCAACCTTCTCCGCCGTCATCCTCGGGCTTGACCCGAGGATCTGCGACGGCCGATGTCAGTAGATCCTCGGGACAAGCCCGAGGATGACGCAAAAACGCACGCTTAAATGTACTTCAAGCCCTTTTCGGCGAGCTTGCCGCGCATGTTATAGATATCGAGGCCGAGTTCGCCAGCCGCGAGCCGCTTGCGCTTGTCTTCTTCGGCGGCGACCCGGGTTTCCGCCTTCTTGGCAACCGCTTCGGCTTCCTCGCGGGCAACCACGCAGACGCCGTCGTCATCGGCAACGATCACGTCGCCCGGCCGCACATAGGCGCCGGCGCAGACAACCGGGATGTTGACCGAACCGAGCGTCTCCTTGACGGTACCCTGGGCATAGACCGCCTTCGACCAGACTGGGAACTTCATGGCGGTGAGATCGACCACGTCACGGACGCCCGCATCGATGATCAGGCCCTTGCAGCCGCGCGCCTGGGCGGACGTTGCGAGGAGATCACCGAAATAACCATCCTCGCAGGGGCTCGTCGGGGCGAGCAGCAGGATATCGCCCGGCTTGATCTGCTCAATCGCCACATGCAGCATCCAGTTGTCGCCGGGAGGCGCAGAGATCGTGATGGCACTCGCCGCAAGACGCGCGCCCGGATAGATCGGCCGCATATAGCTGGCGAGCAAGCCCTTTCGGCCCTGCGCTTCATGCACTGTAGCGACGCCGCAAACGGCCAGCCGGTCGATGACCGACTGATCCGCACGCTCGATGTTCTGGACGACGACCGACATCAGAGTTCATCCACAGTACGCGGGAAGACCGACTGAAAGCCTTCGGCATGGGTCGACTTGCGCCCGCCGGACTGGCCGCCTGAATTGCGCATGAAATGGTTGCCCCGGTTCTCGGCGACATTCTTGTAATAATGCCACAGGTGCTCCTGGCCTTCCATGCACTGGATAGCCGCCCACTTTTTCTCCCAGACGGGCGAAATGTCGAGGAAGACGTCCGGCTTCCACTCCATCTGTTCGGTCTGGTGCGGCTCGAAAAGATAGAGTTGCGGCGCGCCAAGAATTTTCTCGCCCGGATTATGGCCCCAGGCCTGGGCGATCATGCGCGCGTCGAGCGCCACCTGCGTCGCATACATGTGGTCGGTGTTGTAGGGATCCCATCTGGAATGGGAGAGCATGAATTCCGGCTGCACCTTGCGGATCACTTCGACTAGCTTGAACTTGGCTTCCTGATCCACGACGAGCGGATAGTCACCAAGATCAAAAAACTGGATATCGGTAACTTCGAGCGCCTTCGCGGCGTTTTCCGCTTCCTTGCGGCGCTCGGTCTTCACCTTTTCCAGCGTCATGCCCGGGTTCTTCCAGAGCTTGGCGCTTTCACCGCGTTCGCCATAGGAAAGGCAAACGACGGTGACTTCATAACCCTTCTCCTCGTGAAGGGCGATCGCACCGCCGCACCGCCAGACGAAATCGGCCGAATGGGCGCTGATGACCAATGCTGTCTTTGCCATGGAAATGCCTCTTGCTCTTACTTTTGGGAGACTGGCGGGGTGCCGTGCGTATGGAAGGTCTCGATGGTCTTCATGCCCCACGCCTGTCCCTTCTTGCGGTCAGCCTCGGTCCAGACGACGGGCTTCCAGTCCGGACGCAGGATAAGCCGCGCACCTGCATTGGCGAGTTCGACGCGGTTGCCAGCCGGCTCCCAGACATAAAGGAAAAATGTGCCCTGAATCGCATGCTTGTGCGGGCCGGATTCGATATGCACGCCGTTTTCCAGGAAGATATCTGCGGCGCGCAGGATGTCCTCGCGCTGGTCGCAGGCATATGTGACATGGTGGAAACGGCCATGAGCACCAGTGTGGTCCTCGGAGCAGGCGAGGTCATAGGTCTTGTTGTTGATGGTGAACCAGCAGCCGCCGAGACGGCCGTTGTCGAGCTGGATCATTTCAGTGACGCGGCTGCCGAGAGCCTTGGTCATGAACTCGCGGACCAGGCTTACATCGGCGGCGAGCAAGTTGACGTGGTCAAGGCGGCGCGGGCATGCGCCGCGGCCTTGGTAGCGCTGGGCAATGTTCTTGAGCGCCGGCTTTTCTTCCGGCGGCGCGACATATTCCTTGGTGTCGTAATAAAGCTCGAAGAGATGGCCGTCCGGACTCTTGAACTGATAGGCCCGACCATGGCCGAGGTCGCCATCGATCCAGCCGACGCCGCAACCCATTTCGTCGATTACCTTGACGCGTCGCTCCAGCGCTTCCGCAGAAGAAGTACGATAGGCGATATGGCCGACGCCGGTCGTATGATGCTTGGTGAGCTTCAGCGTGTGGAATTCATAGTCGTCATAAGCGCGAAGATAGACACTGTTTCCCTCACGGCCGCTTTCGGTAAGTCCGTAGACCCGGACGAAGAAATCGAGCGTTTCGTCAAACCGGTCTGAATAGAGTTCTACATGGCCCAGATGGGCGACATCATAACAGGGTTCGGTCATGGCTTTTCCTAGGTGGTCGTTCACCAGCGCCTGGTGGAGAGGCGTATTCTCCTCCAAAATCGCAGCCGCGCCCTCCACCTCGACGCGGCCCGGCACCCGAGGCGCCGCAGCTTTGTGAAGACATAGAAGCAGATCGGCGACCTGACGAATAGGTTCTACTGCCGCGGCATAAGTTTTGGTTGAGAAGGGGAAAAGCGGTTAGCGCCGGAGAAGATGGGAACGACGCCGAAGGAAAAGACGCGGCGAAAGGATCGCCGCGCCAAGAAAGATCAGTTGCCGAGAACCGGCATGAAGGCCTGCGCCTCACCCCAGACCTCGATCCCGCCGCGCCAGATCATCTCAAGTGCAACGTAGAGAATGACGGCAAGACCGACATACGCGATCCAGCGATACTTGTTGAGCACACGTGCGATGAAACTCGCGGCAACCCCCATCAGCGCGATGGACAGAACCAGACCGAAGATGAGAACCTCGGGATGTTCGTGAGCGGCGCCAGCAACCGCAAGCACGTTGTCGAGCGACATGGAAACATCGGCAATAACGATCTGCCATGCGGCCTGGGCAAAAGTCTTGCGCGGAGCGCCTCCGGCAATCGTACCGTCCTTGTTGAAATCGGTCTCTTCAAGCGCCTCGCTCGCTTCTTCCTCCTGGTGGTGAGGCGTGCGCAGTTCGCGCCACATCTTCCAGCAGACCCAGAGAAGAAGAATACCGCCGGCCAGCAATAGTCCAACGATCTGCAGGAGTTGCGTGGTTGCGAGCGCGAAGCCTATACGCAGAACGGTCGCTGCGATGATGCCGACTAGGATCGCCTTCGTTCTCTGTTCTTTCGGAAGGCCGGCGGCGGCAAGGCCGATGACGATCGCGTTGTCGCCGGCAAGCACGAGGTCGATCATGATAACTTGCAGGAGGGCGGACAACGCCTCCGGCGTGAAAAATTCCATCATTTGGCACCCAATCTCTTAAAAGCGCGGGCGTGCCTATGTCGTGAAGACAGTTCGACGGGGTGCATACGGCTGGCATTCCTGCCTGCCGTAGAATTCGCCACCGCTTCTGTCGGATGACCTCCACGAACACCAGGCACCTAAGTTGGACAATTCCAGTCCGACATCACAGCTCAGATATGAACTGCCAGAGGGGCCCGGTCCTGGTGGCGTGAGATTTAGCGGGACAACTGCAAAAACTCAAGTGGTGAGTTTGCGAGCCAAGTTCCGCTCCCCGAAAATCGGTCGATGGCCCATTGTCACATCTTCAGCGGACAAAAGAACAGCCGCGGCCGATTTATCGACCGCGGCTTGAGATGAGAAATTGACATCGGATACGAGTTTCGCAGTTTCGTGTTACACATGTAATATTGGCGACACAAAACCCTGTCATGGACCCGATACCCCGGGTGTTCTTCCAGTTCCACTTCCCGACATCTCTTCTGTTTGATGGAGTTTTCATGTCTCCCCCTCCCGTGATCGGCGCCGCCATGACGCTCGACGAACTCGAAATCCATCGCAACTGGCTCTTTGACAAGCAGCGCGATCTCGAGCTCCAGGACTTCACTACCGCGGACGTCCTGAACGGCGATTGGGCGGCACTCGCCGAGCGCGCCAGGAAGCTGCTCAACGGCTACCAGGGCCGCCTTGGCATCCACGGTCCGTTCTGGGGCTTCACCATCGCTTCACAGGATCCGGATATCCGTGCTGTCGTCGCCAAACGCATGAGGCAGGGCCTCGATGTCTGCGCTGCCATCGGCGCGACACAGATGGTTTCCCATAGCCCCTATTCCACCTGGTCCTACAACAATCTTGACAACAACAAGGGCGAGCGCGACCGGGTGCTTGAATACGTGCATCTCACTATGCGCGATGCTGTCAAGCAGGCGGAAGATATAGGCGTTGTGATCGTTCTCGAAAACATCGAGGATATTGACCAGTACGCCCGCGTTGCGCTCGCTGATAGCTTCAACTCCCCGGCCGTCGCCGTTTCGATCGATACCGGCCATGCCCATTATGCCCACGGCTCCACAGGCGCGCCACCGGTTGATTATTACGTGAAGGCCGCCGGCGATCGCTTGCACCACGTCCACCTGCAGGATGCTGATGGTTATGCCGACCGCCATTGGGCGCTCGGCGAAGGCAATATCCTCTGGCGTTCTGTCTTCGCCGCGCTTGCCGATCTCACCAACAATCCGCGCCTGATCGTTGAGATCAAGGACAAGTCGAAGATACCTGCTTCGGTGGAGTATCTCGCCTTGCTGGGTCTCGGTCAGTGATCTGCTGACTGAATGAGCATGATCCCGGCGATACCGCCGGGATTATTCCGAACACATATCTCGCAGCAGCACTTGCGTCGCGAGAATATCGCCCACCATCATTTCCCGGGCGAGCACGCCGTTTCGCTCGCGCAATGCCGCGACGATTTGGAAATGATAGGAGGAGAAGGGATGAACGACACCCTTGTCGAATTCCCTTTCCACATAGTTGGTCAGCATCCGCATATAGGGGCCAAAACGCAGCCACAACATTTCAATATGTTGCGGCAGCACCTCCGAGCCCGACATTTCGTAAATGCTGAAATGGAAGGCTTGGTTTTTGCGCAACATACCGTAGACGTCACCGGCCTTGCCGGTCTCCTCATGTTCCCGGGCAAGCGCTTCCAACCGATCCATGTCCTCGTTGATCACACGCGCCGCCGCGAGTTCAGTCGCCAATCCCTCAAGCGCGATTCGCGCTTGGCACAGATCGTCAAGTCGTTGACGTGAAACGGCCGGCACTCGCGCCGAGCCATTGTGACCGATCTCCAGCCCGTTCTCCGCGGCAAGCCGCCGAAGCGCCTCGCGCACAGGCATGTGGCTGGTGCCGAACTCGGTTGCCAGCGAAGAGATGGTAATGGCCTGGGAAGGAGCAAACGAACCCCACATCAGCGCACGGCGCAACTGTTCGTAGACCGTGTCCTGAACCGTCACCCGCGACGTCACCTTCGAAAGCCCGGTATCCGCCATTTTTACCCTCTGCTATCCGTCGAATCACAACCAGGCCTCGCATAAGAGGCCTTGCTCTTCAAGCCTAATTGCCCGTGTGCGCAAGCTTCTTCTCGAAGCGATTCTCTCCTTGATCAAATGCTGTAGGCACAATAAAACACCTAGGATTTGATCAAATGCTCATGTGTCGGCGACGAAGATAACTCGAGGAGAGGTTTTTGTCACCTTCCGCCTTCCTCCAATCCGATACCCGGGAGAATTCCATGGATACGCGCGTTTCAGCCGGCGACAACATCGCCAAGGCTTTTCCAGTCGACAAGATTCGAGCCAAGTTTCCGGCACTACAGAAATACCGGGACTTCATCTTCTTCGAAAATGCCGGCGGCGCCCAGGTACCCCAGGCGGTAGTCGATGCGGTCGCGAATCATCTCGTGGATTGTAACGTGCAGCGCATGGCGCCCTATCTGCACAGTCAGGGCGTCGATCAAACGGTTGCAAACGCCCGTATCAGCGTCGGCATTCTTGTGAACGCCTACCGACCGGAGGAGATTTCATTCGGCCTCAATGCCACATCCTTCATCCGGCTCGTCAGCCTCGGCATCGCCAAGATGCTGCAGGAGCGTAACGAGATCATCGTCACCGACATGGACCATGACGCCGACATCGCCACCTGGCTGGCGCTCGAAGCCGAGGGCGCCAAGATCGTCTGGTGGAAAATGCGCGATGACGGCATGCTACACACCGATGATCTGAACCCGCTTTTGAACAACAGGACACGCCTCGTTGCCTGCACGGTCACAGCCCATTCGATCGGCACCATCGTCGATGTCGCAACCGTCGGCAAGCTTGCCCATGCGGCCGGGGCTGAGGTCTTCCTCGACTGTGTGCATTACGGCCCACATGGATTGATCGACGTGCAGGCCTGGGATTGCGACTATCTTGTCTGCTCCGGCTACAAGAACTTCTCCCCTCATATGGGGTTCCTCTGGGGCCGCTACGACGCGCTCGTCAAACTGCCGACGTTCAAGGAGGATTTCATCCCGAACGTGCCCCCTTACAAGATCGAGGTCGGCACTTTCACCTATGAAAACGTCGCCGGCATGGACGCCGCCGTTCGTTATCTCGAAGAGATCGGCCAGGAATTCTTGGGCACAGGTCAACATTCCCGCCGTGATGCAATCGCAGCCGCCATGGGCGCAATCCGAGCTTACGAACAGACATTATCGAAAAAGATGCTCGCGGTTCTCAAGAAGCATGGCGCCGCGATTTATGGAATTTCCGATGAGAGTCAGATCGAGAAGCGCGTCCCAACCATCTGCTTCAACATTCCCGGGTTAAGCCCGCAATACATCGCCGCCGAACTTGGTAAAAACAATATCGGCAGCCGCGATGGTCACATGTTCGCGCCACGCCTGATGAAACGACTTGGCTTGGCCATGGAGACAGGCTGCATGCGCGTTTCCATGGTCCACTACAACAAGGTGGAAGAGATCGACCGCTTCGACAAGGTGCTTGGCGAGATTATCGCCAACACGAACTAAAATCGTGAGGTCCGGCAGAAGCGCTTCCGCCGGACCTCTTTCATTTGATGTGATGGTAGCGCCGGCGGAAATAAATGAGCGCTTCTTCGTCATCCGCGCCATGCGCGATACCAACGACTCGGCAGAACAGAACGTGATGCGTCCCGCTTTCGATGGCGCTCTCCACCTCGCAGTCGAAAGATACGATTGCATCCGTCAGCCGCGGTGAACCGGTGGTGCTCATTATCCAATCGCCGACAGCAAATCGGTCTTCCTGCGGCGTCGATCCACCGAACAGTTTCGACATTGCTTCGTGACCGGACGCCAGCGTATTGACGCAAAGCACCCGATTCCTCTCGAACATGCCGGCCACCGAACTCGACCGATTGAGGCAGACGAGGAGCGTCGGCGGCCGATCTGTTACGCTGCAGACGGCAGACGCTGTGAAACCTGCGAGGCCACCCGGCCCATCGGTTGTCACTATATTGACTGCTGCGGCCAACCGCGACATCCCATCGCGGAAGGCAAGCCGCGTTGCCTCGACCTCATCATGAATGGAATTGATCGTCATTCGACTCGCAGCCCCGCTTGCCTGAGCAATGGCATCACTCGATCACAGAAAAAGGGTAGTTCATAGGTATAGTTCACGAATGACAGGGCGATGCCTGAATAACCCTGCTCGGAAATTGCAATCATGTCCTCGGCGATCTTCTCCGGCGTGCCTATCAACGGATAACCGCCGGCACCGCCGGCAAACCGCTTGCGGTAGCGGTCGTAGGCATCCTTGTCATGCGACTGAGAGAATTCCTTCTTGCCGGCCATATGCGCATCGACCGCCTCGTGGTCGGCAAGTGTCACAGCGTAGCGTTCGTAATAGTCTTCCGCCTCCTGTTGGCTCTCACGGCAGACGACGTGGCAGACCGTGTAGGCGCCAACGTCCCGTCCGAGCTTGTCCGCTCGCCTTCTGATGTCCTCCACATGTTTTCCGGCCTCGGAAATCTCCGTGAAGGTTGTAAAGAGATAGTCACAATTCTTGGCCGCGAAATCCCGGCCCGGCCCGCCGAAGGCCGCATTCATGGTGACCGGCCGAGGCGCCTGAAGACTAGCAGGACGACTGACGACATCCTTCAGCTGATAATAAGTGCCATCATAATCGAAGGGTGCATCGGAGACATAAGCACGCTCCATGATCTGCAGCCATTCGTCTGCCTGGTCATAACCCTTTTCCACCAGCGGCACACCGAACATACCGAATTCCTTCGGATTCCAGCCGCAGACGATGTTGAGCCCGGCGCGACCGCTGCTGATATGGTCGACGGTCGCGAGCGCCTTTGCTGCATAAAGCGGATGCACGAGCGGCACATGCACAGTCATGAAGAGGCCGATCCGCTCCGTAACGGAGGCAAGTCCTGCCGCCCAAGTGAACGTCTCGAAGGACCATTCCCGCACCCTGTTCTTGCCACCGAAACCCTTCCAGCGGGCGATCGGCAAGAAGAAGTCGAGCCCGCCGCGATCGGCAATCTGAATTGCATTGAGATTGTCCTCCCAGCGGGCCTGCCATCGCTCCGGCACGTCAGTGATTGCCAGGCCACCATCCGCATTGGCGGAAAACACGCCGAGTTTCAGTTTGCTGGGACCTTTCAGCGGATGCTGCTTGATCATGCTGTTCCTCTCCTGGTGTTTCTTCTTCGGCCGGGGCGTGTTTCCGCGGCTTCCTGCAACTGGCGCCGGCGAACGGAGAGATAGGCCTCCTCCGCCGCGAACATGAAAAGCGTCATGCGGTCCTGGACCATCAGGGGGTCACGGGCGAGAAAAGCCGAATAGATCCGGGAAAGGCCGTCGATATATCGCTCAGCCGTCGCGGGATCGGTGAATGTACCGAGCCGCACCGACTGGAAATAATCCATGAAACGGGAGATGGTTGCCGCCATATGCGGGTTCGACACTGCCTTCAGCCAGGCATTGCGAAATTCCACATTCGCCGCCAGCAATCCCGAGATATCGTTGCTGTTGAGCATCTGTTCTACTCGGTTCATCGCTGCGGTGAGTTCTTCCTCGATATCCGATGTCATGTCGCGGGCCGCACTCGCGGCTGCCCGAGGCTCGAGCTGGCGCCGCACCTCGAATAGCCCGGAAATATCTTCGAGCGACAATTCCCTGACGGCGAAGCCACGCGTGGTGCCGATCAAATAGCCCTCCGCCACCAGGCGTAGCAGCGCCTCGCGGGCCGGCATGCGGGAAATCCCATTTGTCGCGGCGATCTCCGTGTCAACCAATCTAACGGATGGGGAAATCGCGCTCCTCTGCAGCTTCGACCGCAGGTCGCAATAAACCGTATCCACCAGATTGTCGCTCGGTTTCACCATCGAAATCTCCGTGTTTATTCGTATACGGTTTATTTCAAGTTTCAAAGGATTATTGTTACAATGGCTCATCCATCAATTGATTTCGCCATATTCCGTATACTGATCTACCCACCGCAGCCGGGTGAATTTAGTCTTCACCATTTCCGTTATTCGGCTTGCAGCTTCAATAATTTTAGGCTTAAACTTTCCTTTGCCCACCAAGAGGCCCTGCACCACCAGCCCGTAAAGAGAATAAATTTCCAGAGGATTGTCATGAGCGATTTCCGCAAGAAGTGCATCAGCTATGAACGGGTGATCGGAACCTTTGCCGCCATTCCCCATCCCGTCGCGATCGAAGTAACCGCCGCGACCGGGCTCGACTTCCTGTGCATCGATGCCGAACACTCGCAGATCGACCGCGAACTGATCGAAAATCTCGTGCGGGCTTCTGATGCTCATCACATACCGGCGCTGGTCCGGGTTCCGAGCCACGCATCGGAATGGATCGCCTCGGCGCTCGATGCCGGTGCTGCGGGCGTGCTGGTTCCACGCGTTTCGACCTCCGCTCAGGCCAAAGCCGCCGTGATGGCGACCCGCTATCCGCCAGTTGGCGAACGTGGGGTCGGCCCTGGCCGCGCTTCCGCCTATGGCTACCGCATTCCCGATTACCTGAAGGCCGCCAACGAGAGCCTCGTGCTGGCGATACAGATCGAGACGGCGGAAGGCCTTGCGAATGTCGAGGAAATCGCTGCAGTCGAAGGCGTCGATATAATCTTCATCGGCCCTGGGGACCTCTCCGTCTCGATCGACGCGATGGGTCCGGCAGGCGCGGAAAAGCTTAACGCAGCGATCACCACCATCACCAACGCCGCCCGCGAGGCCGGCAAGGCGGTCGGTATCTTTCGCCCTTCAGCCGATGATGTCGGCAAATGGGCGGAAGCCGGCATTTCCTTCTTCATGCTCGCCAGCGACACGATGTTTCTCGGTGCAAGCCTTGCTGCCGGTGTCGCTGCCGCCCGCAACGCATGAGGTCTGGCCATGAAGATCATCAAGACAGATGGCATGCTCGCCGTCGAACCGGAACAACTCGCCTATCTCGAAGGTCTCGGCGCCGAGTTCATCGAAAAGACCCTGCTGACCGAGGAGGCATTGATCGCCGAGGCGAAGGACGCCGAGGCGCTGATGGTGCTGCGTGAGCCGATCACCGCCCGCGTTTTATCGGAGC
The DNA here is from genome assembly GCF_000757525.1 of Rhizobium sp. YS-1r. Lineage (NCBI taxonomy): Bacteria > Pseudomonadati > Pseudomonadota > Alphaproteobacteria > Hyphomicrobiales > Rhizobiaceae > Rhizobium > Rhizobium sp. YS-1r. The sequence continues at coordinate 103,760 of NZ_JPYQ01000055.1, read as the reverse complement.
TCAAGAACCTCAAGGTTATCGGTCGTTTCGGCGTCGGCCTGGATTCGATCGATGTCGAGGCAGCCACACAAGCTGGCGTCCAGGTCACCTACGTGCCGGATTCCAATATCGATGAGGTTAGCACCCATGCGCTGGCGCTGATCCTGTCACTAGCCCGGAAGCTCAAAGTCTATGACAGCGCCGTGCGCCAGGGCCGCTGGCTCGCGATGGACGACGGCGCCGGCATTACGAGACCGAGCGAGCAGATACTTGGTCTCATCGGCTTCGGACAGATCGGTCGCCTGACAGCAGCAAAGGCAAGGGCTTTTGGCTATGAAATCATCGCCTACGATCCATATATCTCGGCCGAACGAATTTCGGCCACCGGCGCCCGACCGGTTTCCCTGGATGAACTATTCGCTCAAGCCGATTTCATCTCGTTGCACATTCCGGCAACGCCCGAGACCCGCAAGATCATCTCGGCCGAAGCACTTAATAAGATGAAGAAGGGCGCATATGTGATCAATGTCTCGCGTGGCGGGCTCGTAGACGAAGCGGCTCTTGCGGAGGCAATTCAGAGCGGCCACATTGCCGGCGCTGGCATAGACACGTTCGAAAAGGAGCCCCCCGCACCGGACAACCCACTGCTCGCACTGGATCAGGTAATCGTCTCACCCCACGCGGCCCATTACTCGACGCAGAGCTACACCGAAGTCCGCAGCAAGGTATTTGCGGATGTCGCAGCCGTGTTGAAGGGCGAAAAGCCGAGATACCCGGTCAATTTCAAGGAATGACACCATGAAGGCCATTCAATACAGCGAGCACGGCCCGGCCGATGTGATGCACTACATCGACCTGCCGGATCCGGTCGCCGGGCCTGGCCAGGTCCTCCTGAAGATCGAGGCCGCAAGCGTAACGCCCTTCGACTGGAAGCTTCGTGCCGGGTATCTGCAGAATCATTTCACCCTGCCCATGCCGAGTGTGCCTGGCCGCGATGCCGGCGGTACGGTGGTCGCAGTCGGTAACGGCGTAACCGAATTCACGGTTGGCGATCGAGTTGCCGTCATGGCCGGCGTCTTCGCTCAGGGCGGGTATGCGGAAATGATCGCTGTCGATGAAAAACATGCTGTCGCTATCCCGGAAAGGCTTTCGACTGTGGAAGCCGTGGCGCTGACCAATGCTGGCCTCAGCGCCTGGATCGCGCTGCGCGCCGCAGAGGTCAGATCCGGCGATAAGGTGCTTGTGCATGCCGGCGCCGGTGCGGTGGGCGGCCTACTCGTCCAGCTCTGCCACCACCTCGGTGCAGACGTCACCGCCACCTGTCGATCGACCAACCGGGACTACGTGCTGGGCCTCGGCGCAAACCGCATCATCGCCTATGACCAGGAAGACTTTTCCGAACTCCTGAAAGCTCGGGATGTCGTCTTCGACCTCATGGGCGGTGAAGTCCACGACAAGTCCTACAAGGTCCTGAAGAAAGGCGGCCACCTCGTCTGGCTGGTCGCCGATCCGATCAGGGATCGCGGCGCCGAATTCGGCGTCACCGTCACCCGCGCCATGGTGAGCGACGACAAGTCCGCGCTGCAATCGATGATGGAACTCGCCGGCGCCGGAATACTGAAACCCCAGGTCGCGCGCACCATGCCGCTTTCTGAGGCCGCCGAAGCCCATCGGCTGATTGAAAAAAGCGCCATTTCCCGTGGACGCCTGATGCTGACGATGTGATCCCCTAGTTGCCGTTCGGGAAGAGCGGCGCTCCCCGGCCCCGGGCAACGAAAGTCCGAAAATCTTCGATCGCATGCTCGTTGGCGAGTGCGCAGAACGGCCCGCGGCTCACCTCGATACCATTGATATTCTGTAGCCGCACATCCATTTCGGCGCTTTTCAACGTTACGGCCGCCGTATTGACGACCGGCGCGTGCAGCACCTTGAAACCGTATTCGCCGCCGACCAGCAGGCCCGGCAACACACCCGCGGGCACGACCACATCCGCCCCCTCGCGAACCAGTGGTTCGGCACGGGCTGTGAAGCTCGCAAGCATCCGCTTCCGGGCCTCATTGTCTCCTGCAAAAGCGGCGCTGAAATCGGATGGCTCGCAGTTCAGCCCGGCCACGTGCTTCACACGATTGCCAAGGCCATAGAGATCGGCCTGTTCGTAGTGCCAGACCTGGAAAACGTCATCGAGTGTGATAAGCGCCATGCGTCGGCCGAGCCGGGCAGCGTAATGCATGCAGACCTCGCCCGCGCCGATCACCGGGATTGTGAGCGCCGACTTGAGCTCATAGAGACCTGGGTCCTGAAAATGGCCGATGACCACCGCATCGTAACCGCGGCTCGCCGCTTCCAGCCCGTTATCGATCGCGATCGCCGCACAACGGAATTCCGCTAGCCGCCCGAAATGTCTGTCCGGCGGGCTGATGCCGAAGACATCGACCGTTGTGCCCGGCTCGGCAATCCCGTTCAGATAATCCGAGAGCCGCGTCATATAGGCGGCACTCGCGGTGGCATCGATAAAGCTCTGCCAGAAGATGCGCATATTCTCCTCTTTTCTTCGCGTTTTCTTTGCGATTTTGCCTCGTCAAAACATCGATTTAAGGCTTTACTCCATGCACAGAATCAGCCTGGAGGGCCTCATGATTTCGCCGACCTCGCCCGAAAGTCCCCTGAGCGACGCGACCGTCGAAATGTCGGAGGCTGCGCTCACGGAATTCGAATGGTCGCTCTGGCGGATTTCCGCCGCCTTCCTGCGCTGGCAGTCGGAATGCTCGAGCGAGCTTGCGGGAGCCGGATTGAGTGGCCTTGATACTGCGATCCTGCACACGATCCGTTATCGCAACAAGCCGAAAGGGCTTGGAGAAATCTCCCGCCTGCTCGGCCGTGACGACACCGCCAATATTCAATACGCCATCAAGAAGCTGCAGACCCTGCAACTGATCGAACGCGTCAAGGGCCGGTCGCGCAAGGATACGCTCTATGTGCCGACCCGAAAGGGCACTAAACTGACGCAGGACTACCGATTGCTGCGTCGGCATTTGCTGGTTTCGTTGATCCAGAAGATGGATCATGCGGAAAAAGGGCTTGGAAGTGCGACGGAAATGCTGGAACTGCTGACGAGTTTCTACGACACTGCCGCCCGGCGCGTGGCAAGCGGATCTCATCCGGTGGAGCGCTCCTGAACCAAAGCCAGCACGCGCAGCGGACTTCCCGAGCCGTTTTGGATTTTGAGTGGGGCCGCGACGATCATGGCGCCAGTCGGCGGCAACTTGTCGAGATTGGTTAAGCACTGCAGCCCATAACGTCCCGTGCCGTGCAGGTAATGATGGGCGGGATAGGGCGGCGAGAAATGCCCGGCCTGTCCCGCATCCGTACCGATCGTCTCGGTACCGAACCCGATAATGCCACGCTCTTCGACCAGAAAGCGCATGACCGCGGCATCCGGTCCCGGTGTATGAGCGCCATCCGCTCCGAGGTTGGCATAGGCGGCGCCCCTCTTCTTCGACCAGTCTGTCCGCAAAAGCACCCAGGACCGAGCGGGAATGCGGCCGTGCTTCTCCTCCCATGTCGTCACCTCGGCAACCGTCAGCAGAAAATCCGCCTCCTTTGCTACTTCGGCTGAGCAGTCGATCACGCAGGCCGGCGCAATCATGTCGGCCGGCGGCAGGGTATCGACGGTATTGAGTGGAAGATCGCGACCGGTATACCAATGGACCGGCGCGTCGAAATGCGTGCCGGTATGCTCGCCGAACGAAAGGTTGTTCCAGTACCAGGCAGGCCCTGAGGCATCATAACGCGAAATCCGCTCCATGCGGAACGGGGCCGATTGACCAAGCTCCGGCGGCATGACGATGACCGGAAAATCCGGCGATAGCGTATGAGTGAGATCGATGACACGCACCGCACCGCTCGCCAGTGCTCGGGCAAATGCGTCCAGAATATCCCCGCTCATTGACCAGCCTCCCGTTCGACGGCTTTTGGATTGTCGAAGAGCCGCGCCTCGATATCCTTGGCCACGTCCCCGACATAAATATCCTCGATCCCGCATTTCAGCCCGTCGACGATTGCGTCCGCCAACGCCTTCGGTGCGACTTTGGGCGGCGGCACGGTCTGGAACCATTCGGTATCAAGTGGGCCGGAAAAGGCATTGATCACCCGGATGCCTCCAGGCCGCAGCTCTGTGCGCAGCCATTGCGACAGCGACAGGCAAGCGGCATGCGCGGCGGAATGGACTCCGAATTGCGGCGCATTGCTGAGCCCGTGGACTGAGAGCACATTGACCCAGGCAACGGCTCCGGTCGGACCATCAGCGCCCCGAGAGCGCATCACTGGCCCGAAGGCCTGCGCCAGCCGCATCAGGCCCATCACCGTATGGTCGAAGGAATCCCGAGCTGTATTGGCTGCGCCCGCATCGAAGAGGTGCGCAGGACGGACGTGATCGGCCGTGTTAACCAGGATTTCCACCTTGGCGCCGATATCCATGGCAAGCTCTTGGACCGAACGCTCATTTGTAAGGTCCAGGTTGACGAGTTCGATGCCGTCGATCGCCTCAAGTGACTTCTGTTCGTTGAACGGCTTCCAGCGATCCGAAACGCCTATAAAAATCTTAGTCGCACCCGCCTTCTTCAAGGCCTGCGCCAGCGCTACAGCCGCCGGACTGCGGCCATCGGTGATCAGCACCCGCCGATGCTTGGGATCGGCGGTCAACTCCCGCCACTGAAGGTCGTCTTCCATGTTTGGCGTCTCCGGAATAGGCTTGGCGAAGAACACTGCTTGGCCACCCCTGTCGAGCTGCAGCGACAGGACCACTCGATTACCTGGCCCGCCACAATCGCCATGTAGATGCGTCACGATGCTCGGTCCGCAATCGAGCTTCACCAGGCCGGTCCGCCAGGGCGTGTGTTCACGGTAGTAGGGATCGCTGGTCACGTCGATCCTGGTTTCGGAGAGCAGAACCCCGCCGGTCGGTGTATCCTGAAGCCTCAGGTCGGATGACAGGCAGTTCGGGCAGGCTTCACGGGGAGGATAGGTATATTGTCCGCATTCACTGCAGCATTGCAGCATGAACCGGCCGGACGCAGCCGCAAGCGTCAATTCATGCGCCTTTCGGCTGCGCGCCGACGGCGGCGACAACGGCTGGCGCGTGCGGGCAAGCGGATTCTTGCGTTTCGGTTTTGCGAGCGGTTCGGTCATGACGCCCTCGCCAGTATGGCCGCCGCAGAGGCAAGCCCACGATCGTAGTTGATCATGCCGAAGCCGGAAACGAGACCGAGCTTCGCATCCTTCACCTGCGTGCCACCTGCCGCATCAAGCAGTTGACGCATCGCCTCGGTGATCCCGAGATGTCCGCCGGCCGCACCTGCCTGCCCAACGGAAAGCTGACCGCCAGACGTGTTATGCGGGAAGGAGCCATCGATCGTGAATGTGTGCTGGCGCACAAAATCCGGCCCCTCACCCTTGCCGCAAAAACCCAGATCCTCGAACTGCACCATCGAAATGACCGCGTAGTCGTCATAGGTCTGGACAAAATCCATGTCGTCCGAGGTCACCCCGGCCATGCCATAGAGCTCGTCCCGATCAACCACCCAGCCGCCTCGTACCTGTACCGGATCATCCGGAAACGCATTGTGCCGCTCGATGGCGGAAAGCAGTCGTACGAACGGCAGCCCGAGCGATTTCGCCGTGTCTTCCCGCATCACCAGAAACGCCTCGGCCCCCGCGCAGGGCATAACGCAATCGAACAGGTGGAACGGTTCGGCGATCGGTCGTGCCGCCATATATTGCTCCAATGTCAGAGGCTTCGTCATCAGCGCATGCGGGTTTTTGAGTGCGTTATCGCGCTGGGCGACGCAGAGCTTGCCGAAATCCTCGCGCGTCGCGCCGTAGCAATCCATGTAGTGGCGGGCGATCAGAGCGAAACTGGCATTCGGGCCGCCGGCGCCATAGGGATAGGAAGCGTCCTGCGCAAAACGGGAGAAGTTGGCAAGCGTCTTGCGGAAGGTATCGACCTGGTTCGTATCTGCGGCGACACAGGCGACGATATCTGCATCACCCGCCTGCACTGCCCTCGCCGCCCGCCGGATCGAAACGATGCCGGCCGCGCCACCCATCGGCACATGATCGATCCATCGCGGCGAAAGCCCGAAATGCTGGGTCAGTGCGATCGCGCTGTCCGGCCCCATCGTGAAGCTCGAAACTGAAAAGCCGTCGAAATCCCGATGACTGATGCCAGCACCCTCTGACAGCGCCCGTAGCGCCCTGCCCATCCACCAATGCGCGCTTTCAACGGAATAGCGCTGATAGGGCACCGTCACCGGCACCGTCAGCACCACGCCATCATAGGGTTTTCGCGCGCGGGAAAAGGCCATCAGGCGACCGTCAGCTGGACATCGACATTGCCGCGTGTGGCGTTCGAATAGGGGCAGCGCTCGTGTGCGCCGGCGACGATCTCTTCGGCCACCGCCCGATCGATGCCCGGCAGGGAGGCGACCAGTTCAACTGCTAGCGCATAACCGACCGGCACCGGCCCGATGCTCACCTTGGCCGTGATCGAGGTATCATCCGGCAACGCAACCTTCCTGTTGCGGGCAACCAGCTTCACCGCGCCGAGGAAGCAGGCTGCATAACCGGCAGCGAAAAGCTGTTCCGGATTGGTGCCTTCGCCACCTGGCCCTCCCAGACCCTTCGGCACGGAAAGATTGACCGAAAAGCTGCCGTCGACACTCCGGGCTTTGCCTTCGCGCCCGCCATGGGCGGTAACGGCGGTTTCGTAAAGGATCTTGTCTGGGATCACGCGAGCCTCCATATAGAAATTTAAGCTTTTATTCATAGCATAGAAGAAAACGACCCAACGCGGAAGCGGCGTCAGCCAGCCTTGCGGATCGACGCCTTCAATTTGCGCAGATCAATTGCCGAACCTTCTTCGACCGCTTTCGCCGCCATCGTCTTGATCTCACCACGCTGCAGTTTCTGGGTAGAGCTCACCGGCAATTTGTCGATGAAGACCACGTAACCCGGCAGTTTATGATAGGCGATATGGGCGCCCGCCCTCTCGACGATCTGCCTCGCCTTTTCGGCCGGTTCGCCCACTTTGGTCTTCTCGCTTTCGACGATGAAAGCGAACACTTCCTCGCCGCGCAGGTCGTCCAGCACCGGCGTTACGGCAGAAGCCTTCACGCTCGCATCCTTGGCAAGCGCCGCCTCGACTTCCAGCACGGCGATGTTCTCACCGCTGCGCCGCACGATGCTCTTCTTGCGATCGAAAAAATAAAGGAGCCCCTTTTCGTCGGCATGGACAACATCACCGGTATGGAACCAGCCGCCCTCCCAGGCCTCCTCGGTCGCTTTTTCATCCTTCAGGTAGCCGCTAAAGAAACCATCCCGCGGGTTTGCGCCCTTTGCACGTACGAGAAGTTCACCCGGCTCGCCAAGCTCTACATCATTCCCCGCATCATCGACGATACGGAAATCCATGCCGGCGCGCGGCCGACCGATGCAGCGAAGCCCCGGCGTATAGTCGTCCGCTGCTGTTGTTGTTACGGCCCGTCCGCCCGTCTCGGTCATTGCCCAGGCCTCGACGATCGGAATGCGATAGCGCTCCTCGAACTCGATTTTATGGCGCGCATCCACACCAGGCCCCAACGCAAATTTCACCTTGTGCGCACGCTCCGCTTTAACGATTGGGAGCTGGAGCAGGATCGCCGGGATGACGCCCAGACAATGAATGATGGTCGCGCCGGAATCGGTTATCGAAGCCCACCAGGAACTTGCATGGAACCGGTCGAGCGGTACGATCGCACCACCCTTCATGATCATGCCGACCGCCGTGCAGCCGAGCGCATTCATATGGAACATCGGCAGCGGCGTCAGCGCCACTTCCGCTCCCTCGCCCATTTCGGCAATGCCGCCCTGGGTCGTGTACCATTCGGCGACAGCGATAAAGTAGCTGTTTGAAAGAATGCAGCCTTTCGGCTTGCCGGTGCTTCCGGATGTGAAGAGCAGCGCACATTCCTGGTCCGGCCCGCCCGGGCGCGCTTCGTGGGGTTCCTGAGACGACGGGATATCGTCGCCGGGGACAATTACCGACACCTTCCCGGGCTTGATGTCGCGCAATTCGCCCAGCCGCTCGGCAATCACGACCATCAGCGATGCTTCGGCCATGTCGAGCTGAAAGAGAAGCTCGTCGCGGCGCAAATCCGGATTGATCGGCACGATCGACACGCCGATTGCATTCAGCGCCAACCAGTAGTCAAAGAATTCCGGCCGGTTTTCGAGGAGCAGCGCGATGCGCGAGCCAATCCCATATCCCGCTTCTGCGAACTTCCGCTTCAGAAGGCTAATCCGCGCGAAAACCTCACCATAGCTGTAGCGAAAACCCTCCGGCGCATAGGGAAGCTTGGCGCTTGCCGGCGCAATAAGCATCGGCGCATCGGGATTTTTCAGCGCCTGGTGTTCGAACAGCAGGTAGGGAGAATACATCGTCTTGTCCTCAACCTCTTTCCAGCAGGCCCTTGATCAGGAACATCTCGGCCTCATGGATCGTCCCGAACTGGATCCATTCCGCATCCGTCTGCGTTTCGAGCCGCCAGGTGAGCAGCGTCACCACGCATCTATCCGGCCCCATACGGAGAAGCTCACCCGGAATGACCCGCGACATGTTGCGGAACTGCATAGCCTCCTTCGTCGCGCCGACTTCGTAGTCCACCTGCAGCCGGGTGTGATCAACATGGAGACGCACATAAGTCGGCTTGCCGGTGAACGTCGATGTACCGCGGAAGAGTCCAGGCTCCACCTCGGTGCGATTCAAGCTGCCCCATGCCCACTGACCCTGTTTCAGACCGTCGGACATAAGCTCGAAGGCGGCCACCGCCGGGCGGTTCACCATGACGCTGCTGGAATGGCAATGCGGATCGATCATGGCGTCCCTTTCTAAACCTGTGGAGCTGTCTCTCTAAAAGACATTTTAAGCATAAAATAATTGGAAAGAACGTCAATGATTTTTATGACGAAGGCTTCGAGTTCAGTCGTCTGCAATTGACAGCTGCTCTGAATTTCAACCAGGCGGCATCTTGAAAGCCATGATTTCCGGCATTTTGCACGTTCTGGTCGATTCGATTCTCGCTTCCCCGCGATCTTAAATTTTAGGCTTGAAGTAATTTATACGTCGTTCTACGATCCCCTCAATTGTCGAGGGGACGGCCGCAAAGAACGGCACCAAACAGAACCATCAGAAGCCCCTGACAGGATTGCAGGCTTGCGTTTCACAAACCGCCGCAGGTCCATCGGCCCGTGCCGATGGGCAGAACCAGAGGGATCGTCATGACTTTTGAAATTGACCGCAGAAATCTCCTGCAGATGCTCGGCCTCGCCGCCGTGGGCGGCTCCGTGCTCTCGCAGGCCACCTTCGCTTTCGCTGCAGATACCGACAACGTCACCATCGGCTGGCCGAGCGACGTGCCGTCCTGGGATCCGAACCTGCGCTTCGTGCCGGATGCGCAGCCGATCTTCAAACTTGTCTTCGACCAGCCACTCGACCAGGCGCCCGACCTGAAGCTCATTCCCAATCTCATCAGCAAATGGGAACTGAAGCCGGACGGTCTCTCGATGCCGTTCGAGATCCGTAGCGACGTGAAATTCCACAATGGCGATCCGATGACGATGGAGGACTTCAAATACACCTTCGTCGAGCGCGTGAAATCCGGCCTGAAACTGGATATTGCCAATTCCTGGCGCACGCTGACGGATATCGAAATTACTTCGCCGACGAGTGGCGTGATGAAATTCTCCGCCCCGACCCCGACCGCACCGCAATGGCTTGCCTTCCTCGGCAGCTATCTTGTGCCGAAGAAATATGTCGAATCTGTTGGTCCCGAAGAATTCGCCAAGAAGCCGATCGGCACTGGTCCCTACAAGCTCGTGGACTATCAGATGAACTCGCGCATTGTGCTGGAGCGCAACGATGACTATTTCGGTGCCAAACCGAAGGTCAAGCGCGTCACGATCGATATCATCAAGGATCCGTCGGCGCGCACCGCAGCCATCCAATCCGGCCAGGTGGACTTGACCGTCAACATCCCGGTCCGCGAAGCCGAACGCCTCGGCAAGACCGAGGGCCTGACCGCCGAGATCAATCCCTTCACCCGCCTGATCCTGCTGCAGATGCGCAACGACAAGGGCTTCAGCGACATGGCCGTGCGCCTTGCTGCCCATCATGCGATCGACAAGTCAGCGCTCTCCAAGGCCTTCTACGGTGGTGCCGCCGTACCGCTCTCCATTCCGGCGACACCCGGCACGCCAGGTTACCTGCCTGACTACAAGTTCGCTTACGATCCGGAACTGTCGAAGAAACTGCTGAAGGATGCCGGTTACACGGCCGACAAGCCGGCGACCTTCACGCTGGCTGCCACCAACGGCCAGTTCCCGAGCGATTTCGATATTGCCCGCGCGCTCGTCCAGATGTGGCAGAAGGTCGGCCTCAAGGTCGAGCTGCAGCAGATCGAATATTCGAAGTATTTCGAGCTGAACCGCGGCGGCCAGTTGCCGGAAGCGACCCTCTACAGCTTCGACAATGCTACCGGCGACCCCGAAATCTTCTCTGGCTATCTCATGAACCCGAAGATGCCGTTCGGTGCCTGGAAGGGTCAGGAGATCGGCGACAAGATCCTCAAGCTCTTCGTCGAGCCGGTTTATGAAAAACGCATTGCCGGCTACAAGGAAGTGGCCAAGGAAGCCGTCGAAACCGGCGCCAATATTCCGATCCTGCAGAGCGTCCAGACACTGGTGCGCAAGAAGAACCTCAACTACGTCAAGTACGGCAATGCCTGGGTTCTGGGCAGCACCATGTCCTGGTCCTGATGCCGACCTGATGAAACTGTTCGGGGTCCGGGCCTGTCCGGCCCCCTTTTCCTGATATCGTAATACGGGGCATGCGCATGTTTGCGACCATTGCCAATTTGCTGGTAAAGCGCGTGCTGACCGCGATACCGATCCTTCTCGTTGTTTCCGCGCTTCTCTTCTGCATCCTGCGCATCCTGCCGGTCGATCCGGCCGCCATGTCGCTGCCGCCGAATGCCACGGTCCAGGAGATCGAGGCGATGCGTACGGAAATGGGGCTCGACCGGCCTCTCTACGAACAATACGGCATCTGGCTCAATCAACTCCTGCATGGCGATATCGGCCGTTCCATCCATTTCCGCCAGGATGTGACATCGCTGATCGGCGGCACGCTGCCAGCCACGATTGAGCTTGCCGTCATCGCCATGATGGTCGCTACCGTCTTCGGCCTTGCCGGCGGCTTGTTCCTTTTTTACGTGCGCGGCACCCGCGCCGAAGCCGTGATGGATTTCATCTCCATACTGCTGCTCTCTCTACCGGAGTTCCTCTGGAGCCTTTTCCTGCTCCTGATTTTCGGGGTCTTCTTCGAGATTCTGCCGTTCACAGGGCGGCTGAGCCCCGGTTTCGAACGACCGGTTGTCACAGGCTTCCTGCTGATCGACAGTCTGGTCACCGGCAATATCTCGACCTTCTTCAATGCGCTGGAGCATATGATCCTACCCTGTCTCGCGCTCGGCATAGCGCTTTCCCCCTCCCTGATGCGCGTGCTGCGCTCCAGCCTGCTCGACGCCTATCAGGACGACTATATCCAGCAGGCGCGGCTGCGCGGACTTTCGGAAAAACGTATCCTGATCCGCCACGGATTGAAGAACGCCATCCTGCCGACACTGAGCCTCATGGGTGTCCAGTTCGGTTTCCTCTTTGGAGGCACGTTGCTCGTCGAGATCATCTATTCCTATCCGGGCATGGGCAATCTGATGGTCGATGCTATTCGCAACGCCGACCTGCCGATCATCCAAGGGGCGGGGCTCACCTATTGCATCGCGGTTCTGGTGATCAGCATCGTGGTCGATAGTCTCTACCTAATCCTCAACCCGAAACTGAGGATGCGCTGACATGCAACCACTTCCCCTCTGGCTGAAATCCGGCCGCGTTCAGACCGGCCTTGTCATCATCTCCATCCTCGGCATCTGCGCTGTCTTCGCACCCTATCTCGCGCCGAACGATCCGAACGAGCAGAACCTTCTCGCCATCCTCACGCCGCCCGCCTGGGCCAATGGCGGGGACCCGATGTTTCCGCTCGGCACCGACAGCCTTGGCCGATGTATTCTCTCTCGCCTGATCTTTGGCGCCCGCGTTGCCCTCACCGTCGCCTTCACCGCATCGGTCGGCGCCATGATCCTCGGCGCGATCTTCGCCCATGTCGCCGGCTACTTCGGCGGCTGGGTGGATTGGCTGATCGGCCGCGTCGTTGAAATCTGGCTCTCCTTTCCGCCGGTCATCCTGTCGCTGATCCTCATGGTCGGCCTCGGCACCGGCCTGCGCAACGTTGTGCTGGCAATCATCCTCGTCGACTGGACCCGCTTCTGTCGGGTGCTCAGAAGCGAGGTGATCGTGCTGCGACGCCGCGACTATGTCGCCGCCGCCCAGCTTGTCGGCTTCTCACATTGGCGCACCATTACCCGTGAGATACTGCCGGGCACATTGCCACTTTTGATTACCCTCATGAGCCTCGAAATGGGTGTCGCCGTCATCGTCGAGGCGATCCTTTCCTTCGTCGGCATGAGCGTCGGTTCGGAAACCCCCGCCTGGGGTCAGATGATCGCCGATGCCCGCCAGAATATCTACGAAGCACCGTTCAACCTGATCGCGCCGATTTTTGCGATCTTCTTCGCAGTCTTCGGTTTCAACATCCTGGGCGATGGGCTGCGCCGCACGCTCGACACGCGCCTGACGCAGACGGAGCGTACCTGATATGGCCATTCTCTCCGCACAAGGTCTCTGCGTTGAATCGCTCGGCGGCAAGGAAAGCTTTCCGGTCCTGACAGACCTCAACTTCTCGCTGGGACCAGGCAAGATCCTCGGCCTCGTGGGTGAATCCGGCGCCGGCAAATCAATGATCGGCCGCACCATCTCGCAATACCTGCCGAAAGGTTTTGCGGTCACCAGGGGCACGCTGGAGTTCGATGGCGAGGATCTGGTGAGCATGGTGCCGGAACGCCGCCGGAACCTTCTCGGACGTGACATCGCCTTCATACCGCAGGAGCCGCTCTCCGGCCTCAACCCGGTCTTGAGCGTCGGCCAGCAGATGAAGGAGCACCTTCTGCGCATCGGCCTCGCCCCCGGCGAGAACTGGCGCGAGCGAGCACTGAAGGAATTCGAGTCGGTACACCTGCCGCATGGCTCGGCACTGCTGGAAAAATACCCGCATCAGCTTTCCGGCGGCATGTGTCAGCGCATTCTGATCGCCATGGCCTTTGCCAGCCGGCCCCGCCTGCTCATTGCCGACGAACCGACGACCGCACTCGACGTGACGATCCAGGCGCGTATCGTCAAGCTGATCGCAGAGATGCAAAAGCGCGACGGCACCGCGGTAATCTTCATCACACATGACCTCCGTCTCGCCTCCCAGATCAGCGACGAGATCATGGTGCTATATGCAGGCCGCCCGGCCGAACGCGGTCCCGCCAAACAGCTCTTTTCGGCGCCGGCGCACCCTTACACGCGCTGTCTGCAGCTTGCCAATCCCACGATCAGTGGCCCGCGCCGCGGCCTGTTCATTCTGCCCGAGCGCATGCCGGGCTTGCGCGTGCTGAAGGAGCTTAAGGGTTGCCGTTTCGCGTCACGCTGTCCAAACGCCGTCGAAGCCTGCACCGAAAGCGAACCGCCGCTCGCCGATATCGGCCCGAACCATATCGCCGCCTGCATCCGCACCGAAAAGACGCCGGAGATCATGCCACCGCTTCTAGCCCCCGGCCGCGAGATCGTCTCGACGAAAATCCACCTCAACGGAGAAAAACTCACCAAGGCCTATACGACCGCCTGGAGCCCGTTTGCCAGGCGCAGCAGCTTCAAGGCCGTGAACGGCGTCGACTTTACCCTCGGCGAAGGCGAATTCGTGGGAATTGTCGGCGAGAGCGGCAGCGGCAAGAGCTCGCTCGCCCGCCTCGTCGTCGGCCTCGACACCCCGACCGAGGGCAGGATCACGCTTGCCGGCCGCGATGTGACGGCCAACGGCAATGCGGAAAAAGCCTATCGCCGGGAATATATCCAGATGGTGTTCCAGGATCCGCAATCGGCGCTCAATCCGCGCAGGCGCATCGGCAGCATCGTCACTCAGGCGAACGAGGCCAATGGCCTGCACAACAGCTCGCGCGAACGCATGAGCCGCGCCGCCGAACTTCTGAAGGAGATCGGCCTGCCGCCTGACGCAGCCATGCGTTTCCCCTCCCAGCTTTCCGGAGGCCAGAAGCAGCGTGTCAACATCGCCCGCGCCCTTTGTACTTTGCCGCGCATCCTCGTTGCGGACGAGATCGTCTCCGGCCTCGACGTCTCAGTCCAGGCCCAGCTTCTCGACCTTCTCCTGAAGCTGCGCGATGAGCACGGCTTTTCGATGCTGTTCATCAGCCATGACCTTTCCGTCGTCCGTTACCTCTGCGACCGGGTCATGGTCATGTATCGTGGAGAAGTCGTCGAAAGCGGCAGAACGGAAACCGTCTTCGCCGATCCGCAGCATGCCTATACCCGCAGCCTGCTTGCCGCAGTACCTCCGGATGACGTCAATCTGGAATGGTCGCCGGTTTTGGCAGAAGCAGGATATCAGGTCGAGTAATTTATTCTTCAGGCCCGGCGGAACCGCGCTTCACGGAACAATGATCCTGGTCTCCATCGGGTAATGGGAATTGCCGCCTTCGAAGGGCGGGAAGGTCTTGAAATCTTCGCGCATGGCAACACGCGCCGGTGATTGCAGCGCCGCCTGCAATGCCACTTGGCTGTCAAACATCACCCGGTTGCGCTGCATATGGTTGACCCGCTCCCACGGCAGAAAGCCGCACCAGTCGATGCGCGACAGGACCTCGATCTGCCTGATGCCCGGGAAAGTGCGCATGACCTGCGGATGATGGCTGACATAGTGATGCATCCAGACGTTCAGGTCCTCGGCCGGCCCGGTATAATGCACCACGTAGGAACAGGGATTTCCGTTCTTCTCAATATCGAGCTTGCCGTCATCGACCGGAAAATGCCGGACATACATTGCCTGCTGTGTCGCCTTCGCCCCGCGGATACTCGCAAGCACGCCGGATGCTGCAAGCTGCTGCAGGTGACCCGTTGGCGCTATCGCCTCTTCGAGCTCGGTGAGCTCGTTGAAATAAAGCTGCATGCCGAAGACAGGGGACGGCTCATCCTTGTTGTACATGTCCTTTGTAACCTCGGGTGTATAGAGATTGGCCGAGATGAGGCCAGGCGTCAGCTTGATGATCTCGGCGACGGTCTCGACATCCGCCTTGCTCACTACGAGTTGGCTTCCGTCCACATTCTCGAAAAACGCGAAATATGCAAAACGCATGGCTGGACTTTCCCTGCTACATTGTGAGGTCGCAACACATGCGGGGCGGCCTCCGCTTCTCCGTCAATGCTCGACTATCGAACCGGCGGAAGGAAAAAACAAGCTTTAAACCTAAACTATTTCGCGGCTCGATTTTTCCCGGAATTGGTTGGATCCTATATGATTTAAGCTTCAATCTTTTCGCTTGAAAGTCGCCGGGTTTTCGAGCACGATCCGCTCATTCGCGCCGTAAACGAGGATATGAAACGCTGCCGGATTGCTCTTGGGGAGAGCCCGTTTCGTTTATTCCATTTATCGACGACAAGAAAAAACCGTATCCGGTCCGGCGGAGAATACTCCCGGTCAAAACCAGAGGGAAGGAAATCTATGATCATGCCCTTTTTTCGCCGCGCCTTTATAGGCATTGCAGGCGCAACAACCCTGTTCATCGCCAGCGCTGGCTTTGCTTCGGCCGAAGCGCTCGTCGTTGGCTCCTATCCGAGCAACCCGCCCTTCGAATACAAGACCGCCGACGGCAAGTTCGAAGGCTTCGAAGTCGACATCGTCAATGAAGTGGCAAAACGCCTCGGCATGACGGTCGAGATTTCCGACCTCGGCTTCCAGGCACTCTTCGCCGCGACGGCCTCCAAGCGCATCGACGTGGCAATCTCCTCGATCACGATCACCAAGGAACGCCTCGGCAGCCAATCCTTCACCCAGCCCTACTATGATTCCGACATGGGGATCGCCACCCGCAAAGAGGCCAAGCTCGCCGCGGTCGAGGATCTCAAGGATAAGGTCGTCGGCGTTCTCGCCGGCTCCACCGGCGACAAATGGGCCAAGGAAAACAAGGAAAAATACGGCATCAGCGACATCAAGAGCTATAACGCCCAGCAGGACTTGCTGATGGACCTTTCCGCCGGTCGTGCTGATGCCGCCGTGAGCGACGTGCCGGGTATGGAATATGCTTTCCTTAAGATGAAAGACCTCGTGGTCAAGGTCCGCATCAAAACCGGGGAGCAATACGGCCTGATGATGACCAAGGATCATCCGCTGCTCGGCAAGGCGAACGATGCGCTTACCGCAATGAAGAAGGATGGCACCCTCATCGCCATTCATAAGAAATGGTTCGGCACCGATCCCGCCGCAGACTCCGCCACTGCCACCGAACAGCCGCTGCCGAAGCCTTAAGCCGGCTTCCATCGAACAAATTCCATCCATGCCGGCCGGAAACGGCCGGCATTTTCATGAGAGACGGACATGACCCTCCTCGATACGTTCTTCAATCTCGGGGTTCTCGGCGATGCGTTTCCGGCGTTGCTGCGCGGGCTGGTGAACACCTTCCTGCTCGGAATTGCCGGTATCGGCTTCGGCATTCCCTGCGGCCTCGTGATCGGCTTGCTGCGCCTCTACGGGCCGAAACCGCTACGCTATGCCACGGTCTTCTATATCGACATCTTCCGTGCGACGCCCATGTTGGTCGTGCTGATGCTGATCTATTTCGCATTGCCTTTCATCGGCATCCGCCTGTCATCATGGACCTGCGCGATATTGGCCTTCACGATTGTCATGGCCGCCTACATGGCCGAGGTCTTCCGTTCCGGCATTGAGAGCATTCCGAAGGGTCAGTTCGAAGCCGCCGCGGCTCTCGGTCTCTCCTTCATCGTAACGTTGCGCAAAGTCGTATTGCCGCAGGCGGTTCGCATCGTCATCCCGCCGACTACCAACAATTGCGTCTCGATGTTCAAAGACACATCGCTTGCCTCCACGGTGGCTCTGGCGGAGTTGATGAAGGAGGGCCTGGATGCGCAGGCGCTATATGCCAACCCGACGCCGCTGATCGGCGCAGCCCTGATCTACATCGCCTTTCTTTGGCCGATGGTGCGGTTGGTGAGTCTGCTCGAAAAGAAATTCAGCAAGGAAAAGAAGCGGTAAAGCCCTATTCGAAGGCCGCGCCCGAGAGATGGTTGCTGGCCGAGACTTTGACTGCCCCAATTTCCGACCAAAGCCCCGAGATCATACGAGGATCGACGTCCGCCATCATCTCCTGTAGCCAGCGCTCATGCGCGGCGGCCATCGTAGCAAAGAATATCGTACCATTGTCGGTGAGCTTCGCGACGGTAACGCGCCGGTCGGCATCCGGCGTCAACCGCTGGATGTAGCCATCCGCCTCCAGCCGTTCGACCAGACCAGTGACATTGCCATTCGTGACCATCGTGCGCTTGGAAAGTTCACCGAGGCGGAGCCCGTCCTTCTCACGATAGAGCTGTGCCATGAGATCGAATTGCGGCAGCGTGGCGCCGAACTCGGCCCGAAGCCGCCGGCGGATTTCCTGCGAAATCAGTTTGGTCGTAGACAACATGCGCAGCCAGAGACGCAATTCCGGCTTGGAACGCCCCTGCACGCCATGGACGATAATCTCCAGGTCGACATTGATTACGTCCGCTTCTGCCATCCCAATACAGCCCTTTCACTCGACCAAGCTCTAGAAGCTGATATTTGAAATGTCAAAGGAATCGTGTTCAGCTCTTGCCGGCCAGCATCTTTGCCAGCATGAATCCCGATCCGGCCCCAGTTCCAGCGCCCGGCCAGGTGGCGGCGCCGCAGAGATAGAGCGACTTCACCGGCGTTTTGTAACGAGAATAACCGGCGACCGGCCGGAACAGGAAATTCTGGTCGAGATGATGACTGCCGGAAAGATTGTCGCCGCCGATCAGGTTCGGATTCTCCCTTTCGAGATCAAGCGGGGAAAACACTGCGCGGCCGAGGATTTTCGCCTTCGTACCAGGGGCATAGTCCTCCAGAATGTCCAGCACCCGATCGGCATAGGCTTCCTTCACCTGATCCCAGTCGGTTCCCGCAATCGTGCCGGAAGCATCGCCGCGGATCCCCGCCGGCAGTACGCGAACCTGCACCCAGAGCACATGCTTGCCCTCCGGCGCGCGCGAGGGATCGAGCGCCGTGGGCTGGCCGACCACCAGCGCCGGTTCAGTCGGCAACAAGCCTGCCATAGCCTCAGAATAGACCCGCGACATCATCGCCAGGTCCGGCGCCACATGCACATAGGCAAAGTCCTTCAATGCCTCGCCGGCTTTCCAGTCCGGCAGGCCATCCATTGCCAGATGGATCATCATCGTGCCCGGCCCGGCACGGAATCTTTCGACCTTGCGATCGAATGACTCACGGGCCGGATCGGCATCGACCAGCTTGCCGAACAGCAGTCTCGGATGGACATTGGAAATGACCGCCTTGCGGGCGGAAATCACTCCGCCGTCTGATAGCTTGACGCCTGTTGCTGTGCCCTTCGACATCTCGACCCGCTCAACCGGCCTGCCGAGCATCAGTTCGCCGCCTTTTGCCTGCAGCAATCCAGTCATGGCTTTGATGATCGTATCGGCACCGCCTTGGCCGATCACCATGCCAAAAGCCTGGTTCGCCATGCTTTCGAGATACGGGAACAGCGCTCCACCGGCGACATCCGGCCCAAAATCGAGGTGCAAACCCCAGGCACTCATCATCGCTTTGACCTTGTCATTTTGGAAGCGGGCATCGAGGAAATCGCGAGGTGAGGCGAGCAGCATGCGTGCCGTGTCATAAAGCCAGCCAGTGCCCTTTTCACGCCAAGCCTTCCAGAGCACTTTCGCCGCAGCAAGCGACGGCATGGGCGAACCAAGCAACCCGAAGATATGCGGGGCGTCCGAGCCGAATTCGGCGAAGAGTTCTCGCCATGCCGCCGCATCCTGCGACGAGATCGACTCGATCGCCCCGACTGTCTCTTCGAGATCGGTCGAGACGCCGAGATGGGTGCCGTCTCTGAAAACGCTCGAGAAACAGCGTTTGGCGGGTACCAAGCCGAGCCCGTGGGCGATCAGTTCGTCTTTATATGTCGCAAAGAACGGTGAGCCGGCAAACATCGACAGATTCATGGCCGCGAGATCGTGCCTGAATCCCGGCAGCGTCAAATCACCTGTCTTCACCGCGCCGCCCGGCTCCTGCTTGCCTTCTATGACGGCTACCGACCAGCCTCGTGCGGCGAGGTGAATGGCGCTTGCGAGCCCATTGTGACCTGCCCCAATCACCACCGCATCATATGCCGTCATCACCGTTCCCCTAGATCCCATTATTTATCCATATGCATACATTTTCCGGAATCGGCATCAAGGGGTCGCAGCCTGAGAACAGCACGACGACACGCAGGATAGCCTCTTTTCAACGCAAGATGGAGCCACTTATTCCGGAGGAATCCATGAACTCCGTGCTCGAACGGAGCACGCAAATTTTTGCGCGCGGTAGCGACGCTCGATTGCTTGCATCCTCATATTTTCTGAAATAGGCTCGCCCATCGGTTAGCGGCATCCGGCGGAGGAAACCGGCCTGCCGCCCTGCTCACGAAACCGGTCATTCAAGGGGAACTCGGCATCATGTCTTCCAACACGCTTTCCAATCTCGCTTCCGCTCTTCTTTCCGGCTCGGTCAAGGTGGTCGACCTGACAGCGCCGCTTGGCCCGGATACGCCGGTGCTCTATTTGCCGCCACAGTTCGGCAAGAACACGCCGAAAGTCGCGGTCCACACGATCTCCGCCTACGATCAGGACGGTCCGTTCTGGGCCTGGAATTGGCTGGAGCTCGGTGAGCACACCGGCACACATTTCGATGCGCCCTGTCATTGGATCACCGGCAAGGACAACCCTAACAACACAACAGACACCATTCCGCCGCAGAACTTCGTGGCGCCGGTCAACGTCATCGACCGCTCCATGGAAGCCGCTGAAAACCCGGATTACCTGCTGACCGTTGACAGCATCAAGGAATGGGAAGCCGAGCACGGCGAGATCGAAGCAGGCAGCTGGGTGCTGATGCGCTCCGATTGGTACAAGCGCAACGGCTCTACCGAAACCTTCCTGAACGCCGACGAGAACGGCCCGCATTCGCCGGGGCCGACCGCCGAAGCGATCGAATACCTGCTTTCCAAAGGTATCATCGGCTGGGGTCAGGAAACGGTCGGCACCGATGCCGGTTCGGCCGGCGGCATGAATCCGCCTTTCCCGGCGCACAACCTCATGCACAAGAACAACAAATACGGCTTGGCTTCGCTGTCCAACCTCGACCAGCTTCCGCCCAAGGGGGCGGTGCTGATCGCAGCGCCGCTCAAGTTCGTCAAGGGCACCGGCTCACCGGTCCGCGCACTGGCTCTTATCGCCGGCTAAATCTTTGAGGGCTGGATCGTTCGCGGTCCGGCCTTTTCCATATCCGGCAAAGAGGGCGCTATGGCGGATTTCGATTACATCGTCGTCGGCAGCGGCATCAACGCTTTGGTCGCTGCCGCCATGCTTGGAAAGAAGGGCAAACGAATCCTCGTTCTCGAACGAAACGACGGCATCGGCGGCTGTCTGCGAACCGAGGAAATCACCGAGCCAGGCTTTATTCACGATGTGATGGCAACCACAATGGTGCTTTTCCTGACCTCGCCTGCCTATGGTGTGCTGGGCAAGGACCTGGAAGATCACGGCCTGGAATTTGCTCACGCCGACCTGCCGACCGGCGTGCTGCGACCGGATGGTTCTTCGGTGATCTTCTCAAAGGACCGGCAGCGCAACATTGCCAACTTCGAGGCGCTGGCTAAAGGCGACGGCAAGGCTTTCGACCGCGAGATGAATGCGCTGGGTGCGGACGCAGCCTTCCTCTTCTCACTGCTGGGCGGCGCGCTCTGGTCCGGCACGACGCTGAAGACCGTCGCAAAGCAGGGCTGGGGTAAAGGCCTCCGCCAGCTTGCCGCCTGGTTCGGAGACGCACTGAAACCTGCCCGCGGTTACCTTGAAACCACCTACAGGTCCGAGGCTGCGCATGCGCTCTGGGCACCCTGGGTGTTGCATTGCGGGCTGGCGCCGGAAAGCGCCTATTCGGCCGAGATGCTCAAAGTCATCGGTTTTGCAATCGAGCTTGCCGGCTGCCCGATCGTCAAGGGCGGAGCAGCCAATCTCGTAACCGCTTTCGAACGCTTGATCGCGAATCAGGGAGGCACGATCCGCACCGGCGCAGATGTCGAGCGTATCCTTGCCGGCCAGGGCAACAAGGCCGCCGGTATCCGGTTGGCAAGTGGTGAGGCGATCCAGGCGACGTCCGGCGTCATCTGTTCCACAACGCCAAACCAGATCTACGACCGGCTACTGAAGGACTGGCCACAGCCGATACCAGCCGAAGTCGCCGATGGCGTCGCCCGCTATCGCTACGGCAAAGGCGACATGCAAATTCACTATGCGCTTTCTGCGCCACCTCGTTGGAAGGGCGATCCCGATCTCGGCAAAGTCGCGCTGCTGCACCTGACGCCCGGACTCGATGGCGTTTCACGCGCCACCAACGAATGCGAACGCGGCCTTCTGCCCGCCGAGCCAACTGTCTGCGTCGGCCAACCCGTGAGTTTCGACCCCTCACGCGCGCCGGAAGGCAAATCGATCCTCTGGCTTCAGCTTCCGGAGGCTCCGCGCGTTATCAAGGGCGATGCAGCCGGTGAGATCCCCGTACCTGCAGATGGCAGTTGGACAGAGGCAGTGCGTGAACATTATGCAGACCGCATCGAAGCGATCCTTTTCCGTCACATTGAGAACTTTGCCGATATCAAGCTTGCCCGCCGTGCTTATTCTCCCGCCGATCTTGAGGCGATGAACATGAACCTTGTCGGTGGCGACCCCTATGGCGGCTTTTGCGGCCTGGATCAGTTTTTCCTCTGGCGGCCCTTCAAGTCGTCTGTTAACCACCGCACCCACGTGCCGGGTCTTTATCATATCGGCGCCTCGACCCATCCAGGTCCTGGGCTTGCCGGCGGCTCCGGTTTTCTGCTTGCATCGTCGTTGCGCTGAAACGCAGCGGCCGAAAATATAAAGAGGGCTCATGGCAGAACGGTTTTCAGGTGTGGTGTTACGCCGGCATCAGGAAGGTGATCAGGTGGGTCGGCCCACGATGGGGGAAATCGGCCTCAATCACTTCGCCCCCTATCTGATGAACCGCATCATCACCCGCTGGAACTCTAATATGGCGGAGGAGTTGCGCGAATACGAACTCTCGACTGCCAAGATGCGCACGCTGGCTGTCCTGAGCGTCTCCGCCTCACTCACCATCAACGAACTTTCCGTATTTGCCGTCATCGAGCAGTCGACAATGAGCCGCACGCTCGATTCTCTCGAGGATCAGGGTTATATCCGCCGCACGCCGCGGCCGGAGGACATGCGCATCCGCGACGTGACGATCACCGAAGACGGACGGGATGCCTTCGCTCGCTTCTGGCCGACCATGTACGATTCGCTGCTACAGATGTTCGACGGCATAGACGAGGAGGAGTATCGTGCCTTCACAGGCACGCTGCATAAAATACTCCTGAACATCCGCAAGCACGAGATATGACCTATCTGTTTGCAAGCCGTGCTTGCAGGCTGTCGCGGATGCGTTTGCCGAGCGCCTGATAATTCTCATCGAAATGGTGCCCGCCTTCGATCGGCACGACCTCGACGCCGCGGTCCTTCAGCGTTGGGCACGGGTCATCGTCTTCGTCCGTGCCATAGACACACTGGATAATTTTCGGATTGATCTTTGCGATGTCGTTCATCGGATCGCCGCCTTTGCCAGCGGCGGCGACACCGAGCCAACCTGTGACGGAAATCTCGTAGTCCACTTGATGAGACAGCCCGAGCAGCGTGATCTGCCTCACCCTTTCCCGATCGGCCACCGGCAGGAGATTGTAGGTGGCGGGCAGCACATCGGCTCCAAAAGAGTAACCGATCAGCAGCACGTTCTGGACGCTCCACTGCCGGCGATAGTGCTCGATGATTTTTGCCAGATCATCCGCCGCTCCTTGCGGTGTGCGTTCGGACCAGAAATAACGCAGCGAATCTACCCCAACTGTCGGGATGCCTTGAGACTGCAGGTAACCACCCACCTCGCTATCAAGGTCACGCCAGCCGCCATCACCGGAATAAATTACCGCCATCGTGTTCATAGCCGGCTTTGCATCGAGTACCGTCAGCGGCAAGTCGAGCGGCTGGCCGCTTTGGCCTGCCACCGCAATATGAGCCAGCAGAACCTCTGACAAAGCCTCTTCCGCAGTCGAGCCGGAATCGGCAAGTTCCACCTCCGGATGCTCCTGCTTCAGCCGCTGGCCATGCGCCCTGCCGGCAGCATCAGCAGACGCGGTGGAGATGATTGTTACTGCGGCCGGCAGGGCTCCATCGTCAAACCCATAAACCGTGCGATCGCCAATTTTCTGCTTCGAGGCGGGAGTGCAGAGTTCCTTGGCGAGCGGGATGCCGGCTGCCGGGTCGACAGCGATCGCCTCGCCTATAGTTGCATTCGGGCTCTGGGAGATCATGGCAAGCGCAAGTGCCCCGCCTTCTCCGATCCCGGCCACGATCGGATGACGATAATCCGGATTGCCGATCCGTCGCTGCACCTGCTGAGAAACATCCTCGATGTCGGATACCATATAGACGCATTCGCCATCATCGGCAGCAAGCGATTTGATATATGCCGGAAAATCGATGCCGACCACTGCGGCGCCGGCATTCAGCAGAGCTTGGGCCTGCGTCTCCTCCCGCACGCCCCAGCCCTGCCCGTCCGAGATCAGGAAAACGATGCCCTGGAGATCATCTCCGCTCTTCGGCACCATGATACGCGGCGACCGGATCAGGCCGGTATGATAATCCTGCTGCTGAGCGACGGCGGTCGTGACGCAGGAGAGCCAGCCAACAAGCGCGATGATGCAAAAAAACCGCAGGAACATCATTTACCAACCACTCCTCTCAAGCCGCCGCCGATCAGAAGCGTCGCGTCCATCATCACGATGGCAGGGCTGACTCCGCCCGCCACGGCGAGGTAGCGCGGCTCCCAGCTGGGATGGAACTTCGACTTGAAAGCTTTCAATCCTTTGAAGTTGTAGAACCGTTCGCCGTGCTCGAATACGACGCTGCCAATCCGGTCCCATGCGAGCGCGACTTCGCGCGTGGACATTCCCGAAAGTGGCGCCATGCCGAGATTAAAATGTGCATAGCCGGCATCGCGCAGATATTCCATGACTTTCACGAACAAAAAATCCATGGATCCTTTCGGTGCTTCCGGCGAAAAGCGCATCAGATCAACCGTTCCTTCCTGTTTCGTATCGGTGATCAAAAGCGTCGCGAAAGCGACAATTCGACCTTCCTTACGCAAAACCGCCACCGATTGCGAAGCGACATAATCATCTCGAAAAGCGCCCAGCGAGAACGTCTTTTCGCGCGTATTGTGTTCCGCAAGCCAGGCATCGGAGACCTGCCTGAGTTCCTCGATTGAAGCCATCACCTCCGGCGCGTCGATGACCGAGAACTCCAGCCCCTCGCGCATGCCTTTGTTGACAGCCTGCCGCAGTCCGGCGAGACGACCGCCTTTGAGATCGAAATGCGAAAGATCGATAATCGCAAGTTCGCCAAGCCTGAAGGCCCTCAGCCCGGCATCGGCGCAATGGGAAAGCAGGCCGGGTGATATTTGATAAAACACTGCACGGCCCCCCCGACTGCGCGCCTCTTCGACAAAACGCCAGACGAGATCTGCCGTCTCCTCTTGCGGTCCGACGGGATCAAAGAGGGCGATCCAGGACCGTCCCTGGATGCCGTACATGAGAAAGGCACGGCCACTCTCGGAGAACATCAGGCGCTTGTCTCCCATCCGGACCAGATTGGCATCGGCGTTGTCCTGCGCCATCACGATCTGGATTGCCCGTCCGAGATCGTCCGCGGTTGATGGCGGCGAGCGCCGGGTGGCCGGCCGCAACAGACTGTAAAAAGAGATGGACGCCGCGAAGATCGCCAGGCCGAGAACAGCACGCAGGCCGCGTGGCGCCTCTTCGGAAACCTCGAACTGCCACCAGAGCTCGTGGCTGTATTCCACCTCGCGGTAGACGAAAAGCAGCACTGTGGCGGCCGTAGCCACGATAATGAGCATGGCGGCAATCCAGCTCGGCGATAGCACCTGCCCAAACAGCGATGCCCGGCGGTTGAACTGTTTCGCGCTGAGAATAAGACCGACCAGCAGAATGACGAGGAAGATGGCTTCAAAAGGAGCGATCGCGCGCACGAAAGCGAAGACGAGTGCAAGAGCAGCGCAGACCATGCCTGTCCACCAGGCTCCATCCAACCGCTGGCCTATGCCGCGCGCTGCCACAAAGAGGATGAGGCCAAGGATGCTGGAAAGGAAATGCGTGCCCTCCACGAACGGCAGCGGCAAATAGTAGGAAAGGAAATTCAGGTCGGAATCCGGCGTCGGCGTCACGCTTGAAAAGATCAACATTACGCCGGCGATTATCGCAAAGGCGGCGAGCAGCGGCGGCACCAGCCGGAATTCCAGCTTGCGTAACGTGGAAGCCACCGGATGATGGGCAAGCTGACGTATCTCGACGCCGATGACCACGAGCGTCGCGATGAGCAGCGGCAGAACGTGATATACGACACGGTAAAGAACCAGGCTGCCGAGCACTTGATCGACGCTGACCGTATTGCCGAGTGCTGCGATGATCACGGTTTCGAAGACACCAAGGCCGGCAGGCACGTGGCTCAGGACTCCGAGGCCGACGGCGGTGGCATAGATGGCGAGGAACGAAGGCCAGCCAATATTCGTCTGCGGAAGGAGGACATAGAGGACGGAGGCCGAGGCGGCAATATCAAGCGCTGTGATGAGGAACTGCTGCGAGGACGTCCGGGTATCCGGCAGACGGATGCTCAGACCGCCGATCGAAATCGTCCGTCCATCACGCCCCGATATCACCAGGACGGATAGCATGATGATGATCAGGATTGCTCCGGCACGGATCCAGCCACCATCGGCACCCAGAATCGCTCCGATCCTTGGTGCCGTGACGAGCGAGGCCAATGCCGTGACGGCGAGCAATCCGATCCCGAAGGCCAGTGTCACGAAGGCAATGACACGACCGATATCATCCGGTGAAAGGCCAAGGCGGGAATAAGCGCGAAAGCGGATAGCACCGCCGCTCAGGGCTCCGAATCCGGCCGTGTTGCCGACCGCATAGGCACTGAAAGCGGTCATCGCGACCGGTATAAACGGCAGGGTGCGGCCGATGTAGGCGAGCGCATTCATGTCGTAGCCGACTAGCGCCGCAAAACTCAGCATGGTGAAGAAGACAGCAAGCCCGATTTCAGGCCATCGCGTATTGCCGAGCGCTTCGATCACATCGTCATAGCTTACCTCGGTGGTGAGATTATAAATGGCGAATGTTGTGAAGGCGAACACCACCACCACCGCCAGCGCGACGATGTAAGAGCGGTACGCCTCGATGATATCTCGAAAGCGGCCAGGCTGACGATCCGTGGTTGTCATGGTGATTTACCGGTGCCGAGGAACTGCGCATCCAGATTTTGGTCAGATGCGCAGCAAAAGCAACGGGATCGCGGCTTTAATGTGTCTGATATGCTTAAAGCGTGGCGACCGTCTTCAAGGCGCCGTCAAGCGCGATCCCGTTCTCGTCGAGCAGTGCAGCCTGACGCAAACGTTTCATCCAGATCGCACCGTCCTCGCGGTCGCTAAGTGTCATCAGCGCCGACATCACCCGGTCGAACTTCGAAAGTCCCCGCGCATGGGTATCGGAATAGCCCTTCACCAGCCGACGATTGTTGATCACTTCGACTGCAAGATCATAGTTCCGCGAGAGCAGCGGAGTCGCCGCATTGAGCCAAGCCTCGAGGTGCTCCGTCTCGCGCAGGTGCCGCAACGTGCCGCGACGGATACGGCGCAGCGCCGCGAGCGTATAGAGCGTCAGGAACCAGAAGAGGGTGCCGGTTTGCACCCGGCGGCCCTTGTTGATGCGTCGGTCGAGCCAGGAGAAAAGCTTTGGGCGCTTCTCGACCCAGAGACCAAGCCCCTTCGGCATCGTGCCACAGACCTCGTCCATGCGCGGATGCATGTATTCGGTCATGTAGAGGATCTGGTCCTGCTTGACGCCGACCTCCTTGCGTACCCGATCGAAGCGGCTGCCGCGGGTCTTCAGGTCGGCAACACGGATCACGTCGTCATAAGCCATCGCAACGGCGACATATTTCGCCGACTGAACTGTGAAGGCATAATCCTTCTCCTCGCCGCCATTGGCACAGTCGAGGGCATGGAGCTGACCCACACGATCAAGATACTCGCCGGCATACGCCGGATCCTGGAAATCCGCGAGCTTCTTGACGCCGGCAAACAGCAACGGCAAGGCGACTTCCGGAAATTCGGCACGCAGGCGATGCACCAACCGGTCGAGCTCCGGATGACCGGCCGTTTCCGGCATGGCGTCGAAACGCTTCGGCGGCGAGGCGCTTATCTCGTCCCGTGGCCTCGCCCTGGCCCGGTCGAACGCGGCATTGAAGGCCTTCAGGCTCGCCTCGATGCCTTTGCCTCCACCACGGATCGTCGCTTCGAACGCATCCTTGGAAAAGGGCAGGACGTCGGCTGCAGCCAGTGCGCCGAACATCGAGGCGGAAATCACGCTGCCGTTCTTGAGCGCCAGCGTATCCATGTCGAAAGCAATCGTCCGTTTGGCGGCGAAATCCGTGGCGCCGACCACAACCGTCGGATCGCCGATGCCGTCCCCCGGCTTTTCCTTCTCGCCGACTGCAAACGAGCGGTGCGTCGAAGCGATCAACACCGTCTTGTCCGGCGTCACGAGGCCACGAAGAACCGAACGGCCAGCCTCCATCAGCTCGGCGGCGAGCACGACATCCACATCGCCCGGTGTCGGCATCAGGGAGAAGATCGGCGAGACACCATCCCTGGCCGGCAGCATCTCGATGTAATAGATCGTGGCGCCGGTGCGCTGGGCGACGCCCGGCACTGAGGTGGATTGCGCCATCCAGCCCTGCTCTTCAGCAAGCGCAACGATCCAGTCGGCGAGCACGCCACCGCCCTGGCCGCCCATGGCGAGAATGGCGAGCGTCAGCGGCTTGTCGGAAGCGATCAGCGTCTTCAGGTTCACGGTTTCGTTCATAACCTTGTCCTTAATCCGCGAACACG
The DNA here is from genome assembly GCF_000757525.1 of Rhizobium sp. YS-1r. NCBI lineage: Bacteria > Pseudomonadati > Pseudomonadota > Alphaproteobacteria > Hyphomicrobiales > Rhizobiaceae > Rhizobium > Rhizobium sp. YS-1r. Next base: position 75,388 of record NZ_JPYQ01000055.1, on the reverse strand, counting down.
ATGCGACCGGCAGCGCGGCGGGCCTGGAGCCACCCGATGACCTTGTTACGCATATGGGAGACGAACCTGTCCCAGCCGGTCGGGTTGTGGATGACATCGGCGCGATAGAAGGACGGACAGAGGACCGCAGCCTCCGAAACCTCGCCGCAATTGCCGCAGCCGACACAGCTATTGTCGATCGCCGCAACCGGATCATCCTTCAGGGGATCATCGGTATGCTTGACCGAAAGCGACGGACAGCCGGAAAGCCGGATGCAGGCGTGATCACCCGTGCAGACGTCTTCGTCCACCCCGAACCGTTCCTTCACCATGCGCTTGCCATCCTTCACCGCCTTGGCGAATTGCGGCTTCACGCGGCGCTGCTTGTTCAGCATGCATTCGGAGGAGGCCACGATGATCTTCGGCCCCTTCTCCTTGGTCGTCAGCGCTTCCTTCAACGTGTCGCGCATCTTGGCGACGTCATAAGTGCGGTCGATCTGGCGCACCCAGGTGGCGCCGATGCCTTTCACGGCATTGACAATGGAATTGTTCGTCTTGCGGTTTGGATTGATAGCGCGCGATGAAAGGATGTCCTGCCCGCCGGTCGCCGCCGAATAATAATTGTCGACGACGAGAATGACGCCGTCCTGTTTGTTGAAAACCGCGTTGCCGACCGAGGTGGCAAGACCATTGTGCCAGAAACCGCCGTCACCCATGACGGCGATCGAACGCTTGTCCGCCTCGACATTGAAAGCCGAGGCGGAAGCCGGGCCGAGACCATAGCCCATCGTCGTGCCCCCTATATTGAAGGGCGGCAGGATCGAGAAGAGATGGCAGCCGATATCCGCCGAGACGTGATGCTCGCCGAGTTCCTTTTCGACCAGCTTCATGGCCGCGAAAATCGGACGCTCCGGGCAGCCAGTACAAAAGCCGGCCGGACGGGCGGGCACGACTTCCGCCAGCGCCTTGACTTTCGGATCATTCAGGATCGGTGTCGGGTCCGGAACTGGCGGCTGGTTGCCAAGCAGGATTCGGTCATACATTTCGATAAAGGTTTTCAAACCCTTCATCATCACCGGTGCGGTATATTCTCCACCAAGCGGCAGGATATCCTTGCCGTGGAGCTTCGTCTGAATGTCCCGGCGACGCAGGAGCGTATGCATCGTCTGCTCGATATATTCCGGAGCGCCTTCCTCCACCATGATCACGGCCTTCTTGCCGACACAGAAATCGACGACCTCCTCGTCGATCATCGGATAGGCGACGTTCATCACGTAGAGCGGGATCGATGAATTGCCGTAGACGTCAGCCAGTCCGAGTTGCTGCAGGGCGCGCATGACGCCGTTATACATGCCACCCAGCATGATAATGCCGATTTCACCCTCTTCCGGACCGAAGAACTCGTTGAGCTTCTTCTCCTTGATGAAGTTGACGGCTGCCGGCCAGCGGCGCTCCAGCTTGTCCTTCTCGTGAATGAAGTTTGCCGGCGGCAGCACAATACGGTTCACGTCGCGCACTGGATTTTCGAGCGCCTGCTTCAGCGTATAAGTCGGCCGCTTGTTGTCCTTGGCAACGAACTGGCCATGCACATGGCAGGCGCGGATACGCACTTCCAGCATGACCGGCGTGTTCGATGCTTCAGAAAGCTGGAAACCATCCTCGACCGCCTGAACGATTGAAGGCAGATTCGGCCGCGGATCAAGCAACCACATCTGCGATTTCATGGCGAAAGCGTGGGAACGCTCCTGCATGATCGAAGAGCCCTCGCCAAAATCCTCGCCGAGAATGATCAGCGCGCCGCCGTTGACCCCGCCGGAGGAGAGGTTCGAGAGCGCATCCGAGGCGACGTTGGTGCCGGCCGTCGATTTCCAGGTCACGGCGCCGCGCACCGGATACATGACCGACGCCGACAGCATGGCGGCAGCGGCGGCCTCGGACGCGGACGTCTCGAAATGCACGCCGAGATCTTCCATAACATCCTTGGCGTCGGCCAGCACGTCCATCAGATGCGAGATCGGCGAGCCCTGGTAACCGCCGACATAGGAGACGCCCGATTGCAGCAGCGCCTTGGTGATCGCCAGGATGCCCTCGCCCCGAAAGATTTCACCTTCTCTAAGCTTCAGATCCTCGACTTCGCGGGCAAATGATCGCTCAGCCATGGCAGTTCCCCTTCGCCTCGTCGGCCTCAAGCTATAAACATTTGCAAAACCATATTTTTGACGTCATGCATTTGTCAATTCACAATTTCCACTAAGGCGTCCAGCTGAATTTTGGGATTCTGATGAGTCACAAGCGTCACTTGTCAGAACATTTATATATGCAATTGCATATTATTGGATCGTGCAGGAATAAAAAACACTTGTTTTGGCCGCAAATAACCCTTGCCGCCATTCGACACTTATTTTAACGTTAAACCATTCAAACGAACGAGCCCGACACGGACGGCCTGTCCGCAAGTTTGGCCGAGTGGGAACAATGGAGTTAGATCATGATGACGCTCTCCCGGCGCCAGGCATTGGGCCTGGGCACGGCTACTTTTCTGACAGGTGTATTTTGCGGACGTAACGCAGTTTTTGCGCAGGACAGTTCGACGCTGACCATTGCCTATAACGTCAACCTGCCCTCCTTCGATCCGACGGTCGGCCCGTCAGCTGTCAACCCGACAATCCAGGCGATCTACCGCTCGATCTTCGACCAGTTCATCGGCCAAGGCCCGGATCTTTCTTTCCAGCCCGGCCTTCTGACCGCCTGGGGCTGGAACGACGACAAAACGCAGATCTGGATGGACGTCCGCGAAGGTGTCAAATGGCACGACGGCTCCGACCTCACGCCGGAGGATGTCGTCTGGTCGCTGGAGCGCGCAGCCAAACAGGAAACCGGCAATCCGATCCAGTTTGTCTGGTCGACTGCCGGCAACTACAAGATCGATGGAAAGCGCATAACCGGCGACGTGAAACAGTTCGATCCGACTTTCTTCAAATGGATGGCCTTCCTGACCGGCTATGTCATGCCGAAGGCCTATTACGAGAAGGTCGGCGCGGAGGGGTTCGAGAAGAAACCGGTCGGCACCGGCCCCTACATGGTTGATGCCTATGAAGGCAATGCCTTCCTGCGCCTCAAAGCCAACCCGAACTATTACGGCGGCAAGCCGGCCTTCGACACGGTCGTTTTCAAGTTCGTGCCGGATGCAACCACCCGTGTGGCAGAAATCGAGTCCGGCTCGTCCGACATCACGCTCGAAATTCCCTATGAAGAATACGACCGCCTGAAGGGGAAGGCCGGATTGAAAGGGGCCGTCACGCCGATCTCCGACATCGGCATGATCTTCCTGAACAACATCGACGCCATGCTCGACAAGAACGTGCGCCTCGCCGCCCATCATGCGATCGACAAGAAAGCGATCGTCGATCGGCTGCTGCGCGGCTATGGCGTGCCGATCGATACGCTCGAGGCACCGGAATACGATGCCTATGACGCGTCCATCAAGGTCGGCTATGACCAGGCAAAAGCCAAGGACCTGCTCAAAGCTTCCGGCTATTCCACCGACAAGCCTGTCAAATTCAAGATCCAGACGACGCGCGGCTTCAAGCCGAAGGATTACGAAATGATCCAGGCGATCGTCGGCATGTGGCGCCGCGTTGGCATCGAGGCGGAGATCGAGGTCTACGAGATCGCCAAGCATTACGAACTGCGGGCCGCCGACCAACTGGCGCCCGCCGCCTTCTACAACTGGGGCAACGCGATCGGCGACCCGACGACCTCCACCGGCTTCGCCATGTTCGGACCCTCGCCGCACTCGGTCTGGAACACGGAAGACCTCGACAACATGATCATGCTGCTCTGGGGCGAAAAGGACGAGAAGAAGCGTATCGACGGCTGGAAGGCCGTCAGCAAATACATCGCCGAACAGGGCTACGTCATCCCGTTGCTGCAATACGTCCAACCGATCGTCTACAAGGAGAAGCTGAAGATCGTGCCGAACGTTTCCGGCGCGCTGCAGCCGACGCTGGTGTCAAAGGTCTAAACGGCATTTTGCCACAGGGGTCTCGTGGCCCCTCATCCGCCTGCCGCCACCTTCTCCCCGTACGCGGGGAGAAGGGATAGCCGCACCGCCTGCCAAAGTCCCAGCGTCGCGTGAGGCACGTTCCCTCGCCCCGCTTGCGGGGAGAGGGCAAGGGTGAGGGGCAAAGGACCCGCATGAACCGATGATCGCAATATCCATCCTCAACAGACTGATCGTGGCGACCGTGACGTTGCTCGGCGTCGCCGCGATCGTCTTCGTGCTCCTGCGGATCGTGCCGGGCGATCCGATCGCGATGATGATCGCGCCGGGAGCCAGTCCCGCCGACATCGCCGCACTGCGCGCCAGATACGGCCTTGACCTCAGCTTGCCGGCGCAGTTCGGCGTCTGGCTTCAGTCCGTGTTGATGGGCGATTTCGGCACCTCAATCTCGCTCCGCCGCGACGTGCTGGAACTGCTGCTTGGGCGCTTGCCCGCCACCCTTGAGCTCGCTTTCGCGGCCTTGATCGTCGCCTTGGCTGTCGGCGGCGCGGTCGCTGTGGTCGGCACGCTCTTCCGGCGCACGCCGCTGGAACCGGCAATCGACGCGACCAATGGCGTATTGCTCGCCGTGCCGGATTTCGTATGGGCGCTTGCGCTGGTTCTGGTTGTTGGCGTCTTCATCCCTATCTTCCCCCTCTCCGGCCGCATCGACCCGACGCTATCGATCGATTTCTTCACCCCCTTCTATCTCCTCGAAGGCCTCATCAGGTTCCGCTTGGACGTCTTCTTCGATGTTGCCGCCCATATGGTGATGCCGGTCCTGGCACTCGCCCTGCCGCTTGCGACCGTTATCACCCGCATTCTCAAGGAAGCGCTGCTGGAAGCGATGGTACAGGATTACGTGCTGCTGGCACGGCTGAAAGGCATGTCGGAATTGCGGCTCGTGCTGCAGGAGGCGCTGCGCAATGCCGTCGGCCCCGCCCTCTCGCTCACTGGCGTACAATTCACCTTCCTCGTCGGCGGCACGGTCATCGTCGAGCGCATCTTCGCCTATCCCGGCATCGGTAACATGGCGATTGACGCCGTCATCAATCGTGACCTGCCGCTCATCCAGGGCCTCGTTCTGGTCTTTGGTGCGATCTTCATCGTCATCAACCTCGCCGTAGACCTGCTTGCCGCTGCGCTTAATCCGAGGCTCCGCCATGGCTGAGCCCATCGCCATCACTGGCCCGGCGGCCAAGCCTCGTCGCACCCCGTCACGATTGCGGAACCTGTTCGCCGAACGACAAGTGCTGTTCGGCGGCGGCTTCATCCTGCTCCTGGTCGTCATCGCGATCCTCGCGCCTTTCATCGCGCCAAAGGATCCGCTGGAACAGGATCTGATGCTGGGCTCGCTGCCGCCCGCCTGGCTCGACGGTGCTGAACCCGGTTACTACCTTGGCACCGATGACCTCGGCCGCGACGTCCTATCCCGCCTGATCTACGGCAGCCGGATCGCCTTGCTCGTCGCTTTCGTCTCGGCGAGCCTCGCGGCGCTGATCGGCACTGTGTTCGGCCTGCTGGCCGGCTGGTATGGTGGATGGGCGGACCGCATCATCTCAAGGATCGTCGACATCTGGATGGCCTTCCCGCCGGTCCTGCTCTCCATCCTGCTCGTCGCAGTCTTCGGCTCCGGCGTGCATTCGGTGATCGCTGCGATCGTCATTATTGACTGGACCCGCTTCTGCCGCGTCGTGCGCGCCGAAACGCTCGCCCAGTCACAACTCGATTACGTGACGGCCGCCCGTACCGCAGGCTTCCCGCGCATGAAAATCCTAACGCGGGAAATCTTCCCCAATATCGTGCCGATACTGATCGCGCTGGTGAGTCTCGAAATGGGCATTGTCGTCGTTGTCGAAGCTATCCTCTCCTTCGTCGGCCTGTCGGTCTCGTCCGACACACCCACCTGGGGCGGCATGATCGCGCAGGGGCGCCAGCTCATCCACCATGCCTGGTGGCTGCTTGTGGCGCCGCTCGCGGTGCTGTTCACCACGGTTCTCGCGTTCAATCAGCTCGGCAGCGGCCTGCGCCGGGCGCTCGATCCGGTGCTCAGACGATGACGGAAAACCTGCTCACCATAACCGGTCTTTCCGCCGTTTCCGACCGCGAAGGCGGCATGCCGGTCCTGCGCGATGTCGGCCTGACGCTGAAGAACGGTGGCGTCCGCGGCCTCGTTGGCGAAAGCGGCGCCGGCAAATCGACGATCGCCAAGGCCATACTCGGCATCCTGCCACGAACGGTGCGTGTCACAGGCGGCTGGATCAATTTCAAAGGCCGCGACCTTTTGAGCATGAAGCCGCCGGAGCTGCGCAGCATTATGGGCTCGGAAATCGCACTGATTCCACAGGATCCACAGACGGCCCTTAATCCTGCCCGCCGCATCGGCGCACAGCTCGCGGACGGTCTGAAACTGAAGCGCGGCATGTCCGCCAGAACAGCAGAGGCCTATGCGCTGCAATTGCTGGCCGACGTGCAGATCCGCGATCCCGACCGGGTGATGAAAAGCTTTCCGCATCAGCTCTCCGGCGGCATGCGCCAACGTGTGTTGATTGCCGCTGCCTTCGCAGTCGAGCCGGAACTGGTCATCGCTGACGAACCGACGACCGCGCTCGACGTGACGGTACAGAAAGAAATCCTCCGCCTTATCCGCCACATGCAGGAGGCGCGCGGCACCGGCGTGCTCTTCGTTACCCATGACCTCGGCATCGTGGCGCAGATCTGTGACAGCGTCACGCTGCTTTACGCTGGCAAGGTCATCGAGGAAGGACCGGTGCGCAACGTGCTGGAAAACCCGAAACACGCCTATACAAAGGCGCTGATTGCTGCAGGCCCCCGTTACGACCGGCCGGATGCGGGACTGGAGCCCGTGCCGGAAGCCGTCTTCCGCGAACTTCGCCAGGAGATCGGGATCAGTTGATGGATCAGAACCTGCTCGTCGCCACCGGCATCAAAGTCACCTACGCCAAGCACGCCGGCCTGTTCGGCAGCAAACCCTCGACGCCCGTCCTGCACGGCGTCGATATCCGCATCGGCAAGGGCCAGACGGTCGGCATCGTCGGCGAATCCGGCTCCGGCAAAACGACGCTCGGCCGTGCCCTACTCCGCCTCGTCGATGTCTCCGCCGGCAAGATCGCCTTCGACGGTCGTAACATTACCCATATCCCGGAAACCGAGATGCGGCCGCTGCGCCGGCGCATGCAGATGATCTTCCAGGACCCCATGGCGTCGCTGAACCCGCGCCACACGATCCGCCGCATTCTGACGGGTCCGCTCCTGCTGCATGGCCTGGCCGGCGACGCGGCAACGGCGCTGGAACAGGTAAAATCCGTGCTTGACCGCGTATCCCTGCCCGCCGCTTGCGTCGAGCGATACCCGCACGAGCTTTCCGGCGGCCAGCGCCAGCGCATCGGCATTGCGCGTGCCGTCCTGATGCAGCCCGATTTCGTACTGGCCGATGAAATTGTCTCCGGCCTCGACGTCTCCACCCAAGCACAGGCGCTGAAACTGTTGAAGGGCCTTTCCCGCGAACTCGGACTTGCCATGGCCTTCATCAGCCATGACCTCTCTGTCATTCGAGCCGTCTGCGACTATGTCTATGTGATGCGGCTCGGAAAGGTTGTCGAGGAAGGGCCCTGCGAGCAGGTTTTTGCAAGCCCTTCCGCTGCCTACACCCGCGCGCTTCTCGATGCGATCCCGCTTCCGGAATACGATCCGGGCTGGCTGGAGCGAAGAACCGAAACCTGAACAGGCGCCCGACAAAACCAGACTCGGGGGGAAATTATCAGCTTGACGCCCTGCTCGAACGCCATATAGTTTAAACTTAAAATAATGAGACGGAACATCAGGAGGATTTGGATATGCGCATCGTCTGCATCGGTGGTGGTCCCGCAGGTCTCTATTTCGCGCTCCTGATGAAGAAGTTTCATCCCGAGCATTCCATCTCGGTGATCGAGCGAAACCGACCCTATGACACGTTCGGCTGGGGCGTCGTCTTCTCCGACGCAACCATGGTTTCCATGCGCGCATGGGATCCAGAAAGTGCGGCCGAGATCGAGGATGCCTTCAACCATTGGGACGATATCGAGCTGCTCTTCAAGGGCACGCGCCAGCGCACCTCCGGCCACGGCTTCGTCGGCATCGGCCGAAAGAAGCTTCTGAACATCCTGCAGCGCCGCTGCGAGGCGCTCGGCGTGGAACTGGTCTTCGAGACGGAGGCCAATGGCGATCTTGACTATCCGGATGCCGACCTGATCATCGCCTCCGACGGCTTCAATTCAAAGATCCGCAACCGTTATCCGGAAGTCTTTCAGCCTGACCTCGTTGTGCGCCCGAACCGATATATCTGGCTCGGCACCCACAAGCTCTATGACGCCTTCACCTTCGACTTCCGCAAGACGGAACATGGCTGGTTCCAGGCGCATATCTACAAATTCGACGACAAGACCTCGACCTTCATCGTCGAGACGGCCGAGGAGACTTACGAAAAGCACGGCCTCGGCCAGATGGACCAGCAGCAGTCCATCGACTTCTGCGAGAAGCTGTTCTCGGAGGTACTCGAAGGCTCCGAGCTCATGACCAATGCGCGCCATCTGCGCGGCTCGGCATGGCTCAACTTCAACCGCCTGATCTGCGGCAAGTGGAGCCATTTCAACGGCAATTCACATGTCGTGCTGATGGGTGACGCCGCCCACACCGCCCATTTCGCGATCGGCTCGGGCACCAAGCTCGCGATCGACGACGCGATCGAGTTGACCAACCAGTTCAACAAGCTGGGCCACACCAGGAACAATATCCCGCAGGTTCTCGAAACCTACGAGGAAATTCGCCGCGTCGACGTCGCCCGCATCCAGAATGCGGCCCGTAACGCCATGGAATGGTTCGAAGTGGTCGGCCAGCGTTATGCCGACACGCTGGAACCGGAACAGTTCATGTATTCCATGCTGACCCGCTCCCAGCGTATCAGCCACGAGAACCTGCGCCTGCGCGATCCGAAATGGCTGGAAGGCTACGAACGGTGGTTCGCCAGGAAGAACGGCCTCGATGTGAGCGGCAACGGCCGCACCCTGCCGCCGATGTTCACGCCCTATTCGCTGCGGGAAACCCACCTGCCGAACCGCATCGTCATGTCGCCCATGGCCATGTATTCGGCGAAGGACGGGTTGATGGACGATTTCCATCTGGTCCACCTCGGCTCCCGTGCGCTCGGCGGCGCCGGCCTCGTCTTTGCAGAAATGACCTGCGTTTCGCCGGATGCACGCATCACACCCGGCTGCCTTGGCCTCTGGAACGACGAGCAGGCGGTGCGTTGGAAACGCTTCATCGACTTCGTGCATGACAATTCCACCGCAAAGGTCGGCATCCAGCTCGGCCATGCCGGTCGCAAGGGATCGACCAAGCTCGCCTGGGAAGGTATCGACCAACCCCTGGAGGACGGCGGCTGGCCATTGATTTCGGCATCCGCCATCCCCTATCTCAAGCACAGCCAGGTGCCGAAGGCGATGGATCGCGCCGATATGGACCGGGTGAAGGCCGATCACGTCCGCGCCGCGAAATATGCGGCACAGGCAGGCGCCGACTGGCTGGAACTGCACTGCGCCCACGGCTACCTTCTGTCGAGCTTCCTTTCGCCGCTGACAAACCTGCGGGATGACGAATATGGTGGCAGCCACGAGGACCGGGCGCGTTATCCGCTGGAAGTCTTCAAGGCGATCCGTGAGGTTTGGCCGCAAGACAAGCCGATTTCCGTACGTCTGTCCTGCCATGACTGGTTCGAGGGCGGCAACACGCCGGAAGATGCGGCAATCTTTGCGAAAATGTTCAAGGAAGCCGGCGCTGATCTGATCGACTGCTCGTCCGGCCAGGTATGGAAAGAGGAAAAGCCGGTCTACGGCCGCCTTTTCCAAACGCCGTTCTCCGACAAGATCCGCAACGAGATCGGTATCCCGACGATTGCCGTCGGCGCAATCTCCGAGGCGGATCACGCAAACTCGATCATTGCTGCCGGCCGCGCCGATCTCTGCGCGGTGGCCCGTCCGCATCTCGCCGATCCGGCCTGGGTGTTGCACGAGGCGGCGAAGATCGGCCTGACGAACATTCCCTGGCCGAAGCAGTATTATTCCGGCAAGGCGCAGTACGAAACCAACCTCGCCCGCGCTGCGGCGGCGGCAGCCCCTCCGGCGGTCGGCCCGGCTGTGGTGGCGAAATAAGGATCGCGTCATGAGCGAAGCGATTTCGGACAGGCTTGCCAACCGCCATGCCCTCGTCACCGGCGCGGGCAGCGGCATCGGTGCGGCGATCGCTACGGCATTGGTGGAGGCCGGCGCGCACGTGACGCTGGCGGGCCGCCGGGCGGAACCGCTGGAAGCGCTGGCCGCAACGCTTGGCACAGAGAGGACCTGCGTCGCAGACGGCTTCGACGTCACCGACGAAATGGCGATCGACAATGGTCTGAAGACGGCGCGGGCCGCTTTCGGCCCCGTCGACATCCTCGTCAACAATGCAGGCGAAGGCCCGAGCGCGCCGTTCGAGAAGACATCGCTCGATATGTGGAACCGGGTCATGTCGGTGGATCTCACCGGCGTATTCCTGGTCACTCAGGCCGTGCTGCCGGACCTGAAGGCCCACGGGACCGGGGGCCGAATCATCAATATCGCCTCGACGGCCGGCCTGACCGGCTACGCCTATGTCTCCGCCTATGTCGCCGCCAAGCACGGCGTCATCGGCCTCACCCGCTCGCTCGCGCTGGAATTGGCGAAGACCGGCATCACCGTTAACGCCGTCTGCCCCGGCTTTACCGATACGCCGCTGATCGCCCGTTCGATCGAGACGATCGTCGCCAAGACCGGCCGGACCGCAGAACAGGCGCTGAAGGAATTCACCAAGAGCAATCCGCAGGGGCGGTTGGTGAGGCCGGAAGAGGTCGCGGACACGGTTCTGTGGCTGGCATCGCCCGGCGCTGCAGCGATCACCGGGCAGGCAATTGCGGTTGCCGGGGGAGAAATCCTGGCAGGCTAGTCGGCCCGACATGAACCAAGGAAACGAAACCTGGGAGATCACGATGGAACTGGAAAAGGGCATTACCGAGAACGGCAGCGGATATAGGGGTATCACCTGGAACATCCTGGGCCAGGTCTATTTTCCAAAAGCCGTCTGCGACGACACCTTCGCCTTTGAAACCAACAGTCTGCCGGGGCAGTTCGTACCGGTGCACATTCATCCGACCCAGGATGAATTCATCCTCGTGCAGGAAGGTGAGCTCGATCTTAAGCTCGACGGCCAATGGGTCAAGGCAAAGGCCGGAGATCTTGTCCGTATGCCGCGCGGTATCCCGCACGGTTACTTCAACAAGTCCGACAAACCGTGCCGGGCGCTCTTCTGGGTCTCGCCGGCCCGCAAGCTCCACCAGCTTTTCGAGGCGTTGCACGAAATGACCGATGTGGACGAAATCGTGAAAGTTTCCGCCGCACACGAGGTGGATTTCCTGCCGCCTTCGGCCAACGACTGAGACACAGAAGACAATTCCGGCCACCTGAAAAGGCGATCAGTCGATTACGGGAGAGGAAGAAGCATGAGCGACGCGATGAACGAAATGAAGCGCGGCTTTCGCGATTACCAGCCCAAGCATTTCCTCTGGGAAGTGAGCGAAGGCGGCCGCGTCGCGACGATCCGCTTGGACCGGCCCGAGCGCAAGAATCCGCTGACTTTCGAAAGCTATGCCGAGCTTCGCGATCTCTTCCGCGATCTTGTCTACGCATCGGACATCCGCGCGATCGTGCTGACGGGCGCCGGCGGCAATTTCTCCTCCGGCGGCGATGTCTTCGAGATCATCGAGCCGCTCACTCACATGGCCATGCCGGATCTTCTGGCCTTCACCCGCATGACCGGCGACCTCGTGAAGGCGATGAAGAAGTGCCCGCAACCGATCATTGCAGCCGTCGATGGTATCTGTGCCGGCGCCGGCGCGATCCTCACCATGGCTTCCGATATGCGGCTTGCCACACCGGAAGCGAAGACGGCTTTCCTCTTTACTCGCGTCGGTCTTGCCGGCGCGGATATGGGCGCATGCGGGATCCTGCCGCGTATCATCGGCCAGGGCCGCGCCGCCGAACTGCTCTTCACTGGCCGCACGATGAACGCCGCCGAAGGCCAGGCCTGGGGTTTTTACAATGCCCTGCACGCCGCCGATCAGGTCGAGGTGGAAGCCGTCAAGCTTGCCCATTCGCTGGCGGCCGGACCGTGGTTTGCCCATACGATGACGAAAACCATGCTGAACCAGGAATGGGCGATGGGTATCGACGAAATGATCGAATCCGAAGCTCAGGCCCAGGCGATCTGCATGGTGACCAAGGACTTCCGCCGCGCCTTCGAGGCTTTCGCCGAGAAACGCAAACCAGTCTTCGAGGGTAACTGATGGCGGCTCCCACCACTCTCAAAGGGCCGACTCGCGATTTCCTCGGCTGGCCGTTCTTCGATGACAGCCACAAGGCGCTAGCCGAAAAGCTCGATGCCTTCGCGGCCTCCGGCGCACTGAGCCATATCGACCATTCGGACACGGACGGCGCCTGCCGCGCGATCGTCAAGGCGCTGGGGGAAGCCGGCCTGCTGGATGCCGCAACCGGCGCCGGCGGCAGCCAGCCGATCGATAGCCGCGCTGCCTGCCTCACCCGCGAAACGCTTGCTTGGCATGATGGGCTTGTCGATTTCGCTTTCGCGATGCAGGGCCTCGGCACCGGTGCAATCGGCCTTTCGGGCACGGACGACCTGCGCCGCACCATACTGCCCAAAGCGCAGTCCGGCGAGTGGATTTCCGCCTTCGCGCTCTCCGAAAAGGACGCCGGTTCGGATGTCGCCGCGATGGCCTGCTCGGCCCGCAGGCAAGGCGACCACTATGTACTTGATGGCGAAAAGACCTGGATTTCCAACGGCGGCATCGCCGATGTCTACACGGTCTTCGTCCGTACCGGTGAGGCGCCCGGCACGCGCGGCATTTCAGCCTTTGTGGTCTTCGCCGACGATCCGGGCTTCTCGATCGCCGAGCGCATCGAGGTGGTCGCCCCGCACCCGCTGGCGACGATCCGCTTCGAAAACTGCCGCATTCCGGCCTCGCGGATGCTTGGTTCTCCTGGCGAAGGTTTTAAAATCGCCATGCGGACGCTCGACATTTTTCGCGCATCCGTGGCAGCTGCCGCCTTGGGTTTCGCCAAGCGGGCGCTCGATGAGGCGGTCGCCTATGCCAAGGCGCGGCCGATGTTCGGCAACCACCTTTCCGACTTGCAGCTTACCCAGGCCGCTTTCGGCGACATGGCAGCCGAGATCGATGCGGGCGCTCTTCTGACCTACCGCGCCGCCTGGCGCCGCGACGTGCAGGGCCTGCCGACCACCAAGGAAGCGGCAATGGCGAAGATGGTAGCCACCGAAAATGCACAAAAGGTCATCGACCGCGCCGTGCAGATTTTCGGCGGCCGCGGCGTCAGGAGCGGCGAAATCACGGAGAGTCTTTATCGTGAGATCCGGGCGCTGCGCATCTACGAGGGCGCGACCGAGGTGCAGAAGCTCATCATCGCCCGCGAACTGTTGAAGGCGTGAGGGCAACCATGGCTTATACCATTTCCCGCCGGTTGAACTTCGGTGATTGCGATCCTTCCGGTATCGCTTATTTCCCCTCCTACCTCGATATCCTGGTTGGAATTTACGAAGAGTTCTTCAGGGCGATCGGCTTTCCCTGGCCGGAGTTGATCAACGAGCGGAAGATCGGTCTTCCGACGGTCACTTTGGATCTCACCTTCAAGAGCCCCGGCTTCCACGGCGACATGATGGATTTCACTATCAAGGTGATGCGGATCGGTACCAGTTCGGTCGATCTCGAACATGAGGTGCGCGCGGGCGATCGATTGCTCTGGACCGCGAGGCAGCGGCTGGTCGCGACCTCTCTCGAAACACACAAGGCCTGCCCATGGCCGGACGATATGCGCACTGCGTTTACACAGCATTTGGAGAAGAAAGATGCACATGATTCTGCAGCCTGAAGGCTGGGCAAAACCGATCGGCTACGCCAATGGCGTGGCCGCCACCGGCCGCCAGGTCTTCGTCGGCGGGCAGGTCGGCTGGAATGCCCAATGCCAATTCGAGACGGACGACTTTGTGGGCCAGGTGCGTCAAACGCTCATGAACGTCGTTGCCATACTGGCAGAGGCCGGTGCGCGGCCTGAACATATCACGACCATGACCTGGTACTTCACCGACAAGGCGGAATATCTCGGTAATCTGAAGGGTATCGGCCAGGCCTATCGCGAGATCATGGGCAAGCATTTTCCGGCCATGGCCGCCATGCAGGTCGTTGCTCTGGTGGAAGACCGTGCCAAGATCGAGATTCAGGCAACAGCAGTCATTCCGGAGTAGGCAGCCATGAACGACGCGATCGAATTTTCGTCCACGGTCTCGGCTATGACCCGAGGCGGGATTCTGGTCGTTACCATCGACAATGCGCCGGTCAACGCGACGTCTGCCGACGTCCGCAGCGGGCTTGAAAAGGCGCTTGTCCATGCGGAAGCGACAGCCGATGTGGCAGGCGTCGTCATCACAGGCGCCGGTAAGACCTTCATCGGCGGCGCCGATATCAGGGAATTCGGCAAGCCGGCTATAGAGCCGACCTTGCCGGCTGTTATTGAGAAGATCGAGAAGCTGTCGAAGCCGGTCGTCGCGGCGCTCAATGGGGCAGCCCTCGGTGGTGGCCTGGAAGTTGCACTCGCCTGCCATTATCGAATTGCCTCTTCCGCTGCTCAAGTCGGTCTGCCCGAAGTCAAGCTCGGCATTGTTCCCGGCGCCGGCGGCACCCAGCGTCTGCCGCGCCTGATCGGCATCCCGGCCGCATTGGATCTCATCACCTCGGGCCGTTCTGCAAAGATCGACGAAGCTCTCTCGCTCGGGATCATCGATGAAATCGCCAAGGCCGATCTCGTCGAAACCGCCATTTCGGCAGCGCAAAAACTGTCAGGCAAACAGCTCCGTCGCACGGGCGAGTTGAGCATAGCCACCAATGAGGCGGCCGAAATCGAAAGAGCCGCCGCTAGAATTCTCGGCAGGGCGCGCGGTCAGAAGGCACCGGCCGAAGCCGTGCGTCTGATCACGTCGTCTAACCGCCCCCTCGCCGAAGGTCTGACTGACGAGCGAGCCACCTTCCTGACCCTCCGCGATAGCCGCGAAGCTGCAGCACTCCGCTACGTCTTCTTCGCCGAACGGGAATCCTCCAGGGTCGAAGGGCTCGAAGGCATTGAGCCTCGCCCAGTCAAGACGATCGGCATCTGCGGCCTCGGCCTGATGGGCAGCGGCATTGCTGTCGCCGCCCTCGCAGCGGGTTACACGGTCATCGGCCTCGACCAGACGGTGGAGGCTGCCGAAAAAGGCCGCGAGCGCATTGTCGGCCTGCTGGAACGCAATCTCGCTTCCGGCCGTCTCGATCAGGACGGTTTCGAGGCGCAAAGGGCCCGGCTTTCGGTGACGGCATCGGACGCCGACCTCGCCCCCTGCGATCTCGTCATTGAAGCCGTTTTTGACGATCTCGCCGTCAAGATCGACATCTTCCGCCGTCTCGACAAAGTCATTCGTCCGGGTGCAGTGCTGGCGACCAACACGAGTTATCTGAACCCGGACGAAATTGCCGCCGCGACCGCTTATCCGGAGCGGGTGCTCGGCATGCATTTCTTCTCTCCGGCGCATGTCATGCGGCTGCTGGAAATTGTCCGTTGCGCCAGAACCGCGCCGGATGTTCTGGCGACCGGGCTCGCCGTCGCCAAGAAGCTCAGAAAGCTGCCGGTCGTCGCCGGCGTTACTGAAGGCTTCATCGGCAACCGCATCTTCTCCGCCTATCGCCGCGAGGCCGAGTTCCTGCTGGAAGATGGGGCTCTGCCACACGAGATCGATGCGGCGCTGGAAGATTACGGTTTCCCTATGGGCCTTTTCGCCGTCTACGACATGGCAGGGCTTGAGATCGCCTGGGCGCGCCGCAAGCGCCAGGCCGCCGCCCGCGATCCCGCTACACGCTACGTCGGGATCGCCGATACGCTCTGTGAAATGGGGCGGTTCGGCCAGAAGGCCGGCCGCGGCTGGTATGCCTATCCGGATGGCAAGCGCACCATCGATCCGGATGTGACCGCGATCATCGAAGCCGCCCGTACCCAAAAGGGCATTACACCGCGCGCATTCCCGAAAAGTGAGATTCAAGAGCGGATGCTGAAGGCCATGGCCGCCGAAGGCGAAGCATTGCTGGCCGAAGGCATCGCCGCACGGCCGAGCGACATCGACCTGGTGATGATCAACGGCTACGGCTTTCCAGCCCATAAGGGCGGCCCGATGTTCGCCAGGACCTGATCTGCAAATCTCTGTCTTTGAAATAACACATTGAAATCTCTTGCGTCCTGCCTCCTGCTAATGCAGGCGGGATGGTCGCCTGCTGCCGCACACTTCCTCGCCAAAAGAGTTTCGCTCATTTGATCAAAATTGCTTGCATGTTTCCTCAAAACGCCTATTGTTTGCCCAAGCCTCGCAAGTAGGCAACTCCAAGCAACGACAGGGAACGCTGCATGTCCTCATCTGATGAGCTTCCTTTGCTGAGATATTTTAAATTTAAAATATCTGCCGCGTCGTTGCCGCATTCCGACTCTCTCGTGGCGCATAGGAGATCATGATGCCTTTCTCGTTTCCCGCATTCAAACGTAAGATGCTGCTGGGCACGATCGCCGCGGCCGCCCTGACGGCACCGCTGGCCACCAGCGTCCAAGCCGCGGATTTCAAATTCGCCGGCCCGCTGGATGCCTATACGCTCGATCCGCATGCTGTCTCGAATACCCTGATTTTCGCCGTTCTCGCCAATGTTTATGAACCACTGGTCCGCCGCAACGCCGAACAGAAGATCGAGCCGGCACTTGCGACCGAATGGAAACAGACGGACGACACGACCTGGAAATTCACTCTGCGCCAGGGCGTAAAGTTCTCGAACGGAAATCCGTTTACCGCCGATGACGTGGTCTTCTCGCTGACCCGCGGCCAGGCCGGTGGCATCAAGGCAAACCTGAACTCCATCGCCTCGATCGAAAAGGTTGACGACTATAAGATCCGTATCAGGACACGCGCCGTCAACCCCATCCTTCCGAACCAGATCACCAACTGGTACATCATGGACAAGGAGTGGGCCGAGGCGAACGGCGCCGTACAGCCGGGTGCCGCCAACAACGCCACCGAGACCTTCGCCAACCGCAACGCCATGGGCACCGGCCCCTACGTCATCAAGGAGCGCGATCCGGGCGTGAAGACCGTCTTCGCCACAAATTCTGGCTGGTGGGACAAGAAGGCCGGCAATATCGATAATGCCACCTTCTTCGTGATCCCAAATCCTTCCACTCGCGTCTCGGCCCTGATCTCCGGCGAAGTGGACCTGATCGACGGCGTACCGCCGCAGGATGCCGAACGTATCGACAAGGCCGATGGCCTACATGTCAAGGCCGGGCCGGACCTGCGCACCATCTATGTCCAGCCGGATGTTGCACGAGACAGCCTGATCTTCGGCAGCGAGAAGGCCAAGAACCCTTTCAAGGAACTCAAGGTCCGCCAGGCCATGGAACTGGCGATAGATACCGGGGCGATCCAGAAGCGCATCATGCGCAACTATTCGGTTCCCGTCGGCCTGCCGATCGGTAAGGAGATCAACGGCTTCGATCCGGAACTCGGTGCACCGGTCAAGCCGGATGTCGACAAGGCCAAGGAACTGATGAAGGAAGCCGGCTACGAGAACGGCTTTTCCGTCACGCTCGACTGCACCAACGACCGCTTTATGAACGACGAAGCGACCTGCCTAGCGGTCGCCGCCTCCCTCGCCCGCATCAACATCAAGGTGGAACCTCGCGCCCAGGCCACCAGCCGCTGGGCGACCCAAGTGAACCCGCCGGAATACAATACCAGCCTTGCAATGCTGGGCTATTCGCCGGCGACCTATGACGCCCATATCTTCCTGACCTCGATTGCCGCCACCCGTGATTCGAAGAGCGGCCTCGGCGCCTTCAATATCGGCGGTTATTCCAATCCCGAGGTCGACAAGCTGATCGCCGCCATTGGTAAGGAAACCGACCAGGAGAAGCGCACCGATCTCATCCAGCAGGCTTTCAAGCTCATCAAGGCCGATGTCGGCTTCATTCCGCTTCACCAGCTCAACATTCTCTGGGGCGTGAAGGACAATGTCACCGTTGTGCAGCCAGCCGACCTCGCCTATCCGCTGCGCTATTTCACGGTGAAGTAATGACGATTGCCCCCGGCATCACGAAACAGGACATCACGAAACAGCTTGCAAGTCTCGTGTCCTTTCCGACGGTCAGCGCCGTCTCCAATCTCGACCTGATCAAATACGTGGAAGACCAGGCCGCCCCCTTCGGAGGACGCGTCCGGCGCTTTCCGAATGCCGAAGGCAACAAGGCGAACGTCCTTATTTCGATTGGCCCCGAAGCGCCTGGCGGCATCATCTTCAGCGGCCATACCGACGTCGTGCCGACAGAAGGTCAGGCATGGTCCGGCGATCCCTGGACGCTGAGGGAAGCGAACGGCCGGCTGATCGGCCGCGGCGCGACCGATATGAAGGGCTTCCTGGCCTGCTGTCTCGCTGCGGCACCTGGCATGGCCCAAAAGAAACTCAAGAAGCCTATCCATCTCGCCTTCTCCTATGACGAGGAAGTCGGCTGCACCGGTGTTGGCTCGATGGCCGAATGGGTGGGGCAAAGCGACTTGAAGCCGCGGCTCGCCGTCATCGGCGAAGCGACCAGCATGGACATGATCGCCGCGCACAAGGGCGGCCTGATTGGCTGGTGCCGCGTCAAGGGCAAGCCCGGTCACTCCTCCCAGCCGGACCGCTACGTCAACGCCGTCATGGCAGCCGGCGACATGATCGCCGAGATCAACCGCATCCGCGAGGACATGCGCAACGGCCCGCAGTTCGAGGGCCTCGATCCACCCTATTCGACGATTTCCGTCAACGTCATCAAGGGGGGCCTGCACGGCAATATTGTCGCCGAGAACTGCGATTTTTTCTGGGAGATGCGCATCATCCCCGGCGAGAGCGAAATGGCGGTGTTCGAGCGCATGCAGCGTTTCGCGGTAGAAAAGCTGAATCCCGCCATGCAGGCTATCGACCCAGCCTCCGGTGTCTTCTTCGATGTGCAGGCACGCATTCCCGGCCTGAAGCCGAACGACGATCCGATACTCGACGCAGAGCTCCTGAAGCTTCTCGGACGCTCGGAGCCGCGCTATGTTTCCTACGGCACGGAAGCGGGCATTTTCCAGATCGCCGGTGTTCCGTCGGTCGTCATTGGCCCGGGCGATATCGCCGATGCTCATCAGCCGGACGAGTCGATTGCGATTTCCGAGATGGAGAAATGCATCGCCTTTCTTGACCAGCTTGGTGACACTTGCTGCTGAGGATTTGAAGTGCTGAACTACGCCGCATCCCGGATCGTGCAGACGGTCATCGTTCTACTCGTGATCAGCTTCATCGCCTTCCTGCTGGTCGCCAATATCGGCGACCCGCTGGCGGCACTCCTCTCGGCCGATGCGACCGTGACGGAGCGGATGGAACTGATCGCCAGGCTCGGCCTCGACCAGCCGATCGGCACGCGCTTCGTGCATTTTCTTGGCAACCTGCTGCAGGGCGATTTCGGCCTCTCCTACCGGACTCAGGACCCGGTGGCGAAACTTATCATCGAGCGCATGCCGGCGACGATAGAACTCGCTTTCGTCAGCCTGCTCATCACCATCCTCGTTGGCGTGCCAGCCGGCATCTATTGCGGCGTGCATCCGAACTCGCTGTTCGGCCGCTTCATCATGCTGATCTCGACGGCCGGCATCACGCTTCCGAACTTCGTCGTCGGCCTGCTGCTGATCGCCGTCTTTTCCGTGCAAATGGGTCTGTTGCCGTCATTTGGGCGCGGCACGGTCGTCGATCTCGGCTTCTGGACAACGGGCCTGCTCTCCGTTTCCGGCTGGCGAGCGATCATCCTGCCGGCAGCGACGCTTTCCACCTTCCAAGTCGCGTTTATCATCCGAATGCTGCGCACCCAGCTCATGGAAGTCGGCCAAAGCGAGCATATCCGCTTCGCCCGCGCCCGCGGTCTGTCGGAAGCGCGCATCTGGTATGTCTACGCCATCAAGAACACGCTTCTGCCGGTCATCACCATGCTTGGCCTGCAGCTTGGCAACATCATCGCCTTTTCGGTGGTGACGGAAAACGTCTTCGCCTGGCCGGGCCTCGGTTCGCTCTTCCTGCAATCGATCCAGGCGGCGGATATTCCGGTCATCGCCATCTATCTGATCTTCGTCGGCCTGGTCTTCATGGTCATCAATCTGGTCGTAGAACTGCTCTACCCGCTGATCGATGCCCGCGTGTTGAGGAGGCAATCATGACCCCTGTCGTCAACACCCCTTCGGTTCCGACAGTCCGCCGCAGCCGCCTGTCGAAACTTCTGCGCGCCATGCGCAAGGCACCCGGGCCGACCTCCTGCGCCCTCGTCATCTTCGCGCTGCTCGTCTATGCCTTCATGACGCCGCTGGTATCGCAGAATCCCTTCGAATTCGCCGGCATGTCGGTGATGGACAGCTTCATTCCGCCCATGTGGATGGTAGACGGTATGCCGGATTTCCCACTCGGCACTGACGACCAGGGTCGCAACCTCCTGACCGCCATGGCCTATGGCATGCGGACTTCGATCATCGTCGGCTTCCTGTCCGTCATCATCGGTCTCGTGCTTGGCGGCAGTCTCGGCCTGATAGCCGGCTTCGTCGGTGGCAAGGTGGATGCTTTCATCATGCGCTTCGCCGACGTTCAGCTCGCCTATCCAGCCTTGCTGCTCGCGATGATCATCGACGGGGCAGCTCGCGCCGCGCTTGGACAGGAGCGGAGCGTCATGACGGCGATCGCCATCGTCGTGCTCTCGATCGGCATCGCCTTCTGGGTCCAGTATGCGCGCACGATCCGTTCATCCGTGATGATCGAACGAGACCAGGATTATGTCTCGGCCGCCCGCATCACCGGCCGCAGCAGCCTGTCGATCATCATCCTGCACATCCTGCCGAACGTCATGGCACCGGTTCTGGTCATCGCAACCATCAATCTTGGCATCGCCATCATCACCGAGGCAACGCTCTCCTTCCTCGGCATCGGAATCCCGGTCACCTCGCCGTCTCTCGGCACGCTGATCCGCAATGGCAACAATTTTCTGCAATCCGGCGAATGGTGGATCTCCGTCTGGCCCTGCCTCGTGCTCGTCGCCTTCGTCGTGTCGGTCAACATCCTCGGCGACCACCTGCGTGACGTTTATAATCCGCGACTAAGGGGACGCTCGTGACGACACCGCTTCTCGACGTCCGCGACCTGACGGTCACCATCAACCGCGACGGCCGTCTGATCACAGCGCTCGACAAGGTCTCCTTCTCCGTGGATCCGGGAGAGGTGCTCGGCATCGTCGGCGAATCCGGTGCCGGCAAATCGATAACGGGGGCTGCGATCATCGACCTTCTCGTGCCGCCCCTGAAACGCACCGGCGGCACCATTACGCTTGCCGGGGAGCGTCTCGACCAGTTGTCACCGAAGGCGATGCGTCGCGTGCGCGGCGGCAGGATCGGCTTCATCTTCCAGGACCCTATGACCAGCCTCAACCCGGTCATCACTATCGGCCGGCAGCTCTGCGATACAATCGAGGCGCATCTGAAGATCGGCGGCGATCGGGCGAAGAAAAAGGCGCTCGAATGGATCGAACGAGTCGGCCTGCCGAACCCTGACACGCAATTCAAGCGTTATCCGCACCAGCTTTCCGGCGGCATGCGGCAACGTATTGTCATTGCGCTGGCACTTTGCGCCAATCCGGCGCTCGTGATCGCCGACGAACCGACGACCGCGCTTGATGTATCGGTCCAGGCCCATATCCTGCAGTTGATGCGCGACCTGCATCGCGAAAGCAAGACGAGCATGATGCTGATCACCCATGACCTCGGCGTCATCGCCAAGATGGCCGACCGCGTCGCTGTGCTTTACGCCGGCCGCGTTGCCGAGATCAGCCCTGTCGGCGAACTCTTCAACGCGCCGAAACACCCCTATACCCACGGACTGATCCGCGCGACGCCGATGCCATCGGCCAATGGCGAGGTGCGGCTCGATCAGATTCCCGGCGCCATGCCGGGGCTCGGCGCGGTTCCGCCCGGCTGCGCCTTCAATCCGCGTTGTTTCAAGGCCGAAGGCGATTGTCGCGCGACCATTCCGCCGCTCTATCATGAGGAAAGCTCCGCCTTTTCCTGTTTCCATCCGCTGGAAAGGGTGACCGCATGAGCGCTTCCGGTTTCCTCATCCTCAACCACGTCAGCAAGGTCTATCGCCGCAACCAGAGCCTTATCGAGCGCCTGAAGAAGAACGAGACCGGCGGCACCAAGGCCGTCAGCGACGTCAGCCTCACCGTCCGCCATGGCGAAACCATGGGCCTGGTCGGCGAAAGCGGCTGCGGCAAGTCCACGCTGGCCCGCCTCGTCTCCGGCCTCATGGAGCCGACCTCCGGCGAGATCGCCTTCCGCAGGGATGCAGCCGGCAAGACGCCGCGCCTCCAGATGATCTTTCAGGACCCCTATTCGTCACTGAACGGCCGCTGGACGATCGAGGATATCATCGCCGAACCGATCCGCGTCCATAAGCTGCGCCGGGGCCGGGCGGCGATCCGCGCCCGCGTCGACGAATTGCTCGTTCAGGTCGGCCTGTCGCCGGCGGATGCCGAAAAATACCCTCAGGAATTTTCCGGCGGACAGCGGCAGCGCATCTGCATCGCCCGCGCGCTTGCCGGCGAACCGGAATTCCTGATCCTCGACGAGCCGACCTCGGCGCTAGACGTGTCAGTCCAGGCGCAGATTCTCAACCTTTTGCGCGACCTGCAGAAGAACTTGGCACTCACCAGCCTGTTCATCACCCACAACCTCTCGGTCGTGCGGATCATGGCCGATAGGATCGGCGTCATGTATCTCGGTGAACTGGTGGAGGAGGCACCGTCGGAAGAGCTGTTCCTCAGGCCTCGCCATCCCTATACGCGCCTCTTGATCGATGCCGCCCCGGATATGGATACCGGCGACCGCACGCTACATCCGATTGCTGGCGAACTGCCCAACCCGGCCTTTCCGCCCTCCGGATGCCGTTTTCACACGCGTTGTCCCTTCACGAAGGATATCTGTCGCAGCACGGCGCCGCCGAAGAAAACGACCGGAGCCGACAGCATGTTCCGCTGCCATTTCGATCTCGATCTGCCGAACGGGCAGGCGATCCTGCCGATCGCCAAAGCCAGAACCGCCTGAAATCCCGAGGATGCCCCAATGACGACTGCCCCTTCCCGCCAGGCGACGATCGACAAGGCTGTGGGTTATCTCGACGACGGCTCCTTCGAAGCGGCGCTCCGCAAGCGCGTCGCGATCCCGTCGGCAAGTCGTGTCGCGGCCAACAGGCTGGACCTTTGGCGCTATGTAACTGGGGACATGCAGCCATTCTTCGAACGCCTCGGCTTCGCGACGAAGATCTACCAGAACGACCTGGCTCCAGGCCCCTTCCTGATCGCCGAGCGGGTTGAGAACCCCAACTACACCACCATCCTGCAATACGGCCATGGCGACGTTGTCGCCGGTTTGGATGGTCAGTGGGAGGAAGGTCTATCCCCCTTCGAGATGGCGAAAAAAAACGGCGCCTGGTATGGCCGCGGCACGGCCGATAACAAGGGTCAGCACACGGTTAACCTCGCCGCGATCGAGGCTCTGCTGGCAGTCAAAGGCTCGCTTGGCTTCAATCTCAAATATCTGATTGAGATGGGAGAAGAGTCCGGTTCGCTCGGTCTGGAAGAGATGTGCGCTGCCCACAAGGACGAGCTCAAGGCCGACGTCTTCATCGCTTCCGATGGTCCTCGCCTGGCACTGGAACGGCCGACGATCTTTCTCGGCGCCCGCGGCGGCATGTCCTTTCATCTGGAGATCAATGCGCGCGAAAGCTTTCAGCATTCTGGCAACTGGGGCGGCATACTCTCCAATCCCGGCATAGAACTCTGCCATGCGATTACGGCGCTGGTGGGTCGGACGGGTAGGATCAAGGTCCGCGAGATGACACCTGGGAACATCCCGGAAAACGTCCGCGCGGCGCTGAAGGATTGCAAGATCACCCCGGCCGCCGACGATCCGCCGATCGAGCCGTGGTGGGGCGAGCCGGGCCTCACGCCGGAGGAAAAAGTCTTCGCCTGGAGTTCCTTCGAGGTCATGGAGATGGAATGCGGCAACCTCGCCCAGCCGCTTTACGCCATCCCGCCCAAAGCCCGCGCCCGCGTGCAGCTCCGCTTTCCGGTCGGCGTCGATCCGGATGAGGTCGTTCCGGCCGTTCGCAAGGCTTTGATCGATGCCGGTTACGACCGCGTCGTCGTCAAGGATCCCACCGACGCGATCTTCCTCGCCAGCCGCCTCGATCCCGACCATCCCTGGGTCAGACGTATCGTCGCCTCGATCGAGAAGACGTTGGGCGCTCCGCCGGCCATCCTGCCCAATCTCGGCGGTTCACTGCCGAACAACATCTTCTCCGATTTGCTCGGCCTGCCGACCATCTGGATTCCGCATTCCTATCCCGGCTGCCTGCAACATGCTCCAAACGAGCACCTGCCGGTCAGCATCGTTCGCGAGGGGCTTGCCATGATGGCCGGTCTTTATTGGGATATCGGTGAAACAGCCGCTGACCGGCAGGCCGGTTAGATTGACAAAACGACCCGGTTTCGGCCGCTCGTTTTCGCCTTGTAGAGATTTGCGTCCGCAGCCTTGAGGCATTCCTGAGGATCAAAGCCAGGAACGCAATAAAATGCTCCGATGCTCGCCGATACGGAGATAATTGATCCGGAGGCTGAACGAAAATCCATGCAGTCGATCAATCCGCGAATTTCCTCACATCTTCGCAACATCGCTTCAGCCGTCAAATCACTCTGAAAAAGCGCAAACTCCTCTCCTCCAAGGCGGCCTGCAATGTCGAATTCTCCTTGATAGGCCGCAAGTATTTGTCCTGTCCGACGGAGAGCTTCGTCGCCCGTTGCATGTCCATGCCCATCATTGATCGACTTGAAATAATCGAGATCCAGGAACAGTAGGCCACCAGCCACGCCTTTGCGGCTGAAGGTTTCCAATTCTTCAAGGAATGCATTTCTGTTGAGAAGCCCGGTTAACCCATCCCGGCGTGATTGTAGGCGAAGCTCTTCATATGCGATCGCCAGCTTCTGGAGTGCCTCCGAGGCTGCCACTTCTGCGCGCCGAAGTTTTTCAGCCTGTCGGAAATGCACGGCCGAAGCTGGAATGGAGATAACCAGCGGGCAAACGATGGTCATTATGAGACCGGCTCCGGCCACCTCTCCACCGAGCATCGGAACGATGCTGAATGAGAGAATGAGGGAGGCAAGCAGCGACAGCAGACCGGTCAGCAATGACTTGGCGAGGACGATGCGCATCGAAAGAGCCGCGAGGAATGAATATCGGGGCCTCTCTTAAGCTTGCTGACTTTAACATAGGCTGAACCAATCCCGAAACATCCTAGGTTTTGACATGTCTTTAGGCGTCCTGAAGCGTCAGATAAGCGGTCGGCCAATGACAATATGGCTCGCCATGTGCCCAAACATCATTCGTCGCCCTGCCTGACGAATCCTTTTAGGATCTTGACGGACTCGCGATAAGTCATCAGTCGATGCAACGTTGCCGCTGACGGGTGGTCAGCAGTATACTCAACATCGGCAAGTTCGGGAAAGCGCCGCTCCAGGTCGTGGATCAGCGACTTATAAATCATGATCTGTTCGTGAGTGAATTGAGCATCAGGTGCACGAGACATTCTTTTGGTCCTTTTCTTACGGGACCTTACTTGCACGGCATCTAAATTGCTTTGAGGGAAATCAACGCTCGAAGCGCCGTACCGGCACATCCGACATCATAGGCGTGTCAGGATTTCGCCCGAAAGGACGACCTGAAAGTTTCCATCCGAAAGCGGTTCCACCAGATAGCCATCGGAGGTGTAGTAAACGAAGCGGGTGACGGTGCCAGTTTCTCTGCTCTCCCGATGCCCATCGCCGCGGCTCCGGATGGCCTTGAATACTGACACAGAGTTTCCCCTTTCATCCAGGCAATCGATACGCGCGCGCTCTTCACCGGACATTCTTACCGCCCCATCCATGACGTTCTGCAACAATATGAACGGCGAGCAAGGCAGGCAAGGGATTTGGTCGCAGGTTCGAGTGCACGCCAAACATCAAGGGCTAGGCTCACTACCCATCCCGATCGCTTTCCATCCTGCCAGCGGTCTTCGCAGCATCCGCCGAAGCCTCCCGGAACGGCGCCCGGCTGAGTTCGTTACCGGCAGCGATCGCCTTGCGTAAAAGCCGCAGGAGTTCCTCCGACTCGTCTGCATTCAGGCCTCGCAGCATCATGCGCTGCGCCGCCTCAACCGCCGGCATGATACCGGAAAGCGTTTCCCGCCCCGCCTCCGTGATCTCCAGTTCGCGCGCACGCCTGTCCCTTTTGCTCGCACGGCGCTCGATGAAGCCCTTCTGCACCAGTCGATCCACGACGCCGGTAATGGTCGTCCGGTCGTAGGCTATCAACCCGGCGAGCGTCACCTGATCAATGCCCGGATTCGCGCTGATCGCAGCCAGCGCCGCGTATTGAACGGGTGTCAGGTCATAGCCGGCGGCCTCTGCTTCCGCATGGAAGACGGCAACGGCAATCTGCTGGAACCGGCGGGCCAAGTGCCCCGGCATGTCATTGTTGTCTTTCACCGATCTCTCCATGACCGATCCTCGCCTTGACAGCATACATATAATCAGCATACTGATTAATTATCGCGACGACCCAGGCTCGTCGTTCTCACATCGTCGCAACAACTTAAACCACGAGGCGGTTCAACCGTCGATACTGGCAGCCAGCAAACCGAAGCCTATGGCAGCCGCGGGGTACGGTTGCAGCCAGGATGAGACGGATACCCAGCAAGACACGCGGAGGAGATACATCCATGCAATTTCACCTCAACGGGTTCCGGACCGGAGATCCGGCAATTTCGGAGCCATCCGGCCAGCACACGACGTCATCCGGTTCGGATCCGCTTCCCGAAGAAGTCGATGTTCTGGTTATCGGCTGTGGGCCGGCCGGATTGACGCTCGCCGCCCAACTGGCAGCCTTTCCCGACATCAAGACCTGCATCGTCGATCAGAAATCCGGTCCCCTGCAACTCGGGCAAGCCGACGGCATTGCCTGCCGCACTCTGGAAATGTTCGAGGCCTTCGGCTTTGCCGAGCGCGTGCTGAAGGAAGCCTATTGGGTCAACGAGACGTCATTCTGGAAACCGGACGATGCCGAACGGGAAAAGATCGTTCGCCACGGCAGGATTCAGGACGTCGAGGACGGTCTCTCCGAGTTTCCCCATGTGATCCTGAATCAGGCGCGTGTGCATGATTTCTATCTGGATGTCATGCGCAGATCGCCGAGCCGGCTGGAGCCGCACTACGCGCGGCGCCTCCTCGACCTTCAGATTGATCCGCCGTCAGCCTCCCGCGATCAGCCTCCCGGCCATCCCGTGACGGCCAGGCTCGAGCGACTCGATCCTTCGCACGAAGGGCGGGTGGAGACCATCAGGGCCCGCTACGTGGTCGGCTGTGACGGCGCGCGCAGCGTCGTCAGGAAGTCACTCGGGCGGGAACTCAAGGGCGATTCGGCCAATCAGGCCTGGGGGGTCATGGATGTGCTGGCCGTCACAGACTTTCCCGATATTCGCCTCAAGGCGCTGATCCAATCCGCCAATGAAGGCAGCATCGTGCTCATTCCGCGGGAAGGCGGCTATCTGGTCCGCATCTACGTCGAGCTCGACAAACTCAACGAAAACGAACGGGTGGCCAATCGAAACATCACCGTCGACCACCTGATTGCCGCAGCACAGCGGATTCTAAAGCCCTATACGCTCGAGGTGCAGGAAGTCGCGTGGTGGTCCGTCTATGAGATAGGCCAGCGGCTCTGCGACAAGTTCGATGACGTGCCGGAAGGGGAAATCGAGACGCGTCTGCCTCATGTGTTCATCGCCGGCGACGCCTGCCATACCCACAGTCCCAAGGCAGGCCAGGGTATGAACGTCTCCATGCAGGACGCGCTCAATCTGGGCTGGAAGCTTGCAGCCGTCCTTCAGGGTCGCTGCTCGCCCGAACTTCTGCACAGCTACTCGGCGGAACGACAGGCTATCGCCAAAGAACTGATCGATTTCGACCGCGAATGGGCCAAGATGTTGAGTGCCCCCCTGAAATCCTCACCGGATGGTGAAGGCGTCGATCCGGCGGAGGTCCAGGAATACTTCGTCAGGCACGGACGTTATACGGCGGGAACGGCGACCCATTACCGCCCGTCCATCCTCACGGGCGAATCGACCCATCAATATCTGGCGAAGGGGTTTACGATCGGCACACGCTTTCATTCCGCGCCGGTCATTCGCCTCGCGGATGCCAAGCCGGTTCAGCTCGGCCACGCCGCGAAGGCGGACGGCCGCTGGCGCCTCTATGCTTTCGCCGGCACCGGAGATCCCATTGCCGCCGGCTCCGGCATTTGGTCCCTATGCGAGTTCCTCGCCGACGCGCACGAATCCCCCGTCGGGAAATATACGCCGGCTGGCGCGGATATCGATGCCGTTATCGATGTCCGCGCGGTCTTTCAGCAGGGCCATCGCGAACTCGCCGTGGAGGCCATGCATTCCCTTCTCCTTCCGGCAAAGGGGCGCCTGGGGCTTCGCGATTACGAGAAGATGTTCTGCCCTGACCTGAAAAGCGGCAATGACATCTTCGACATGCGCGGTATCGATCGGGAACAGGGATGTTTGCTAGTTGTGCGGCCGGACCAATACGTCGCGCATGTTCTCCCTCTCGGCGCGCATATCGAACTTGCCGCCTTCTTCGACGGCTTCATGATGCAGAAGAACTGAACGAAGTCTCAATGGGAGTGCCTACACCGACGTACGAAATGGTTCCGAGATCGGCAGAACCAACGGCACCAACGGCCCTCTCCTACCAGCGAAGCCAGCGCCGCCCTGAAATATAACCTAAGGAGGTCATGATAGCGATTGCTATCATATACCAACTCCCCACAAACAGGGGGCTGTCATCAGGACAATGCCAGGCATAAATGGCAGCCCCGATCCCTCCCGCTGCCAAACCCGCGACTGCTCCGGCGAGACCTGGGTTTTCCGGGGCGCCATGCTTCAACGCCCAAAAGAATGCCATGAAGGGTGCCAGCGACAGAAGCGGGATGAAGATCAGGCAGACGTTTGGATAACGTCCGATCATGCTCGCCTTCCAGGCATCCATGGGCAGAACGAACAGTTCGACAAGGATACCGGCCACAAGCAGGATAAGTGGCAGGAAAAATGCAAGCACGTGCGCCTTGATGTCAACGCCAGGTCTGCCGATCCTGAAGACCAGGTTGCACCCGACTATCGCAAGGATCAACGTCAAGGCGATCTTGAAATCGACGCGGCTCGTTTGAAGCGCCTCCACCATATTCGCGCGAATCCCGACGGTCGAGACGAGAACAATCGCGGACACCGAAGCTCCGATCACCAGCGCCGCCATCAACGCTCGCCCAAGGCGAACGCGGACTGGAGCATCCTGCGCCAGGAGATTGATCAAATCATCGGTATTCAATCCATTCACTCCACTCTGCCTCGTTATCAACGAACGACTTGATGCGCTCACAGCGGTCAAGATCCGCACCAGCTTCTTCTCACAACGCCGCAGCCAATCAGCAACAATGTAGCCAATCAGCGCCACAAGAGCCATGGCCCGATTGGGCGCGCGGATATCGTCATTCGATATATCCCTCTGCAGAACAATGCTCCGGCTATTGCTGGCAATGCTGAAGTGCAATTTCAAGCCTGAGACGTCTGATCATCTGCTGATACTCTTCGAGCCGACGCGTTGCCTGCCGCGCTTCGGCAGAGCCTGCCGGCCAAACCTGCCAGAGGATCAGCTCGAACCGCAGGTCCCTGGCCGGACTGGGTCGAAACCGCCCCCATAGCTGAATGATGCGGCTTCCGCGATGACACCGCAAAACGGCAGCCCCTTGGAAATCCTCCACGGGATCGAGGGCATGGGAAGGATTGAGGAGTAAAGCCTTTCCGCCATCCGCTCCAAGAAGGACAAGTTTTCTCGCGGAATGACCGTCACCGGTGCCGGCAGGATCGCGCAGCCGCGCCTCCAAGGTCGTTCCGACGGGCAGCAGGATGGACAGTTCCGGCGTGATCATCTCATCCCATACCACGTCGTGCCCGCCGGAACGATGTTGCGTGTCGTCAACTCGGCGAAACGGAAAGTGCTCATCATTCTTCCTGACATCCATCCGATCGGCTCCTGTTGTTGATGCATGCGGCCGGGAAGTCCGTTGAGCCTAGTTCGCCCAGGATAACCGCTTCGTTACATCCGCCTTCAAATTTTCCCTGGAGGGCCCGGCCGCGATCGCCCCAGCAGAAAAATCATCGCCTGATGTAACGAACTCGGTGGCCAACCCGTAAAGGCCGTTATCGGTGCCAATCCGACAGCCGTTGCTTCCGGAAATCTTCCCGTCCGCCGGCTTCCCCAAGGAGTCTGACATGAATCGCGATGCCTATGATCTGATCACCAGCAGCGACAGCGCCGAAGCCCGGCGAGCTTTCGAGCAAGCTGTCTATGGTCTTGCAACGCACCGTCCGAGTACGGGCGCATCGCTGCAGGCAACGCTTGCCGCCGATCCCGATCATGTTGCCGCACACGCGCTTACCGGTTTTGCAAACCTCATCCTTGCTCGCTCGGAACTGGCCGCCAGCGCCGAAGCAGCGCTCGCCGAGGCCCGAGCAGCACTGACGAGGAAGAACGGTGGAACGGCAGACGAACAGGTACTTGTGAAGGCCTTGGCTGCAGCTAGCGGGGGCTCATTTTCCGGCGCCATCGACACGCTTGATCGCGGCTTTGCCGACCGCCCGGCGACTTTTCTTCCTTTCAAGCTCTCACACGCCCTTCGCTTCATGCTCGGTGATGCCGCTGGAATGCTGACGGCGAGTTCACGAGCGGTAGATGGCCTTGATTCAGCAAGCCTTTCCGCCGGTTTCGTATTCGGCTGTTATGCCTTTTCACTGGAAGAAACCGGTCGCTATGAGGAGGCCATGAAAGCGGGACAGAAA
This sequence comes from Rhizobium sp. YS-1r, assembly GCF_000757525.1. NCBI lineage: Bacteria > Pseudomonadati > Pseudomonadota > Alphaproteobacteria > Hyphomicrobiales > Rhizobiaceae > Rhizobium > Rhizobium sp. YS-1r. The sequence continues at coordinate 44,120 of NZ_JPYQ01000055.1, read as the reverse complement.
GCGGTGGTCTTGCAGCCGGATGATTCCTGGGGCCTGCATGCGGTTTCGCATGTCTTCGAGATGCGCGGACAGACCCGGGAGGGCGTCGATTGGCTCGAGAACAGTCGAAGCGCCTGGTCACGTTGCAACAATTTCTCCTTTCACATGGCCTGGCATCTCGCTTTGCTGCACCTCGAACGCGGCGACCATGAGCGTGTCCTTCAGCTCTACGACGATGAAGTGCGTCCCCAGCAGACGGATGATTTCAGGGATATGGCAAATGCTGTCTCGCTCCTGTGGCGATTGAACCAGATGGGTGTCCATGTGGGATCGCGCTGGCATGACCTCGCCGGCATCGCCCGGGCAAGGCGGCGGGACACGACCCTCATCTTCGCAGCTCTCCACAATCTCGCGGCACTGGTCGCGATCGGAGATCGGGCTGGCGCAGCCGAACTCGTCACGGAGATAGAGGAGAAAGCCATGGGTATCGGCGACCAGGCACGGGTCGCAGCCGAAATCGGCGTTCCGATGGCACGCATGCTTGCGGGACTCGGCGCCCCGGCGGACAGGCAGATGCTCGATCGGGTGATTGTCAATCTGCCAAAGATCGGCGGCAGCAACGCACAACGCGATTTCTTCGTCCTCGCGCTTGCAAAGGCGGTCGGCAGCCGTGGCGACAACGCAGGCATCTCCCGAATCCGTCATATGCGCAGGCATCTGAAAGCGGAGGACCGCCTGATCCGCTCGATCGAACAATCTGCCGGCATGAAGCTGTCGGCCTGACCTCAACGCAACATATGAGGGTGAATGAAATGACCATGATGGAAATGCAGAAACCGAGCATATTCCCGACAATCGAGCCCGGCCTTGGAAAAGCTATCATCGTATCCGGCCTTGCCGCGGACATTGCCTGGGAAATATGGGCGCGCCTGATTACGCCTTTGCTCGTCGGCGGTCCCCTGGAGCCCGCGGCACTTGTGCAAACGGTCTTCGGCTTCAACAATCTGCTTCTGGCCGAGGTGATCCATGCCACGGTCGGCATCGTGTTTTATCCGATCGGCTATCTTTTCATCGCCCGGCCTCTGCAACGAATCGTTTTCCCGCGGTTGCCTTTGCTCGTGACCGGCATCGGCTTCGGCGCCGGGCTATGGGTGTTTGCGCTCTTCGTGATGGCCCATCTTGTCGCCGGACTGCCAGCTTTTCTTGGTTTCATTCCGCTGACCTGGGCTTCGCTCGCCGGGCATATCATCTTCGGCGTCACCGTCGCCTATACCATTCGGGCGTTTGGAAGGTGACGGGACGATTGCTCGATCTTTGCGCATCGATCTCGAGGGGGAGGCCGATGTTCCGGCGCTTACTCGCGGTAGCCCTCTGTCTCGGCGCAGATCCGGGGCTTGCCGGCTCCTATTGCGGCGGAGATGTCGCATGCACGGTGGACGGCGGCAACTACCGCATCGAACTGCCGCAAGATGGCGACGTAAGGGGCGCCTACGTTTACTTCCACGGCTTCAAGAGTTCTGCGGAATTGCAGATGCGACAGCGCGCTCTCGTGGATACGACGCTTGCTCATCATCTTGCCTATGTCGCCGTCGATGGGCTTGCCGGCGGCTGGTCGTATCCAGGCGCACCACGGCGCGACCGCGACGAAAGGCGCTTCATCGGAAATGTTTTGAACGACCTCCAGAACCGACATGGCTTCGCGCCGGAAAAAGTGATCGTCGGCGGCTTCTCCGTCGGAGCTTCCATGGCGTGGTACACCGCCTGTGAACAGGGAGGCCGGGTGGCCGCTATGGTAACGTTTTCCGGTGTGTTCTGGGACCCTCTGCCCAAGGCAGCGGACTGTACCGGCAATCTGCCGCCGATGATCCACTTCCACGGAACGGCGGATAGAACATTTCCGTTAGCCGGCAGGGCAATCGGCAAGACTTTTCATCAGGGCGACGCACTCAAGAGTGTCGCCATTTACCGTGAGAGGGCGCGATGCGACCTGCCCGCCGCTCACAAGAGCACGATCGACGGTATCGTCTGCGACGACGTTCCCGGTTGTTTGCGCGGCGAGAGCATTCTTTGCATTCATGACGGCGGGCATGAGGCCCGACCCGACCTTCTGGATGCCGGGCTGACCGCCCTCGGCTACCCGAAATGAGCAACCTGCTCCGGGAAAGGCAAACAGTTTCGGGGCGAGGCCAATCCATTAAGCGTGAGATAGAGATGTCCGATAATCAGGCGAAAGGTGGTAGCACGAGGGTGGCGGACACCATCGCCCGCACCTTGCATAATCATGGCGTCAGGCACGCTTTCGGCATGCCGGGCGGAGAGGTTGTGACGCTGATAGACGGATTGCAGAAAGCCGGCATCGCGTTCCATCTTGCTCGCCACGAAACGGCGGCTGCGATCATGGCCTCCGGGGCGAGCGTGATTTCCGGCAAACCGCAGATGCTGGTGACGACGATCGGCCCGGGTCTTGCCAATGCGGTCAACGGCATTGCCGACTCCAACCAGGAGCGTGTCCCGTTGATCGTGATCTCCGGCATCGTCGATCGTGCCACGCGGGCTCGCTACACACATCAGGTCATCAATCACGCCCAATTGCTGCAGCCTCTGGTGAAGGCATCCTTCGAGGTCGAGCCGGAAAGCGCCGCCTCGACGGTCGCCCGCGCCATTGCGCTCGCAATGGTCGACCCCATGGGGCCGGTCCACCTGGATCTTTCTCCGGCCGTCGCGGAAATGGAAGCATTGGAATCGCCTCTGGTTGCACCTCCTCAGGTGCTGCGGCCGATGGTGACGACAACTGATCCTTCCATCATGGCGCTTTCAGACCGCTTCAAACGCGCCGAACGCCCCTTGATCGTCGCCGGCTTTGAAGCTGCCCGCAGTGGTGCGGGCACCGCCGTGCTTGCCTTGGCGGAGGCAACCGGGGCGCCGGTGATCACGACCTACAAGGCAAAGGGACTGATACCGGAAAATCACCACCTTTCGCTTGGTGGCGCAGGGCTCTCGCCACGGGCCGATGCCATTCTGTTACCGCTTGTGGCGAGCGCCGATCTCGTGCTTGCCATTGGCTATGATCCGATCGAGATGCGACTCGGCTGGCTGGATTTCGTCAAGGATGCGACCAAGCTCGTGGAGATTACCGGAACGGCGCCCGATCATGCCATGCACCATGCCGGTACACGCGTGGTGGCGGATATCGCGTCGTTCGTTGGCATGCTGGCGCATTCCGCGACGCGGCGGAGGACATGGGTACGGGACGAACCGGCTTTCGCCAAAGCAAAGCTTCGTAGTCTCTTTGCAGCAAGGGACGACTGGGGTCCTCATGCGATCATTGAAACGCTGCAATCCGAAATCCAGGATGACACCGTCGTCACCGTCGACAGCGGCGCCCATCGCATCCTGCTCTCCCAGCAATGGGTGGCGCGTCGGCCGCTGACGCTGCTGCAATCGGTGGGTTTCTGCACCATGGCGGCGGCACTGCCACTCGCGATCGGAGCGAAGGTTGCTGATCCGGATCGTCGCGTGTTTGCGGTCATGGGCGACGGCGGGCTTGAGATGGGAATAGGAGAGCTCGCGACCCTGCGCGACCTCGGTCAGCCGATCACCATCGTGCTTTTCCAGGATCAGAGCCTTGCGCTCATCGCCTTGAAACAGGCCGCAGCAGGTTTGGCCCCCGCGGGCGTAGCTCTGGGGCTTGAGGATTTTGCCGCAGTAACAAAAGGCTTCGGCGGATACGGTATCAATGTGGAGACTATCGATGACTTCCGTAAAGAGCTTACGGCGGCAAGAACCCGCGCAGGCTTCACCCTCATTTGCTGCCGCTTCGCCGCAAGCGCATATGAGGACGCCTTCTAAGATCGCTTCTGCCGGTACGGCAGCGCCTCCGGTCAAGCGTGAGCGCGACCTGCGGCTGGATTTCTTCCGCGGCGTCGGCATGCTGATCATCCTGACAGCCCATATCCCCTACGATGGCTGGGCATTGTGGATTCCTGCCCGCTTCGGCTTTTCCGACGCAACCGAGATGTTCGTCTTCCAGTCTGGAATGGCCTCCGCGATCGCTTTCGGCACCACCTTTGATCGGGCCGGGACCATGGCTCTCATGGCAAGGGTCGCGCGACGCCTGTGGCAGATCTATTGGGCGCATATTTCGGTTTTCGTCACCGTTGTCGCATTGATGGCAATAGCGGGAACGCGCCCGGATGGCGTTTCCTATCTGGGCAGCCTGAATTTGCTGCCCTTCATCCAGGATCCGGGTTCCCTTCTGGCGGCGCTGCTGACCCTGCGCTACGTGCCGAACTACTTCGACATCCTGCCGATGTATATGGTCGTTCTGGCGCTCCTGCCGGTAATGCTGCTGGCAAGTCGTATCAACAAGATCCTTCCATTCGTGCTGATGATCGGGCTTTGGCTGGCATCGCAGTTTGGCTACGCCAGCCTTTCTGCCGAACCGTGGTCCGACCGTCCCTGGTTCTTCGATCCGTTTGGCTGGCAACTCATCTTCTTCACCGGCTTTTTTCTGATGCGTGGCACATTGCCCGCACCCGGTTATGATCGACGCCTCATGGTTCTAGCCGCTGCGATCGTCCTCATTACGATGCCTTTCGCCTGGGTACATTTTTTGGAGATGCATCCTTTCTTCCGCAGCGTTGCGGACTTCATCACCCCTCTCACCGACAAGACCCGCTTCGGCATTCTGCGGTTCATACACTTCCTGGCGCTCTGCTACATTGCAGTTCACATCGTTGGTGAACGAGGATCACGGCTGCACGGTCCGACCGTGCGTATTCTCGTCGTCGTCGGCCAGCAGTCACTTGCCGTTTTCGTCACCGGCATGGTCATCGCACAAGTAATCGGGATTGTTCTTGATCAGACAGGTCGCACGGTCTTCACAGAAGCCGCCGCGAACCTGTTCGGCTTCAGCCTTCTGATCGCAACCGCCTATCTGGTTCGGTGGTTCAAGAATTCCCCCTGGAAGTCGTAAAAGCCGCATGTCCCCTTACCCATCCCGAAGTCTGACGCAACATCGCGCGCTGTACGACTCTGGCAGTGGCCGGCATCCAGCCGCTTTCGGCAATCATGACGTCGGTTTGAGCCGTTCAGCGCTGACGGTAAGCCCGGAGGAGGCGACAGCCGATGGCCCGGAACTGGCATAACCCGTTGCCAAGAATGTTACGGTCTTCTCCCCTATGGCGCGAAAGAACACAGGCGCATTTTTCGCATACTTGCATTCATGTCTTCGAAATGCTGAATGTTGCCGAGGTCCTCAAGCAATCCACCGGAGGTTCCATGGACACGCCTGCGATCCGTCTGACAGAACTCGCCCACGGTGGAGGTTGCGGCTGCAAGCTCGCACCTTCGGTCCTGCAAAGCTTGCTTTCTGCCCAACCGACAGTCCAACCTTTTGCTCAGCTCCTCGTAGGGAACGAGATGGCTGATGACGCGGCTGTGTGGCAGGTTGACGACAACACCTGTGTGATTGCCACGACCGATTTCTTCATGCCGATGGTCGATGACCCGCGCGATTTCGGTCGGATCGCAGCGACCAACGCCATTTCCGACGTTTACGCAATGGGTGGCAAACCGATTCTGGCATTGGCGATCCTTGGCATGCCGATCAACAAGCTTGCTCCGGAGATCATTGCGAAGGTCCTGGAGGGGGGCGCTTCGGTCTGCGCCGAAGCGGGTATCCCTGTCGCGGGTGGTCATTCCATCGATTCCATTGAGCCGATTTACGGGCTTGCAGTCATTGGCATCTGCCGCCCGGATCAGGTTCGCCGCAATGGTGGAGTAAGACCTGGAGACGCCTTGATCCTGACCAAGGGTATCGGCATCGGCATCTACTCGGCGGCAATCAAGAAGAACGCTCTGCCGCCCGGCAGCTATGAGGAAATGATCGGTTCCACAACACTCCTCAACCGCATCGGCGCGGACCTCGCCACCGACCCTGACGTCCACGCAATCACGGATGTGACCGGTTTCGGCATCCTTGGCCACGGGCTTGAAATGGCGCGTGCTTCCAACCTGTCCTTGGTCCTGAAGCTTTCCTCAATTCCTTTCCTGTCGCAGGCGAAGGCGCTCGCAGAACAGGGTTTCATCACAGGTGCCTCCGGCCGCAACTGGACAAGTTACGGCGTCGATGTCGCACTTCCCGAGGGCCTGCCCGATTGGCAACGCCTGCTGCTTGCCGACCCGCAGACCTCAGGCGGTCTTCTGGTCGCGTGCGCGCCGGAAAAGGCTGAGGCACTGGTCGACAAGATCCGCCTCGACGGTTATCCGCTTGCGAGCATTATCGGAACCGCGGAAGCGGGTGCGGCCGGGATCAAGGTCGTTCCCTGATCGCGATCGCTGCCGGGAACAAGCGGACCCGAACGTCGTTGGTGAACGATGAAAAGGAGATCGCCATGCGAAACCCGACAATCGTCCCCTTTCCCACGCTTGCTATAGTCGCTTTCTGCCTGCTGAGTTCCATGTCAGAGCCGGCATCGGCGCAGATTACAAATGAAAAGGCCAATTGCGCCACGGCTGCCGGCAAGGCGGAGCCGGCAACGGCACCCGACCGCGAGAGCGCCGACGGCACCGCGCCCGGCAACAGCGGATCGACTGGCTGGACCGGCGGCACGGGCGGCGCGTATATCGGCACGAATCCTCAAGGAGCGACCAGCGGTTCGACGACTTGGCAGCCGCCGACGGCGCGCGGCCTCGATCTTGCCATGGCTCCCGAAACCCCGGCACCGGCGGATTGCTGAATCCGGTCACGATTGCCGTGATGATTGTCAATTCTGTTGCAAGCAGCGAACATGGCTGCAATGCTTTTAAGGGAGTGAGTGATCGCGCCACGATCAAACGGGAGTTTGGATCATGCTGAACCGCCGCCGATTTCTGACAAACGCAGCGGCTGCCACCCTGGCGACCGCCTGGATCACACGAGGAGCGGCGGAGGCCCGTGCCGAGGGAACCACCCGGACCGACGCCGGTTGGCGCACTTTCGAGGTTTCCACCAAGATCGACCTCCAGCGGACCGACGGCCCGGCGCAACTCTGGCTGCCGGTCATCCAGTCCGCGGGTGATTACCAGAAGGCGGAGACGCCGCGTTGGGAATCGAATAGCAGCGACATCCGCATCGAGAAGGATCCTGCCTCCAATGCCGACATCCTTCATGTCACTTGGAGCGGCGAACCGCAGCGCACGATCGACGTGATCCAGCGCGTCGCCACCCGCAATCGCGGTACGAGGGACCGGGTTTCCGCAACGGCGGAGGAACTCGAACACGAATTGCGCGGTACGCCCAGCATGCCGGTGGACGGCATCGTTAAGACGACCGCGATGCGCATCGTCGAGGGGCGCGACCGCCCCGAAGACCGCGCCCGGGCGATCTATGACTGGGTGATCGACAATACCTTCCGCGATGCCAATATCGATGGCTGCGGCGTCGGCAATGTCAAGGACATGCTGGAAAGCGGCTATTTCGGCGGCAAGTGCGCCGACATTTCCAGCCTGTTCGTGGCGCTGGCACGTGCCGCCGGCCTGCCCGCCCGCGACGTGTTCGGCATCCGGGTCGCCGATTCGACAGATTTCAAGAGCCTCGGCCGTTCCGGCGACGTTACCAAAGCGCAGCACTGTCGCGCCGAAGTCTATCTCGACGCCCATGGCTGGGTCGCGGTCGATCCGGCGGACGTCCGCAAGGTCGTGCTCGAGGAAAACCTGCCGCTCGACAATGCCTCCGTCCGGGCTTTCCGCGAAAAGGCCTATGGCAACTGGGAAATGAACTGGGTGGGATACAACACGGCCCGGGATTTCGTTCTGCCCGGAGGAGACCTGCAGCAGGGCTTCCTGATGTACCCTGCCGCGATCACCTCGCGTGGCGAACTGGATTGCCTCAGCCCGAAGACCTTCGCCTATTCCATCACCTCGAAAGAGGTGACAGCCTGAATATCGGATTGGCGATCGCGCGCGACGTGAACCACCAGCGGCCGGCTCAGTGCGGCTGGATTTCCTCGATCGTCAGCCTCAACCCATCAGCGTTGAAGAACTCTCCATCACGGATCAGGGATCGGTCCTCGTTGAGCTTGCGGACCAGCGAGGAAAGCCTCGGTTTGGCCTCCCGGTCCTCCACGAGACCTTCTCGGCCGGCCCGATAGAAGACGGCACCCGACCATTCGACGCCGGCGCTGCCGAAAAGCTGCACCATGTCCGGCCAGCGCAGCTCGTCTCCGACGACGTGAAGATAGGCCGAACGCAGCAGATCGACGCTGGTCTCTCCGACCCGCACCAGTACGAAGAGCATGGTGAAAGACCCTACCTCTCCGTAAGTCGCGACCACCCAATCGTCGAAGTCGGTTTCCTGGGACTTGAGGATCACGAACGGCCTCCTGATGGCGGAAGAGAATGGGAGTCGAACCCACCCAAGACAGCCTCGCTGCCCCACCCGGATTTGAAGTCCGGACGCCCCACCGGGGACGAATCTCTTCCTTCAACTGCCTCAGGAGCAGGCCCGCCATAAAGGTCGAGCCTGTGCGGATTGACGCGACGAATATCACCGCGCCGAAGCGTCACCCCTTGACGATCGAAGAACTCGAGGATTTCGATCGCGACCTTTCTACCGTTGTTGACGCGGTCGCGGAAGAGACCTGCGGAAAATTCCCCCCGCTCTACATTGGCCGCGACATCCTTGATGATCTCGACCATTTCTGCCGTCGCCTGACGGGTGAAAAAGTGGTCATGCCGGATCTCGTCGACGCGGCCAAGCCGCACGCAGAGCTTCAGGACGCGACGGACCTCCCGTTCGTCGACGCCAAGCATTTCGGAGAAATCGCGCACGCGAGGCGGACGGAACCTTTCCTCCCCTTCAAGATGCGGAAGGATCTGGGCATAGAGTGCCTCTTCTTTTTCGCTCAGTCGGACTTCATGCCCGGGCAGCCGCACGAACGCGCCTTCCAGCACCAGGCGTCCCAGTGCCTGCTCGGCCCGGAGCGTCACCAGAAAGGCCGGCGCCGGAAGCCGTGGCGTCACCTGCAGCCGCAGGCGCTCGCGGCCGATCCCCTGCAGATCGGGATTCTCCGCATGGAAAGCGGTCAGTACCCGCTGAATATCATCGGAAAAGCCAGCACGTTTGTTCGCCGAGAGCGCATAACGTGCCGAAGCGCTTTCGATGACCTCGGCCGCCGCGAACCTGATCGCAGCCTGCAATTCCTCTTCCGACAAAGCCCTGTCGCGGGCAAAGACATCGAGTTCGACCAGAAAAGGCGGGACGTCGAGCAAAGCCGCAAGCGCACCACCTGCATGAGGCAGGGAGGCCGCTTTGAGGAAACCCAGTCGCTCGGGAGACCGCCGCTTGCGCAAGGGAGCCCTGAGATCGACAAGCCGCCCGCCGCCGATCGTGCGCTGGGCCGAAACATCCCGCAGTATAAAGCGGTCGCCGACAGCCGCGGCGATCGGACGGTCAAGGACGAGTTGGACCCTGCCACTCCCGCCCGGCGGCACCGGATTTTCGAGCGGCACGATGCGGACGCCAGCCTCGGCGCTGCCGTGATGGAAACGGGCGGAAAACCATTCGCCGATCGGCTTCGGCTCGCTTTCAAGCACCGAAAGCTCCGCATCGATGCGATCGGCCGGCGCATGCAGATAGGGATCAACGGCCATGTCGCCGCGGGTGATGGCATCCTTGGAAATCTCTTCTCCCGCTAGATTGAGAGCGCAGCGCTGTCCGGCAAAGCCGCGCTCGGCTTGCTGGCTCTGGGCATGAAGAGATCGTATGCGCGCAGCAAGGCCCGATGGTGACACCACAACCTGATCACCGATGCCGACGGAACCCGAAAGCACGGTCCCGGTCACCACGGTGCCGGCCCCCGAAAGCGTGAAACAGCGATCAACGGCGAGCCGGAAGCGACCACCGGCACTCGATGCGATCGTCGCCCCTTCGGCCTCCGCCAGCCGTTCCTTCAACAGCTCAATTCCCTGTCCGGTCGTTGCGGAAACGGGAAATATCTCGGCCTCCCTGAGGCTCGTCGGAGTAAGCATTCCCCGTATTTCCGCCGTCAGGCCCTCAAGGCGGGCGGGATCGGCAAGGTCTGCCTTGGTGATCGCGACGAGCCCGCGAGAGATGCCGAGCAAATCGAGGATTGCCAGATGTTCGAGCGTCTGCGGCTTGATGCCGTCGTCGGCCGCAACGACCAGCAAGGCATAGTCGATACCGCCGGCACCGGCGAGCATGGTATGGATGAAACGTTCATGGCCGGGTACATCGACGAAGCCGGTAACGGCTTCCCCTGCGAACCGGGCATAGGCGAAGCCGAGATCGATGGTGATACCCCGCGCCTTCTCTTCCTTGAGGCGATCGGTGTCGACGCCGGTCAATGCCTTGACGAGCGTTGTCTTGCCATGGTCGATATGCCCCGCCGTGCCGACGATCATGACGCCTCCTTCGAAAGCGGCTCTGAGGCACGGCGTTCCGCTTCCTGGATTTCCGTTGGCGAAAGCCCGTCGCGAGCCGGCCCGATGAAGGGCTTTGCCAACGCGCTGCCCGCGTTCGTCGCCCGGATCAGCCAGGCCAGGGCTTCGACACCGTCGCGCGCAGTCCCGGCTCCCATGTGCCAAGCGGCCCCCAGCATCGCCTGCGCATCGGCATCGCCCCTTTCCGCCCCCTTCCGCCACCAATGGACGGCCTTTTCGGGATCGCGCTCGACGCCCAGCGCATTATGATAGAGCATGCCGAGCCGCGTCATCGAAGACGCGATGCCGGCTTCCGCGGCGCTTTCCGCCCAGCGCCGCGCTTCGGCCGGGTCGGCGGTCATGACCTCGCCTTCCAGCAGCATCCAGCTCAGCATGTCCTGGGCCGGCGCATCACCTCTTTCCGCCGCGCGCCGGTAGTATTCGGCTGCGATGCCATAATCGGCATCGGTGCCGGTGAGCCCTTGCATGTGGAAGGCTGCGTAGTTGCGCTCTCCGACCGGATCGCCGGCATCGGCGGCCAATTCCAGCCATTTGAGCGCCAGTTCACGATCCCTGGGCACACCGAGCCCTTCGGCGAAACAGGCGCCGATATTGTTCTGCGCACGCGCCACGCCGGCACGCGCCAAAGGCTCCCAGATCCGCAACGCCGTTTCATAGTCGCCTGATTTGGCCGCCGCCAGCGCCTCGGCCATCGGATCGGCCTCAGGCGCCGTCTCGGACTTGCGGCCTCGAATACGATCAAGCCACCGCATGGCCAGTGCCCTCGGACAGGCTTTCCAGGAGCGCCGCGTCATCGGACAGGCAGCGCAGGTCGAGGATCAGCGCGCCGTCCTGCAGCCGTCCCAGGATCGGGCGGGAGAGAGACCGAAACAAGGCCGCCAGCGCCTCAAGCGCACTTCCGCTGGACGCCGTGATCCTGAGTCCTGCGCTCGGGATCGTATCCACCGGAAGCGCGCCCGAACCGATCTGGCTCGCACAACGGCAGACCTCCACCGCGTAACCCTTGCGTGCCAAAAGCGCTTCGACTTGTGGAGCCAGCCGCTCCGCCTGCGACCGCACCTCCGGTTCCCGCCGCGACAACATGCGAAGCGTCGGCAGGCGAGAGGCCAGTCGATCCGGATCTCGGTAAAGCTTCAAGGTCGCCGCCGTGGCCGCGATACGGATCTTGTCGACACGTAGCGCCCGCTTCAGCGGGTTGCGGTTGATCTCGGCGATCAGGTCGCTACGGCCGACGATGAACCCCGCCTGCGGACCGCCGAGCAGCTTGTCGCCCGAGAACGTGACCAGATCGGCACCCTCGGCGACCGCCTCGCGCACCGTCGGCTCCTTGCCGAGACCGTAGCGGGACAGGTCGACCAATGTGCCCGAACCCAGGTCGTTGAGGAGCGGCACTCCCGCCTCATGGGCGATAGCCGCAAGCTCGGCGCCCGGGACTTCCTTGGTGAACCCTTCGATCCGGTAATTCGACGTATGCACCTTGAGGATCAGGGCCGTTTCGGGACCGATCGCCTTGATATAATCCTTCGCATGGGTGCGGTTGGTCGTGCCGACCTCGACGAGGTCGACGCCGGCGCGCTCCATGATGTCCGGCATGCGGAAAGCGCCGCCGATCTCGATCAGTTCGCCACGCGAGACGAGCGCCTGACGTCCTGCGCCGACAGAGTTGAGGGCGATCAGAACGGCTGCGGCGTTATTGTTGACGATGGTCGCGTCTTCTGCACCCGTCAATTCGCAGAGCAGTGCCCGCAGATGACTGTCGCGTTCACCGCGCCTGCCGGTATCGAGGTCGAATTCCAATGCTGCCGCTTCCCGCATGGCGTCGATCGCAGCCGCAATCGCCTCCTCGGCAAGTAGCGCCCGACCGAGATTGGTGTGCAGCACGGTACCGGTCAGGTTGAAGAGCGGGCGAAGGTTGGAGCGGTCTCGATAGTCGAGGCGGCTCGCCAAAGAGGCGAGGATGCCGTCTTCATCGGGCAATGAACCGCCACCGCGCACGGCAATGCGGATTTCGCCGAGCACCGTGCGCAGCTCGTCCGTCACCACGGTCCGACCATGCCGCTCGACAAGCGGCGAAGCGGCCGGCGCTTTCAGCATCTGATCGACGGAGGGCAAGGCTCGCAGATCGGCAGGTCCCGACATCGGATCAGTAGCCCATCAGGAATGGATCGAAACCTGCTCGCTTGTATTCGGTGTCCTTCATCAGCAGGTCGAGTCCGAGGCTTGCGACATCGTCAGCGACGACCTCGAGCGAAGGATTCCTGTTCTGGTAGAGAATCTTTACCCAGCTGTTGCAGCTGTCGCAGACCTCCGCCTTGATGGTCGCCTCTTCATCGCCGGTTTCGACGGCCCGGTAGCCAATGCCTTTGGTGGAGCCGCAGGCAAGGCATTTGATGCGGACCTCGTTCCACATCGTGGTGCAGAAGGAACAGCAGGCATAGCGCGCACCTTCCGCTCCATGGAAACCGATGACCATGGAAGCGACAGGTTTGCCGCCGCAGGCGGGACAGACGCCGATGCCGATCGGCACGAGCCTGCTTCCATCAAGGCCGGCGGCGAGGCGCGCCGCGTGGATCTGGATCGCCGCAGCAATGTAAAGATGATGGGCCAGGCTTTCGACCGGCAGGTTGTCCGCCACGACATTGCCGATCATCCAGCTGAATGTCTCATGGTCGGCAGCGCGAACCTGCGCAAGCGCTTCTGCGGCGACAGGAGGCTTCTCCAATCCTTCCATCCGTTCCAGGAATTGCTGAAGCACCTGCCGGCAATCCGGTGACGAGACCATCGCCAAACGATCGATCGCTGGCATGGCATTCGCACGCGCTCGCTCGACCTGATCGGCAGGGATCAGCTCAAGCGGAGACAGGGTGGATGCTAGCTCGCTCTGGATCTGTGCGATTCCTGCCAGGAATTTGAGATAGGGAGCGAGTCGACTGCCTTCGGCGAGAACCTCGAAACGATTGGCGCGCTCCTTGAAGAGGCGCACCGGGTTGGGCATCAAGGCAAACGGAGCCTTAGAAACACCACCGATCATCGAGGGATCGGGCTGTACTGGGGATACGGACATTTCACCTCGCGGGCCGACCGGCCACAGCTCTTGTTCTGTCACGCATATTGCCGAAAACCGCGTCACACTTTTCGAAATGCGCTTCCATGACTATTCTGCAGGATCAATTCGCCCGCGTCCAGCCAGTTCCCTGAGCCACTTGCGGTGGTGGCGCCAGGCCCATCCGCCAGTGACCGAACCGCGCGTCATCGCACGAATGGTTCCGCGGGTCCAAATCGCCGCATAGACATGGACAATGAACACGCAGATGATGAGCACGGCCGACACAGCATGGATCAGGACAGCGAAGCGCTTCGTCTCGATCGGCGTGTAATCATAAAAGTATTGATCCCAGATAAGGATGCCGGTGGCGATCAACGCGATGATGAGCAAGGCCATCGCCCAGAAGATCACTTTCTGGCCGGCATTGTATTTGCCCATCTCGGGAAGACGCTCCTCGTGTCCGCCGATCACGTCACGGATACCCGTGAACCACCCCATGTCCGCCTTGGTGAAGAGATTGGCCTTCCAGAGCTGGAAGAAGAAGATGTAGAAGCTGACGAAGAGCACCACGCCGATCCACGGATGCAGCATGCGGGTGTTCTGCCCCCCGCCGAAAAGCCCAGTAAGGAAGAACAGCGACGGGTGGAACAGGGCCATTCCCGAGAGCAGAAGCAGGATCAGGCTGCAGGCCGTGATCCAGTGGTTGACGCGCTTGCCCGGCCCATAACGATCGACGGTGACCGGCGGTCCGCGATGGATGGCATCATCGGATTCAACATCCCACGGTTCGCTCATCAGGCTTCCTCCCTATGGCCCTCGGCGCTATCGACGAGCTTTTCCGCATTCTCCTCGTCTTCGGGCTGCACGCGATTGGCCCGGCCGAAGACGCCATGGAGAATCGCGCCGGCAGCCACAAGCCCCATTGCGGCAAGACCTGTGTATTTGGTCACGCCTTTCCAGGCCTGCACTACGCCGGAAATCTTGGGATCGTCCGGCAGATCGGCATAGATATGCGGCTTGTCATTGTGGTGCAGGACATACATCACGTGCGTGCCGCCAACCCCTGGCGGATCGTAGAGCCCGGCATTCGCGTAACCACGGGATTTGAGGTCGGCGATGCGGTCGTCCGCGTGCTTCTTCATATCCTCCTTTGTGCCGAACACGATCGCCTGGGTCGGACAGGCCTTGGCACAGGCCGGCCCCTGACCTACCGCGACACGGTCGGAACAGAGGGTGCATTTGTAGGCACGGTGATCCACCTTGGAGATACGCGGAATGTTGAAGGGACAGCCCTTGATGCAATAGCCGCAGCCTATGCAGTTCTCGTGGACGAAATCCACGATGCCATTTGAATACTGCACGATCGCACCCGGCGCCGGACAGGCCTTGAGACAACCGGGATCCGCGCAATGCATGCAGCCGTCTTTGCGGATGAGCCATTCGAGATTGTCGGTCTCGGGATTAACCCATTCCGTGAAGCGCATGAGCGTGAACATGTCCTCGGTGAGATCATGGGGGTTCGTATAGTACCCCACGTTTGCACCGATTTCCGGATGCGTATCGTTCCACTCCACGCAGGCGGACTGGCAGGCCTTGCAACCGATGC
Source organism: Rhizobium sp. YS-1r (assembly GCF_000757525.1). Lineage (NCBI taxonomy): Bacteria > Pseudomonadati > Pseudomonadota > Alphaproteobacteria > Hyphomicrobiales > Rhizobiaceae > Rhizobium > Rhizobium sp. YS-1r. Next base: position 29,046 of record NZ_JPYQ01000055.1, on the reverse strand, counting down.
ACTTGGAGACATCGATCAGCTTGGCGACTGGTGTGAGCTGCCGCTCAGGCGGCGGCAGTTCGCTGGTAGCCGAGCGGCGGATGAGATCCCGCTCGGTGAGGTTGCTTTCCATCGGCTGGACCGGCGGATTGCTGACAGCGGTGCGAGGACTGTCCATCATACTGTAGCCTCCTGCGGTGCCGTCGATGGCTCGATATTGACGAGAAACGCCTTGTATTCCGGCGTCTCGATGTTGGCGTCACCGACGAAGGGCGCCAGCGAGTTCGGACCGAAGCCCTTCTTCGCTGAACCGGTGAAACCCCAATGAAGCGGGATACCCACCACATGAACCGGCTTGCCGTCGCACATGAGCGGCCGGATGCGCTTCGTCACCACCGCCTTTGCCTTGACCGAACCGCGTTTCGACCAGACCCGGACCCAACCGCCATTCTCGATGTTCTTCTCCTTGGCGAGTTCCTCGGAGATTTCGACGAAGAATTCCGGCTGCAGTGCCGAGTTCACGCGGTTGTGCTTGGTCCAGTAATGGAAGTGCTCCGTGAGCCGGTAGGAGGTCGCCGCATAAGGAAACTCGTCCGAAAGCCCCATCTGCGCCACGTCCGTCTCAAACACACGGCTGACGGGATTGCCCCGCATTTCCGGATTGAAGACGTTGGCGACCGGAGACTCGAAAGGCTCCATATGCGCCGGGAACGGACCATCGCGCATCATTCCGCGCGTGAACAGACGCGCGGTTCCCTCCTGGTTCATGATGAAGGGACCGACGTCCTCCGGCTTGGCCGTCGGCGCGATGTCGGGGATATCGTAGCCCGTCCATTTCGAACCGTCCCATTCGAGCAGCTTGCGGCTCGGATCCCACGGCCTGCCCTGCAGATCGGCCGAAGCGCGATTGTAGAGCGTGCGGCGGTTGAGAGGCCAGGCAAAAGACCAGCCGAGATAGGCGCCTGTGTCGTCCGGATCGTGGTTGTCGCGCCGGGCCATGTTGTTGCCCTGCTCGTTGAAGTTGCCGGAATAGATCCAGCAGCCACACATCGTCGATCCGTCGTCGCGCAATTGCGAGAAGTTCAACACCTGCTTGCCGGCGGCAACCTGGACCTTCGTCGGATCGGTCGGGTCCATGAGGTCGGTCAGCGCACGGCCGTTGATTTCCTTCGCCAGTTCCTCCGCCGTCGGCTCGTTCGGATCAGCATAATCCCAAGACATGTTCAGGATCGCATCGGGGAAGGCACCCCCTTCCTTGCGATACAACTCCCGCATCCTCAGGAATATCTGGGCGATGATGTAGGTGTCGTGCTGTGCTTCACCGGGGGGAGTTCCGCCCGCCCAGTGCCATTGCAGCCACCGGCCCGAATTGGTGAGCGAACCGTCTTCTTCGGCAAAGCAGGTCGTGGGCAGCTGGAAGACCTCGGTCTGGATCGAGACCGTATCGACGGGATTAAAGTCGCCGTGGTTTTCCCAGAACCGCGCCGTCTCGGTTTCAAGCGGGTCCATGGTGATGAGCCATTTGAGCTTTGACAGCGCCTCCGTGTTCTTGTCCCGGTTGGGGAAGGCAAGAAGCGGGTTGAAACCTTGGCAGATGTAGCCGTTGACCTTGCCTTGATACATCAACTCGAACATGCGGAGCACGTCATAGGACGGCACGTCGAGCTTGGGGATGTAGTTGAAGGCCCAGTCGTTATCGGCGCGCGCAGCATCGCCCCACATGGCCTTCTGGAAGGAGACCATGAACTTCCTGTAGTTCTGCCAATAGCTCGTCTGGCCGGGACGCAAGGGCTTGAACTGACGGGTCGACATATAGGTCGTGAAATCCACGTCCTTTTCACTCGGCATCGTCAGATAGCCGGTGAGCAGATGCGACATCAGGCCGAGGTCGGTCAAACCCTGGATGTTGGAGTGGCCACGAAGCGCATTCATGCCGCCGCCACGCACCCCGATATTGCCGAGGATGAGCTGCAACATGGCCATGGCTCGGATATTCTGCGAGCCATAGGAGTGCTGCGTCCAGCCGAGTGCATACATCGACGTCATTGTCTTCGTCGGAGATGAGCATTCCGAGATCATCTCGGCGACCTTCAGGAACTTGTCCTTCGGCGTGCCGCAGATCCGTTCGACCATTTCCGGCGTGTAGGGGGCCAGATGCTCCTTCAGCAGATTCCAGACGCAACGCGGGTTCTGAAGCGTCGGGTCGGTCGTGACGAAGCCGTCATCACCGAGCACATAATCCCAGGTCGACTTGTCGTAGTCGCGCTTTTCCGGATCATAGCCCGTGAAGAGGCCATCCTTGTAGCCGAAACCGTCCTTGACGATGTAGGAGGCGTTGGTGAACGCCTTCATGTATTCCCACTGCACCTTGTCGTTGTCGATGCAGTATTTCATCACTCCGTTCAGGAAGGCGATATCGGTTCCCTGTCGGATGGGGGCATAGTAGTCCGAAACCGACGCCGTACGGGTATAGCGCGGATCGACCACGATCAGCTTGGCGCCGCGATTGGCCTTGGCCTCGGTCACCCATTTGAAGCCGCAGGGATGCGCTTCGGCCGCATTGCCGCCCATGACGACGACGAGGTCGGTATTCTTGATGTCGGTCCAGGAGTTGGTCATTGCTCCACGGCCAAAAGTTGGGGCGAGACTCGCCACCGTAGGGCCGTGTCAGACGCGTGCCTGATTATCGAAACCGACTATTCCCAGCCCCTTGGCGAACTTGAAGGTCGCCCAGGCCGTTTCATTGGTGGTCGCCGACGCAGCCAGCATGCCGACGGTCGTCCAGCGATTGACCGGAACACCCGCGGCATTCGTCGCTACGAAATTGGCGTCGCGGTCATCCTTCATCAGGCGCGCAATGCGATCGAACGCCTCATCCCAGGAGATGCGCTCGAACTTGTCCGAACCCGGCTTGCGGTGCACGGGTATTTGAGGCGGGTCGGGGACTTCACGAAATCCTTGAGCGCCGCCCCCTTGGGACAGAGCGTACCGCGGTTGGTCGGATGATCGGCATCGCCTTCGATATGGACAATGTCGGCAGCCTCACCCTTGCGAAGGTCGCCCTTCGAATAAATGATGACGCCGCAGGCGACGGAACAGTACGGACAGGTGTTGCGCGTTTCGGCGGTCGTCGTCAGCTTGAAAGGCCGGACATGCGCGACTTCGGCGGCTTCAGCCTCGCCAAAACCCATCGCACCGAGAGACGTTGCCGCAACACCTGCTCCAGCCAGCTTCAGAAAGCTGCGCCGCGAGAGGTCGACATTCATGGGTAGCCTCCTCCATTCGAGATATGACCAGTTGAAACTGTATGTTCAGGTATTATGAAGTCAAGTCACGATTATAGCTTATAAAATTTGATCGGTCTTCACTCGATTCTATCCCGGGAGACGTTGATCGCCGAAGTGGCCGGACCCGTCGTAAAGACTGGGATGCATCGCGGGCCGGCTTTCGAAATAGCAACGGGCACGGACAAGATCGCGGAGGGATGGAAACGCTATCACATGAGCGCTTTGATCGAACTCCATTTCATGAGCAGGATGGCGAGCGGCCCTCCCAAAAGCGCGCCCAATATAATGGCTGACAGGAAATACCTGGCCACGAAGCACAGAACAGGTTCGAGATAGCTCACTGTTTTTCCAGACCATATAATTCGCTATTGCGAGCCGCCGACGTTCGATGGGCGGATGTCTTGTTTGGTAAGCTTCGACAATTGCGGCTGCATTACCTGACTGCCTTTCAAGCTCCGTAATGCCGCTGCAACCTTTGCAGCCGACAAGAGGCAGGACGAGAGGCTAAGGGGCGATGAGAATTCTGCTGATAGAGGACGAGAAGGAGCTGGCAAATGCGCTGTCGGTGGCACTGACCAAGCACGGCATCCTCACCGACCATACAATGCATCTCGCAGACGCCGCCGAACTGACGCGGCAGCACCCCTATGATGCAATCCTGCTGGACCGGCGCCTGCCCGACGGCGAAGGGCTGACGCTCATTCCGAAATTGCGGCGATCGGGAACCGACACACCGATCATCGTGCTGACGGCAAGGAATGAACCATTGGAACGCGTCGAGGGATTGGAGATCGGCGCAGACGACTACCTCGGCAAGCCTTTTCTTGTCGAAGAGCTTTTGGCGCGTTTGCGTGCGGTCCTTCGAAGGCCGTCCAATCTCGCAGAGCCCGGCATCGCCGCCGGTCGGATGACGATTGATCCCCTGCATCTGAATGTCACGATAGACTCGATGCCGCTCGATCTTCCAAGGCGCGAGCTCCTGGTTCTGGTGACGCTCGCCAAGCGGAAGGACAAAACGGTCCTTCGACCGACGCTTGAGGCCGCAGTCTACAATTATGAGGAAGAAATCCAATCCAATGCACTCGATGCACATATTTCCCGATTGCGGAAGCGACTGCTGGATGCCGGTGCCGGTGTGACGATCCACAACATCCGAGGCGTCGGCTATCTGCTGAAGGAAGAATAATGCGCGCGGCAAACAGGCCTAACCCATCCTTATGGTGGAAGCTGAGTTGGCAGCTCAATCTCGTCATCATCGCCGTGATCGCCGCAGTGATCATCGGTCTTTGCATCTGGGCCACCACCATCATGTCGCCGAACATCGCCATGGAGGAAACGATTGGCTCGGTGATAGCCGGAGCTGCGGCACGCGATGGACAGGGACATCTGGAGCTGCGGGAAACGCTGGAGCTCAAGGCGCTGAAGGAGCAGAACGGCCAGCTATGGTATGTCGCGGCCACCACGGATGGCGCTTTCGTATCCTATGGCGCCATCCCCCCTGCCTATGCCGAACTCGCCCGCCTGGTTCATCTGTTCGATGACGCGGACATACGGGGGTCCGCAATGACAAACGAGATCGCCACTGTCGAAACCGCCGAAGCGGCAGTGGGTGAAGTTAGAATTCTGTTTGGCGGCGTCGCGGACAAGGGCTGGCCCGTCCTCGCCCTTCTGAGCAGGGCCTACCCGATCTACATTTCGTTGCTCGCGCTTGCCCTGCCTGCGATCTTTCTTGCCGTTCCTCGAATTGTGGGCCGCGCCCTTGCGCGTGTGAGCGACGTCGCTCGAAAGGCATCGCAGATCGAGCCGCGTCGGCCGGGAACACGCCTTCCGGTGGATGGCATCCCAAAGGAGGTCACTCCGCTGGTGATCGCATTCAACGATGCGCTTGAACGGCTTGAGAGTGAATTCAGGAAACGCCAACGCTTCCTGATCGATGCGGCACATGAGCTCAGGACGCCGATCGCCATCATGCAGACGCGGATCGATGGAATGTCCGAAGGCCAGGAACGCAGGCGGTTGTTGCAAGACGTGGCGCGCCTAGCTGAGACTGCTGAGCAGCTCCTCGATTTCGAGCGTAACGACCAGGCGATGGATCTCGATGAAACGATCGATCTCGTCGAAATTGCCCGGACGGTAGTAGCGGACCTCGCTCCGCTAGCGATCGCTGCTGGCTACCAGATTTCCTTTCAGAGCGACGTGGAGAGCGTCAAACGCAAGGGCAATTGCTCGGCCTTGCAAAGAGCGGTCAGCAACCTCGTCCGCAATGCGATCGACCACGGGGGCAATGCCGGGATGATCACGATTTCGGTTTCGACCGACGGATGTATCGACGTGACCGATGAAGGGCCTGGCATACCGGCTGAACATCAGGAACTCGTTTTCGAACCGTTCTATCGCGTCACCCCCAAGAGCACAGGCGCGGGCCTTGGTCTGAGCCTGGTGAAGCAGGTCGTTGCCAATCACGGGGGCCGGGTCAGCATGAAAAGCAGCTCTGCGGGAACGCAGGTCGCAATGCAGCTTTGAGTTCGTAATGCTGCGGCAATTCTTCGCTCGCACTGTCCTCCCAGTATCACCGACGGAGGCCAGAGAGCGTGCACAGCAACCCCCATCCATTTCGCCGATTTTTCCACAACCCGCCGAGACCGTCTTTATTCGCGTGTCTGGCACTGCTCATGGCCATGGTGATCAGCGGATGCACTTCGGTGCCCATAAAGGAGACCGGAACGCTGACCTCCTACAGCAATCTCGGCCCTCCCAAGGGAACGATTGCCAAGAAGCGGCTCTATGTCGATGGGCAACAGCTCGCCCGGGTGAAGACGGTTCGGATCGTGCCGACAACCTTCTCCTTCGGCGCCGCGGTGCGGATCAAATCGGAGACCGATCGCGCATTGGTGTCGAACGCTCTCGACCGGGCGCTTTGTGTATCGCTGAGCGATAAATATCAAATGGTCTCAGCCGGTGAACCAGCCGATCTGACGGTCCGCTCGGTCGTCGCTGACATTGTTCCAACCAACAAGGCGATGGCGGGCGCTGCGACTGTCGTCAGTGTCGGGACAGGCTTCATCCTGCCCGTCAGCGTGCCACGCCTGCCTTTCGGCCTCGGAGGACTGGCCGTCGAAGCTGAAGCGGTGGATAGCAATGGCATCCAGAGCGCGGCGATGTTGTGGGCGCGCGGAGCGAATTCGATTCAGGACAATCCTCGCGTTTCCGAGGTCGGGGACGCCTATGGTCTGGCAACGAAGTTTGCGGGCGACTTTTCACGAGTGCTGATCGCCGGCAAGGAACCGAAGGGATTGGACATCTCGCTTCCGTCAAGGCAACGCATGCAGTCCTGGTTTGGCGGCAAGCCTAAATATGCCGCTTGCGATGCCTTCGGCCGGGCACCCGGCCTGATCGGAGCCGTGGCCTCCAAGTATGGTGCACCGCCGCAATGGACCGACAAGAAGCCCAGACCGATCGCGACACATTGACCGATCATACACGCGGGCATGCTGCAGCGGGCTTTCTGGCGCACAACGACGGCCCGCGCAGCGCCATGATCGAAGCAAGCGGCACCTTGTCTGGCGTGATTTCGCAGGCGGTGGTGCTTTTGGCGATCCGCTTCGCAATCTCGGATAAGGGGCCGACATACCGCACCACAGCTTCTTTCAGGGTCATGGCAGACCGGATCCAGATCATCGAAACGCAAGCGACCGTTGTTCTGGACACGATCACCGGCACAGCAATGGAAGAGGCGTGCGGGCGGAATTCTCCAGCCTCGCTTCGCGCAGCTTTCCTTTAGTCACCGTCATGGTGGAAGATTCGGACGATCTGGCGGCCGATCTGCTCCGGTGTCATCCGGCCTGGCCTGTACCAGCCGCTAACATTGTTGAGTAGCGTGAGCAGCAAGAGGCGATAGATGCCGCGATCGAGTGCCGGATCGAGCGGTAGGTCCGCGATCAGATCGCGGAAAATCAACTCGAAGGCATCGCGCTTTTCGACCAACCGCCCACGGATCTCCGGCGGCGCGGAGGCGAAGTCGTTCATCAGTGGCATGGTGAGCGAATTCGGATCGAGCTGAATCTCCAGCATCGTAACGCAAGCCGCTTCCAGCCGCTCCCAGGGATCGGAGAGCTTTGAAACGGCGGCAAGAATGCGATCTCCGGCCACTTGCAGCGCAATATCGTGGATGCGGACGAACAACGCTTCCTTTGACTTGATGTAATGATAGAGCGAGCCGCCGAGCAGCCCCACCCGCTCGCCGATATCGCGAACCGAGGTCGCGGCATATCCGCGCTCGGCAAAGAGGGCCGCAGCGGCTTCCAGGATGTCACGATGCCGCTGGCTCAAACCGCTTTCCACCAAAGCATCGGCCAACCCGCTCCGCGGCGCCGCTGCTGCTTCCCGGCTGCTCTCGTCGGTCATTACTCTCTCATTATCCTACTGCAGGCATAGCTCTCGTCACGCTCTTAGCGCAGACACGCGCTTTTCCCAAATGTCGCTCGAAGCTCTCCACAGGGCTCCGCCGCAGTCACGCCGATTTTCGCACTTGCGAACTGTAACAATCGTTTGATACAGATGTCACCGTCAGCTGGAGGAGGAGAGATTGAGCGACACCCGAGCCGGCCCTGCTATGCCGCCGACGTCGACGAGCAGGCGGGGACTAACCCCCCATTTAGCGATCAACGAGCAGAACTGCGTGCTTCAGACCTGCGACATCACGGGGATCCGTCGCAGAATATCACCAAGGTCCCGCCCGAAGGCGGCGGCGACCCGAACTATCCCAACATGTGACGCCCGTTCCGGACAGGAAGAAGAAGACCATGACCGCAATCTATATCGTCGACTACCTGCGCAGCCCCTTTGCGCCCGCCTATCGCGGCGCGCTTGCCGGCGTTCGCCCGGATGATCTCGCAGCCGCCGTCATCAAGGCGCTGGTCGGCCGCTCGGGCATCGACCCGGCCGAAATCGAGGACGTGAACCTCGGCTGCGCCTTTGCCGAGGGAGAACAGGGCCTCAACATCGCCCGCTGCGCAGCGCTGATCGCCGGACTTCCTCAATCTGTCGGCGGCTCCACCGTCAACCGCTGGTGCGGTTCTTCCATGCAGGCGATCCAGATGGCCGCCGGCGCAATCGCCATGGGCGCGGGCGACGCCTTCGTCGCGGGCGGCGTTGAAAACATGAGCCGCGTGCCGATGATGGGCTTCAACCCCATGCCGAACCCGGCCTGGAGCGACGCCCAGCGCATCGCCTTCCTCAACATGGGGCTGACCGCCGAAAACCTCGCCGACCGCTACGGCGTCTCGCGCGAGGAGCAGGACACCTATTCGCTGGAAAGCCAGAAGAAGGCGCTCGCCGCCCGCGCCGATGGCCGGTTGGCCGCGGAGATCGCTCCCATCGGCGATGTCACCGCCGATGGCTGCCCGCGCGACACCGATGCCGAAAAGCTCGCGGGCCTCAAGACCGCCTTCAAGGCCGGCGGCTCGGTCACGGCCGGCAATTCCTCGCCGCTCACCGACGGCGCATCCGCCACGCTGGTCTGCTCGGAAGACTTCGTGAAGCGCCATAACCTTGAGCCCCTCGCCCGCATATCGGGATATGCCGTCGCCGGCTGCGCGCCTGAAATCATGGGCATCGGCCCGGTGGAAGCCAGCCGCAAGGCGCTGAAGCGCGCCGGCATTTCCGCCGCCAACCTCGACGTGATCGAGATGAACGAGGCCTTCGCCGTGCAGGTTCTTTCCTGCTGCCGTGACCTCGACATCGATCCCACCCGCCTCAACCGCGACGGCGGCGCGATCGCGCTCGGTCATCCGCTCGGCGCCACCGGCGCCCGTCTGGTCGGCAAGGCCTCGCTGCTTTTGAAGCGCGACGGCGGACGCTACGGCCTCGCCACCCAGTGCATCGGTGGCGGCCAGGGCATCGCCATGGTTCTGGAGGCCGCGTGATCATGACCACGATCAGGAAAGCCGCCGTCATCGGCGCGGGCGTCATGGGTTCGGGCATCGCCGCCCATCTCGCCAATGCAGGGCTCGACGTGGTGCTGCTCGACATGGAGAAGAAGTTCGCCGATGGTGGCGTCGCCCGCCAGCTCAAGGCCAACGGCTTCATGGACCCGGCATTCGCGGCCCGCATCACCACTGGCTCGACGAAGGACGACCTTGCGCTGATCACCGACGCCGACTGGATCGTCGAGGCTGTCGCGGAAAAGCTGGAGATCAAGCAGACGCTCTACCGCGCCATCGACGGCGTCAGGAGGAAGGGTTCCATCGTCTCTTCCAACACTTCGACCATTCCGCTGCATTCGCTGGTCGATGGACTGCCGGAGGGTTTCGCCGCCGACTTCCTCATCACTCATTTCTTCAATCCGCCGCGCATCATGCGGCTGCTGGAGCTCGTCTCCGGCAAGGCGACGAAGCCCGAGGTCACGGCGACGATCCGCGACTTCGCCGATCGCGGGCTCGGCAAGAGCGTCGTCATCTGCAAGGACACGCCCGGCTTCATCGGCAACCGCGTCGGCAATTACTGGATGGTGGTGGCGCAGAACGAGGCCATCGAACTCGGCCTCGACGTCGAGGAAGCCGACGCCATCATCGGCAGGCCGTTCGGCATTCCGTCGACCGGCATCTTCGGCCTGCTGGACCTCGTCGGCATCGACCTGATGCCGACGATCCTGCGCAGCCTGCAGAACGCGACGCCTGAAGGCGATGCAGTGAAGGATTATGACGCCGAACCGGCGCTGATCGCCCGCATGATCGCGGAAAACCGCCTCGGCCGCAAAAGCGGTGCGGGCTTCGTGCGCCTTTCGCCCGACCGCAAGTCGCGCGATGTGACCGATCTCAAGACCGGTGACTACCGGCCGCAGAAGGCGGTTTCCTCCGAAAGCCTCGATGCCTCGGGCGGCGATCCGCGCGCTCTGATGGAGCATCCCGGCCTCGGCGGTCGCTATGCCTCGGTCGTCATGGAAAAATCGCTCGCCTATGCCGCCTTGCTGGTGCCGGAGATCGCCGATACGCCGGATGCCGTGGATGAGGCCATGCGCACCGGCTACGGCTGGAAGCAGGGTCCGTTCGAGCTGATCGACCGGCTCGGCGCCGGCTGGCTGAAGGCGCGGCTCGAAGCGCGCGGCGTTACTGTCCCCGCCTACCTCTCGCTCGCAGCCGAAAAGGGCGGCTTCTATTCGGTCGTCGATGGCAAGCGCGCCAACCTGCTGCCTGGCGGCACGGTTGAGCCCATTGCCAAGGGTGACGGCGTGCTGCTCATTTCCGACCTCAAGCTCGCCGGCAAGCCGGTCGAGGACTGGGGCGCGGCGAGCCTCCGGGATCTTGGCGACGGGGTCGCCTGCCTCGAATTCCGCACCAAGATGAACACCTATAATCCCGCTTTGCTCGACGCCATCAACAAGGCGGTCGAGCGCACGGCAAAGGATTTCAAGGCGCTGGTGATCGGCAGCGATTCCCCGGTGTTCAGCGCAGGCGCCGACCTGCGGGTGTTCCTCGACACGGTGGAAAAGGGCGGTCGCGAGGCGTTGGGCGCCTTCATCGACCATGGCCACCGCACCTTCAAGGCGGTGAAATACGCCCCCTTCCCGGTGGTCGGTGCGGCAGCCGGGCTGGCGCTCGGCGGCGGCTGCGAGATCCTGCTCCACTGCGACGCCATCCAGGCCCATGCGGAGCTTTCCATCGGCCTCGTCGAGACCCGCATCGGCGTGGTGCCGGGCTGGGGCGGCTGCAAGGAGATGATGCTGCGCTTCTCGGCCTCCACCGCCGCCCTGCGCGGGCCGGTCGCTCCGGCGATTGCCGCGTTCAACCTGATCGCGCCGGCCAGGGTTTCGACAAGCGCCTTCGACGCCCGCAATCTTGGCTTCCTCAGGGCATCCGACGGCATTACCATGAACCGCAGCCGGCTGATCGCCGACGCCAAGGCGAAGGCGCTGGCGCTCGCTGAAAACTATGTGACGCCGGAGCCGCCGGTGATCGCCATGGCCGGCTCGTCGGGAGCATCCGCCATCGGCAACATTCTCGACAGCGAGACGATGGCCGGACGCGCCACCGCCCATGACCGCGTCGTCGGGCTTGCGCTCGCCAACGTCCTGACCGGCGGCCCTTCCGCCGATCCGCTGAAACCGCTCACGGAAGACGATGTGATCGCGCTGGAGCGCGAGGCCTTCATCGACCTGCTCGCAACGCCTGCAAGCGTCGACCGCGTCAAGCACATGCTGGCGACCGGCAAGCCGCTGCGCAACTGAACAAGAAGAGGCAAGGAAGAACCCATGGCTGGCTATATCCCCCCCGTTGACGACGTGACGTTCCTGCTCGGCGAGGTCTTCGACTTCGACGCCCGGATGGCGGCATTGCCCGGTTACGAAGAGGTCAACACCGAACTGGCGACAAGCGTTCTGGAAGAAGGCGGCAAGTTCTGCGCCGAGATCCTCGAACCCCTCAACCGCCCCGGCGACGAGGAAGGCTGCAAGCTGGAAAACGGGCTGGTGACGACGCCGAAGGGCATCGCGGCGGCCTACAAGTCCTTCGTCGAGGCCGGCTGGGGCGGGCTTTCCGGCGACCCGGACTTCGGCGGACAAGGTCTGCCGCGCGTGCTGCAGATCCTCTTGGACGAGATGCTGTCGTCGGCCAACCTCTCCTTCGGCCTGTTCCCGGGGCTGACGCGCGGCGCGGTGGAGGCGATTTCCCACCATGCAAGCGACGAGCTGAAGCAGACATATCTGCCGAAGATGATCTCGGGCGAATGGACGGGCGCCATGGCGCTCACCGAATCCTCAGCCGGCACCGACCTCGGCCTGCTCACCACCCGCGCCGAGCCGGTGGGGGACGGCTCCTACGCCATCAAGGGCACGAAGATCTTCATCTCCTCCGGCGACCAGGATTTCGGCGGCAACATCGTGCATCTGGTGCTGGCCCGCCTGCCCGACGCACCGAAGGGCGTGAAGGGCATCAGCCTGTTCCTGTCGCCCAAGTTCCTCGTCAACGAGGACGGCTCGCTCGGTGAGCGCAACCGCATGTCGGTCGGCTCGCTGGAACACAAGATGGGCATCCATGCCCAGCCGACCTGCGTGATGAATTATGACGGCGCCATCGGCTGGCTGGTGGGAGAACCGGGCCGCGGCCTCAACGCCATGTTCACGATGATGAACGCCGAACGCCTGTTCGTCGGCATTCAGGGGCTGGGCATCGGCGAAGCCGCCAACCAGAAGGCCGTCGCCTACGCCCGCGAACGCCTGCAGGGCCGGTCCGCAGACGGCGCGCGTGGTCCCGTGCCGATCATCGAACATGCCGACGTGCGCAAGATGCTGCTGACCGGCCGGTCGCTGACCGAGGCCGGACGCGCGCTCGCCATCTGGACCGCTTTGCAGATGGACATCGCCGCTCGCCATCCCGATCAGGACACCCGCCGCAAGGCCGACGGTCTCGTCGCGCTCCTGACGCCGGTGGTGAAGGCCGCCTTCACCGATTTCGGCTTCGAGATCGCCGTCCAGTCGCAGCAGGTGTTCGGCGGCCACGGCTATATCCGCGAATGGGGCATGGAGCAGTATGTGCGCGATGCCCGCATCGCCCAGATCTATGAGGGCACCAACGGCGTTCAGGCCATGGACCTCGTCGGCCGCAAGCTGCCGATGGAAAACGGCGCTGTGGCGCGCGGCTTCTTCGCGCTGGTGCGCAGCGATCTCTCGGCAACGAAGGGTCCGGCCGAACTGGAAACGGTGAAGGCCTCGGTCATCGAGGCTCTTGCCCGGCTCGAAAAACTGACGGAAGACTTGCTGGCCAAAGGTGCCGATCCGGTGGAGGCCGGAGCGAGCGCCACCGACTACCTGCGTTTCTTCGCGCTGGTGAGCTTCGGCTGGCTCTGGGTGCGCATGGCCGCAAAGGCAACTAACGGAGAGACAACTCCCGTCAAGCAGCGCAAGCTGGCGCTTGCCCGATTCTTTGCCGCCCGCCTGCTGCCTCAGACCGTGGCGCTCGACGCAGCCATCCGCGCCGGCGCATCTGACATCATGGCGCTCGACGCCGACCTGTTCTGATTGAACCGTTCCCTGGGAGGAGAAGACCATGCTTGGCATGATGATGAATGCACCGCTGCTCGTGTCATCGATCCTGCGTCACGCAGCGACCTATCACGGCGGCACGGAAGTGGTCTCGAAGACCGTTGAAGGCCCCGTCCATCGCTACACCTACGCCGATCTTTCGAAGCGCAGCCAGAAGCTCGCCAACGCTCTGCAGAAGCTCGGCCTGCAGCATGGCGACCGGGTGGGCACGCTTGCCTGGAACGGCTACCGGCATATGGAGCTTTACTACGGCGTTTCCGGATCGGGCTTCGTTTGCCACACGATCAATCCGCGCCTCTTCCGCGAGCAGATCGGCTACATCATCGAACATGCCGGCGACAGCGTGCTCTTCTCCGACCTCACCTTCCTGCCGATCCTCGAAGCGCTGGCCGACCGACTGGCGCCGCTGACGGCCGTGGTCATCATGACCGATGAGGCGCATATGCCGAAGTCGGAGGTTCTACCGAACCTCGTCTGCTACGAAACGCTGATCGCGGCTGAATCCGACGAATTCGACTGGCCGGAGTTCGACGAGAATACGGCGTCGGGCCTGTGCTACACCTCCGGCACCACCGGCGACCCGAAGGGCGTGCTTTACAGTCACCGCTCCAGCGTGCTGCATGCCATGGCGATCAGCTTTCCCGATGTCTTGAATCTCTCCGCCACGGATGCCGTGGTACCTGTCGTGCCGATGTTCCATGTCAATGCCTGGGGCCTGCCCTTTGCCGCCCCGATGGTCGGCGCAAAGCTGGTCATGCCCGGCCCGAACCTCGACGGTGCTAGCCTGCACTCACTGTTCGAAAGCGAGGGCATCACCTTTACCGCCGGCGTGCCGACGGTCTGGCTCGGTCTGCTCGACTGGATGGACGCCCACGGCCAGAGCTTCTCGACGCTGAAGCGCGTCGCCATTGGCGGTTCCGCCTCGCCGCCGATCATGATCAGCCGCTTTCACAACATGGGGGTCACGGTTCGTCATGCCTGGGGCATGACGGAAACAAGCCCGATCGGGCTTGCGGCAACGCTTCTTCCGAAGCACCAGTCGCTTTCGGCGGAGCAGAGGCTCATGCTCGAATCCAAGCAGGGCCGTCCGCTGTTCGGCATGGAGTTCCGCGTCGACGGCAGCGACGGCAAGCCGGTGGCGCGCGACGGCAAGGCCTTCGGCGCCATGCTGGTGCGCGGCCCCTGGATCGCCGCCGGATACTACAACACGCCGGAGAGCCCGGCGCATGCCGTCGAAGGCTGGTTCGACACCGGTGACGTCGTCACCATGGACGCTGACGGCTTCGTGCAGATCGTCGACCGGACCAAGGACGTGGTGAAATCCGGGGGCGAGTGGATCAGCTCGATCGAGCTCGAAAACATCGCGCAGGCCCATCCGGCGATCAAGGAAGCGGCCGTGGTCGCCGCGCCCGACGCCCGCTGGGGCGAGCGTCCGGTCCTCGTGGTGGTGGTGAAGCCCGGCCAGACCTTCACCCGCCACGACATGCTCGACGTCTATACCGGCAAGATCGCCAAGTGGAGCATTCCCGACGACGTGATCGTGGTCGAGGAACTGCCGCATACGGCGACCGGCAAGCTGCTCAAGACCGCGATCCGCCAGATCGTTCTCGACGAATACGCCAGGCGCTCCCCGGACGGGACGCTGGCCGGCTGAGGAGAAAAGCGAAATGACCGACGATGCGCAGACGGTGAAGCTCTATCTCAACGACCTCGAACTCGGACAGCGTTTCACCAGCCCTTCCCATGTGATGGAACTTGACGAAATCCGTGAATTCGCCGGACGCTACGATCCGCAGTTCTTCCATCTCGACGAGGAACTGGCGCGCAACAGCCTGTTCGGCAAGCTTGCGGCCAGCGGCTGGCATACGGCCGCGATCACCATGCGGCTCTTGGTGCAGAGCCTGCCGCTTGCCGGCGGGCTGATCGGCGCGGGCGGGGAAATCTCCTGGCCGCGCGCCACATGGCCCGGCGACCGTATCCATGTCGAAAGCGAGGTGGTGAGTATCGCGCCTTCGCGCTCGCGGCCCGAGCGCGGGCTCGTCACCTTCCGCAGCGAGACGATCAACCAGAAGGGCGAGATCGTACAAGTCTTCACGCCGAGAATCGTAGCGTGGCGGAAATGAACCTGGCTGAGCTTAAAGCCCTGCTTCGGCGAACACCTTGACAATCCAGTCGATGAAGACGCGCACCCGCGGCGAAAGCTGGCGGTTCTGCGGGTAGAGCGCCGAAAGCAGTGTCGGCGGTGGCGGAAAGCTGGCGAGAACCTCGACCAAGGCGCCCTCGTCGATATCCAGCTGCAGGCGGTAGCGCGGTGCCTGCATGAGGCCATAGCCCCGTCGCGCGAGATCGATCAGCGTGTCGGAATTGTTGACCGTCAACCGGGCCGGCAGGGTGACATAACGCACTTCGCCCCCAACCATGAATTCCAATGGCATGATCTGCCCGGTGCGAGACGAGATGAAACCGACCGCTGCATGCCCGGCCAGCGCATCGGGCGACTGCGGCATGCCGTGCCTTTCGATATAAGCCGGGCTGGCGCAGGTGATTTCGCTGATCGTGCCCAGCCGCCGCATGATCAACCCGCTGTCGGCCACCTCGCCGGCGCGGATGACGCAATCGACTCCTTCGCGCACAAGATCCACCAATCGGTCGCCCTGGCCGATCTGCAGTTCGAGCAGCGGATAACGGTCGAGGAATTCGTGGAGCCGCGGCAGCAGAAACGTACGGGTGAGAAATCCGTGCGCATCGACCCTGAGCAGGCCGCGCGGCTGGGCATCTCGAAAAATGTTCTCCGCCTCGTCGACTTCGGCAAGGATCGCCAGACACCGCTCGTAAAAGGCGCGGCCATCCAGCGTCGTCGTAACGTGGCGGGTCGTCCGCTCGAGAAGCCGCACGCCGATATCATCCTCCAGTTGCTTGATCGACTCGGTCACGGTTGAGCGGGCAAGGCCGAGATCGGAAGCGGCAGCGGAAAAGCTACGCCGTTCCACAATTCGGGTGAAGAGCTGCATGCGGTCGAGACGATCCATGGCTTTGTTCACCACACACGAATTCTCATGTCAATTCGCTCACAATTGTTCTCGATTGGTGTCAGCAATATCTCTTGCTCATCAACGAAGGAGAATTTGCCATGACTACCAACGGACAACGCGTCGCGATCGTCACCGGCGCATCGAAGGGCATCGGCCGAGCCATTGCGCTCCGGCTCGCAAGAGACGGCATCGCCGTCGTGGTGAACTACGCGACAAGCCGCAAGGCTGCCGACGCGGTCGTCACCGAGATCGAAAGGAGCGGCGGCAAGGCGGTTGCCGTACAGGCGGATATCGGTAGTCCGACCGCTGCCGCCGATCTGTTCGACGCCGCGGAGAAAAGCTTCGGCGGTGTCGACATCCTCGTCAACAACGCTGGCATGATGAAGCTCGCGCCGCTTGCCGACATGGATGACGCAACCTTCGAGCAGCATATTGCCGTCAACCTGACCGGCACGTTCCGCAGCATTCGCGAAGCGGGCCGCCGGCTCCGCGACGACGGCCGCATCATCAACTTTTCCTCCAGCGTCGTTGGCGTTTATGGGCCGGCCTACGGCGCCTATGCCGCCAGCAAGGCCGGCGTCGAAGCCATGACCCATGTCGCCTCCAAGGAACTCGGCCGGCGCAAGATCACCGTCAACACGGTCGCACCGGGCCCCGTGGAAACCGATATGTTCATGACGGGCAAGTCCGACGAATTGGTGCAGAACATCACCCGGACAATTCCGCTCGGCCGTCTCGGCCAACCGGATGACATCGCCTCGGTCGTCGCCTTCCTCGCCAGCCCGCAAAGCGGCTGGATAAACGGTCAGGTGATCCGCGCCAATGGCGGCATGATTTAATACCTCAGGAACCAGGAGAACCCCATGCCATTCGTGAACATCAAGACACCGGAAGGCGCCCTTAGCCGCGCACAGAAAGAAGAGATCGTGCATCGCGCAACGGACATGCTCGTCGAATATTTCAGCGAGGCAGCGCGACCGCATACGATGGTCCTGATCGAGGAAGTCAAGGACGGTGGATACGGCCGCGCCGACGAAATCTTCATCCTGCCGGACATTTATCGCAGCAAGGAAAACAGTTAAGCGGCCGGATGCCGGTATGGCGAAACGATCCTCTATTTCACGGCGGGTTGACGACCGTTGGAATAGCGAAACTTTGCCATGCCTGCTTTCCGCCTGTGCGGCGTCTCTCCGGCTCCTGTCTAAGCACTTGCCTCAACGCCGCCAGGACGAGCCAGCGCCAAGCCCGATTGATCGAAGGCGTGAAGATCGGCCGGATCGGCGGTCAGGTGCAGGACCTCCCCTTTCTTCAAATCCCGTGTACGCTCGAACTTGACGGTTACGGAAATATCGTCGGACAGCCGCAGATAGGCAATCGTCACCTCTCCCAGATGTTCGACCAGATCGACCGGTCCGGAAATCAGCGCCTGCTCGGCCGTGCCGATCCGCATATGCTCGGGCCGGATGCCGAGGATGCCTCGCTCGCAGCCTGTCCGGCCACCGGCCGCGAAGCGAACGAGCGGAAGAGGCTTGCCACTGCGCGCAATGCGCGCGACATCGCCCTCGAACACCAGATCGACCGGCAGGAAGTTCATGGCCGGCGAGCCGATGAAGCCGGCCACGAACACGTTCCGGGGGCTGTCGTAGAGCTCGACGGGCCGGCCGACCTGTTCGATGCGGCCGCCGTTCAGGACGACGATCCGGTCGGCCAGCGTCATCGCCTCGACCTGGTCGTGGGTGACATAGATCATCGTCGTGTCCGGGAGCCGTTCTTTCAACCTGGCGATCTCGATACGGGTGGCGACCCTCAGCGCAGCATCGAGATTGGACAGGGGTTCGTCGAACAGAAAGACCTCGGCCTCGCGCACGATGGCGCGGCCGATCGCGACGCGCTGGCGCTGGCCACCGGAGAGCTGGCGCGGGCGGCGCTTGAGATAGGGTTCAAGCTGCAACATCTCCGCGGCGAGCCGGACGCGGCGGTCGATCTCCGCCTTGTCGACATGAGCGATCTTCAGACTGAACGCAAGATTGTCGTAGACATCCATATGCGGATAGAGCGCATACGACTGGAAGACCATGGCGATGCCGCGCTGGGAAGGAGGTACGTCGTTGGCGCGCACGTCTCCGATCATAAGGTCGCCCGAGTTGATACCTTCGAGGCCCGCGATCATCCGCAGCAGCGTCGACTTTCCGCAACCCGACGGTCCAACGAAGACGACGAACTCTCCCCGTTCGATATCGAGGTCGATGCTGCTGATCACCTCCAGCGAGCCGTACGACTTGCGGATATCCTTGAGGCTGATTGCGGTCATTGTCCTGCTCCTGCATTCTCGCCCAGCCAGTACCAGCCGTGCCTGGCGACCTTGGGGATGTATTTGGCGCGCGGGAGGCTGTCCTCCGTGCGTATCGCCCAGGCGAGGAGGGCCTCGAGCATCTCCGCCTTTGTGGCGGCATGGCTCGGGTCGCCGTAAAGATCGTGAAGCTCGCCAGGGTCCCGGCTGAGATCGAATAGCTCGGCCCGGCCCATCACATCGAAAGTCAGCTTGAAGTCGCCCCTGCGGACCATCTTCAGGTTCCCGCTCTGTGTCGCGGCATTCAGTTCGTCGAGCTTTCGGCCCTCATAGGGAAAATGGAGTTCCGGCCGTTCGCCCGGCTCGTAAGGCAGGTCGCCTATTCCCAGCTCGGAATAGATGCTGTCGAATTCGCGCTTCGGATATTCGGCCCCCGTCAGCATCGGCCAGAGGCTGCGGCCCTGGACGCCGGCAGGAATCGGCGAACCGATCATCTCGCAGATGGTCGGGAAGATATCGACAAGCGAGACGAAGTCGGTTCCGTTCTCCTGCGCGACGATGCCGGGTCCGCTGAACAACATCGGCACGCGGATCAGGCATTCCGGCAGGCCCGCACCCTTCCGTTGCAGACCGTAGTCGCCGGCATAGTCGCCATGATCGGAGACGAAGATCAGGACCGTATCGTCGGCGAGACCCTTCGCATCGAGATGATCGAGAAAACGGGCTATCTGATCGTCCAGCATACGGATCATCCCGGCATAGACCGCACGATAACGCCGCCATTCGGCATCATAACCGGGGCGCTTTTCCTCGAAGAGATCGGCGAGCCATCGCCACTGACCTCCGCGTGTAATGGCGGTTTCGCGCGAACCGCAACGGCCGGGCATCTGCTCGGGCGGGAACATGGAAAAGTAGGGTTCCGGCGCCTGATACGGATTGTGGGGTTCCGGCAAGGAAAGCCAAAGGAAAAAGGGCTTTTCCCTATTGTCGTCGACGCAACGTATGGCGTCGTCGACAACGCGGGAGCAAAGCTGGGTTGCCAGCGGGAACGGCGTCGGCTCAGCCGAGACATGATGGTCGAGATCGAAGAGCCATTTGTCGAACTCCTTCGCAAGCGGCATTGCACCGTTCGTGGGCCCGTCCGTGTGGCTATAGGGACCGCCATAGAAATCGAAATCCTCAGCAGCGAGATAACTATGGTTCTTGCCGGCCAGATTGACCGTATAGCCGGCCGCGCGGAGAACCTGCGGCAGATCGAAGGCATAGGTGACATTCTCTTGCGGCGACCAGTTCTGCTTGACACGCGTCGCCTTGGGAAAACGCCCGGTCATCAGGCTGGTGCGGGCGGGCGTGCAGGTAGGCATCGGTGTGTAGGCGCGGCGGAAGCGCATGCCCGACCGGCCGAGCGCCTCGACACGCGGCATGGTATCGACGGGAAAACCTTCAGAGGCGAAGAAGTCAGCCCGTTGCTGATCTGTCATGATCAGCACGATATTGGGTTTGCTATTCACGGACATGCTCCATTGATTAGGCGACGGCGGACGCGTCGCCCGCCGTCATCACGTCATCTGAGGATAGAAACCGCCTGCGAGAAGAACTCATCTGCAGCGTCCTTGGGCGTCGTCTGGGCAAAACCGATCGACTCGTTGAGGCGCTTCAGGAGTGATTCCAGTTCCCCATGGCCGGCGATCCATCCCGGCGTCTTCTTCGACGCATGAGCCCGCAGGCCCTTCAGATAGTCGAGAACCATTCCGCTCGTCTTGTCGACGGACTTCGACAGAATATCGGAAGCCTTGTCAGAGGCGGGACCGCCGAGCGTCAGCCCCAGGATTTCGATTGCTTCCTCGTCGTTCAGCAGGAAATCGATGAGCTTTGCTGCCTTGTCGACATTCTTCGAACGCGCCGGCACGGCCCAGAAGTCGAGCGCGCGGATGAGATGGCCATTGTCGGGGCCTTCCGCCGGGCTTGGGCAGGCGTGAATGCCGAGTTCCTGCTTCATCAGCGCCTGGAAGAAGACGAGTTGCTGGCACCAGCCGGTCTGCATAGCCGCCATGTCGCGCACCATGGGCGCGTTCTGAAAGCCGGTGCTTTCCGAGGTAATGGCAGGCGGCGGAGCGCCCTGCTCATCACGCATGGATTGCCAGAAGGCAAACCAGTCGGCGAGGTCCTGCTGTTCGAAGCCAAGCGCGTTTTCGGCATACAGCGACTTGCCGCGCTGGGTTACGAACAATTCGAGAAATGCCAGCACACCGCCGCTGTCATTAGTACCGTAGTGTTGATTGCCGCCGGCCTTCCCGAGCGCGATGGAAATTTCGCGGAAGCCGTCCCACGTCAGATTGTCGAGCTTGCCGGTAACACCAGCCTTGTCCAGCTTTTCCTTGTTGTAGAAAAGCGCGAACGCGATCTGATTGTTGCCGATTGCATTGGTCTTGCCGTTCATCGTCCCGATATCGACAACACCGGGATAGAGCTTGGAGATGTCGATGGTCGAGCCGATATAAGGAGCAAGATCGGCAAGCAGCCCGCGCTTGATATAGCTGTAGAGATAGGTCATCGAATGCCGGTGCATGTCCGGCGCCCCTCCGCCCGCATATTGCACCGGCAAGCGGTCCCAGAACTCGTTGAAAGGCGCGAATTCGACCGTAGTCGGGATGTCGGGATTTTTCTCGGTAAACAGCTTGAGCGCTTTCTGCATGCGCTCATGAGTATCCTGCCCCCCATACCAGGACCCCTTCACCCCGCCATTCGCGGCAAGAGCCTGCTCGCCGAGCCCCAGCCAAAGGGCGGCCGTGCCGCCGACGCTGACTTTCAGCAATTGCCGCCGGTCGAGGGAAAGGCCGGATTTCCTTGAACTCATTTCACTCCTCCTCATTATTTCATTCCTCCTCATAATCACGCGTTCCGCCGGACCTAGCCCTTGAGGCCAGTCGTCGCGATGCCCTCAGCGAGCTGCCGCTGGAACAGCATGAACAGCACGAAGAGCGGCAGCAGGGTTATCACCGACATCGCAAAGAGCATGCCCCAGGCGGATTCGCCGCTCGTCGCATCGATGAACAGATTGAGAGCCAGCGGCGCCGTGTAGTTCTCGGCCGAGCTCAAGTAGATGAGCTGCGAAAAGAAGTCGTTCCAGGTCCAGAGGAACGAGAAGATGGCAACGAGGACCAGAGCTGGCCGACAGACGGGAAAGATGATGTACCAGAAGATCTGGTACTTGTTGCAGCCGTCCATTTCAGCCGCATGGTCCAGATCGCGTGGAATGCCGCGAATGAACTGGACCAGCAGAAAGATGAAGAAGGCGTCGACCGCGAAGAACTTCGGCAAAACCAGAGGCAGAACCGTATTGACGGCGCCGACGCTCTGGAACGCGATATATTGCGGCAGGATGGTGACATGCATCGGCAGCATCAGGGTCACCAGCATGATCGCGAAGGCCGTCTTGGAAAAGGGAAACTGCAGCCTGGCGAAGGCATAGGCAGCGAGCGAACAGGAAAAGAGGTTCCCGAGGATTGCAAGCAGGCAGATGAACGCCGAATTCAGCATGAAGACGCCGAACGGCATTCCAAGCTTGGCCCAGCCTTCGATATAATTCTGGAGGGTGAAGTGGTTGAGATCGAAGCCCGCGTCGCTGAAGATGATGCTTTCCGGTTTGAAAGAGCTCGATACCAGCCAGAGCAGCGGATAACTCATCAACAGTGCAACAGCGGCGAGCAGGCCGACGCGGAGGATGCGGCGGATCGGAACAGCGGTGTTGATATCCGTGATCGTACTCATCTCTGTCAGCTCTCGTAATGGACCCAGAAGCGCGAGGCGTAGAAGGAGATCGCGGTGAAGACGGCGATGATCGCGAGCAGCACCCAGGCCATTGCCATCGCGTACCCCATACGGAAGTTCCGGAAGCCCTCGACGTAGAGGTAGAGCGTATAGAAAAGCGTCGAGTCGATCGGTCCGCCGGTGCCGTCGCTGATCACGAATGCCGGTACGAAGGCCTGGAAGGCGTTGATCGTCTGCATCACGAGATTGAAAAGGATCAGCGGGCTCAGAAGCGGCAACGTGATACGGAAAAACCTCTGCACGGGGCTTGCACCGTCCATGATGGAGGCATCGACGATCTCCTTCGGGATCTGGCGCACACCCGCAAGAAAGATCACCATGGGCGCACCGAACTGCCAGACGTGGAGAATAATGAGTGTCCACAGCGCGTAGCGCGGATCACCGATCCAGCTGGTGGTCTGGAAACCAAGGCCGCCGAGCATCATGTTGACGAGCCCGTTGCCGCCGAAGATCTGGCGCCACAGCACGCCGACTGCGACGCTGCCGCCGAGCAGCGAGGGCAGATAGAAGATGCCGCGAAAGAGATTGGCGGTGGGTGTCTGTTGCGACAATGCGACCGCAATCACCAGCGCCATTGCGATGGAGAGTGGCACCGAGACGAGCACATAAGTCGTCGTCACCTCGAGGGATTTCAGATAGCGGGGATCGTGTGCGAAGAGACGCTCATAATTCTCCAGCCCGATCCACTGTGGCGGAGAAAGAAGGTCGTAATGGCTGAAGCTCAGGACGAAGGAGCCAACCATCGGAAGCGCGGTCAGAAAGATCAGCCCCAACAGCCACGGCAGAAGAAAGACGAACGCGGTGCGAGCCTCGCCACGGTGAGACGGCGCGAGTGCATCGACCGGCACCGGCTTGCGCCTGAAAAACAATCGGGATGTCTGTACCGTCTCCATCCTGTCGCCTCCCGCAACATCTATTCGGCTATTCGTGACCGGCGGCCTTGCGCGCCACGCGACGGGCGTTGTCGACCTTCTCCTGCGGCATGATGGCGGCAGGCATGGTGGTGATGTCACGAATGGTTTCCAGGGGAAGTTTCGGAACGCGGGCGGCGGTCAGCAGTCCGTTCGCCTCCTGCTCCGTATCCGTTACCTGCGTGTAGCAGTAGCCGGCCAGATTGGGGCTTGCGGCAATTGCCAGGAACAGGTCGCGCAGGCAAGCCTCGAACTCCTGGGGATCACTCACGGTGGAATAACCATGCCAGTTGTCCCCTTGCTTCGGGGTATAGCTCAGCCCGCCGAACTCGGTCAGCATGACCGGCTTGTCGCCGAGTTCCCGTCCCCCGAGAACAAGACGACGGCGCGCTGGCCCCATCCCCTTCAGCATGGCCTCCATGTCCTCCCGATTGTGGAAACGGCTGCTCAGCCCTTCGCCGTCGGGGGCATAGTCATGAACCGACCAGATGTCGCTTTCGACCAGTTCCCAACCGTCATTGGAAATCGCGGGGCGGCTCGGATCGAGCGCCTTGGTCATATGATAGAGCGCGGATGCAAAATGGGCCTGATCCTCGCGCGTGGCGATATGAGAGACGCCCCAGCTTTCATTCAACGGAACCCAGGCGACGATGCACGGGTGGCTCTTGTCGCGGCGGATCGCCTCCATCCACTCCTGAGACAAGCGCTCCATCATGGAACTGGAGAAGGCATAAGCGCTCGGCATCTCCTCCCAGACAAGCAGGCCCAGCACGTCGCACCAATAGAGGAAACGCGGATCTTCGATCTTCTGATGGACGCGGACGCCGTTGAAGCCCATGGATTTGATGAGTTCCACCTCCTTGCGCAGGGCGGCGGCATCGGGTGCAGCGAGATGCGATTCCGGCCAGTAATTCTGCCCGAGTACGAGGCGCAGGTAATAGGGATGCTCATTGAGCAGAAAGAGGTGATTGCAGACGCTCACGCTGCGCAGGCCGAGATAACTCTTCACCCGGTCCGGCATCTTTCCTTCGAGAGTGATCTCTGCGTCAACGAGGTTCGGCTTCTCCGGCGTCCAGAGAAGGTGATCGCGATAAGTCCCGTGCTCGATCTGCGGAATGGAGATATCGAAGCACAGTTCGCTATCGGCCAGCATGACGCTCTGTTCGGCGAGAGACTTTCCCTTCACGCCGAATTTCAACGTCAGCCGGGTCGGCTCGATCGGCGCGGCATTGAGCCGGACCTCGCAACGGACCCGGGCGTTGATGAGGTCGGGGACGAAATGGATATCGGTGAAATGCAGGGCCGGCACTATACTCAGCCAGACAGGCTGCCAAATCCCGCTGGTGCGGTGATACCAGATGGCGTGGGGGTCTTCGAGCCAGTCCTGCTTGCCGCGCGGGACCCGGACGTCCCGCGGCTGATCTTCCGCCCGGACGACGACCGTCTGCTCGCCTTCACCATTCAATACACCGGTGATGTCGGCGGAAAACGGCACATGGCCACCGCGATGGGTCGCAACGCATTGGCCATTGACCCAGACGCTTGCAGCATAATCGACAGCTCCGAAATGGAGAAACAGGCGCTCATCGCGTGCAAGCTTTCGGGTTTGGAAAGTGCGATGGTACCAGATCACCGGATGAAAGCCGGGAGCACCGATCCCGGAGAGTTTCGATTCCGGCGGATAGGGGACTGTGATGGCCTTGTCGAAGACATCGGCTCGTTTCCACCAGCCTTCCAGCATGCCGAGATCGGCGTCGTCAAAAGCAAAGCCCCACTGGCCGCAAAGATCGATCAAACCCTCCCGATGAAATTGCAGGTTGGGCGCGAACTCGGCCATGACAGGCGACTGAATCGTCACGATACATCCTCCTCCGGTTCCCGAAGGACAAACGAAACCCTCCGCGCAAACACTTGTCTGCGTCGTCCGTTCGCCCAGCGAGAAGATATGAAACCGCCTTCAGGAGCGGTTGCTAAATTTGTTTAGCAACCTGCTTGACGAAAATCCTGTTGTCAAGGAGGTTATGCAAAACAGGGGTTGGAATGAAAAAACGAATCAAAATGGTTGATGTAGCGCGGGCAGCGAATGTTTCGCGCACGACCGTATCACTCGTCCTGAACGGCATTCCGGGCGTGCGGATCGCGGAGGCGACGCGTCAGCGTGTGCTGCAGATCGCACGCGAACTGGGTTATTCGCCGGGTCCGCTGATTGAAAACCTTGATCCCGAGCGAAAGCGGCTCTTTGGCGTGTTGATCAACGAAATCTCTGCAGCTTATCCAATCGACTTGATCTATGGCCTGCAGAACTGGGCCGATGCGCAAGGGCTGCAGATTGTTCTTCAAGTGACCGACAGCGTCGCCGACCGTGAAATTGCGGCCCTTGAAAACTTTGCCCGTTTCGGGGTCGAGGGCGTCATCTATGCCAACACGTTCACGGCCATCGTTTCGCCGCCGGCCTCGCTCGGCAATTTTCGCCACGTCCTGGTCAATTGCCGCCGTGAAGACAGCAGTGGTTTTGCCATCCTGCCGGCTGAACGCCATGGCGGCATGCTTGCGACCGATCACCTGATCGAGATCGGCTGCAGGCGCATCGCCACGATCACCGGCGACCCCTGGCAGATCGCCAGTATTGAGCGCCTGGCCGGTTATCATCGTTCGCTCAACCGGGCCGGCCTGAATCTCGGCACCCAATTCGAGCGGGTCAGCGATTGGGGCCATGCCAGCGGCTATGCCGCAGCACGCGACCTGTTGGCGCTTTCAGAGCCGCCGGACGGCATTTTTTGCCACAACGACATCGTCGCACGCGGCGCCATGGCAGCGGCCCGCGATATGGGACGGAAGGTGCCGGAAGACCTCGCTATTATCGGCTATGACGACCGCGAGTTCTCGCGGGACCTGGGAATCTCCAGCGTGACACTGCCCTTTGCGGAAATGGGGGAGCGAGCCTTGGCCGAACTGGCAGGCAACGCTGACCTGGCAGACAAGACGGTGACCATCCAGGGCCGGCTCGTTGCGCGCATGAGCACCAACAAATGAACAGGTAGAAGATATCTACCTCTCCTGATCAATCGTATCTTTGATTACTCCGGCGAAGAAAGAGAGCATGGTGGGCGGCCCGCTTCGAGCATCAAATCTTCGGCAGGCAGTACGGATTAGGCTGATGTCGGCCGCCGCATAGCCGCATATACCGATACGGGAAACCAGCCATCCACCTAAAATCATCTCGCTCTAAAAGCCGGCTTCACAAACGCGAAAGAGCAGTCGTCGACGCGGCATCGCGCGCAATCGCACAATGTAGCCGAGACAGCCCGCGACCCAGCGGCATTTTTTTCCGGAGCTTAACCTCATTGAACAACGGGCATGGCTCTGCAGCGGTAAGGTTCACTTCGCCAGCGGCATCATTTTAATCAGCCGCAATCCGAAATGAAATGGGTCACGCCTCAATGCTCCTCATGTGGCTACTCCTTCGAACCATGACGCACGCCCTGGCGCGGATCAGGCCTCCACGATGGAAACGACGATCTTGCCCGCAGCCGTCCGATCGCTAATTGCGGCATGGGCCTCGGTCACAGTGTCGAACGAGAAGACCCGCGGATCAAGGCGCGGAACGAGCTTGCCGGCCTCGACCAGTGCCGCAGCGGCCTTGAGTATCTCGCCATGATGGGCGCGGCCAACACCATCGAGAAGCGGCGCAAGGGTGAAGACGCCCGAATAGGTTCCGGCCTTGAACGAAAGCGGTGCCAGGGCATGCGTGCCCCAGCCAAGGCTGCTCACCACATGGCCGAAACGCTTGACCGCCTGGAACGACGCATCCAGAATGGCGCCACCGCCGGTGTCGTACACCAGATCGAAACCTGCGCCGCCGGTATGGCGACCGACATAGTCCTCAATCGACTCGCTGGCATAGTCGATAGGCGTTGCACCCATCGAGCGGATAAAATCGGCCTTGGCCGCGCGGTCGGTCGCGAATACCGTCGCGCCGAGCGCGAGGCCGATCTGGACCGCGACATGGCCGACGCCACCGGCGCCGCCCTGCACGAGGAGCGTCTGTCCCGACCGGACCTTTGCGCGATCGACGAGGCCTTCCCAGGCCGTGATAGTGACGAGCGGCAAAGCGGCCGCCTCGCGCATGGTCAGATTGGCCGGCTTGATCGCCAGCAGGCTGGCGTCGACGGAGGCATACTCGGCCAGCGTGCCCTGAATGCCGCCGACACCGCCGATCATGCCATAAACCTCATCCCCGGGGCGGAAAGCCGTGACATCGGCAGCCACCGCCTCCACTACGCCGGCCAGGTCGAGGCCCAGCACGGCCGGCAACGGATGGCGGGCGTGGGCTGCGGCACCCGCTCTGATCTTGGCGTCCAGTGGATTGACGCCGCTGGCATGAATACGGACGAGAATCTCGCCGGCATTGACGGTCGGGCGAGCAACTTCGGCAAGGCGGAAGGGGCCGTCGTTTGTCTCAACGAACGCGGCCTTCATTCTCTGCGCAGGATTGGTCATGGGACATGTCTCCTTGTTGATTGCCCAGATATGTGCTCAACTCAATTGCATGACCATCATAAATATCGCACGAAAAGCATGCGAAAATGTATGGGTAACGCGATGCGCACTCTTGAATGGAACGATCTGCCCATCTTCCTCGCGATCGCTCGAGAGGGCACGCTTGGAGCGGCCGCCCGTCGCCTGAAACAAACGCAGCCGACCATGGGCCGGCGGCTCCGCGCGCTCGAAGAAGCGGTCGGGTTGGTGCTGTTCCAGCGCACCAGCGATGGTTTCGTCCTGACCGACGAAGGTGAGGCGATGTTTGCGCATGCAGTCCGCATGGAAGAAGAGGCGCTTTCCATGCAGCGCAAGCTGGCTGGCAGTGTCGGCGGGCTCGAAGGCTTGTTGCGCGTGTCATGCTCCGACTGGTTCGGCGCGACCATGCTCAGCCCCGTGCTTGCGGAGTTCGCTCAACTCCATCCGAAAGTCACCGTTGAACTACTGACCGATCCACGTCTCTACAGTCTCGCCCGCCGCGAAGCGGATATCGTCATGCGCATCGCGCCCTTCGACGAGCCGGAGGTGATTGCGCGCAAGCTGGTTACAATTCCCTACGGTCTCTATGCCAGGTCAGATCACCCGAATGCGCGAAGAGGCGACGGCGCGGGATGCCCGTTGATCCTGATGGACACCGCTTTCGGCGGTATGCCGGATGTCGCATGGGTGACGCGGGCTCTTCCGAACGCGACGATCGTGTGCCGAAGCAACAGTCGGGAGATCCAGGCACGACTTTGTGCCCTTGGCGCCGGGCTGGCGGTGCTGCCCCGCCCGCTGGGGGATGCGACCGCAGGCCTCCGACTGATCGATTTGGGTGAACAACCTCCATCCCGCGACACCTGGATCGGCTATCATCGGGATCTCAAGAGATTGCCGCGCCTGCGCGCCTTGCTCAATCTCATCCTCAAGAGGATCACCAGAGGGTAGCCTGCCGACGGCGCAAACTGAAATCTAGAAGCGAATCTCTGGGAATCGGATCATTTGTCCGGGGTCAAAATCGCCGCCGACGCGCACCACCATATCTGCAACAACAATATCCACCGAGCCGCTGCTTACCGTTTCAACGCGCGCGAACTTGATCTGCTTGTATAGCGCGGCGATCTGGGAGGAACTTGCGCGACAATCTAGATGGGACTTTTGT
>NZ_JPYQ01000054.1:7406-25622 GCF_000757525.1 Rhizobium sp. YS-1r | reverse complement strand
AAAGTCCCATCTAGATTGTCGCGCAAGTTCCTCCCAGATCGCCGCGCTATAGCGTCCAGCGCATCATGCTGGCCGCGCTCTGGTCGGAACCCATAGCTGAACCCGAGGAAGTCCTCCTCGTAGGTTTGGTTCAGCACCGTCGCTGTCGCCCTCTGGACAATCTTGTCTTCAAGGGCGGCAATTGCGATCGGTCGCTGCCATCCGTCTGGCTTCGGTATATACGTCCGCCGAGACGGAAGGGCACGATACATTCCCCGTTGAACCCGACTATGCAGGTCCAAGATCCTTTGATCGAGGTCTGCTTCGTAGGTTCGCCACGTTTGTCCGTCCAGGCCGGGGGCTGCGTTACGCTTGAGTGCGTAGAACGCCGTCCTCAGCATCTCTGGATTGATGTGATGGAAGAGAGAGCGGTGAACTTCTCCTTCTTCCTTTGCCTTGCAGCATTCCGTATGCGGTCCAGCGCATGGGACACACTTTCCCGGTCCTGTGCCCGGCGCGTGCTTTGCTGGTCCGCATTCCCCTTGGTTCCTGCCCTTGGCTCCCCTTGCTCCGCCACCGATACTCCGGCGTTGTTCTCAAGGTTCGTTGCTACTATGGCAGGATCTGACTCCTCGAGATCGTTCTTCACCGGATTCGCCTCCTCGCCTTCCCGATGCGGACCAGCAGTGGCATCCCACTCTGGCCAATCCCGAGGTCTCCCGGTTCCCGCGCAAGGAGCGTCCATGCATGCCAGGGTCTCAGACCACGCCGGGTTCAATCGACACTCGCGCTGTCGCACCGATTCATATTGCCTTCCGCACACAAGACGAACGTCGGCACCCGAGAAGCGTCAATCTCGCGGTTCAATGGCTGGCCTACATGCTCCCCTGTCAACGCTTCACGCACAGCCTCACGGCTGCCCGCGCATGACTCGGGGTCAATGTGGATCGCTACTCCTTCATTGCAATGGACTTTCACCATCTACTCCTTGCCGGTTTCTACCGGCGCACCTTGTTCCGACCCCAACTCCCATCGTCTGAGCTGTTTGGCTTCTCGGGCCTTGTCGACGGACTACGCCGTGGGATTCGCCGACGCTGCTCCAATCCTGCTTGTCGGCACGCACGTGGCCGTGCAAATAGCCATCTGCAGGCATCCGGATCGCATGAATCTGCGTCAGAAGCTCTCCCATCTGGCGGTAGCCTGCGTGATATCACCCTCGGTCATCCCGTGACGGAGCGAGCGGCCGGGGAGGTGCGTCAACAACGAATAACGCAGCGGGAGAAGGAAACGCGTTTCATCAACGCGCAGCCACGTAGGGACCGGCACCGTCAAATCGCTCGTCCAATACCCACAGCGCGTTGGCTCCCCTTGCGATCAACCGCGCATCAGGCCCACGCTCTCCTTTAAGCCGAGCCGCTCGATCCGGACATAAAGCGTGCTCTTGGCGATGCCGAGGTCACGAGCAGCGGAGGTCAGGTTGCCCTGATGCTGGCGGATGGCGGCAAGGATAGCCTCGCTTTCAGCGCGCACCAGCGTGCCCGTGGCCGCAGCGGGTGACCCGAAGGCCACGTCCACCCGGTTCGTGCCGGCAAGCTCCGGTGGCAGGTGGCCGCCCGAAAGGCTCGCGCCGCCGCTTTCGAGTAGCATGCCTTCCAGCACGTTGCGCAGTTCGCGGATGTTGCCTGGCCAGTCATGACGATGAAAGACTTCGAGAACCTCCGGCTTCATGTCCGGCACCGGGATTTCGTATCGGCGGGCAATCTCGGCAAGAAGATGCTCCGCCAGCGCAGGGAGGGCGCCTGCCCGGTCGCGGAGAGAAGGCAGCTTCAACGTCGTCACGGCAATCCGGTAGAAAAGGTCGGGGCGAAAGCGACCCGCCTCGACCTCGGCCTTCAAATCGCGATTGGTTGCCGCAATCAGGCGCAACTTGACCTTACGCGGTTGATTTTCACCAATGCGGTAAACCTCTCCGGCCTCGAGCACACGTAGGAGATGCGGCTGGAGATCAAGTGGCATTTCACCGACCTCGTCGAGGAATAGCGTACCGCCATCCGCGGCCTCGATCTTGCCCGTCATACCGCCGCGCCGTGCGCCGGTGAAGGCACCCTCGGCATAGCCGAACAGTTCACTGGTCAGAAGCTCCCGGGAGAAGCCACCGCAATTGATGGCGACAAAGGGCCCGGAGCACTGCACGCCGCCGGCATGCAGTGCCTGCGCGAAGGCATCCTTACCGACACCGGTTTCGCCAAGCAGGAGAACCGGCACGGGGCTTTTGGCTAGCAGGCGGGCCCGCCGCACCGCCTCCAGATAGGCCGGCGAGCGGCCGGTCAGGCGGTCGAAAGGGTCGGCGGCAGCCGGAGGGTTGCGCGGCAAGGCCCGCAGGCCGGCGCGACGCACCACCGCGCTGCGGTCCGGCAGAACCAGCACCGCCCCCAACCGCTCCCCTTCCAGCAGAATCGGTTCGATCCAGTTGTGGTCGATCCAGTCGGGCATGTTTTCCGGCGCGACGCGCCCCTCACGCCAGGGCAGCGTCAGATCGCGGATCGCGCTTGCCGGACTGCCCCGCCCCTTGGCCAATTCCGCCATCAGCGTGGCCGCCTTGTCATTGGTCTTGATCGCCCGGCCGGAGCGATCGAAAACGATCAGGCCGTCGCCACCTGGCGCGCGCAGCCGCTCGAGACAATGGTCGAGAAGCCGATAGCGCAGCTTCATTTCCCGCTGTCCCAAACGGTTCTCGATCCGCCCCGCGGCGGCCACAGCCAGCGCAAGGCTGTGTCGGCTGTAGCTCTCGCTCAGGCCAGAAATATCAATCGCCCCGAGTGTTACGCCGCTCAGCGGATCCCGGATGACGCTTGCCGAGCAGGACCAACGCTTGATCCCGGAACAATAATGCTCCGCCGAGTGAATCTGTATCGGTTGGCCGATCTGAAGCGCCGTACCAATGGCGTTGGTGCCGCAGACAGCTTCGCTCCAATTAGCGCCCGGCATGAGGCGGATGCGCTCCGTCGGATCACGCAGCGTGCGATCGCCCTCGACACTCAGAACCACCCCTTCCGCATCCGTCAGCACCATGACGGTGCCGGTTTCGAACAGAAAATCGCGTGCGGACGCCATGACCGGGGTGCTGGCTCTGACAAGGTCCCGATTATCGCCGAGTATGCCGTGCAACGTCTCTTCGACTACGGGATCAGGCGCATGCGAGCGCCCGGGATCGACGATGCCATGGCAGCGCCGCCAGGAATCGTCGATCAGCCTTCGGAGCGCATCCGAAGCCGGATCCTGCCCGCCCATGAAGCGCTCCCAGGATGACATGATCTTGTCGTCGTTTTCCGGACGTGAAAATGTCCGGTACGAACCGTTGCCAGTCACCATCGCTCCTCCTCCCTTTTGCGGCGCCCCCAAAACCACTCAACGACCGGCATCCCCTCCCCGGAACGGTTTCCAGCAGCCGCCTCTCCCAATCTATGGATCCAACGATGAGAGACGTTTAACACCAAAAAAGCATCTATTGCATTCATTTTTCGTGGGCCCTCGCCACCCGAAGGGCGCAGCTACGTCCGTCGGCGGCCGCTCTCCGAACGCCAACCGTCCGGTTTCCGGACGGTCCCGAAACAAGTCACATCCGCCATGATTTCGCTAAGCCGTTGTTCCGGCCTCAACCTTTCGGTTGCGCGGAACGTGGCACGAATCCTGCTTCTCTTCTCCTTCGGGAGGACTGACAGTGACGGACAAAAAAAGCAATCTCTCCGGCGCGAATGCCTGCGGCCGGGTGCCGGTGACGATTCTGACGGGCTTTCTCGGGTCCGGCAAGACAACCTTGCTCAATGCCCTCACCGCCCGTCCGGACATGGCGGGCGTTGCCGTGTTCATCAACGAGTTCGGCGATGTCGGCATCGACCACCATCTCGTCGAGCGCGTGGACGACACATTGGTCATTCTCGAATCCGGCTGTCTCTGCTGCACGGTTCAGGGCGATTTGATCGGGGCCTTGATGCGGCTGCATAAACGCATGTCGCGACGGGAGATCTCGCCGGTGAGCCGAGTGCTGATCGAAACCACGGGCCTTGCCGATCCCGCACCCGTGGTGCGGGCCTTAATGGAGGACCGGCTGGTCTCCGCCCGTTTTCGTTGCGACGGTGTGCTGACCGTGGTCGATACGGAGCGCGCCCGCGCGCAGATCGCCCGCCACCGTGAGGCACGGGTGCAAGTGAGCCTCGCTGACCGGTTGCTGCTTTCCAAATGCGACCTCGCCAGCCGTGCCGAGCGAACCGCGGTGGAGCGAGAGCTTGAAGCACTGAACCCGGCGGCGGTACGTCTTGCGCTCCGCCACGGCGAGGCCGATCAGCAGGTTCTCTTCGGCGGCGGGCTCTATGTTTCGGGTCAGGCGCCCGCCGCCGTAACCGGCTGGCTTTCCGGCCAGCGCAATGCGGCGAAAAGCGTCTTCCATTGCGAGCCGCATTCAGGAAGGGTCTCGAGCTTCGTCGTGACGCTGGAGGAGGCGACCGGCTGGCGCGGCTTTGCGGTCACGATGGGTGAAATTCTATCACGCTGGGCTGGGCGGCTGCTCCGGGTAAAGGGCCTTGTCTCCGTCGCCGGCCTCGACCAGCCGGTGGCGGTGCAATGCGTGGATAGCGCCGTCTATGCGCCCCTGCGGCTCGCAGCCTGGCCCACCTCCGGCCCTCTCATGGATCGGCAGGGCCGGCTGGTCTTCATCGGCGAGGATCTCGATGCGCACGTCGAGGCGGATATCCGCGCCCGGCTGGTGGCCCTGCCCGGCGACCGCGAAGCGCTTCGCCGGGCTGCCGTCGCGGGACTGCCGACGCGCACCTGGCTCGGCGAACGCATGCCGCTCACGCCCCGGCCCGGCCTCGTCTCGGATGCGTTCATAATCCAGCCGCGCGTTCTCGGCGAAATGCCTGCGCGGATCTGAAGGATGCGCGGCGCGACGGAACTTCGGCTGGGACAGACCCCTTCGCTGCGCATGACGCAGGTCATGCAGCGCGCCATGGCGCTGCTGCAGATGGACAATGCTGAACTGGCCGGCGCTCTGGCCCAGGAGGCGGCGGCCAATCCCTGCCTGCAGGTCGAACTGCCCTTTCCCGCACCGACGACCGGCGGTGGCCCGCCGCGCTGGCGCCCCTCCCCGTTCAGCGCGGAGGACGGGGAAAGCGAACGAGTTGCCGCGCTGGCCGCCAGCCTCTATGGCCACGTCACAACCCAGATCGGGCTGCTGTTCCGCACCCCGCGGGAAACCGCCATCGCACTGGTCTTCGCCGAAGCGCTGGAGCCGAGCGGCTGGCTCGGCATGGAGGTGAACGCGATTGCCGCGCGCGCCGGCTGCTCCCCCGCCGAGGCGGCGAGGGTGCTGGCTCGCCTTCAGGAGATGGAACCGGTCGGGCTCTTCGCCCGCTCTCTCAGCGAATGCCTCAGCCTGCAAATCGCCGATCAGGGCGCGCTGACGGAACCGATGCGATTGCTTCTCGACCGGCTTCCGCTGCTGGCGCGCGGCGAAATGGCGGCACTTGCCGGCCAATGTGGGGTGAGTGCCGAACAACTCGGCGTGATGGTCGCCCGACTGCGCCGCCTCGACCCCAAGCCCGGTGTGCGCTTCGAGGCGTCACCCGATTTTCGTCGCCCGCCGGATCTCCTGGCCGAGCGCGACAAAAGTGACAGGTGGCAGGTCATGCTCAACCGCGAGAGCGTGCCAAAGATCACGATCGACCCCACGGCCGAGCCGCGGGGTCCACGCGCACTTGCGGAAGCGCGCTGGCTGGAGCGCACGGTGGAGCGCCGCAACCGCATGATCCTGGAGGTCGCGGCTTTCGCCATCGGCGTCCAGCGGGATTTTCTCGAATACGGCCCGGCCCGGCTTCAGCCACTGACCAACAGCGAGGTGGCTGCAGCCATCGGCTGCCACGAAACGACCATCAGTCGCATCCGCACCGGTTTGACGGTCGAGACACCGGCGCGGATTCTGCCGCTTTCGGCCTTTTTCGCCCGTGGCGGCACGGCCCGTCCCGATGGCGCAGGGGTGCCCGGCCCGGCGATCACGACATTGATCGCGGAGTTCATCGCGGCGGAGCCAAAGGACAGACCACTGACCGACGCAGACATCGCCGAGGCCCTGGACGCCCGAGGCATTCGCGTTTCGCGCCGAACCGTTGCCAATCGCCGCCGCGAGGCGGGGTTTCCGGGCGCGGCGGATCGTATGAAGGAGAGGAGAAGAACATGACACGACCCGCAAGCGGGAAGAAAATCCATGGCTCGGCGAGACAGGCGCTCGACGGGCTCCTGTTCGACGGCATGACCATTGCGGCAGGCGGCTTCGGCCTCTGCGGCATTCCGGAATGCCTGATCGACGCACTGGTTGAAAGCGGTGTGAAGGATCTGACCATCGCCGCCAATAATTGCGGGGTTGATCATTTTGGCCTCGGCAAGCTGCTCGACACCCGGCAGATCCGGAAGATGATTGCCTCTTATGTGGGCGAGAATGCCGAATTCATGCGGCAATACCTAGCCGGCGAACTGGAAATCGAGTTCAACCCGCAGGGAACGCTGGCCGAACGCATGCGCGCCGGCGGTTCCGGCATTCCCGGCTTCTACACGAAGACGGGCGTCGGCACGGTGATCGCCGAGGGCAAGGAGCACAAGCAGTTCGACGACGAGACCTATATTCTCGAACGAGGCCTTGTCGCAGACCTCGCCATCGTCAAGGCGTGGAAAGCCGACGAGAGCGGTAATGCCGTCTTCCGCAAGACAGCGCGCAACTTCAACTCGCCGGCGGCGATGTGCGGCAAGATCTGCGTGATGGAGGTCGAGGAAATCGTGCCGACCGGCAGCCTCGATCCGGATCGCATCCATTTGCCCGGCATCTATGTCCACCGGCTCATTCAGGGGCCGCACGAAAAGCGCATCGAAAAACGCACGGTTCGTCAAAGGGAGGACGCTTGATGGCCTGGGACCGCAATCAGATGGCGGCACGCGCCGCACGCGAACTCGTGGACGGAACCTATGTCAATCTCGGCATCGGTATTCCGACCCTCGTGCCGAATTTCATTCCCGATGGCGTGTCCGTCACGCTGCAATCGGAAAACGGAATGCTGGGCATCGGGCCGTTTCCCTATGAAGGCGAGGAGGATGCTGATCTCATCAACGCCGGCAAGCAGACGGTTTCGGAAATGCCCGATACGGCCTATTTCGATTCAGCCACGTCCTTCGCCATGATCCGCGGCGGAAAGATCGCCATGGCGATCCTCGGCGCGATGGAGGTGAGCGAAACCGGCGATCTCGCCAACTGGATGATCCCCGGCAAGCTCGCCAAGGGCATGGGCGGCGCGATGGATCTCGTCGCCGGTGTCGGCCGCGTCGTTGTCCTGATGGAGCACGCCAACAGGGAAGGCGAATCCAAGGTGCTGAAGGCATGCACACTGCCGCTCACCGGCACGCGGGTCGTGGACCGGATCATCACCAATCTCGGTGTGCTCGACGTGGTCGAGGGCGGCCTGAAGATCGTGGAACTGGCGGACGGCACCAGCGACGCCGAGCTTCGCGCCGCCACGCAAGCGACCATCGTCGACTGACAGCCTGATCGCCGACACAGCAAAGCCGGGACCGAAAGGCCCCGGCTTTGCTTTGAGCGTGACGGAGGAGGAACAACTGTCAGGCGCGCATCCGTGCCAGCGCATCGAGCACGGCTTCCGGCGGATGATCGGGCGGAATGCGTGCATAGCGGAATTGCGTGGTGCCGATTTCGGGTAAATCGCCGCCGGCAAACAGCGGCAGGCTAACATCCTGGCCCTGCACCCGATCGCCGCCGCCGATCACCGCATCGAACAGGGGCTCCTGACCCGGTCGAACGCCGCGCCCGACCACGGCCCAACGATAGTGGCGGGCGGCGTTGAAGACGGGCGCATAGCGGTCCGCCGGCCCCGCTGCGCCTTCGGCCTCTTCGATTAGAAGGCCGCCAACGGGACGCGCGCCAACGCATCGGACGAAATCGGCGATATACATCGCCGCATCCTCCACCGCGTCGTCGTCGCGCCCTTCGGCTTCGCGTCCGACCATGCGTTGCGCTTCATCGAGCCAGACGGCTGGCGACGGCATTGCCAGAACCATGGGAATCTGGCCCTGAAGATTGGCCGCAACCGCCTCGGCTACCTCGTCCAGAAGCTTGCGTGGCCCCTCCTCCTCCAGCATCCGACGCAGGGGAAAGGTCGCGCGCTTCTTGGCTGCCATCTCCACCGCCAGTCCCGGATGGCGCGCTATCCAGGACCGGTAGAGATCGCCGACGGGCACGACGGCAACATCGGCCCGCAACAGGCCGCGCGCCTGCGAGAAGAAGGAAAGGTATTTTGCCGCCCCATCGGCCCAGGGATCGCCCTCGGGACCGAGAAGGAGCCGTCGGGCGTAGCCCGACGACTCGAGCCAGACCCTCAGACGGTTTGCGCCCGACCCGCCGGGCAGCATCTCCGCGAGACTAGCGCTCATTGCTTCTCGCCTCCCATCGCGCCCAGGGCCATCAGGCGTTGCTCGAGTTCGGCAATCCGCACATCCTTCGGATGCGCCATGTAGTTCGGCTTCGGCTCGTTGCCGCGCCGGCTCTTGTCGGGCGACCCCATGTAGAGCGTGTCCACATCATCGCCCCAGCAGCCGAAATATTGCAGATGCGCCGGCGGCTTGGGCTTGTTCCAGCCCTTGACGAACTCCGAATAGGGCACCGAGCGGGCGATGCGCGCCTTGCGCTCGTCGGCACGGGCTTTTTCCGTGGCGTCGAAGTCGATGGCAAGCGTCACCGGATCGAAGACTACCTTGTAGAGCCGGGCCGCCACTTCCGGCGACATGAGGCCTTCCTCGATATCGCGGACGACACCCACCGGATCGCGCTCCAGAACGTCGCCATAGCCGGCACCCGCCCCTTGCGAAATCATGAACAACTCGCCGCGCTTCGAAATCTCGAAGCCCATGCCCATGTGGTGGGTGGTGTAGCGCGCGCCCTCGAAAGGCTGCTCGTTCATGATCTCCTCGATGGAGTGGCGGAACTTTTCCGGCTGGTTGAGCAGAATGTCATAGACATCGACGCCCTGCACCTTGGACAGCGGGTAGCAACCGCAGGCATAACCGCCGAACAGGCCCTGGATCGGAGGGATCTTGGCACCTTGCGCAGTGGTCATGAAGCCCCACTGCTCGCTATCCTTGGTGGCGACCATCATCGTGTAGCCCTGGCCGCCGCGATACTTGCCGGGCGCAATCGCGTCTCGCGTCATCTTCTTGGAAACGAGCTGGAGGAAAGGCACTTCCTCCTCGTTCAGTTCCTGCTCGCCGATGTCGGCCATGGTGGCAAAGATCGGCGCCAGCGCGTGCTCGCCATCCCGGTCCACCGTCGCGCCCGCGCCCATGCCGTTGAGGTCGGCGCAGAGGTTGCCGAGCGTTTCGCCATGCTGGCTGACCCCGCCCCAGATGAAGGTGTTGATCATGTTGAAGGTCGGGGCATGGACCTTGGTGAACTTCTCCGGGCAGGAATAGAGGAACTTCGCCACCGCATGCTGGCCGGCGGTGAAGCCGGTGAAGATCGACATCAGCGATTGCGAGTTCGGCGCGTCATAGGAGCAATTGACGATCGAATGCGGGTCGGTGATCACTTCGATCGGTGCGAACGCCGCCTGCCCGCGCGGCAAGTCCGGCCAGACATAGCACAGGAAGACCTGCGCCAGCATGCCCTTCAGGCCGGCGACGATGGTGTTCGTGGCGCGGTTGGTGAATTCCGGCGAGGAACCCCGGAAGTCGAAGATCAGCCGGTCGCCGGTCTTGGTGAGCTTGCAATTGATCTTCACCACGCAGTTTTCGCGCAGCGTCGAATCTTGGATGATGTAGGTCCTGACCGTCATGTCCGGCCATTCGGACACGCGGCGCTTCACTTCGGCGCGGACGTTTTCCATGGTCAGGCGCAGGGTCGCAACGAGTGCTTCCGGACCGTCGGAATTCAGTGTTTCCTCGATGCGCTGCTTGATGCGCAGGCAGGCGAACAGCTTCACCTTCATGTCTTCATATTGCAGCTTCGGTTCGCGCACAGAGTTCTGCAGGAAGGTGAGAATGTCCCGCTTGATCTGGTAGTTCTCGACCACCTTGAAGGGCGACATCTTCAGCCCCTCGTCGCTCGGGCTTTCGGCCATGGAGGGCATGCCGC
Source organism: Rhizobium sp. YS-1r (assembly GCF_000757525.1). Classification (NCBI taxonomy): domain Bacteria; kingdom Pseudomonadati; phylum Pseudomonadota; class Alphaproteobacteria; order Hyphomicrobiales; family Rhizobiaceae; genus Rhizobium; species Rhizobium sp. YS-1r. Next base: position 15,460 of record NZ_JPYQ01000054.1, on the reverse strand, counting down.
CCGGCTCGATGGCACCGTTCTCGCCCTCATGCACGGTGGAGGCCACCCAGCAGACCAGCTTGCCCTTGTGGAAGATCGGCAGGATCATCGACTGGTCGGTGTTGTGGACATTGCCGTAACGGCTGTCGTTATGGATGAAGCCGTCACCTTCCTTTACGCCCACCGTCGGGTCGTTCATCCAGTTCTTGATGATGAACTTGATGGGGTGGTGCACGAGCGCGGAGAAAATCAGCACGCCACCCGCCGAGGCGATGGCAAGGTCGCCCGACGCCGAATAGACGCCGGTGATGACGTCGCCCCACTTGGCGCCGGGGGCCGCCCCCATCTGCTCGACCATTTCATAGCCTTCGTCGCAGCCGGCCTGGATGCGGTCGCGGATCTTGGCGACGATGTGGCTGTCGGAAACCCTTGTGACGGCCTCGTTTTCCTCTGCCGTGCGCGGCATCAGGTCATGGTTCTGCATGATCTCCGGATCGGGTCCGAGGAACAGCGTGGTATCGTCGAGGAACTTCTTGATGAGATTCATCTCTTCGAGCGAGGGCATTTTCGCCCGGATATCGATCTTGTTCATGGAATTCTCCTCCAGTCGGGTTGGGCGTAAGGCTCGGCGCTCCTCCAGCGCCGGGCTGGCCGTTTTCAGTGGCGGGTGACGGGATTTTCGTTGCGCAGGAACCAGGAGGCTCCCTGCTTCGCCGTTACATAGGTCCAGCCGGGATTGACGAGGAAGGTCGTGACCTCCGAGGCGACAATGGCCGGTCCCGCGATCTCGATGCCGGGTTCCAGATCCTTGCGCGCCCAGACCGGCGTTTCGAACGGCCCGTCGTGACCGACGAAATGGCAGGTGCGGTGGCTGGAAGGCGCAGGCGGCGCCTTGCGCTCCGGTTTCGGCACGGGCTTGATATCCTCGAATTTCACGGTCTCGTGCCGCGCGTAAGAAGCGACGCGGATCGTGTTGATGCGGATGCCCGCTTCCGGCGCCTGCGAGCCCTCGCCGAAACGCTTGCCGTAGTCGGCCGAGAACTGCGAGATGATCGACAGCACCTCGCCCGGCCCATGGACCTCGTGATTGGGAATGACCGCCGTCGTCTGCACGAGCTGGTTGCCGTAGCGCATGTCCAGTTCCAGATCGTGACGGATATCCTCCAGCGGCACGCCCTGGCGCAGGAGGTCCTGCCGGCCCTTTTCCTTCAGTTCGGCGACGATGGCGTTGAAGCGGTCGTAGTCGTCGAAGATGTGGCGCGTATTGCTGTCGTAAAGCACCATGTAGAGCGACTGCTCATGGATGTGGAGCTGGTGCATGTTGCCGGCACCGACCGCCGAGAAAACCGACGAAAGCGGCGGCGCCAGAATGCGGTCGATATTGAGGTTCTGGGCAATGCCGCAGCAATGCAGCGGCCCGTTGCCGCCATAGGCCAGCATGGTGAAGTCCTTGGGATCGTACCCCCTGGCGCGCAGCTCGGTGAAGAGGCCGTTGGCCATGTTGTCATCCACCTTCTCGCGGATCAGCTTCGCCGCCTCGATGACCGAGCAATCGAGTTCGTCGCACAGCGCATCCTCGATGGCCGCCTTGGCGCGGCGCGGATTGAGCGGGATCGAGCCGCCGGCATAATTTGCCGCGTCGAGATAGCCGAGCAGCAGGTCGGCATCCGTCACGGTCGGGCGCAGGCCACCACGGTCATAGCAGGCCGGGCCGGGATCGGAACCCGCACTTTCCGGACCGCATTTCACCGTCTTGTACATGCGGTCATAGGACGCGATGGACCCACCGCCGGCGCCGAGCGTGACGAGGTGGACCATCGGCACCGATACAAGCCAGCGGTCGATGACCGGATTGAAGTCGTAGTGCTTCACCCCGCCTTCCACGACGATGCCGATATCGTAAGAGGTGCCACCCATATCGGTGGCGACGACATTGCCGAGGCTCACCTGCATGGCGAGATGCTCGGACGCGCCGATGCCCGAAACCGGACCGGAATGGATGGTCTGCAGCGCATCGGTGGAGTTGAGCTGCGCCATGCCGCCGGAATTGTGGATGACCAGCATCGGCTTGTCATACTTGTGGGCGCGCAGGTTCTGCTCCAGCGCCGAAAGCGCGTGATACATCGTCGAGTGCAGATAGCCATCGACGATGGCCGAGGTGGCGCGCACATATTCGCCCTTCCGGCCCGCCACCTGATGCGACAGGATCACCGGGATCGCACCGAGCAGATGCGAGGGGTATTCCTCCAGGACGATTTCCTCGATGCGCTGCTCGTGCTCGGGGTTCACCACGGCATTGACCAGCGCGACGACGATGATCTGGGCGCCGCGATCCACCAGTTCGCGAAGCTGGCGGCGCACGTCCTCCTCGTCCAGGGGCATGACGAGCTTGCCCTGGAAATCGAGCCGCTCGCGGATGCCACGGATCATGTGCGGCTGGACCAGCGGTTCGGGACGCTGGGCGTTCGGCATGTCCTGCTGGCCGAGATTGTCGAGGCCCTCGCCATAGCCACGGGCACGGCTGAGCGGCACCGTCGCCTCATAACCGGCCGTGACCAGCATGCCGATCTTCGGCCCCTTATGCTCGATCAGCGCATTGGTGCCGAGCGTGGTGGCATAGCGGACGCTGTCGACGGATTGCAGGATCTGCTCCAGCTCCAGCCCAAGCACGGCGCAGGCCTTGCCGAGGGCCTCATTGAAGCCCATGGCCAGATTGTGATGCGTCGTCAGCGCCTTGGTTTCGATATATTGCTGGCCCCAGACGACAAAGCAGTCGGTAAAGGTGCCGCCGATATCAACGGATACGCGTTTCATTCTCGCTCCCTATCTTTCGCAAGGGGATCGCGCCGCCCTCCCCGGCAGGCGCGTCCCTGTGAATGGTCAGATCCCCGCGCCCCATTGCGCGGGGCGCCGGCATCAGTGGCCGTGGCCGCGACCGGGTACCACGGCGGGGCCGGCGTCCGGCAGCATGTCTGGACCGCGCTTGGCCCACTGGGCCTTCAGCGCGGGCACATCGACCTGCATGTCCTGCAACGGCGGATGGCCGGGAACGGCATATTCCGTCTCCACCTGCGTGCCGCAGTTCGGGCAGCAGAATTCGAGAATGCGCACCCATTCCGGGTCCGGGCTGAAGGTGAAGCGGTAGCGCTCCGGATCGAGGATCGGCGGATGGATCTCGCGCGGATCACGGTTGTGAACCAGCAGCCCTTCCTTGTAGTTGCCCTCGGCGGGCGCGATCTCGTGGTCGCATACCCGGCATTCCCATGTCTCCTTGTCGAGATCGATGCGGAGATATTCGGTCATCGGAATTTTCATATGGTCAGTCCTCCCGTTCCAGAATGATGTCGCCCGCCTCCGAGACGACGAAGCCCCAGCCCGCCGGCACGCGGGCCGTGAAGTAGTCCTCCTCAAGGATCGCCGGTCCGCTGGCATGATCGCCATCCGCCATCGATGCGAGGCGATAGACGGGCAGATCGACGCGCCCCTTGCCGGCCACCAGAACGTTGCGCTTTCCATCGGCCTTCGCCTCAGCCCTAAGCGGGAAACCGATATGGCGGGTCTCGTCGTGACGCAGGCTCTTCACCGCGTTGAGTTCCAGTTCGACCGTAGAAGCCTGCGCCACTTCCGGCGGGAAGTCAGGCGCATCACCCAGCGACACGATCTTCTCGCCATCCGCCGTGTCGGCAACGAGGCGGGCGGAAACCGCGTAGCTGCCTTCCTCAAACCCCTCGGCGAACATGTCGCGGGCGGCCTTGCGCTTCAGTGCATCGAGGGCGGTTGCAAGCCCCGCCGTCGAGCGATCCTCGAGCGTCACGGCATAGCCCTGCGAGACATCGCAGGAGCCGATGCCATAGGCGGAAAACACCGCCGCCATGGCCGGCACGGCAACCCGGCGGATACCCGCCTTGTCGGCCACACCGCAGGCGTTCAGCGGCCCGGCGCCGCCAAAGGCCAGCATCACCGTGTCCGATCCGATCTTCGTGAAACGGTGCAGTTCATCGGCAATCTTCGCCTCATAGGCATCCGACATGGCGAGGACCGCCGTATCGAGATCGATGCCCAACGGTTCGGCGATATTGCCGCGAACGGCCGCTTCTGCGCGGCTCGCATCGAGCCCCATGCCGCCACCGAAATAGGAAGCGGGATCGAACAGACCGGCCAGCAGGCTGGCATCGGTGATCGTCGCTTCCTTGCCGCCGCGCCCGAAGCAGGCAGGTCCCGGCAGGGCGCCGACACTTTCCGGACCGATGGCGATATGGCCGTCCTTCACCTTGAAGATCGAACTGCCGCCGGCACCGGCACTCATGATTTCGCACAGCGGGAAGGACACGCTGATGCCTTCGACATGACCGCGCCGGATTTCAGCGACCTTGCCATCCGTGCACTGGCCGATATCGGTTGTCGTGCCGCCGACATCGATGGAAACGGCATCGCGGAAACCGTAAAGCGCCGAGAACGCCTTCACGCCTTCCATGCCACCGCGCGGGCCGGAGGAATAAGTCTTGATCGCCACCGTCTTCGCCACGCGCGAGGCATCGCCGTCGTTGCGGAAGATCAGCAGCGGGTTCTTGGTGCGGAACGCCCTCAGCCGGTTTTCGGCATTGTAGAGGAAGGCCTCCATCGAAGGATGCAGGAAGGAGTTGATGAGCGCCGACCAGGCGCGGCGATCCGGATTGCGGTCGGAGGTGAGATCCGACGTATAGAGAACCGGCACGGCCCCCAGAAGATGGCGTGGATACTTGCGCAGCACGATCTTCTTGACCCGCTCTTCGGCCTCCAGGAAGCCGGCGCCGCCAAGCGCGATGACCAGACGGTTCGCACCCCGGGCGGCGAGCTGGTTGATGACCTTGACGACCTCCACCTCCGCTTCGGGAGCGTCGAGCATGGCAAGGTCGATGAAGCCGACACGGTCGCCCACCAGCGCCTCGAACACTTCCGGATCGTGCGCCCTCAAGGCGGTCGGCAGTGCCGCAGAACCGGTGTCGAGAACAAGACCGAGCTTCGGCCCCTTGCGCTCGCAGATGGCATTGGTGCCCTGCGTCGTGGAATAGCGGATGAGGTCGACCTCTTCGAGAAGCCGCTTCACGTCCGCCGTGCCGTAGACCACTTCGGAGGCCTTCTGCAGTCCCTCGAAAAAGCACTTCGAAAGATCGTAAGGGGTGGTCAGAACCTTGATTTTCTTCACGCCGTCATCCGACATGATGCACACGTCGGTCAGCGTGCCGCCATTATCGATGTTGATTTGCAATGCCATCGCGCATTTCTCCTCCCGTTCCTGTCAGGCGGACCTTTCGGCCCGTTCGGCGCGTTCTTCGCGCCGGGCTTTGCGGTTGCGGCGCGCGGCAGGCTCCTCCCCGCGGCACCGGACCGTCTATCCCGAGAAACAAGTGAAGCAGGTTTGCTTCCACGCAGCGGCGCTGCCGGAGGCAATCCATCAAGCAATTGAAACGATTTTATTATTTTCGGTATCCGCTGAACGCGGCACGGTGCCCCCAGGTTAGGCGTCCGGTTTCCGGACGGTCGCGCGGCGTCTCCGTCCGAAAGAAGGAAGGTCAACGTTCGACGATCATCCGCGCGACCAGTTCTGCGGGGAGCGGGAAAAAGGTGGGGGTAAGAGATTTCGGGTAAACAGGTGCCTTTTCTGAAGGGGCATTCGTTGGCGTCGCAGTTAAAGATGATCATCTCGGTCGAGCTTGTTGGCGTTGACGGCGTGTCGCAGCGTTGCGAAATTGCCAAGGTCGACCGGTCTCTCGATGGCGCCCGTCTCAACGATTTTGGCCTCTCCCTTGAAGAAGCCAAGAAGATACAGCGGCGCTACAACAGGAACTGACGCAGTTTCAGACGGATCAAGCCGCCCAGCGAGATCGGAAGTGCCACGACTGTAGCCGCCGTCGCTCGGTGCATGATAGTAGGTATCGTACGATCCATTCGCTGTTTGGATCTTGCAAAGTGCGTGTGCCGCGGTGGTGCAACTGTGCCTGCGGATCGACCGCGAAGTTGGGCACGGGAAGCGTCGAGACCCTGTTGAATGGCCGAGCTACCCCGGAGTTGGAGCGCATCCAAGCCGAACTGGGCTCCCGGATGTCATTTCGAGAAGCAGCCCGTGTACTTGATATCTTTGTGCCGGTCACGCGGCCTCATAATCATCGAACCGTAAGCAACCGGCTGGGCAAGGTTGCCGATCAGATCGAAAAGTGGGACGTCGCAGGCCCCTATCGTATCAGTCGCGCCGGCAAGTCTCCCGTTTCCGTTTTTATTGATGGCGCCTATATTCGCGCGGTTCCCGGCTATCAAAGCCGACATTTCGAGATCGCGATGGGACGCGTTGTTGCGCAAGGCCGAGCACCGCGTCAGTTTGCCGGTGCGCCGAATATCGCTACCGGCAAACACCATATCGTTCGCGCAGCGATGCGCGCGCAAGGATGGCTGCCTGGCCGAGACGTCACTGTCTTTAGCGACGGAGAGGTCGGGCTGCAGAGTATCGTCCTCAGCGCAACACGCGAGCCCGTCACGCATATTCTCGACTGGTTTCATCTATCGATGCGGCTGCGGCACATTGAGCGGGCCTGGGAGGGCATCAGGCATCTGCAAAATCTGGATGTCTATCTGCAAAACGTCGCGGTCCATGTGCCCAGGCTTCGGCATCTCCTCTGGAGCGGATATGTCCGAGAGGCAAGCGAAGCCGTAAAGCAGATGCTCGCCCAATTGGATCAGCATCCCGGATTTCGCGACGCCCCCGGCAAAATCAGGCGCCTATACGAGCTGATCAACAATCTTGGCACCTACCTGGGGCAGAACGCAGCTTCGATCGTCAACTACTGTCGGCGATACTGGTCCGGTCAGCCGATATCCAGTTCGCCGGCCGAAAGTGCAGCCAACAGCCTCGTCAATGCTCGTATGAATAAGAAGCGGCAAATGCGTTGGACACCGATCGGCGCTCATCGGGTTCTTCAAGTGCGAGCCGCCATCGCGGACGGCCGTCTAAAACAGGCAAAGCTCGACCTCACAGCCTAACCCCAGCTTTTTCCCGCTCCCAATCTGTTCGTCATGATGCTGCAGTTCACCGGCGAACGGCGGGATTGAGCATTTCAGGTGCGCATGGTGTCATATCGACCGCCTATACCCCTCGCTCGCGGGCAGGCCTTTTCATCGGCCGCACCCCCGCAGCTTCGATTGCGGTGCCATATCAGGCGGCGCGTCTGCCGGTCACTGATGCGGTAGTAGAGCGTATGGAGCCTGGTCTTTCCCGGTCGTTCTCCAATCGGAACCGGCTGACCAGTTGCGCCAGATCGGTTGCCTCCTGGGCGAGAGAATGGCTGGAGGCTGCCGTTTCTTCCACCATCGCAGCGTTCTGTTGCGTCATCTGATCCATCTGGTTCACGGCCGTATTGATCTGATGCAGGCCTGTCGACTGCTCCTGCGTCGACGATGCGATCGCACTGACCAGACCGGTGATATCGCCGATCTGCTTGACGATTCCGCGCAGCGCTTCACCGGTCTGTCCCACCAAAGCGACGCCCTGACCAACCTGCTGTGACGAGGTGGAGATCAGCGTTTTGATGTCCTTGGCCGCGTTGGCCGACCTTTGGGCCAGTTCCCTGACTTCCTGGGCGACGACCGCAAATCCCTTGCCCGCGTCGCCGGCCCTTGCGGCTTCGACACCTGCATTCAGGGCGAGAAGATTGGTCTGGAAGGCGATTTCGTCGATGACGCCGATAATCTGCCCGATCTGGCTGGAGGATTGCTCGATCTGCGACATGGCATTCACGGCATTGTCGACAATGACGCCGGATTGCTCCGCGGCTGCCCGTGCCGATGTCGTGACATCGGCAACCTGACGCGCACCTTCGGCCGTCTTCTTCACCGTTGCGGTGATCTCTTCGAGAGCTGCGGCGGTTTCCTCCAGCGAGGCCGCCTGCTGTTCGGTTCTCTTCGAGAGATCGTCGGACGCGTGGCTGATCTCCGTGGAGCCGCTGTGCATGCTGGTGATCGCCGTGGTAACGGCCTTCAGGATTTCCTGCAGATTGTCTGCCATCGTGTTGAAATCTGATTTCAAGGCGGCTGCCTTCTGCGCA
>NZ_JPYQ01000054.1:0-7396 GCF_000757525.1 Rhizobium sp. YS-1r | reverse complement strand
ATTGTCTGCCATCGTGTTGAAATCTGATTTCAAGGCGGCTGCCTTCTGCGCAAACCGGCGGTAATCCGGTAGGTAAGATCCCCGCCGGCAAGCGCCGACAGGCCCTGGCCGAGCGCCTCGACCGTAATCCGGTCTTCTTCCGCTTCCCTCGCCGTCTTCTCCTTCAGCAGGATTTCCTCGTGGACATCCGTCAGGGAGCCGCAGGCCCGGATGGTGATGCCATCGGCTTGATGAATGCACCCGCCGGTCGCGCGAAACCAGCGGTAGGAACCGTCCCGCATCTTCAGGCGATACGTCACATTGTATCGAGCACGTCCCGTTTTGTCCGTCAGGTGCCCGCCGAATGCTGCGAATGTCGGGGCGACATCATCGGGATGAAGGCGCTCGGACCATGACTGAACGACGTTGGGGAAATCCTTGGCGCTGTCGTAACCGATCATGCGCCGGAACTCGGCGGACCATGTCCAGCGGCTTTGTGGATGCATGGCGTCGCCATTGTGCAGGACAGCCTCCCACAAACCGATACCGCATGCCTCGTCAAGCAGGCTGGAACGCTCGCTGACAGCCTGTAGCTGGGCCTTCAATTCTGAAATATCTTTGGTCTTGCGTGTGGTGAATATAGACATGTCCCCTCCCGGATCGGCAAATGCCAAATCAGTATCGCGGATATGAAAATAGAGTCCGGTTAATTTCCAATGAAGCCCTCGCGAAGACTATTTTCACAGGCGGCGTCCACCGCTGCTCGATGTTGAGAGGTTCGGACCGGGATGACATTCCTGCAGCAGGGAAAGTGCCCATCTCGCCGCTCCCCAGCGCCCGCATCAGTCCGGAATGTCGACCTCGACATCCAGGAATGGCGCATATTGCTGGGCGCCGAAGATGTCGGCATCCCCGGGGCTGCCGCTCGGCCGCAGCCGCAAAATGGTGAACTTGATGGCCGAGGCCGGATCGTATTCGACGAAATCGGTTAGCCCTGCCGGGAGAGCATGAGGAATTGTGGGGAGGGCGTCTCCCGCCGGTCTTTGCTTTCCATTTTGCCCTCCTTACGCCCGGCCGACCTCATCGAAATTCAATGCCGGCTACATACTCTGTCTAACCCCGCCCCACAATTCCTCATGCTCCCCTGCTTCGGTCGGGAGTTGCCACCGGGTTTTGCGGCAGCCCCTGGCTGTTTTCGTCAGATCACCTGGCCGCCTGATACTTCAATCCGCTGTGCGGTAATCCAGCGGTTGTCCGGGCCGAGAAGGCTCGCCACCATGGGCCCGATATCGTCGGGGACGCCCACACGACCGAGCGCAATCATGCCGGCGAACTGTTTGTTGAGATCGGGCATGTCGCGAACGGCACCGCCGAGGAAGTCGGTCTCGATGGCCCCCGGGGCCACCGTGTTGGCGGTGATGCCGCGTTCGGCCAGTTCCTTGGCCATGTAGAGGGTCAGGATCTCGACGGCGCCCTTGGCCGCGGAATAGGCCGAGAAACCGGCAGCCGAGACACGCGTCAGGCCCGAGGAGAAGTTGACGATCCGACCGCCATCTGCCAGCAGCGGCAGCAGGGTCTGGGTGAGAAAGAAGACGCCTTTGACATGGGTGTTGAAGAGGGCGTCGAACTGGGCCTCGGTCGTCTCAGCGAAGCTTGCCATTTCGCCCTGGCCGGCATTGTTGACGAGATGGTCGAATGTGTCGCGGCCCCAAGTCGCCGACAGGGCATTGCGAACATTGTCCGCGAAGGCCTTGAATGAGGCGACGTTCGTCACATCGAGCTGCAGGGCGACCGCCTTTCGGCCGAGTGCTTCGATTTCGGCCACGACGGCTTGCGCGTCGACAGCACCACTGCGGTAGGTCAGGATGACGTCGCCGCCATGACGCGCGATGCTGACTGCGGTGTTGCGGCCGAGGCCACGGCTGCCGCCGGTGATGATGGAAACTGTATTCATATCCGTTCTCCTTCAATCCGTTTGTTGGTGACAGGAATTTTATGACAGGGGTCGCGGTCCGGCGGTTGCCGGATCCTCGGCGAGCCTTGCCTATTTCTCCAGCTCGGCACGTGGTGCGGGCTGCAGAATGCGATCGACCATCTGCGATGCAGAGCCGAGATAATTTGCGGGATCGGTGAGGTGACGCAGGCGCTCACGGCCGAGCGGTATCGCCACCTCCTGCGTCCCCGCGAGTACCTCGAAGAGCGGCCTGCCGGCTTCCACCGCGCGACGGCAGGCGGCATAGACGAGATCATGTGCGGTCTGGCGACCGGTCAGGGGGGCGAGTGCCATCATCACCGCCTCTGCGACGATCAGGCCCTTCGAGATCCCCAGGTTCGCCAGCATCCGGTCCGGATGGACGACGAGCCCGGACAGCATGAAGCTTGCTTGTAAAAGAGCCCCGAAGGTCAGGGCAAAACTTTCCGGGATGGCGGACCATTCGAGGTGCCACGGTCCCGTTGCGCGCTCGAAATCGTGGACCATTGCGTCGAGCATCAAGCCCGAATGCTGCCTCACCACTTTGGCGGCCGCGATGATGAGTTCGCAGGAGATCGGATTGCGCTTTTGCGGCATGGTACTGGACGCGCCGCGATGACGGGCAAAGGGCTCCGAGACCTCCCCAAGTTCCGTCGCCATCATGACGGAAACGTCGAAGGCGATTTTGGCAAGGCTGCCGCAGACCAGCGCAAGGACCTGCACGACCTCCGCCATGCCGTCGCGGGCGGCGTGCCAAGTGATCCTCGGGATCGCGAGGCCCAGGATTTTAGCGAGTTCCGCCTGGACGGCCAGCCCATGCTCCCCCAGGGACGCCAGCGTTCCCGACGCCCCGGAAAACTGCACCACGAGAACGCGCGGGCGCATCTGCGCCAGGCGTTCGCGATGTCGCTCAAGACCTGACAGCCAGACGCCGGCCTTATAGCCGAATGTGATCGGCAACGCCTGCTGCAGGTGGGTTCTCCCGGCCATCGGCGTATCACGATGTTCGGCGGCCAGGTTGCGCAACGCGGCAACAGTATCGTCCAGCTGCCGTTCGATGAGATCGAGCGCATGCCTGATTTGCAGGACAGTGGCCGTGTCCATGATGTCCTGTGTCGTCGCGCCCCAGTGCAGATAACCTCCGGCCTCGCCACAGGCATCGGCCATTTGCTCGACCATCGGCAGGATCGGATAGCCGACGAGCTCCGTCTCGCGCGCAAGTCGGGTCATGTCGAAACGGATCGTCCGGGCTGCGGTGGCGATCGAAGCGGCTGCGGCCTCGGGGATGAGACCAAGACGCGCTTCGGCTGTAGCGAGTGCGACTTCGGTTTCGACGCACCGGTCAACAAAGGCACTACTGTCGAACAGGCTGCGCATTTCGCCATTGACGAAGCCGCCGCCGAACAAAGGGGAGTCGAGGAGAGACAGCGAGCTCACGGCTGATCTCCGGCGGCTTCCGCCTGAGAAGGCGAGCTGAGGAAATGCACGCGCATCAATGCACGCGCACTGGCGCTTTCCTGGATGACGGTCAGGGCCACCGTCATGAGAATGAGAAGCCCGACCGACGCGCAGAAGATCGTTGATACGGAAAAAAGTGCCGCGCTCCGATTGATTTCCGCATTGGCGAGTATCGACCATCCGAGTGAAAGCAGGCTGGTCACGCCGAAGCTGCATGTCCCCAGCGTCAACAGTTCCGTCGCACGCAGCTGAAGGCGAACCCGTCGGCCGGAAAGCGCAACTGCCACGTCAGTATCCGAGTAAAGCCTGGCTGCCTTTCCGCCTTGCCCGGCGCGGAGGGACTGAAGACTTCTCCACTGATCGACCGAATGGGCATGGCGAATGTTCACCCTGTCCTGGAGAATGGCGCAAACATTCGCCAGAACGGCCGGTCCGGCCACAAATGAGAGGGGAATTGCGGGGTAATCGATGGGCAACATGGGTCGGGCTCCGCTCGCGCCCCAGGTGCCGTTCGTTCGGCACCTGGTTCGTTGCTGCTTCGGTCAGGCGAGGTTGACGTGCTTGGTGATGGTGTAGGGCTCGAGGATCTCGATGCCGCCCTCGGTCCCGATTCCGCTGTCCTTCCAGCCGCCCAGTGGGGCTTCGGGCAGATGCGCCAGGCTGCCGTTCACCGAAACGGCGCCGTATTGCAGCGCGTCGACAAGTCGGCGCTGCCTTCTGCCGTCATGGGTGAAAACATAGGCCGACAGCCCGAATTCGAGCCCGTTCGCAGCCTCAAGCATAGCCTCTTCATCGGAAAAAGGCAGGATCGGCGCGACGGGACCGAACGGCTCCTCGTGGAGGACGGCAGCGTCCTCCGGCACCTCCGTCAGGACTGTCGGAGCATAAAAGAAGCCGCGCTCACCGAGGCGTTCTCCACCGGCGAGGATGGTCGCACCCCGTTCTCGCGCATCGTCGACGAGGAGGGCTATGGCCTCGACACGCCGCTCGCTGGCCAGGGGGCCTACATCGGTGGCTGGATCCAGACCGTCTCCGACTTTCAGCCCCTTGGCGACCTCGGCAAAGCGTCTTGCAAAGGGCTGGGCAATGCTTTCCTCGACGAAGAAGCGGGAGGGGCAGAGGCAGATCTGTCCCGCATTGGTGAACTTGGCCCGCGCCAGCAGTTCCGCGGTCGCCGCCGGGTCCACATCGCCGCAGACGACGACCGGCGCATGGCCACCGAGTTCCATGGTCACCGGCTTCATGCGAAGTCCCGCCGCCGCAGCGAGCTTCTTGCCGATCGGGATCGAGCCCGTAAAGGTGATCTTCGCGATGATCGGGGACTCGATGAGCTGGGTTGAGATTTGATCGGCGTCCCCGAAGACGACGGCCAGCGCCGCCGGGTGAACGCCTGCCTCCAGCAGGGCCTCTCCCATTGCCAGGACGCAACCGGGCGTTTCCTGTGACGGCTTGCAGATGATGGCGCAGCCGGCCGCCAATGCGCCGGCGAACTTCTTGGCGGCGAGCGCCATCGGGAAGTTCCAGGGCGTCAATGCCGCGACGACGCCGATCGGATGCGGCTGGACCTCAATGCGCTGGCCAGCTTGCCGTCCCGGCACGATGCGGCCCGCGATCCGTCGGGCCTGCTCCCCTCCCCATTCGATAAAGTCGGCGGCGCGATGAACCTCGTCGCGCGCCTGGGAGAGGATCTTGCCCTGCTCCAGAGTCAAGATGTGCGCGATCCGGCCTGCGTCGCGGCGGATGATGCTGGCGGCATCCTTCAGGATGCGGCCACGCTCCCAGGCCGGCACCGCCTGCCAGGATTGCAGGCCGCGCCGGGCGGCGGCGAGCGCGTTTTCAATATCCGCCGTCGAGCTGTAGGCCACCTGTCCGAGACTGTCACCCGTGGCAGGATTAATTACATCGACGGCGGCGCCTTCCGAACCCTCGCGGTGATCACCGTTTATCAGAAGCTGAAACTTGCTCGTCATTCTCGCGTCCTCTTGATGTTCGCCAGTGCCATGCCCCGGAGGTCAGCCCTGAAGCGAGCTGACGATCGCCTTCGTGAAGGTAGGGATGTCGGACGGCATCCGGCTGGTGATGAGGTTGCCATCCACCACCACTTCGGCATCGACCACGGTCGAACCGGCGTTCTTCAGATCGGTCCGGATGGAGTACCAAGCCGTGGCGCGGCGACCGCGCAGCACATCGGCCTCGACCAGAAGCCAGGGGCCATGGCAGATCGAGGCGATCGGCTTACCGGCGGCGGCGAACCCCTTCACCAGAGCAATCGCCTTCTCGTCCATTCGCAGCTTGTCGGGATTGACCACGCCGCCGGGCAGGACGAGGGCATCGAAGTCAGCAGCGTCGATATCCGCGATCAGTCGGTCCGGCGTGATCGTCTCGCTCGACTCGTCCGAGTTGCCGGTCTCGGCATTGTAGACACAGCCGCGGATTGGGCCGCCCTTGGGCGAAGCCAAGACAACTCGCGCTCCAGCGTCGAGGAGCGACTGGCGCGGGCTGTAAAGTTCGGCATCCTCGAAGCCGTCGGTTGCCAGTACCAGGATGTTGCGGTCCTTCAGGTTGGTCATGACTTTCTCCTTGCTCATTGATCCGGAAGCCGGTCGCTTCCGAATGAGAGCAAGCTATCGCAAGCCACCCCGGTCGGGGTTGCCGCCGAATCCAGAATCCTTGCCTAATCCGCCAAGGCCGCTTGCGGGGAGGTCCGCTCGCCCTTTAGGATGTCTGCATTCTGATGGATCGGAATGGACCACAATGAACAGCACTCTCCTGGAATGCGTGTGCCGTTTCGCCGACGCCAATGCCGACAAGTACGGTGTTGCGCGCACGCCTATACCCGGGCTCTTTGCCATGCGAGCGACGGCGCCGAGCGAAATGCAATATGCGATTTCCAAACCGCTGGTCGCCCTCGTTCTTCAGGGAGCCAAGCGCGTGACCATGGGCAGCACGACCTTCGATTTCGGGGCTGGAGATTCCTTGCTGATTGCCGCCGACGTCCCGAATGTCAGCCAGATCACGCGGGCCAATGCCGGCGTCCCTTACTACTCGCTTGTTCTCGATATCGATCTGGCGGTGACGCAGTCGCTCGTCATGGACATCGGCATTGCCCAAGCGGATACGGGCGTTCCCATCCGCGTCGACCCGACAGAAGCGGAAGTCGCCGACACGGCTCTGCGCCTGATGCGACTTCTTGATCGTCCGGCTTCGATCCCTGTCCTGCAAAATCAGCTGATCCGCGAAATGCATTTCTGGCTGCTGACAGGTCGGCACGGCGCAGGCATCCGTGCGCTCGGCGTCACCGACAGCCATGCAAGCCGGATCGGGCGGTCCGTCGCTCTCATCAGAAGCGCTTATGCGGAGACGCTGACGGTGGAACAATTGGCCGAAGTCGCCGGGATGAGCCTTTCCTCATTCCACCACCACTTCCGCGTCGTCACATCTCTGTCGCCGCTCCAATTCCAGAAGCAACTGCGCCTCATCGAGGCGCGGCGGATGATGATTTCCGAAGGTGCGCCGATCAGCAATGCGGCCTATTCCGTTGGCTACGAAAGCGTGCCCCAGTTCACGCGCGAATATGGCCGGATGTTTGGAGCCTCACCCGCAAGGGATGTTCGCGACAGCTTTGGCAAGAGCCAAGTCGCGGCGTGAGACCGCCACCATTGCATCATTGAGGTCGCTGATCTGCCCCGTGGTGCCTCACGCAGACGCTGAAATTTGTAATCTGGACATAGCGGTGCTCCGTCGAGGTCACCTCGGCGGTGGCGCCTGGACATGTTTGCATATGGCTTCCTGGGTAAAGGGTCTGGAACCTGTCCCCTTCATCCGCGATCATTTGCAGTTGAACAGAATCGAACCGCGGGTAGTGCGTCTGATTATCTAACGCACTGAGAAATCAACCTTCTTGCATCGAACGATGCGGATCTTAAAGTTGTCACTAGTGTGACGTCTCAGAGATTATGACGGGTTGTTCTATGCCCAGAATTGGCA
>NZ_JPYQ01000053.1:0-383 GCF_000757525.1 Rhizobium sp. YS-1r | reverse complement strand
AACGTCTCCGTGTCGGAACTGGACATCACCAAGCTCGACGACTACCGCAACGGCGGCAACAGCGATCTGGGCATGGGCGGCACCAATGTCAGCGATGAAGACATCATGGCCGCTCTGACCTCGTTCGTCGATGGCCAGCTGGAACAGATGACCAGCGCTGCCGCGAAACTCGGCGCGGTTTCGAGCCGTGTTCAGATGCAGGAGGACTTTGTCAGCAAGCTCTCCGACTCGATCGACAGCGGTGTCGGCCGCCTGGTCGATGCGGAGATGAACGAGGAGTCGACGAAGCTCAAGGCCCTGCAGACCCAGCAGCAGCTTGCGATCCAGTCGCTCTCGATCGCCAACTCCGACTCGCAGAACATCCTCTCGCTCTTCCGTTAATC
>NZ_JPYQ01000052.1:0-420 GCF_000757525.1 Rhizobium sp. YS-1r | reverse complement strand
GGTGACGTCTTCATTCACAACGATCCGTGGATGGGGACCGGCCATCTGAACGATATCTCGATAACCACGCCCTGCTTCAAGGGGGATCGGCTGATCGGCTTCCTCGCCTGCAATAGCCATGTGATGGACATCGGCGGGGTGATCGACAGGACGAGCTCGCGCGATGTGTTCATGGAAGGTCTCTACCTGCCGATCCTGAAGATCGTCGATGGCGGGCAAGTGGACGAAAGCCTGATGGCCATGATCCGCGCCAATACCCGCCAGCCGGTGGAGACCGTCGGCGACGTCTATTCGCTGATCAACTGCAATGCCGTCGGCTGCGAGCGTCTGCTCGAAATGATGGACGAGTTCAATCTTCGCGAACTCGACGAACTCGCCGACCACGTCATCGATACATCGCGCGAAGGTGTGCTCGCCAAG
>NZ_JPYQ01000051.1:0-310 GCF_000757525.1 Rhizobium sp. YS-1r | reverse complement strand
GTTCGGCATCACCGTTCTCCGAAAGGCCCGGCATAGCCTCAAAAGGCAGCGCCAGAACCCCATCTCGTGCTTGTCGCCGCCAACTGGAAAGTTGGTTTGCTATAACGTCATGACGACGCGCAACATCAACAACACGAACACCGGGCTGAAAGCTTTCCGCTACAATCCGAGCCTTAACGTCATCCGGCCAACGCCGGTTTCCGCGGCGCGGCTCGACGATTTCGTAGCGACCAACAAATCCATCTTCTGCCATGCAAGTCTCCAGATAACCCTGGAAACCTTCTCGCACACCCAGCAAGCCTCAAAACAC
>NZ_JPYQ01000050.1:55521-55846 GCF_000757525.1 Rhizobium sp. YS-1r | reverse complement strand
TGCCAATTCTGGGCATAGAACAACCCGTCATAATCTCTGAGACGTCACACTAGTAGAGCTTTCGCATTCTGCGCTGGAGCGGGCTTGACCGATGCTCCGCTAGGCATGATTTTGAACGGAAGACGAATACGAGGGCGTAGGTTCTGGATCTGCAGATCGACTAGAACAAGCGACGGAGACAATGGATACAGGTGTTCCCGTGACTGATAGCGAGGCCGTCGGCCATCTTCCGGAGCGCAAGCAGCGGGAGCTTTCGCGCGCCTTGAAAATCATCTTCGAGGAATTCGAGGCGGCTCAGCAGTCGAAGCTTTCCGAAAAGCAGAAT
>NZ_JPYQ01000050.1:0-55286 GCF_000757525.1 Rhizobium sp. YS-1r | reverse complement strand
CATCGTTCACACGCTGCAGGACGTGAACGACCAGCTGGCACGCGGACGGCCGTTCTTTATCGACCTCATCCGCGACGGCATCATGCTCTACGAGAAGGAAGGCCATCCCTTCGTGGCACCGAAGCCGCTGGATCAGGAAGATGCGAAGATAGAAGCAAGGGGATATTTCGATCATTGGTATCCAAGTGCGGACGCTTTTAAAGCATCGGCAGAATTTTTACTGCAAAGAGGCAATGTGAATGAGGCCACCTTCAATTTCCACCAAGCCGCTGAACGCCTCTATCACTGCGCGCTACTTGTCCTGACCCTCTACTCGCCTAAGTCGCATCGCCTGAAATTCCTACGCTCTTCGGCCGAGCGGATCGACCCGCGACTGATCGAGGCATGGCCGCGAGACACCAAATTCGCCCGCCGCTGTTTCGAACGGCTCGATCGCGCCTACGTAGCTGCGCGATATTCGCCGCATTTCGAGATAACAGAAGAAGAGCTTTGCTGGATCATCGAACGCATAGAGGTGCTTCAAAAATTGGTTCGCCTCATCTGCGAAGAACGTCTCGCAAGGCATTCATGATCTGCCAGATCCGCGGAAAGTCCGACGCCAGCCTCTCGCGGCGTCCGCAGTGCATGCGTAATCGGCCGGTGAGATTCCTATCATCGGCTGGCCGCTATGCCACGCCTAGTTCCCTTAAAACGCAGAGAGCCGCCGTTCGGTCGTCAAGAGCCGCTCGAAGGCGGCCTCGTGTTTTTCGACGGGCGGAGGATTGCAGTGCTTTTGAGCGAACGTTCCATCGATGCGCGGTTTTGCGACCCCATCGCCTTCGCGCTCTCGGAGCGGTCATTGGTACCGTTAATGCCAGAGCCCGAGAATGGTACGTCTTTAATTGTATATTAATCGTGTAGCGATCGTTTCTGGCGGGTTGCTCTCCGCTCATTGCCGCGAGCAAATCGGCATGTTTATTAAATTTTTAGCAACGGCATTCTTCGCCCATTCCAGACTATTGCGTTAAATGGATTTCCTCAATGATTTCCTTTGTCGTTCGATTGAAGAGGCGCGCTCATTTTATAGTGAGGCGGCGGGACGCCGAAGGACGCGGAGAATTCATTGGCACCGGTGTCCGCCGGAGGAGGCAGGCACGTCAGCGACTGGGGATTTTGATCGCAGGTTTTTCGGTCGTCTTCTTCCTCATTGGCGCTCGGCTTGTCCAATATGGTATCGCTGATCCCCCAACCACCAGTTCGCTCGGCAGCCCTACTGTGGTTGCATCACGCCCCGACATAGTCGATCGCAACGGCGCACTTCTGGCGACTGACGTCAACATGGTGTCGCTTTATGCGGACCCGCGGCGCATCGTCGATGCGGACGAGGTCGTGGAGAAGCTCGCGCAGGTTATTCCGAACCTGGATTGGGGCGAAACACACAAACGGCTGCGTTCGGGGACTGCCTTCCAGTGGTTGAAGCGGCAGCTGACGCCTCGGCAACAGGCGGCTGTTCTCGCGCTCGGCATTCCCGGCGTCGGTTTTCGTCCGGAGAAGCGGCGCTTTTACCCCGGCGGTGCTACCGCATCGCATATCGTGGGCCATGTGAACGTTGACAATCAAGGTCTCGCCGGAATGGAGCGTCACCTGGACCAGCAAGGCTTGTCGGATCTCCGCGCGGCCGGAATGACAGGCGATACGCCGCTGGAGCCCGTTAGACTTTCGATCGACATTCGTGTCCAGAACATCGTGCGTGAGGTGGTCGCAACTGCGATGACCACCTACAAGGCCGAAGCCGCCGGTGCGGTCATTCTCGATGTCGACACGGGTGAAGTGCTCGCGATGGCCTCGGTGCCCGACTACGATCCGAACGAACCGTCGCGAACGCTTCCTGATGGAAACGTGGACAAGGAATACGAAAAGGGCTGGTTCAATCGGGTGAGCAATGCGACCTATGAGATGGGCTCGACATTCAAGAGCTTCACTTTGGCGATGGGACTAGACGAAGAGAAGATAACCTTGAATTCCGTTGTCGACGCATCCCGACCGATCCGAATGGGCGGCTTCACGATCAGGGATTTCAAGGGCAAGAACCGGGCACTGACAATCCCGGAAGTCTTCCAGTATTCATCAAACATCGGTACGGCCGCAATTGCCGATATGGTCGGCATCGAAGGGCATCAGCAATTTCTGGCAAAGCTCGGGCTCCTGTCAAAGATGGAAACCGAAATGCCTGGTGTCGCAACGCCGACCCAGCCGCGCACATGGAAGAAAATCAACTCCGTGACGATCTCGTTCGGCCATGGCGTGGCGACCACGCCGTTGCAGACGGCGGTCGCCGCCGCTTCATTGATCAACGGCGGAAGTCTTGTCCCTCCGACATTTCTTCGCCGCAGTCGCGAGCAGGCGAAACTGCTGTCGCGTACCGTCATAAAGGACAAAACCAGTGCGGACATGCGTCATCTTTACACCTGGAATGGCCTGAAAGGCTCCGGCCGGAGCGCCCAAGTCGAAGGATTCAACGTGGGCGGCAAAACGGGCACCGCCGACAAGGTGATCAACGGGCGGTACGCGAACGATATCAACTTCAATGCATTCGTCGCAGCATTTCCGATGGACAGGCCGAAATATGTGGTGCTTTCGATCATCGACGCTCCGAAGACAGGTGAACATGGCGGCCGAACGGCAGCATCCACCGCCGCGCCTATGATCAAGTCGATTATCAGCCGCGCTGCGCCTCTTCTCGGCGTGCAGCCTCGTTTTGGTTCCCCAAACGCAAGATACTCTTTGTCGGACTACTGAATTCTTTAATCCTACAACGGAAGATTTGCTCCGACATGACGAGTGTCCACTTATAGCCCCGTACGGCGGTCGGTAATGCCCCCTTTTCGGTGACAGAGGCAGGTGTTCGCCTGCCGAAGCAGACATCGCGTTGGTTTTGAGGCGATGGCATCTGTGGGCCAGTTGTCAGGTCCGGCACGTTGGCCGTTGGCGGCATTCTGCCCTTCCCAGTCTGAATTGTGTCGTTTGCGCATCACCTTCCGCCAGGTTGTGGTGACCGCTTGGCAATACCGAATTGCTCGGGTATAAACCGCTCACCGCTTAGGATCGAACAAAGGGAGGCGTTGGAATGACAGTATCGATCGTCGAAAACCTCCCGTGCGGAATGACCCGACACTAGGTCATTTCCATTCGCGGCCCTCCTCGGGCGCGACCAGCGGTTTTCTCTTTTGTCACAGCCCGATTGATTTCACGGGATTATTTCGTCTCCCGCATGGGCTGTGTACCTCTCAACTCTCGATTTGAGGACCGGCGCCGACACGGGCCGGGCTGAAGTCAATGACTCGCAAGAAGCTCGATTTTCGTGCCGACGCCTATCGCCAGGTGCTCGGCTTTGTTTTTCATCATTGGAGCTATCGACCTGTTTTCGTGGGCGCCATCATCGTGTTGGTGATCGCAAGCACGCTGACCGAAGTCATGGTGCCAGTATTTTCCGGCCAGATCGTCGATGCCATTGCCGGCGGCAATGGAGCCGATCGTGCGCTCAGCGCCTTCGTCATCGTTGTCGTGCTGGGCCTGACCAGCGTGGCGCTGCGCTGGTTAATCTTCATCGGCATTATCCGGCTGACGTTGCGCACCATGGCAGATGTGGTCAACAACGGCTTTTACAGGGTGCAGCGGTTCTCGACCGACTGGCACGCCAACAGCTTTGCCGGCTCGACAGTTCGCAAGATCACCCGCGGCATGTGGGCGCTCGACTCGCTTAACGATCTGCTGCTGGTCGCCCTGCTGCCGTCCATCGTCATGCTGGTCGGCGCGAGTATCGTACTCGGCAGCTATTGGCCGATCATGGGTCTGGTCGTGGGGGCGGGCTCGTTCATCTATGTCGGCGTCACCGTGGCGCTTTCCATGGGGTTCGTTTCGCCGGCCGCAAGACTTGCCAACGCCTGGGACACCAAGCTCGGCGGTGCGCTGGCGGACGCCATCAGCTGCAATGCGGTGGTCAAGGCCTTCGGCGCCGAGAAGCGCGAAGAGACGCGGCTGAGCCAGGTGCTGGCCAGATGGGACAGTCGCACACGGCGGACATGGAAGCGCGGCACTACGAGCGGCACGATCCAGGGTTTAATGATGGTCACAATGCAGGCGGGCATTTTGGGAACGGGCCTGATCATGTGGCGGCAGGGGCTGGCCACACCCGGTGACATCACGTTCGTGCTGGCAATGTTCTTCGTTCTGCAGGGTTATCTTCGCAATGTCGGTCAGGACATCCGTAACCTGCAGCGGGCCGTCAACGACATGGAAGAACTGGTGCTGCTCGACAAGATGCCGCTCGGCATTGAGGACAAGCCACACGCCGTGCCGATCGAGATTGGCGCGGGCGAGATTGTCTTCGATCGCGTCACCTTTCAATACGGCGCTCATCCCAACCCTCTATACGAGGACTTTTCCGTCACCATCAAACCGGGCGAGCGCGTCGGTCTGGTGGGGCATTCGGGCTCGGGTAAGACAACCTTCGTCAAGCTCATTCAGCGTCTCTATGACGTGAACTCGGGCTCGATTCGTATCGATGGACAGGATGTCGCCGAGGTCTTGCAATCGAGTCTGCGCGGGCAGATCGCCATCGTGCAGCAGGAGCCCATCCTGTTCCACCGGACGCTGGCGGAAAACATCGCCTATGGCAGGCCGAATGCTTCGCGGCGCGAAATCGAAAAGGCTGCGAAACAGGCCAATGCGCACGAGTTCATTATGGACCTTCCCAAGGGCTATGAGACGATGGTCGGCGAACGTGGCGTCAAGCTATCGGGCGGCGAGCGTCAGCGTGTCGCCATCGCCCGCGCCTTCCTGGCCGACGCACCGGTGCTGATCCTGGACGAGGCGACCTCGAGCCTTGATAGCGAGAGCGAGGTGCAGATCCAGCAGGCCATGGAACGTCTGATGGACGGCCGCACAACGCTGGTAATCGCCCATCGTCTCTCCACGGTGCGGGCGCTGGACCGGCTGCTGGTCTTCGATAAAGGCAAGATTGTCGAAGAAGGCGACCATCAGGCACTGATCCGGCTCAACAAGGGGATCTATCGCCGGTTGTTCGAGCGGCAGGCGCTGGAACTGACCAAGGGGTTGGTGGCGTAGGCCGACATCTCAACAAACGAAACGCCAGGGCCGACTCATCTGGCGTTTCCAACGCGCGACGGCAGGATTGCGCCCTCTGAGCGGACGACACTCCCCTCAACCACTTTAGGTCTACCTCAGCCGGAAACGCCCGCTTTCCACTGCCTGACGGATGGAATCGCAAGTTTCGTCAGCGCTCATGCCTGCGACCGACAGCGAATGGCCTTCCAATACGCCCAAATTCGCGAACTGCTGGTGGAGCGCGGAAATTGGAATGGGATCAGAAAGGGAGGCGCCGCCTCGTTGGCGGCATCGTCTGATTGCCTCCTCCAGATCCGGACGAAGGACGATATAGTGCAGGACCGCTCCGATATTTCGGAACGCGTCTAAAAACCAGGGCCCAATGATGCCATCCACCAGCACGAAGTAGCCGCCCTTCGCATAGCGGGCGGCCGCCCCGGCCAGCACATCGATCACTGTTGCATTCTGGGCATGGGCCTCGGGATGCCACGGTGGAATCGAGCCTGCCTTGATGAAATGCCAGAAGTCGTCCGAATGCAGGTGGACCTTCGGGCTGCCGGGCAGTTGCGCGATGCTGTTTGCCGCGGTCGTTTTGCCTGAACCAGGTGTTCCAGTCAGGATAAGAATTTCTCCGGATATGAACATCTCACGCTCGTGGTCTGGTCTTTTAGCAGCATGGGACGGCTTTGTACGCGAACATGCCGCTGCGCCCGACTTTACCATGCAAAGAGACTCGCAGAGAATTATTCCCGTTGACAAATTTTAAGCCTAAAGGATTATACCGCAATAAACATGTCCAGTGGGTGAACCTGTTATGATCGGCGCTCGGTTCAGAGCGGCGCTGAGTGGAGTTATGGCGTTCGCCGGGGCGATCGCAGCACTCTGCTTCGGCTTGCTCGCTCTTTCAGTTATCCTAGACGTTCTCGGACGCAATCTCGGCCTTTTGAGTTGGCCGTGGCTTAACGAGGTCACCGAATATCTCATCACAGTCGGCACCTTCGCGGGAGCGCCCTGGGTGCTGCATCACAGTGGGCATGTGAATGTGGACGTCCTGCTGCGGGTCGTGAGCAAGGACACAGCGTCGGCGATGGTCAAGATCTGCTTCGTAGTCGGAATCGTCATCTCGCTCGGCCTCACCTGGCTCGCCGTCGCCACTCTTCTCGACAGTTATAAGGCCGGCGCCTTGGTCTTCAAAACCCTCGTTTTCCCGGAATGGTATCTCATGCTGCCGGTGATTTGGTGCTTTGGCCTCTGCGGTCTGGAGTTCCTTGCGAAGCTGCTGCAAGCAGGAGAAACCGCATGATCTGGTGGCAGACACTTCTTCTACTGATTGGCCTACTTGCTCTACAATTTGCCATCGGTACACCGGTTGCATTCGCATTTCTCGGCGCAAACCTCGTGGGTGCATGGATATTCCTGGGCGGCGAAGCCGGCCTGATGCAATTGACGCGCAATGCCTCGCTCGCAGTGAACTCCTTTGCGCTTGCCCCGATTCCACTCTTCATTTTGATGGGCGAGCTGCTTTTCCATACGGGTCTTGCCTATAGGGCGATCGATGCGGTGGAGAAGCTACTCGTCAGACTTCCCGCGCGTTTGTCTTGCGTCTCCGTCGTGGGCGGAACGGCATTCGCTGCACTTTCCGGTTCTTCGATTGCCAATACAGCGATGCTGGGCGGTACGCTGTCGCAGGAAATGATCAAGCGCGGCTATTCGACCACGCTTGCCCTCGGGCCGACGATGGCAGTGGGCGGTATCGCCGTCCTTATTCCGCCGTCGGCGCTCGCGGTCATGCTAGGATCGCTCTCGGGCATTTCCATATCCCAATTGCTGATCGGTGGGATCATGCCCGGCCTCCTGATGGCGGTGTCGTTCCTGGCCTTCGTCATCATCGTGGCACAGATGGTCCCATCTTCGGCGCCGCGCGAAGATGTCAGAACGATCCCTCCGCTTAAAGAGCGGATCATGCCGTTCGTGCGTGATGTCCTGCCGCTCTCGGGCATTTTCATTGCCGTTGTAGGCGGAATGCTTGCCGGTATCGCAACGCCCACGGAATCGGCGGCGCTGGGCTCGGCGGCCGCCTTGATCGCTACGATGGGCTATCGCACCCTGACCCCGGCGAACTTCATCAAGTCGATGGTCGAAACGGCCAAGGTTTCCATCTCGATCCTGTTCATCATCGTGGCGTCGACGACGTTCTCGCAGATTCTATCCTTTTCTGGGGCAACCACCGGCTTCATCGGGCTGATCGAAGCTTTCGACCCAAGCCCCGCCATTTTAGTGGCGATGATGCTGCTCATCATCCTGATCCTTGGCTGCTTCATAGACCAGATCTCGATCATGATGATTACGCTTCCTTTCTTCATGCCGCTGGCGCAAGCGGCGGGCGTCGAGCCGGTCTGGCTCGGCTTGATGATGCTGGTGGCCATTGAGCTTGGATTGCTGACGCCACCATTCGGCATTCTGCTGATGGTGATGCAGGGCGTTAGCCGCGATACGGCGCTCCCCAAGATCTACCGTGCTGCCGCTCCTTTTATCCTTATCGAACTCGTCATTCTGGCACTTATGTTCATGGCGCCGGACCTGACGCTTTTGCTGCCCAATCTCCTCAAATAGAAAACAAGGGAACCCTCCATGAGAAAACGCGCACTGTCCGCTCTCTTTGCAATGATGGCCACTCTGAGCGCCGCCGTGCCCGCCGCGGCAGACGAGGTCGTGCTCCGTGCTATCTCCGCTTTTCAGAAGGGCACGACTTTTTTCACGCCTTTCGACGCCTTTGTTAAGAGCGTGAATGAGAACGGGAAGGGCAAAGTTCGCATCAACCTGGTTGGCGGTCCGGATGCCATGCCTCCCTTCGAGGTTGGCAACGCGCTTCGCGGCGGCGTAATCGACCTTGCCAACACGACTGCCGTCTATCACGCAAATCTGGTTCCGGAAGGTCTGGCGATGACGCTGACGGATCTGTCCATGGCCGACTTGCGTTCAAACGGCGGCTACGCCCTGCTGGACGAGATCCATATGAAAAAGGCCAATATCCACTGGTTGGGCCGGCTGGTTCAGAACATGAACTACCATATCTACATGTCGAAATATCCTGACAATCTGGAGTTCAAGGGTCTGAAGATCCGCTCGGCGCCGACCTACAAAGCCTTCTTTGATGGCCTTGGGATCGCTCCGATGCAAACGGCGGCCGGCGAAGTCTTCACCGCACTGGAGCGCGGCACGATTGATGGTTACGCTTGGCCGTCCGTCGGCGTGTTCGATCTCGGCTGGCAGGAGAAGACAGCAGCGCGTATTGATCCGGGCTTCTATCAGGTCGAGACGGGTATCTATATCAGCGGCAACACATGGAAGAAGCTGACCGCTGAGCAGAGGGCAGTTCTTGAGGAGGAAATGCTCAAGGCGGAAGCCGCGTCCGCTGCATACAGGGATATGGCGAAGGAAGAATTCAAGCGCCAAGAAAAGGCTGGAATTCGCACGTTCGCGCTCGACGAAACCAAAGCCAAAGCTTTCACCGACATGGCTCAGGAAGAGGGGTGGAAGCCCGTCGTCGCCGCCAGCCCCGTTGAGGGCGCCAAGCTGCGTGAGTTGTTCGCCAAGTAAGCGAACGCCCAGAAAAAAGGACGAGACATCGTTAATGCTCTCGTCCGGTAGCTGGATTGCTTTGAAAGGCAAGCCTCAGCTTCTCGGAAACACCGCCAGGCATAGGAAGGCAAGGGCTGCCGCGAGGCAGCTTGCCATAGCGAGCGGCCACCAACCCAAACTGAGGAAGGAGGCTGTGGCAGCGGTACCCGCTGCCGTGAAACCGAGAATCGCCGCCACGACCAATGCGGCGCCGCGAGAATGATCGCCCTTCGAGGCAAGGATGGCTTGATGGAAGCCGATCGGCCCCCGGATACCAAATGCCCCGTTCGTCAAAATCCACAGGGGCACAAGTACGATGAGACCGCCTCCGCCGATTCCAACATAGGCAAGGATCAGCAGGAAGCCCACGAGAAGCGCCGCCGTCCCAATAAAGATCATGCGCTCTGTTCCGAACTTGCTGGCAAGCGTGCTTGACAGGTTCGACGCCAGGATGAAGGTCGTAATGCCGCAAATCTGCAAGAGAATGAAATCTCTGATGTCTCCGCCCAGAACTTCCGTCATCACCGCCGGTGCGCCAAAGACAAAGATAAGGATTCCGGCCAGCGAGAAGGCCTGACTTAAGGCGTGCCGAAGGAAGTCGGCGTTGCGCACGATGGATAGATAGCTACGGTGCGTTTTGAAGGTATCCTGCCGGTCCGGGAGCAATTGGGCGTAGACGCCGCTGCCAACGGCACAGAAGACGGCGAGGCCTCCGAGCACGAGGAAGGATGTTTCCCAGCCCCCCAGCTGCAGGAGGAAGGCTCCAGCGATCGGGGCAAATGCGGGTGTCAGGGACTCAATCGAACCGAGCCGTCCGAACATGGCGGCCGCTTTGTCACCAGAGTAGAGGCCATGAATGAAACCGGGCGCAAATACCGCGGGACCGGAGCCAAAGGCCCCTTGGGCGAACCTGAAAGCGACAAGCCACTCCAGTGTAGGCGAGAATGCTGCCAGAATGGAAATGAAAGCAAACAGGCCCAAAGACCAGATCAGCAGTTTGCGAGGCGAGTATCTGGCGCCGAGTTCACCGAAAGTCAGCAGCCCCACAAGCGTGCCTGCGGCATAGGCCGCAAGAACCATCTGCGCCAGAGCTGGTGTGCCACCCAACTCGTTCGGCATCGTCGGGACAGCAGGGAGCACCAGATCGGTGCCTGCGATCCCAAGGATTGTACCGAACGCAATGAGCGGAAACATGAAGGTGGGGGATGCAGATAGGGTCATGGCCGCGAGTATCACGCCCGCATATTCGGACCTAGCGCCCTACGCTTATGGCACTTAACAATTTTGTTGATGTTTTTGTCGGACGACAGGATAGTAAAGGCACTACCACCGCATTTGTCTGCGTAACGGCAAGCCCGGTTTGGGGCCGACTGCGGTCGACGGCTGTCATGGCGCAGAAGCGCTTCCATGTCGGTCATGGAGGCAGTTATCGCGCATGCCTGAACGCAGACATGGTCTTCGCAGCGGCGTCGGGTCCTTTGTGCGCCATAAGGCCAGATTGCTGCCGCCGGAAACCTGGTTGATCATACCGATTCCCCTTCTGAACGGGAAAACGGGCGGCGAAGACCTCCTTGGCTGCAAACAGCCCGTTGAGAGCCGCAGGAAAGCCGGCATAAACCGCCATCTGTATGATGACTTCGGTGATTTCGTCCCTGGTCAACCCTACATTCAGACCCGCCTCAATATGGATTTTCAATTGTGGGGTCGCTGTTCCCATCGCCGTCAGTGCCGCGATGGTCGCAATCTCACGGGCGCGCAGATCAAGGCCGGGGCGGCTGTAAATGTCGCCAAACGAAAACTCGAACACGTAGTTTGCGAAGTCGGGGGCAATGTCAGCCAGAGCGGCAATTACATTGTGGCCGGCGTCGCCGTCGATTTCAGCGAGTGCCCGCTTGCCGCGTTCCAGCCGGCTTTCGCCGACGTTCGTGGATTGGCGCGTCATTGTCTTTCATCCTTTGTTCCTTGCCGGCATATCCGGCAATCTTGGTGTCGAGGACTTCAAGGCAGGCTTTTAGTTTGGCCACGTGCGCACGTACACGCTCGCGGTGCTGTTCGAGCAACACGCCGCGCTCCGCTTCCGTATCGACGCCGCGCTCCCGCAAGGCCGCGTAACGCAGCATTTCCCTAATAGGCATTCCGGTCGTTTTGAGACGATCGATAAATTCTATCCAGGTCAGGATTGATGCGTCGTAGTCACGTTGGCCCGATTGGTCTCTGTCGGCATGGGGAAGCAGACCGATCCGTTCATAGTAACGGATAGTGTAGGCAGTCAGTCCCGAACGCTTCGCCAACTCGCCAATCTTCATCAACGCCATTCTTTCGTCACGACGCCCAGAAAGCTACGGGTTAGAGTGTGCTCTAAGTCAATAGGGAAATGACGCGTTTTCGTGTCGCGAAAATGCAACCTTTCACGACCGCGTTTTCCGAGATATCTGATGCCCGTTTGGGGCCGACAGGCGCAATCCGCTTCGCGCCCCCATGCCGGTCGTTCACACCACCCGCATTAGTTCCTGGAAGCTGTCGGCCTGCTGTTCGAGCGGTCTCCGGAACGCGGCCGATAGGTGATTTCGACAATGATAGAACGCCCAACAATGAGCCTCAGACAGCCTCAATAGCCTCGCAAGCATCCGTAGGACGAGCGTTTCCAGCGAACTCGTTTCGATTTCGGCGCGCCGATCTCCAACGGCCTCGGCATTTCGCTGCATTGTAGGAACAACAGCGACCGACTTCACGTTTTGAAATGAACGGTCACCGAAAATGAGTTCCCATTCTGTGCCGGTGCGGTCATGTCTTTGTGAAAGCTCGTATGAGCCATCGCTCGACGAGACACGAATCAAAGAGCTGACAGCATGGAAAATCCGGTTGCACTGAATCGTCTTTCCGAGAACACGGTCTTCCGTAAAGGCGATGTTTTCGTACTCTTCGGCGAACTGTTCGGCCGCGGATACGCCACCGGCTTGCTCGAGGAAGCCAGACGCGCTGGAATGGAGATTGTGGGGATCACCGTCGGGCGACGCGACGAGAACAATGCGCTGCGGCCGCTCGATGCCGAGGAACTGTCTTCGGCGGAGGCTCACCTGGGCGGCAGGATCATCAACATACCTCTTATGGCGGGTTTCGATCTCGATGCGCCCGCAGACGGCCCAACTCCCACCGATCTCCTGGCAAAGATGACGCTTGAGAGCTGGGAACACGATAAGCTCGACTGGGACTATGTCGGGCAATGCCGCGACATCGCCACTGCGCGTTTTACGGAGTCGCTTTCAAAAGTCATGACCGTTCTCGACGGAATGATCGCCGCTGGCCGCAACGTTTTCTTCGCCCACACAATGGCCGGGGGCATCCCGAAGGCGAAGGTATTCTTGGTCGTCGCCAATCGAATCTACAAGGGGACCGGAACCCGCCACATGTCGTCGCAGACCTTGCTCGACAGTGACCTGGGAAAACTCGTCCTGCAGAATTTTGACGACGTCTCCGCAAACACCTTTCGCCATCTCATTGATTTCAGCGCTGCGATCCGCGAGCGCGTGGAAGCTTCGGGCGGTCAAATACGATATACGGCCTATGGTTACCACGGATCGGCGGTCCTCATTGACGGAAGCTATCGTTGGCAGACCTACACCAACTACACCCAGGGTTATGCGAAGATGCGGCTCGAAGGCATTGCAGAGGAAGCCTGGGCGACAGGGATCAAGGCAACTGTCTATAACTGTCCCGAAATCCGGACCAATTCGTCCGATGTGTTCACGGGTATCGAGCTGCCCCTGATACCGCTGCTGCTTGCGTTGAAGAAAGAAAACGGTGGCCAATGGGCAGACGAACAGTGGCAGGCCTGCCAGCAGCGTCTGGCCGACGGCTTAACCATGAAGGATGTTTTCCGGAAGATCACCGACATGCAGGCCAGCGAGGTCATGCGTCCGTTCTATGACTTTTCGGCATGGCCCATGGCAAACAGCCAGGCACAGGCCGATTTGACCATCGGCACGTCCAATGAGATCACCCAGATGCATCGGGATAGCAAGTTGATGATCAGCGACCTCCTGAGCGGTCTCGTTGTGAAGGCAACCGGGCAGCTAATTTTTGGCGAATCTTCCGAACCCTCCGGTCCCGTCCTGTGGCTCAACCACGATATCGTGGCTCGGCGACTTAACGCTTCCCACCCGCATTCGAAGTCTCCCGCGCCGCTTATCGCGCGGGGAATGGAATCCTCGCACCTTGAGATGGCGTGAAGGCTTCCTAGCTTAGCTTGGAAGCTGGGTGTTTTGGCCATGAAACGACGAATCTTGCGACAGGAATGCGCCCCTATTCCGGTCGTAGGGCCGGCGATGGCGTCTTCCCGAAAGCAGACGTCGATCAAGCTAAGCTTCGACGACATCAATACGCCATGGGCGGCAGTCGCCTAGACCGCTCGAACTTCGGCAAGTCGCTGTTTCGCGTATTCGTCATCCCAACAGACGGCGGCTTCCCATGCGGCCGATGCTTGCGCGGCGATGTCATACGCCCCGGCTTCCAGATCGGCAGCATTATGGGGCAAGACGAGGTCAAGGTCGTGCACGTCGATATGCGACTCATCCCAGTCGATCAGAGACGAAACTTTATCACCAGATGCGCCACGATGGCCGCTATGGTGCCGTGCCCAACTCTTTGAACAATACACGTGCGTAGAAATCCACGCATTCTCCAACCCGTGCGGTGACCTCCTCATCGCTGTCGTTCCACGGTGTTTCAAGGCCGATAGCGGCCCTGCGCAAGGGCTCAGCAACAAGAGCGGCAAGGATCATCCGGGCAGATCGGTTGACATCAAATGATGGGACATCGGCTTGGTACTCGCGCAGCCAGGTCGCCACGGCCAGCACTCCTCGCTCGACCCCGTTTCGATTATAAATTTCTGCGAGCCGTTCTCGACCTTCTTTGTCAGCGCAGATGAGACGGAAAAGGGCTACAGCTTCCTTGGATAGGGCGATTCGGTAAATCCTACTCAATAGCGCCCGCAAGCTCTCCGGATCAGGACGCGGCTCGCCCGGCCGGTGATCTCCACTGGTTTGGAGTTGCTCAGTCCAGGACGCTACGATTTTCCCGACCAGTTCCTCACGGTTGGCCGCCATAGCGTAAACAGTCTTTTTGGCAACTCCTGCGCTACGCGACACCGCTTCGATGCTGAACTTGGTAAAACCCTGGTCAAAGAGAAGCTGTGTTGAGGCTTGGAGAATTTTGCGTTCCACCTCAAGCCGATTACGGGCCGGGCGCCCTCTCGCTCGCTTTTCCAAATCTTGATCTCCTTGACCAACGTCGTACGAAGGGTATACCCATCATATTTAGGAAACGTAGATAGTTTCCTAAATATAGGAGATTGGAAATGCAACATGATTTGGAAGCAGCAATCCCTGTCGCACTGCTGCACGCCGACCCAATTAGACTCGAAATGGGGATCGAGCGCTTCGGCTCCGGCACCCTCACGGTCGCCTGCAGAACGATAATGCCAGGGTGCAATGGAGCGATGCTGGAATGGTGGTTTAAGTATTTTGAAACCGACGAGCATCTTCGCTGGTGGCATCCGATTGACCACAAGCGCCATTTCGGTTGGGACGAGCTTTGGAAAAAAGGTGAGAACTACATCGGCGCGACAATCAGGGCGACGGAGTCGCTAGGAGAGGTTCCTCCGGTCAAAGCAACCATCAAATTCCTAAGCCCAGCCGCATACTTCAGTGCCACGGACATCGATGCCGCAAAGCAGGTGGGCGGCGTATCCGCACTTTTCTACGCCGGAATTGGCTTTGGCGATGATGTTGAGATTGACGAGCATGGAATTCCAATAGGCGGCCGGATGATGCACGTCACACGGGACACGCCCGATGGCCTCGTTCTGCGAAGCAGATTCGTTCTTGGTCTCGATAGCGACAAGGGCGGCCACGCTGTCCCGGACGAGATCGGACTGGGGCTGATGCGCCATTGCCATTCGGAGTTCTCGTTCCTCGCGAAGGCACTTCCGTCTGCATATTATGGTGATCTCGCAAATTCTAGACCTGCCGACAACTGGTAGCTTCGCCCGACTGGAATAACACAAGATACCTGACCAGCACGTTGACCGTCATTGTCAACGGTCACAAGCAAAGTCGGATTAAAGAACTCCTACCGTGGAAGTATGCGGCAACGTAATCTGCGCCAATCGGAACGCTATCCCCCGACCCAATATGGGCATCGGGCCGGGGAGCCTTTTCAACTATCGAGGAGAGCCGTGCCGTAGGAATTGTCTACAGCGCATAACCAGTTCCCAGGCGAGTCTCTACGAAAGACATAGGTGGCACGTCGTACCGTCGATGTCCCAATGCCGCTTTCGTCGACGGCATCCAACCAGGTTTCCATGATGGCCAACGCTGTGTCCCCGCCCTCGATCACCTCCATCCTCCCTTGGCGGACTTTCAATTTGCCTTGGAAATGAGCAGAGATTGCTTCGAACGCTTTCCTGATCTGGTCTTTGCCTTTGGCGTACATGCCTGCCTTGACCACCAAGGTGGCATCATGGGTGTAAAATCGCATCAAGCCGTCGAAGTCTTTGGCCGATATGGAACGGTCTGCAGATTCGATAAGGGCTTTCAAGGGATGGTCGGACATTCTGGACTCCAAAATGGCCGCGAGCGGAAAAACAAAACCCGCCTCGCGGCGGGTTGCTTTGTCTGGAAATATGACGTGCTTAACCCACCACTCGATGAATGGTGATAATAATCAAAGTGAAAGCGCGTACAAATTCCATAGTGCGTCTTTATCACCAGCATTAGCGGCTGGCAAATGATCACGTCCAATTTTGAGCAAGCTAGTCAAGGTGCCAGCGGCACACCGTTTACGATGAACGAACCCATTTCAGACCTTCAAACTTGGCCAACCCCAACGCGGATGCTCATTTCACGGTAATTAACGGCATCAAAAGCTCTTTGGTCCAACATGGACTGATGAATTCGGGTAATCTTCGAGAAAAACTTCGGGCGGCTTTTCTGCTTCTTTTGATGCTGGCGTACTTCAACGCCGGATCGACCAACGCGGCGGATTCTAGTGGCATTCGCAGTTCCTGCTTGGCGTCTGGCAGCATGTCGGAAGATGTGATGACGATAGCTCGGAAGGCAGAGCGATGGTCTTGTGCCGACCCGAAATTCTCAATTGACGCCGAGCGAGTGCTGCTTCGCTTCGACATCAGCCCGAACGATGTCCTTCCCCGATATCTGCTCTCAAGGCGGAGCGCACTCGAGGTGGTGCATCTGCTCGCAATCGATCACGACGGCGCGGTTCGGCGCTCCTCCATCCCTGGCACAGCCTTGGCCAGTTCGATGGCGGGCGGGTACTTTAAGGCTTCTCTGCCGGACGTGACGGATGCGACCCGACAGATCATCGCCGCGATTGACCTGCCGAGCCATGAAATGACCCTGGAGAGGGCATATTTGGCACCCACGGACGCGACTGACGGCGACATGCGGTGGCTGCTCATTCTGGCCGGGCTTGCGGGCATGCTCGTCACGCCCATGATCCTCAATACGGCGTTCTATCGGGCGCTTCGTGAACCATTCGTTCTCTGGCACTCGGCTCTGACATTTTCGCTGCTGATGACTATCCTGGTTTCATCCAGCCTATCGGTCATGCTTTTCAACCCTCCAGCAATGACGCTCAGCTGGATGACGACATTGATCTTCGGGATGACGGTCGGGGCAGGAACGATGTTTACCTACAGCTTCATCGAGCCGGGACTGATGCACCCGCTTCTACGGCGCCTGCTGCCCTATTGCGCGGCGTGGGCAGTGTTCCTGAGTGCGTTTCATGCGGCGTTCCCATTCGTTGCACGGCCTATACAATCGAGCGCTTACACGGCGGCGTTTGCGCCGGTCCTTGTCGTCTTCATATTGTCGATGTTCGACTCATTGCGTCGCGGAAGCCGTGCCGCAAAGTTCCAGGCAGTTGGATATTCGCCAATGGTCCTTGTCGGCTTGATCCGACTGGTCACCGGCGTAGCTCCGTGGTTATACAGCGTCGACGCCATGTTCCTGTTCTATGTCGGCTGTATGTGTGAAGTCTTCTTTACGACGCTTGGCGTGGCAGACCGCTTCGTAAGCATGAAGCGCGAGCGAGACCGCGCCCGCAACGAGGCCGATCTACTCGAACGGCTGTCCGAAACAGACCCATTGACCGGGTTGCTCAACAGGCGTGCGATCGAGCGGCAGTTCGAGCAGCTTCGAAACGAAGGCTTCGCCACACTGGCTATCCTTGACATAGACCACTTCAAGGCGATCAATGACATTCACGGGCATACCGTCGGAGATGCGGTGCTCAAGGCTGTGGCCAATGTCCTCCAGGCTGCCCCGAGCGTTCGCGCATTCCGTCTTGGTGGCGAAGAATTCCTGCTTCTCTTGCGCGGCGACGACGCTGATGGACAGGCCGAGATCCGGCGGCAGGCGATCCCCACAATTGTCGCCAATACGGTTTCCGGTCTTGGACGACCCGTTACTGCCAGCATGGGTGTGACGGATCTCTTCGGGAATGAGGGTTTCGCAAAACCCTATGAGCGAGCCGACAAGCTGCTTTACGAAGCCAAGACCGCTGGGCGGAATCGAACCCGGAGAGCAGTCAAGGCGGCGCCGACGCCAGAGGTCTTTTCCCGCGACCGGGCGATCATCGCATAGATCAGACGAGGCTTGTTTGCATGGTCCCGGCCGCCGACAGATAGGCGGGCCAGGATTCGCCGTTACAATTTTGGCGATGATCCGGAAAAATGATGCGAACGACTGTTCCGGGTCGTATCATGCAAGAATAATTAAGTAGTTGAAAAACAACAAGGAAGTGACGCTGGCTGGGAAACGTTTATTCTCACATGATTTCAATGGCTTAGCGGAAAAGCCTTGAAATGCCCTTTGTTTCCCCTCGCGAGCGACCGTGGATGCCATCTTTGTGCCCTGGCCTTGAGCATCAGTCAACAGGACGGGCGAGCGGCAATAATTTCCGCTTTCGGACCTCACGTTTGCGGTGCCGCAGCGCTGAAGCGCCCGGCAGCTTTGCGCCTGCATGTCGGTCATGGGGGACGTCATAATGCTTGCCTAAAGCAGACATCGCCCCGCAGCCGTGTCACGTTGCCTGCGCACAGATAGGAGACAATCCTCCGCTGCCAATGAAGATCGTATTCCAGCCCCATCGCGAACCTGCAGTGGATCTTCAGCGCTCGTCAAAATCCGACGGACATGCGTGTGTTCCAAGCCGATAGGCTCCCCGAATGTCAATCCTGTGCGGTCGGGCGCACCACGATGCTGCCGATTTCGACGTCGCTGGGTTGTTCGATCGCGAAGGCTATCGCCCGTGCAATCGCTGTCGGGGAAATGGCGAGCTCGTCCTTGCGCTTTAAAATAGCCGCTCTGATGTCAGGATCGGCTATGCCGGCATCCGCAAAGGTCGTGTCGACGAAGCCTGGCGATATCTCCGTCACGCGCAGGTTTTTGCCCGACTCCTGTCGCAGGGCTTCGGTCGCTGTCCGCAGTGCATTCTTGGTCGCTGCGTAGACGCCCATCGTCGGCACGATCTTGAGGCCAGCGGTTGATACAACGTTGATGACGTGCCCGGTGTCCTGGCGCGTAAACACGGGCAGAGCCGCAGCGATGCCGTAGAGCGCGCCCTTCAGATTCACGTTAATCATGGCTTCCCAGTCATCGACCTTCAGCGCGTCGAAACGCGAGAGCGGCCCGATGCCCGCATTGTTGATGATGACATCAAGCCGCCCGAAACGCTCGCAAGCAAGTTTCACCAAGCCTTCCCAATCCGCACGTCTGGTAACGTCGATGGCCCGATAGACGGCTCCGCCACCCGCCGCCTCGATCTCTCCTGCTACAGCGGCGATTTCCGCTTCGCTTCGTGCACCGAGCACAAGACGCGCGCCTCGCGCGGCAAGGTGAATAGCGGTGGCCCGGCCAATGCCGCGCCCGGCTCCGGTGATGGCGACGATCCTGTTCTCTATAGTCACGATATTGGCTCCATTTTTTGCATGAAAAGACAGACCTATGCGACGCGGGCCGGATGATCTATGCTCGATTGGTCATGTCTTTGTCGCGATCCGCCGAAATCACCCCCGATCCGTTCTCCGAGGTTCTTGCCGCGCTCGGCGCGCGAAGCGTTCGCGGGACCGGCCTCGAAGCGGCGGGAGAGTGGGCACTTTCCTTCGATGGGCGAACACGATTGAAGTTCGTCGCCGTCACGAAAGGCCGATGCTGGCTTCTGCTTCCGGATCATTCCCCGACTGTGCTTGTGAAAGGCGATGTCGTTCTCATCAGCAACACGCGCTATACGGTGGCGAGTGACCCGGCGGTCGAACCGGTCGATGGCATGCCGCTCTACGCTTTGCCAGGACACGACATGGTACGCCTAGGCGATGCAACCGAGACGGCCCTGATCGGCGGCGGCAGTGGCTTTGCGGATGGCAGCGCCGCGTTTGTTCTGGATGCGCTTCCGAGCTTTCTGCGTGTCGACCGGACCTCGTCCACCGCCGAGGCTGTCGCAAGGACGCTGAAATTCCTGAGATCGGAGGTCTCTAGTGCGGAACTTGGCGGATTGCTCATGGCCGAGCGACTGGCGGAAATCCTGGTCATCGCAGCCGTCCGGGCTTTCGTGGCCACCAGCCCGACGACCAGTGTCGGCTGGATCACCGCGCTGGCGGACCCACGGATCGGCAAGGCCCTCAGACTGCTGCACGCCGATGTCGCTTACCGTTGGACAGTTCCAATGCTGGCGTCGGAGGTCGGCATGTCACGCTCGGCCTTCACGCAGCGCTTCACCGAGCGTGTTGGCCGCCCACCTCTCGACTACCTGACCCGCTGGCGCATGGTTCTGGCGCAGCGAAAGCTGAACGCGGGCCAGACCGTCGCGGCAGTTGCCGCCGCAGTAGGTTACAACTCGCAAAGCGCCTTTTCTCATGCCTTCAAGCGAACCTTTGGGCGTACGCCACGGTCGGATGGTTGTTGATTGGCTTTGCGATTGTTGTCGGGGCCATGGCTAATGTCCGACGTCGTCGGTCGTGGGTCAGGAAATCTTTGCCCCGCTTGAGTGCGACTGCTTTCATCGTCCTCACCCTGCAAGCGGCGCACTGTTTTCCACCCCATCTCAGTCATGGTGGGGCACTCCTTCAATGACCCCTTCGGGCCGAACTCGGACCACACCGCCAGATGTTTGGATGTCGGCTATCGCCTCTTGGTACCCCAACATCGGACTGCCCCCTCGCGGCCCCAAAAGCGGAGCTCAGGCTGGCAATTCTTATTTCCGTCCAATCTTCTATCGAAGCAGCCATCGAGCAGGGAAGATAGCGTGTTGTGTTGGTCGTGGGCGATGCGATCGGCCACCACGCCGCTTGCGATCTGGTCGCAACGAATTTTTAGGCGGCCAACTTTTGCTTGCCGCCGGCAGACGTTGTCTACGCGCTGCTACCGAAGTCGGTGGCGTGGTCCTGGCGATCGACGCCAAAAATGATCGGGTGGCTGGTTGGTACAAGACACTCGGCGCGCTTCCGCTTCTCGACACGCCACGCTCGCTGCTGCTTCTGCTTACCACGATCGCGGCGGCGCTAAAGGCTGCCGGCCACACATTGTGATCGTTAACTATTCTGCTGCTTCCGACTGTAATCGTCGATGCTATTGTCGAACGGGACGGAGAATGCCATGACGCGGCAAGTTTTCCCGAGGAGAGCCGCGAAACTCAGCTGTGACGTATCTGGAAACTCGTCGCTGTCGGCAAATAATTGCGTTATTCCGCATCAAGATGTCAAAAGTAGCGGAATTCCGCTTGTGAAGCTGAAAATTAAGGTATAGCGATATTCCGCATGTTAATTGGGAAATGATCGGAATGCCGCATGCCAGAGACAATCTTCAATATCTTGGGTACTCAGCTTCGGGCCGCCCGGATGCGACGTGGTTTGAGCCAGCCGGAAATCGCTGCCCGGCTTGGCCGTAACAGGGCGCGCATCTCCGAACTCGAACGCGATCTGGCCAGCAATCGATGGGGTCGCGACCGCTTGACCCTTTTCGCCGAGATCTGTGATGCTCTCGATTTGATACCCGTCTTGGTTCCCCGCTCGCGGATTGCCGAAGTTCGCCGATTGATCGAGGAAACCAGTTCGGAGAAGCGGCAATCGAAGCAGACGCCCTCAGCCTTCGACGAGTTGTTCATCGATCTCGGCGAAGAGGATGAGGAGGATAACTGATGGCGAAGGCCTCCGCTATCCTCGGTGTCTATCTTCTCGATCGTGCGTTCGGCACGGTGAGGGTAGGGACGTTGACACGTGATGCCGACGGCGGCATCGCGTTTGTCGTCGCGGAAACCTATCTTAGAGAGTCTGAGCGTCCAATTCTAAGCCTCGGCTGGTATGACCCTGAAAACGATGAGGGCACGCGCGACCGGCTTTCGAACAGGGGGGACAAGATCGGTCTGCACGGGACATTGCCACCTTGGTTTTCCGGCTTGTTGCCGGAAGGTGCTCTTCGAGAGCTGGTCTTGGCCGAAATGGGGCCTGGCGATCACGACGAGTTCGACGTGCTGACCAGGCTCGGCGCGGATCTTCCGGGTGCCGTTCTGATCGTGCCGGAAACCGGGGTGCCATCGTCCGCAGGTCCGCTTACTCTGGAGAATGTCCAGGGCTTCCAGGCACCGCTGCCGGAAGGGGCCGTCAAATTCTCGCTTGCCGGCATTCAGCTGAAATTCACGGTCAATCCGGATGGCGAACGTTTGACCATGCCTGGACGCGGCGATACCGGCCGTTGCATAGTAAAAGTGGCAAGCGAGCGCTTCCCCGGCCTTCCCGAGGCGGAATATGGCGCGATGCGTCTAGCCGAGATGATCGGAGTCCGGACCGCCAAGTGCCGACTCGTCGCGCGTGACGCGATAGAAGGTGTGCCTGCCGAGTTTCTGGTGCACGGTGAAAACGTCCTTGTCGTCGATCGGTTTGATCGCACAGCCGATGGGCAGCGCGTTCATATCGAGGATGCAGGGCAGATCATCGGGGCAGTTGGCGATCGCAAATATACCATGGCTACCACCGAGACGATCATCAATATGGTTCGGCGCTTCAGCACCGATCATCGCGCTGATCTATCGGAGGCTATTCGCCGCGTGGTCGCGGATGTCCTGCTGGGAAATGGCGACAATCACCTCAAGAACTGGTCTTTTTGCTTCCCGCAGCCGGGCGAAATCCATCTCTCGCCGGCTTACGACATCGTGCCCACAGTGCTTTACATGCCAAGCGACACGATGGCCCTGAGGTTCGTCAAAACACACAGTTTCGAAAGCGTAAATCTACATCGCTTTGAGCGGGTGGCGAGTTTTCTCCAGGTCGATCCGAAATGGATCGTTCGTGAAGTGACGTTAGCCGTGGAACGCGCGTTGGAGCTATGGCCGTCAGCGGCTCCCGAATTGCTTGGTGAGGAGCGGGCAAAACGGATCATCGACAGGCTTAAGACGCTAACGCTGGTCAACGAGGTAATGGGCTGAGCTTTCGGAGTGAATTCAGGCTGGACAGGGGCCAAGGGAAATCGTCATCCATTCAGGCGACGCATCATGATCACCTCCTCAATTTCTTTACCGTCATCCAGGAAACCGCCGGGGATCCGGCCAACTTCGGCAAATCCCTGCCGTTGGTAGAAACGCATCGCCGCCGGATTCTCGACGCTGACCGCCAGCTCAAGCTGCAGAACTCTGACGCTTGTTGCATAATCCGCAATCGCTTTCAGCAGGTTTGCGGCGATCCCCGTTCCACGTTGACTCTTGCGCACATAGACGCCGATGAGGGTAGCACGATGTGCCATTTTGCTCGGACGCTGACGCAATATCCCCATCATGCCGACAGGCTGGTCATTCAGGAAGGCGACGAAGACAGGATTATTCAGCCGTTGACGCCATTCCTCGTCGGGCAGATAGGCCCAATCCTCAAATCTGCTTGCAAATGAGGATGGCTCGCGGGAAAGCGCTTCAAGGCGAATGCTGCGGAAGACGTCAATCTCGTCCGCTGAGAGGCGTTTGATCAGGACCCCCTCCTTGTTCGTTGACACATTCACCTCCGATAAGTTTCGTAGAGTCACTGCGCTTGAGCGTGAGGACTTATGCGCCTTCACGAATTGGCCGGGTTTCTATGAGAGTTGCGCCCATTGCCATTCGGGCGACCGGGAATGAATGGTCCCATTGCCGATGCACGTCGACAGCTCTGCCCAGACCGGATCGCTCGTGAAGCTGGCGAGGTCCCCGCACGCCTGTGCCAACGGTTGCTCACCGTAGTTCGACAGCAGATCCAGGACGCTTCCGTTCTTTTCGATCTCCAAGAACGGATATCCGTGACTCGGCTTCAGAACACGATGCCCCCATACCCCGGGACGGATATCGGCGCCGAGAGCGTTCAACAGGTCGCGTTCTCCCAATCTTTCCAGTGCGGTGGCAACAACGTAGCGCATGAGGGGGTAATAGACCGTCTGCCGGCACCCGCCGAGGACGCGCACGCCCGGCAAGATGGATGTCACCAGAAACGTCGTGAGCAGGCTGGGAACGATTTCCCTCCGACGAAGCGCGGCAGCGATGCTCACGGGCTCGAACCCGACTGCGAATTGTGATCCATATCCACCCGAAAGAACTTTGTCCCGCAATCGCAAGGGAAAGATCTTTCCCTCTACCAGCTCCCAGAAGAGATCAGTCGTGCGGCGGATCCATCCCGCCCATGGACCGGCATTGAGATTATCGATTTCCTCGAAAATGCAGTGAGCAAACAAACCGTCGCCGACGAATCGCGTCGAAAACCACGATCCTGGATCCTCAAGATGGTCGGCCACAAGATCTGCGACATCGATATCGTCGAGTTGGAGAAGCCGGACCTGCGGCGGAAATGCCTTCCCCCAGAGTGCCTGGTTGCCGGCCTTGATTGCGTTTGCGGCCGACGCGAATTCGGTGTTCGGCAGGATCGCCTTGAGCCTTGCGGCAGCCTCGTTCGCGGGCTCCCCGCACTTCTGACCCGACAGCATGAAGCGATAGGGGCCATTGAAGCCGCAAATGTTGTAGGAGTCCATCCGGCTTCGGGGAAGTCCGAAAACATTGACCACTTCGCCTTCAAGGTGAAGCCAGCCAGGCCCCTTTTTCGTTCTTTCTATGAACTTCACAGTCGAGGCGCTGTAGCAGACATGCCACCGGAGCCCGTGCGCGCGAAGGCCGAGCAGGCTGAACAGATGCGTATAAA
The DNA here is from genome assembly GCF_000757525.1 of Rhizobium sp. YS-1r. Taxonomy (NCBI): domain Bacteria; kingdom Pseudomonadati; phylum Pseudomonadota; class Alphaproteobacteria; order Hyphomicrobiales; family Rhizobiaceae; genus Rhizobium; species Rhizobium sp. YS-1r. The sequence goes on along the minus strand of NZ_JPYQ01000050.1, from coordinate 31,336 downwards.
AGGCGTCCGGTTCGATCAGCAGATGGCAATGCGGCCCGCTTTGAATGATCGGCGAGGCGGCCAATTGACTTGCGGCCTGCTGAGCCTCCTGCTGGTCCGCTCCCGATCGAAGGGCAGCTCGTTCGACACATTTCTGCAGGAGGGACATGGCCTCGCTGCGAGCGGTATAGCCATCTCGGTAGCTTTCGACATCATGGATGGCGCATGCATAGTCCTTGAGCGGGCTTGTCCAGAACCGCCCGAGATGCGGCATGAGATGTGACAAGGTGTTTTTTACGTCGCCCGCAGCGCTCAGATGACTGCAGTTGTCACCGGTTTCCGCATCGAGCTGGTGGCTGTCCATCGAACCGTTTCCTCCACGCCTGGACCCGAACGCTACATTGTCCGATCTCATCATTCAGGTTCCGGAGCTACCGATCGTGGAGCCCGCCACGTCCAGTTTGCCTGCGCCGGCGGCATTCCTTCGCGTACGAAAATGCGTGGCAGTAGCTCATAACAGTAGTCTGGCGGTATAGCCGGCTTCACCATGGACGTGACGAAATCCCGCAAGGAGGCGAATGAGTTGGAGGAGATGATCGTGTAAAAATTGCCGCTATTCCACGTAATGGCGGAATAGTCGAAATACGATCCAAGGGCGGAAACGGAACTCTCCAGATCGACCTGGAAATCCGCCATCGTGTCGAGAACATCGCGTTTCTTGGCGACAATTTGCGACTTCGAAAAGTACCGTGACTTGAACTGTTCGTCCTTTTGACGTTCGCGTTCAAGGTACGTTTCGACATTCGGGTTCGAGATTTTTTGCACCTGTATCAGAAGACCTCCAGCCCGAATGCGAGGTGCTATGACGGCGAGCTGACTATTCCTGTCCGGGCTATACATTTGGAAGGTCGTATCCTCCAGCACCACATCGTATCCGTCCCGGAATGCCTGAAGATTTTCATCGGTGGCATAACGTTCGTCGTCCAGTTCGAAAAACGGGCCATGATGGAAATACGCGTCCTCGCTTCCTCGCCGGGCGAAAAAACTTATACGATTGCCGTCTGTAGGGCTGCAGTTCAGGGTCTTGAGCCGGCCATCGCCAAGCCTTGCCAGTGCTCTAGCCAGCGTACCCGCTCCAGCCCCGAGCGTATAGATTGTTGCGGCTTGCCCGCTGCGTCCCCATGCTGCCAGTCCAAACGAGAGTATCGCCGCGGCTAAGCGGCATTCCTCTTCAAGCCGGTAGGGGATGCTTGCAAAATAGTGGTTGTCAAAATGGCCCCACAGACGCCAATGAGTGTCCCAGAATGTCATGCAATCGAGATCGAACCCCAGCAGGCTCAGTTCTGTCGCAGAGGAAACAGGAGCGTTGGTCCTGGTCCTTTCAAATGCAAGCCTCACACCGAATGACGGGTCTCACGTTCTGATCCTATCAAAAGCTTAAGTTGTTTTAGGCCTACCTTGCGTGTGAGACAGCAGTCATTCAGGAGGTGCGGCGTTTCAACCAGGCAGGCGGATGCCCGTGAAAGCCGCCATCCAATGCCGTGCGGCAATTGCAGTTTCGTTCGCCGATCAGGCCGGAGATAGCGTCGATGAGGGTTTTCTCGATGAGATCGTGGAGACCTTCCTTATAGTAGATTTCGTTCATGCTACCCGGTCCGAAATGCACCACGGCCGGGGCCATGCCGGCGCCGAAATTGATGACCGGCGCGATGGAGGCGAAGCACATTTCCGCCTCGCGGGCGAAGATCACTTCGGGGACCAGCGGCGTGCCGACAATATCGCCGCCTTCATGCGCATAGGCGCGGATTTCCGCCGGCGTCTCGAAGCGCGGGCCTTCGGTACAAACGAAGGTGCCACGTTCGATCACGCGGTTGCTGTGCCGGTTGGCGGCAGCGATCAGGTCGGCGCGCAGGCGCGGGCAGAAGGGGTCGGTGAAATCGACACGCACCCAGCATTCGCTTTCATCGAACAGCGACTGGGCGCGGGATTTCGTCTTGTCGAGGAAATCGTCGGAAACGACGATATCGCCCGGCCGGATCGCCGGGTTGACCGAGCCGATGGCGTTCTGGGAGATGATCGATTCTACGCCGAGCTCGCGCAGCGCCCAGATATTGGCGTGATAGTTGATCTTGTGGCTCGGCAGCGTCAGCTTCTCGCCGTAGCGCAGGATGACGGCGGATTGCCGTCCGCCGATATCGCCGATCAGCACTGGGGCGTCGCCCCAAGGGGTCGAGACCATTTCCAGCCGGCGGTCTTTCAGAAGGTTGTCGGAGGCGGCGCTGGTGATGAGCCCGACAGGTGCGTCCGTCATGGTCCTGATCCTTTATTATGCTTGATGTCTGTAATGTTCGTGAATGGATCGGCGGATGGCCGGTTCGTCGACATTGAGAAGCCGCCCGTCCTCGAAGATCATGCGGCCGGCCACCATGACGCCGCACACATGCTGCGGCCCGGCATGGTAGACGATATCGGAGAGCACGCGTTCGGCCGTCAGCCCGAGCGGATGGCTGACGTCGAGAACGACGAGGTCCGCTTCCTTGCCCGTTTCGATGCTGCCGATTTCCGCATCCCAGTTGAGAACGCGGGCGCCTTCGAGCGTCGCCATGGTAAAGGCGTCCCGCGCGCCCATGATCCGGCCGTCGAGGCTCGTCGCGCGCTGCAGGAGCACCGAGAGCTTCATTTCCTGGAAAAGATCAAGGCAGTTGTTGCTGAGCGTGCTGTCCGTGCCGAGCCCGACCGGCACGCCGCACCTGCGCAATTCCGGCACCGGCGCAATGCCGCTCGCAAGCTTCGCATTGCTCGCCGGGTTGTGGGCGACGCCCGCACCGGTTCTGGCAAGGATGTCCATGTCGTTTTCGTCCACCCATACGCAATGGGCGAGCACCGCGCGGCTGTCCAGGACGCCGAGGCCGTTCAGCCAGGCGGTCGGCGACTGGCCGTATTGCTCCATCACAATCTCGTTCTCGCGGCGGTTTTCCGCGACATGGATGACGAAGGGCAGGTCGAGGCGATCGGCCTCGCGCTTAACGTCCTTCAAAAGGGAAGGGGTGCAGCTATAGGGGGAATGGCCGCCGAGATAGAAGCGGGCAAGGCCGTTGCCCCGGTGCATCTCGATCGCTTCCATGGTCTCCTCCAGGGCGAGCGGCCAGTTCGGCCGGCCGTTGCGGCGCAGTTCCGGCGAGTTGGCGAGCGCGCCGCTCAGCGACCGCATGCCGATCTCGCTCGCGACCGAGGCGAAGACGCCGGCGCCGTAGCGGGTGCAGTCGCAGGCGGTGGTGATGCCGTTCCTCACCATGTCCATAATCGCGAGATAACAGCCGCGCTGGTTGTCCTCGACGGTAAGGTGGGAGGTTTGGGGTGCCAGCGCCGCGGCCCATTCGAAGAGGTTGCCCTCGTCGCAGCAGCCGCGATGGGTCGAAAGACCGCCATGCGCATGGGTATTGATCAGGCCGGGGATGACGACGCGTCCGCCGAGATCCCGTCTTGCGATGTGCTCCGCCTGCGGTGGCATCTCCGCCAGCGGGCCGGCCCAGACGACCTTGCTGCGGTGGATCAGGACGGCACCGTCCGGATGGAAACCGCCGGGCAGCCCGGTGCAGAGAAAGGCGTTGTACAGAAGTGTCAACATTCTCAGACCTCCAGCAGGAAACGTCGGCCATCCAGCGTCAGGCTGACCTCGGCGCAAACGGAAGGGGCTGCGGCGACACGGCCGTTTTCGATGGTCAGCGGACCGTCGTGACCAGGAACGACGATATCGGCCATGCCTACGATGCGGCGGATGCTGGCGCGGGCCATTTCCTCGTCGAAGGCGCCGGCGGGGGCGCCGGTTTCAATCTCGCCGCGATGTTTGATCGCGTCCTGGGCGAGGACCACACGTTTGCCGTCGACGGTCATCACCAGCGAGACATGGCCGCCGCTGTGTCCCGGCGTCGAAATCATCCTCACCCCCGGCAGCACTTCGAGTTCGCCGGAGACGAGGGTGAGTTGCGGGCTCCGCAACAGACTCTCGACCTGGAAGCGGGAGATGGCCGGGTCATCGAACCTGTGGTCCTGGACATAGGCGAATTCGCTTTCGTGAAGCACGATCTCCGCCTTCGGGAAACATTCGACATTTGCGATGTGGTCGAAATGGAGATGCGACAGGATGACGGTGCGGATATCGTGGCGGTCGATGCCACGCTCGGCGAGTGCCGCCATCAGGCCCGGGCGGTCGCCGCTGCCGCCGGTATCGAACAGCGCGTGACCTTCGTACGTCTTCAGGAGAAGGATCGTGCTCCAGCCGAGGAAACCGCGCGAACTGCGCCCCGGAAAGCCGGGCATCAGAATGTCGTAGGAAGCAGGGTTCGGCATCGATCAGCCCTCCATCTGCCTGAGCCGCGGATCGAGCAGGTCGCGCAGCCGGTCGCCGACGAGATTGGTGCCGACCACGGTGAAGAAGATGGCGAAGCCGGGAATGGTCGCGACCCACCAGGCATTGCCGATATAGTTGCGGCCTTCGGAGATCATCGTGCCCCAGGTCGGCGTTTCGGGCGGGACGCCGAGGCCGAGGAAGCTCAGCGAGGATTCGAACAGAATCATCTTGGCGACCAGCAGGCTGGAAATGACGATGACTGAGGACATCACATTGGGCAGCAGATGGCGCGTCAGGATGTGGGGAGAGGAAATCCCCATCATATACGCCGCCTGGATGAATTCCCGCTCACGCAGCACCAGGCATTCGGCGCGCACGACGCGCGCATATTGTACCCAGTTCGTCAGGCCGAGGATGGCGATGATGTTCCACAGGCTCGGTCCGACGACTGCGGCGACGGCGAGCGCCAGCACTAGGAAGGGAATGGCGAGCTGGATATCCGTCAGCATCATCAGCACGCGGCCGGCATATTTGTCCTCGTAGCCGGCGATCAGCCCGAAGGTGACGCCGACGGCACCGGAGATAACGACCGAGCTGACGCCGACCAGCATGGAGACGCGGGCGCCGACGACGATGCGGCTGAAGATGTCGCGGCCGAGCGCGTCGGTGCCGAACAGGTGGATGCCTTCGGAACCCTGCCAAAGCGGTGGCTTGAGGCGCTGAAGGATGTCCTGTGCGCTCGGATCGTAAGGTACGAACCAGGGGCCGAAGAGGGCCGCGAACAGCGCGACCAGAAGGACCGCCAGGCCGAAGGCGGCGAGATGGCTCGTCAGGTAACGTTTGAGAAATGCGCTCATTTGCCCGTCCTCAGACGCGGATCGAGCAGGCCGTAGGAGAGGTCGACTAGGAGATTGATGACGACGATGACGGCGGCCATGAACAGAACGAAGGCCTGCACCACGGTGAAATCGCGATTGGCGATCGCCTGGATCGCCAGCCGGCCAATGCCAGGATAGGCAAACACCTCCTCCGTGATCACCGCACCTCCGAGCAGCGCGCCAACCTGAAGCCCGATAACGGTCAGTGTCGGGATCGCAGCATTGCGCAGGGCGTGGGAAAGGAGGATGCGGCTTTCGCGCACGCCCTTTCCGCGGGCGGTGCGGACATAATCCGATTGCAGCACCTCGATCAGCGAGGAACGCAGCAGGCGGGTTATGATCGCCGTCGAATAGGTGGCGAGCACGATCGCCGGCATAACGAGGTTCTGCCAGCTTCCGCGGCCGGAAGGCGGCAGCATATGGAATGTTTCGGAAAAGAGCAGGATCAGCATGATTGCCAACCAGAAGGCCGGAAAGCTCTGGCCGATCAGCGAGATCAACAGGCTTGCGCGATCGATAATCGAGCCGCGATTGGCGGCGGCCAGAATGGCGAGCGGAACGGCGAGCACGATCGACAGCACGAAGGCGGCCCCGCCAAGCTGTAGCGTCGCCGGCACGCGTTCCAGCACGAGCTGCATCGCCGGCTGCTCGTATCGCAGCGACATGCCGAAATCGCCCCTGGTCGCGCGGCTGAGAAAATCCCAGTACTGGATGACCAGCGGCCGGTCGAAGCCCATCAGGTGACGGAAACGCTGGATGTCCTCGATCGAGGCCTCTGGCGGCAGGAAAAGCGCCGACGGATCGCCGCCGATCCGAATCAAGAAAAACACGGCGACCGATACGCCGAGCAGCACGATGGCCGCGTAGAGCAATCGGGATATCAGAAAATTGGCCAAGACCTGCTTCGCTCCGTCAACGTTGGCATCCGCGGCCCGGCCGGAAGCCGGCCGCGGATGCCGTTTCTATCAGAAATGCGCCTTGCGCAGGTCGATCATGCCGTCCGGACGCGGTGTCCAGGTGAGCCTGGCGTCGAGGCCGTAGATCAGCGGCGGCTGGATCATCGGTAGATGCGGCGCATCCTCCTTGATGATGGCGGCCGCCTTCTCGTAGATCGACTTGCGTTCCGCCTGGTCGATCGTGCCTGCGCCGGCATCGAGCAGCTTGTCGAGCTCCGGATTGCTGTAATAGCTCTGGTATTCGCCCGTGTGCAGCAGCGGGTACCAGACGAGGTTCGGGTCGCGGCCGCTCCAGCCGGGGAAAGTGATGCCCTCACGGCCCTTCTTTTCCGAAACCTGACCCCAGACGCCCGGCTCGAGATATTGGATGTTCACCTTGATGCCGACCTTCGCGAGGAAACCGGCCGTCGCTTCGACGATCTCGCTGTCCTTCATGTAACGTCCCTTGCGGGTCATCAGTGGAACGGTGAAGCCGTCCTTGTAGCCGGCTTCGGCGAGCAGCGCCTTGGCCTTGGCCGGATCGTAGGGGTAGGGCTTCCAGGCCTGATCGTAACCGAAGGCGTTGGCCGGAAGGGTGAGCGCGATGCGCGTGCCCATGCCGTTCAGCAGCGCCTGCTGGATGGCATCGACATCAACGGCGTAGTTGATCGCCTGGCGGACACGCTTGTCCTTGAGCGGCGTGTCGCGGGTGATGTCGAAGGCCAGGAAATAGAGCGAGTCGCTGGCGACCGTCGAAATCTTGGTCTCGCCGCCGTCGAGCGAGGCCATGTCCTCCGGCGGCACATCGACGGCGATATCGACGCCACCGCTCTTCAGTTCGGCGATGCGAGTACGAGTTTCCTTAATAGGGCGGAAGATCACTTTTTCGACTGCTGGCTTGCCGCCCCAATAATCCGGATTGGCTTCGAGCACGACGCGCTCGTCCTTCTTCCACTCCACGAAACGGTAGGGGCCGGTGCCGACCGGCTTGGCAGCGAGATCGGCGCTGTTGTTTTGGGCGGTGTAGGACGGCGGCACGATCAGTGCCGGGAAGCTCGCCTCATACAGCGACAGCAGCATGGTTGGGAAAGGCTTGTCGGTCTTGATCTCGACCGTGTAGTCGTCGACCACCGTGACCGACTTGATTTGCGAGATGCGCGAGTAATAGGGCGCCTTGAAATTCGGATCGAGGGCGCGGTCGAGGGTATATTTCACCGCGGCCGCATTGAAGGGCTCGCCATTGTGGAATTTCACGCCTTCGCGCAGCTTGAAGCGCCAGGTCAGCGGATCGGGATTGCTCCAGGATGTCGCAAGCGCGGGAACGATGTCGCCCTTTTCGTTCTGGCTGACGAGACCGTCATAGATCTGGAAGAGGATATTGGCGGTCGGGAAGGCGGAATGTTTCGCCGGGTCCATCGAATATGCGTCGGCGGCCTGGGCGACCACGATCGTCGAGGAGTTCTGGGCCGAGGCGCCGAGCGGAAGAAGCGCGAGCGCGGCAGCACCCAGCGTGCCGGCCACAAAATGTCGTCTCAGGATATCTTTCATCTGTTCACCCTTTTCTGTTCTGCGATGGGCCGAGCGGCCCGTCGGATCTGTCGTCTTCCTCAAGCCTTCTTCCTCCCGGCCGAACCCTTTACCAGAGCTATGGCCGCAAAGTGATCCAGGCGCCCGAGGCGCAGGACCATCATTTTACCTGCCCTTGCAGCGGGCAGTTCCGTGTCGTCGTGAAGCGAGAGAGCGGTATCGGCATCGGTTTCCACCGAGACCTCGAACCCGGCGAGCGGCGTCAGTTCGGTCAGCCTCTTGGTCTGCGAGGCGGCGCCGTTGAGAAGATGCAGGACCATGCCGTCCGGATGGCCGTAAAGGATGGTCTCGACGGCACTCGATGCGGTCGTGCGGACGGGCGGCGGGCCGATCTTGGCCTCCACCAGCGCGCCGAGGATCCGGCGATATTCCGGCATCGAATAGCGGTGATAGAGCGCGCCGATGCGCCAGGGAAGCCAGATCGCCCGACCTTCGCCGAAGCTGCGCTCGATCAGACCGGGTTCGCTGCCGTCTCCTTCGACGGTCGTGAATTCCGGAGAGTTGTTCGCGAACGGGCCAATGATGCGGAGGTCGTCCTGCGTCTCGCCATCGCCGAAGGGTGCCCAGAACGGACCGGCGGCCGGGATATGCGGGATGCCGTCCACAACGCTCCCGAGGTCGGCCCGCCTCAGCGCGAAATAGGCGCCGACCACCGAGCGGGCCTCGCCGGGAAGGGCCGGCAGGCAGCGCAGGGCAGGCGTTTCCCGCCGTGTTCCTATGTCGGTTGCAGCTGCGAGATCGGCGGTGGCGACAATCTTGCCGCCCTGTTCGACATAGGCGTCGATCGCCGCCGCATCGGTATCGGACAGGCAATCTGCCGCCGGCAGGATCACAAGATCGAAACAGCCGAGCTCCATTGCATCGAGACCCGGCGCAACAACAACGGCGAAGGGATAACGCAGATCGGACAGTAATTCACAGGCGCCGCGGAATTCCGCGACATGGCCATTGCCGTTCGGCGCCCCGGCCATCCGGCCGGCGTCCTCGCCCCACAGCCGGCTGTGCTCGGAACGGACCACGGCGATGCGGGCGAGGCTCTTCAGGCCACGGTACCAATGGGCGTTCTTCTGTTGGTAGGCACCGAATTCCCGCAGCGCCGGAACGAAGCGTGCGTCTTTCTGCTCGAGCAGGCCGTTCACCGCCGGCGCCGTACTGGCGCCATTCGCCGCCGCCTGAACGAGGTTGTGGATCAGCCGCGCCTTCGGCATCGCCGACTGGCGGCTGGCGAAGACTTCCGACGTCGTCTGGATGAGGAGCGGCGGACGGCCGGGTTTCAGGGCGCCGGCCGGGAGCGCCTCTTCTGCGGCCCAGAGGTTCCAGATCGGCTGCGGATCGATCGGATTCGGCATCACGGGGTTGGAGACCTGCGAGCCGATGATGTCGCTGACCTCGGCCATGCGACGGATGTTCCAGCCCTCATGGACGTGATGGTAGGGTACGATCGCCGCACCCGGATTGCGCTGCTGCACGAAACTGCGGACGCGGCCCATGTAATCGGCGAGGAAATCCTGCCGCCAGGCCTCATAGGCGGGTTCTCGACGGTCGGAAGCGGGAACGGGCTTGCCCGTCGCCGCCTGCACGATGCCCCTGCAGCGGCCGCAATAACAGCGCGGCACGTGCAGGTAGTTGAAGAAGAAGCCGTCCGCGGTGGGGTAGCGGCCGAGGATCTCGTCGAGGATGGAAAAGACCTGCGCTTGCCAGAACGGGCCGGTGGCGCAGATCTGCGGCATGGCCCAGACGCCGGTGACCGCGCCGTCCGGTTTGCGGACGAACCAGTCGGGGTGTTTCGCCTCCATGCCTTCGCGGCCCTTGGAAATGTCCATCCGCACCAGGACGCGGATGCCTTCCGCCTTGGCGGTATTCAGGAAGTCGCCAAGGAAATCTCCCTGCAAATGCGGGTTGATCGTCTGCGAGGCGAGTTTCGTCGGATACCAGGTGGAAAAACCGCCGCCCATAACGATGCAGGCATTGGCGCCGGCGCTTCTGATCTCGCCGACGAGCTGGTCGACAGTCGATTTCGCGGCATCGGTCTCGCGCAACAGGTGCTGGAAAAAACGCAGCGGCTCTTCGGTCCAGGCCAAAGGCGAGGTCAATGGCATGCGCAGCCTCCTGCCCAAAGCTTGGCGTAGCGCTTCCGCATCCCGCGGATCGGCGCTTCCAGAACATGAGCTGCGGCCCGTGCGGCCGCGCCTTCGGTCCGCCGCCGGTCGGCGAAGACTTGGGCCTCGCTCCAGATCGCCGCCTCGTCGATCGCCGTGGCACGGCCGTTCGAAACGACGATGCGCCCGGCGATCATGACCCGGTCGATGGCGCTGCCGTTTTCTGACAGGACGAGCTGGCGAGGTGCATCGTTCAGCGGCCGAAATGCCGGTGCGTCCAGGCGGAAGAACGTGATGTCCGCATCGTATCCCGCTTCCAGGCGGCCTGTCGTCTTTAGGCCGATGGCATCGGCGCCGCTGGACGTGCCGAGCTTCAACGCGGTCTGCGGGCCGATCCAGTCTTCCTCGTCGTCGGACTTGAGATTGTGTAGGAGAGCGGCCCATTTCATCGTTTCGAGAAGATTGGCGCCGTCGTTGCAGCAGGCGCTGTCGGTGCCGAGCCCGACCCGAATGCCCCTGCCGAGCAGGTCGGGAAGCGGGCAATAGCCGCTGCCGAGCCGGGCGTTGGAGACCGGATTGTGGATGATCGTCGCATCGGCGGCGGCAATCCGCGCGGCATCGTCCGGCTCCAGCCAGATCGCGTGAACGAGATTGGTGCGCGGAGTCAGCAGGCCAAGGCCTTCGAGATGGGCGATCATGCCGCGGCCGTAAAGCTTCAGGCCCATCTCACGCTGCAGCCGGGTTTCGAGGATGTGGGTGTGCAGGAGTGTTTCGTGCCGCCGGCTGAAATCGGCCGCCGCGACAAGCAGTTTGTCCGAGCATCGCTGCGGACCGGATGGACCGATCGCGACGCTGATCCTGGCGCCCGCTTCGCCGTTCCAGCGGCGGAAAAAAGCGTCGACGATCGCCATCTGCTCGCAGGCGGGCACTGGAGGACGGCTTCCGTAGGAGCCAAGATCGAGGCCGACGAGGTCGCCGGCATCGAAGGGCAGAGTGTCGATAATGCTCCGGTCCGAAACGATCGGCGCGATCACCGCCCGCATGCCGCTGTCCCGCCAGGCCGAGGCGACGGCATCGAGCGCCCCGGCATCAATATCGGGTGAGATGCGCACGTGATCGAGGACGGCGGTCGTCCCGGACCGCATCATCTCGATCGCGCCGAGCATCGTCGAGATGTAGATCTCCTGATGGCTGCGTCTTTCACGCGCTGCGGAAGAGGTCAGCGACCAGAGTTCGAGCGGAAGGTCGCCGGCGATCCCCCGAGCCAGGTTGTCCGGTGAATGGCTGTGGCAGTTGACGAAGCCGGGCGTAGCGAGGAGGCGGGAGGCATCGATGAACTGTCGCCCGGTAGGGACAGGCGTGCCTGCGGGATGCAGCGCTGCAATCCGGCCGCCCGCAACCTCGATCGACCACCGTTCCGTCTTGAAGCGGCCGGCGTCTTCCATCAGGCATAAAGTGTTTTCGAACCAGTATCCCGGCACAGATTTTCCATTCGATGCGTTCCCCGGCGCCTTTGGCATCCTTGGCCCTAGTGTTCCCAGCTAGCGGCGAAGGAAAATACGCAGTTTTGGAAAAAATCATTTTCCGGATAGAAACCCGGCGGATGGAGAGGAACGGCACGCAAATTGCTGCTGGAACCTGTCTGCTTGCGATTGCCCCTTTAATGCGTAAGCTGTCGATTAACGGCGCGTCACAATGCGCAAGATGTGAGCAGTGAACGAACCGAAGTGAACAGGTTCCAGGACATATTGTCATTCGTGCGGGTGGCCGAACTCGGCGGCTTCACCGCAGCTGCCAAGGCACTGTCATCCTCCACATCGGCGGTGACCAAGAGCGTGACCCGGCTCGAGGAAGGACTTGGCGTACAGCTTCTGCACCGCACCACCCGGCGCATGCATCTGACCGAATACGGGGCGGAATATTACGAGCGCTGCCGCCAGATCCTCATCGATCTTGATGAGGCGGAAGGCTCCATTCGTGAGGCAAATATCGCCCCCAGTGGGCCGGTCCGGATCGCGCTGCCGCCGTCCTTCGGCCGCATGACGGTCATTCCCGCGCTGCCGGAATTCTACGATCGTTATCCGAACGTCGTGCTGGACCTCTGCCTCAAGAGCCAGACAACGAATCCAATCGAAGGCGGCTTTGATCTTGTCGTGCATTCCGGCCGGCTCGCTGATTCCCGGCTGATCAACCGTATCCTGGTGCGCGGCGCCCAGAAGACGGTGGCAGCTCCGAGCTATATCGAGCGCTATGGCCGGCCGCAGACGCCGGCCGATCTCGTTCGGCACAACTGCATCACCGGCGCCTTCGGACCAAACTGGCATTATCGCGGCAAGGACGGCAGCGAAGAGGTAATCCGCGTCTCAGGATGCCTGACGACAGACAGCGGCGACATTCTGCGCGAGGCGGCGATGACCGGTCTGGGGATATCTCAGGCGACATGGTGGCTGTTTCGTGAGGAGATGCAGCGGGGCCTTCTGGTGCCCGTTTTGGAGGACTACGAGATCGAAGCCGATCCAATCGCGATCGTCTTTCCCGCGAACCGCCGCACACCTGTAAAGGTGCGCGCTGTCGTTGATTTCCTTCTTAAAATTACACGAGGTCACGCACCGTAGGTTCCAATCGGTTCAAGGCGAGTGGTCTCGCTTAAGTCTCGGTTGGTGGCTCAGGGCCACAAATGGTCTCTAAAATCTCAATCGTCATCTGCTGCGCTTGCGATGGTATCCTAAAGTATTTCGACTGGTACAGAAGCTTAGACATAACAGCCTCGGCGAGCCGGGCGTCCATCATACGTGCCGTTTTCAGGGCCCGTGCGCATGATTCCTTGAACGGAATGAGCGCCTCTACAAGGTAATCATGGCCTTCGCTCTCGCGGACGCAGGCAATATCGAACATGTCGCGTGGCTGCACTGAGGCCCCGCGATAGAAAATCTTTTTCGCAACGATCTCGGCTGGCGTCTCCAGGTAAACCTTCTGCCCTCGTATTTCTCTTTCCCTCGTGGGCTCAGACGTCAGGTGCGTTGCGACGATAAAGTCGATCTCTCCGATATCCTTGAACACGATTTTGAGCGCACGCGTTCCGTCGAAGGTATAAGCCTCGGGGTGTATGTCGAGAGCAAAGCCCTGCGTTTGTGGATTGAGATAAGGCAGCACCTGAGGATCGTCGATGAAGATATCGACGTCGAAACTCTGCCGGTGGCCGATTTGAAGCATCAGCGCAGTGCCGCCACCGAAACTCCAGCTGTCGAGAACGGTGAACTTTGAATTAGCTTGGCTGATTATCTTCTGGGCCTGGTCAAAGAGCTCGGCCCAATGACTATTTTGAGATTGTGCCACTAGGCGGCTCGGGCGAGCGGCAGTTCGTATCCGGCCATATCGGAAAACCGTCGTGCAACGACAGAGGCATCAGCAAGGTTGACATGCATTTCATCGAGAAACGAATGCTGAAGGCTTTCGCTAACATCAGAAAAGAACGCAAATGCCGATGCGTCGTAATGGTCGGCGCTCGCCGGGTCGGCAATCTTCGACGCCAACTGCTCAGCCGAAAGGCTCGTCCCATAAGGGGCGTTTACCGTAGCCAACACTGTCGTAGTGACGAATGTCATCAATTTTCACCGCAGTTAATACATTGCCATATATAGCGTCTTGCGACGCGGGAGACAAGGAGCGAGCCGTTTGCCGGCATCCGTTCGTCTGGCTCGATTCCCTTCAACGGCAGGCCAGACATCGAACGACGGGGTCTCAGGTTCTACTCTCATCAACTGGAACGATTGTGAAATAGCGGGATCGTCGGTTCGAACCCATTCAAGAGCTAATCCATTCAGATGAACCTGACATCCCCTTGATTAGGAAAGACCGTACCAGGCGCCGCGGCCGGCACCGTGGAGGACGAGGTGCCCTTGATCCACGAGTGCCTTGAGATGATCCTTGATGGTGTGACGGCTTGCATCGGTGATCCGTGCAGCCTCCGCGACCGTGATCCGTCCGTGCTCGCGCGCCAACTCGAGCAATGTAATGGATAATTCCGGCATGTCGGCGAGAATAATACGCTCGCGCTCCATTTTCTTCTCAAGCCGCGTCTTCTGCCGATGCAGGGCTTTCAAAAAGAACTCGATCCAGGGGTTCCAGTCTGGTTCGGTGCTGCGGATCGTTCCCTGCGTGCGCCGAAGCGAGACGTAATAGCTCTCCTTGCTTTGCTCGATGATGCTTTCGAGCGAGCTGTAGGGGACGTAAGCGTAGCCGGCCCGCAGGAGCAACAAGGTGGTCAGAATACGCGATAGGCGGCCATTACCATCCTGGAATGGATTGATTTCGAGGAAAACGACAACGAAGATCGCGACGACTAAAAGTGGATGGAGCCGCTTTTCTCGCCCTTGCTCATCCAGCCAGGCGATCAGTTCTTCCATTCGACGCGGCGTATCGAACGGCGATGCCGTTTCGAAAACTATGCCGAGGCTCTCGCCTGTTCGTTAAACGCTTCCACGTTGTTGGAGAGGGTTTGTATGCGCCGCGATGCCGCTCGTCCTTTGTCGAATTCGCAAGAAGGTCGCGGTGGAACCGACGGATATGATTCTCGGTGAATGAAATAGCTTCGTAAGCACTGAAGATGGGCTCCATCACCTCCGCATAGCCGGCAACCTCTTGCTCGTCGCGTGTCGTAAACGACCTCTGGCCTGCTGTCGGTTTCGTGGACACCAAAACGGTGACCGAAACAGCAAGTTACTAACAATAGCTTGGGTTTCGCGGGTCTAGTCCGTTCAGGAGCAAGGCACCATTCCCGCTGAGGTCGCGCAGCGTTTTTAGCCGTGATCAATGGTGTGCGAGGGCGGCGGGAGACAGTTCTGCCACTGTCGAGCAGCCGAGATGGCCGAGCGTCGTCCAGAATTCCCGCTGCAACAGTTCCAGCGTTCGCCGCACCCCGTTTTCGCCGTCGGCCGCAAGGCCGTAGGCAACGATGCGGCCAAGCGCCACGGCATCGGCGCCGAGTGCAATCGCGGCGGCGATGTCGCTTCCCCGGCGGACGCCGGAATCGAAGATCACAGGAACGTCCTTGCCTACCGCATCGCGGATCGCCGGCAGTGTTTCCAGTGTTGTCGGCGTGCGGTCGATCGTCCGGCCGCCGTAATTGGAGACATAGAGACCGACTGCACCGGCATCGAGCGAGGCCTTGGCGTCGCGCACGCTGGAGACCCCCTTGACGATGCAAGGAAGAGGAGCCTTCTTGATCACGCTGGCGGCCTGAGCCCAGCTCCAGCGCGGCCTGGTGAAATCCAGAAGCTCAACAAGGGCTGCTGCGTCGGACTTGCCGGGACCGAAGTTCGACGGACCTTCCTCGCCGCGGATCGAAAACCGGTCCTCCATCATCCGCTCCCGCCACTGGCGTATCGGTGAATAGGTGACGCAGATATATTGATAGCCGGCTACCTTCGCTCGCTCGATCATCTCGAGCACGGCACCTTCATCTCCCACGAACGTCATCTGGAAAATGGAGGCGACCGGCGAGGCCATCGCTACCTCCTCCAATGAATGGGCCGCCGCGACCGGCACCATCTGCTGGATGCCCGCCGACGCTGCGGCGCGGCCGATCGCAAGATGCCCTTCCGGATGGAATACGGCCTCGCCGCCGCCGAAGGGCGCGATGAAGGCGGGGAAGCTGAGGTCGAAGCCGAGGACTTTCGTGCGCGTGTCCGGATTGCTGATGCCGGCGAAAAGCGGCACCTCGAACCGGATGCGGTCGAAGACGGCGGTGTTTTCGCGGAGTGTCACCTCATCGCCGGTGCCACAGGAAAGATAGTTCCAGTCGACCTCCGAGAGCCGGCGTTGCGCATCCTTGTAGATGCCGCGCAACGTCGTGTATTTCTCACGGGTCGCATAGCGATCGTCGATCCGGTTCGGCTTGTCCGTCATGTACGTTTTCCAGTCCGTGAAAGCGAACGTGCGGACCAAAATCCGCCCGTGCCATCGAGGTTATTTCTTGGCGGCGATCAGCACGATTTCGATAAGCCGTCTGGGATCGCCGAGATCGGCAACGCCGATCGTCGCACGCGACGGCAGATCGTCGCCGTCGAGCCATTCGAGCCAGGCCTCGTTCATCTCCTCCTTGCGCGACATGTCGGAGAGATAGATGCGCGCCGACAGGATGTGATGCTTGTCGGAGCCGCATTCGGCGAGTATCTCTTCGAGCTTGGCGCAGGTCTGTTGTGTCTGCTCCTTCATGCCGACGGAAATGTCGCTTGCGGCATGGCCACCGAGGTAAAGCACGCCGTTATGTTCGACGGCGCCGTGCATGATGCGGTGCTTGCGGTGACGTTTGATCATTCTGAGTTCCTTTGACAAAGGGAAAGGGTGCCCGCCGCTTGGCCGCGGCAGGTTGGGTTGGTACGTCTTGAGCTGGGGTCAGCCGCGTCCTTGCGGGGCGTATCTGTCGAGCGGGATTTCGGCTTTCTGGCCCGTTACCAGCTTAGCGAGCTGGGCGCCTGCAAACGGACCGATCGTCAGGCCGCCGGCCCCAAGCCCGTTGCCGATCGTCAGGTTGGCGATATCGGGAACCCGACCGAGGGTCGGGTTCATCGTCTCGCCCGCCGGGCGAAAGCCGATGCGCGTTTCGATCAGCGTCGCATTGGCAAGGCCTGGTGCGATATTAAGGCCGGCGGTGAGCACTTCCAACTCGCCGGCGGCGGTGACGCGGTAGTCGAAGCCGGTGTCGTTCTCGCGGGTCGCGCCGACGACCACGCGGGAATCGTCGAAGGCGAGCATGTAATGGCTGCTCATCGGCAGGACGACGGGCCATTTGGCCGTTGCCACGCCTGGCAGGCGCAGGTGGATGATCTGGCCTCTCTGCGGCTTAACGGGATGGATAAGCCCGAGCGGTCCAAGGATCTGGTAGGCCCAGGCGCCGGCGGTCACGACGATTTCATCTGCTTCGATGACGGCGCCATTGCTGTCGAGGCAGCGGGCGCGATCGCCGTCGAGCGTCAGGGTGACATGTTCGCTGCGGAATCTTGCACCCATGGAGACGGCTGTGCGGACCATCGCGGCGGACAGCAGGCGCGCATCGACGCGGGCACCGCCGGGGATGTAGATTGCATCGAGATCCTCGCGCAGCGGCGGGAAGAGTGTACGCGCTTCCGTCGGGGTCAGGTGCCGGACATCTCCGGCCTCAGGCGCATCCTTGACCCGGCGCGCCACCCGTTCGGCCGCGGCATCGAATTCGGCGCGGTCCTCGGCGACCACCAGGGCACCGACCTTGCCGTAGCCTAGCTCGGTCTCGCCCTTCGCCTTCAGACCCTCGATGAGGCCGTCATAGAAGCGGGCGCCAGCGGCATACATCTTGTACCAGTCCGGCTCGTCGGCCTTGGTGGCCCAGGGGCAGACGATACCCGCACCGGCCATGGTGGCCTTGCCCTGATGGGCTTCGTCGACGATTTCCACCTCCACGCCCTCGCGGGCGAGATGGTAGGCGGCACTGGCGCCGAAAATGCCGGCGCCGATGATCAAGACACGCATTTCAAGAATCCCGTATGTTTTGACTTTGGGCCGGCGGATGCCATCGATTATCACCCGCCGGAATGCGAAGGCCTATTCGACTGTTACGCCGGAAAGGCGACTGGTGCCGAAGATCGCCGGCGCATAGCCTTTGACGGTCTTGGCGACGGCGGTGATCGTGTCGGCGCCGCCGAGGATGACGGCGGGCACTTCCGCGTGAAATTCCTCCTGAGCCTTTTTGTAGAGCTCGATGCGCTTGGCCCGATCGGTCACCGTGCCGGCCTCGTTCATCAGGCCAATGAATTCCTTGTCGCACCAGGCACCGATATTGGACGGGCTCGGCTTGCCGGAGGAATCGCACGTGAAGTAGTTGTTGGGGATCTGGCTCGGGTCCGGGAAATCGTAGATGCCGCCGAACATGCCAACCTCGGCCTCGCCGTTGCGGGCGCGGGTAATGTACTCGCCCCATTCGTATGAGACGACCTCGGCCTTGACGCCGATCTTGGCCCAGTCGGCCTGGATCATCTCGGCTGCGCGGCGGCCGTTCGGCATATAGGGACGCGAGACCGGGACGGCCCAGAGCTGGGTGGAGAACCCGTCGGGGAAACCGGCCTCCGTGAGCAGCTTCTTGGCGAGGTCCGGATCGTAACTATAGGCGCCGACATCCTTGTCGTGGCCCCAGAGCGACGGGGGAATGATCGCGCCGGTGACGGTGCCCATGCCGTCATAGACAAGGTCGACGAGTGGCTTCATGTTGATCGCATGCGCCAGAGCCTCACGGACGCGCCTGTCCTTGAACTTGTCCTGCCTGAAGTTGAAGGTGATGAAGCCGGTGGAGGCGACTGGCGTCTGGACGAGATTGAGATTAGGGCTTTTCCCGATCATCTCGCGGTCGGCGAGGTTCGGATAGAGTGCGATCTGGCACTCACCGGCCATGGCGCGCTGCAGGCGGACGGATGCATCGGCGCCGATCGCCATGACCACGCCGTCGACCATCGGCGTGCGCGCCGGATTGTTGATCGCCGCCCCCCAGGTGTCTTTGAAAGGCACCAGACGGACGACGGCATCCTGCTGGTAGACCTGGAGCTGAAATGGCCCGGTGCCGATCGGTTCGCGGTCTATGAGTTCCTGTGTGCCGGCCTTGGAAAGCATGGCGGCATATTCGGCGGAGGTGATTGCCAGCGACTGGTGCGCCATGATGCCGATGAAGGGAGCAAGCGGGCTCTTCAGAGTGAAGGCAACGGTGTAATCGTCGATCTTCTTTACCGATTCCAGCGCGTCGGCGAGCTTGGTGTTGAAGGTGATGAAGTTTCCGCCGTTGACCTTGGCATAGGGATGGTCGGGCTTCATCATCCGCTCGAAGGTGAACATCACGTCGTCGGCGTTGAACTCACGGGTAGGCGTGAACTTGTCGTCCGACTGCCACTTCACGCCCTGGCGCAGCTTGAACGTATAGGTGCGGGCATCGTCGGAGATGCTCCAGCTCTCGGCCAGCGCCGGCTCGATATCCGACGATCCGGCTTTCACGGAAACCAGGCCGTCATAGATCTGGCCGAGCACGTAGGAGGTCGTGCCGTTGCTGGTGAGTTGCGGATTGAAGACTTCAGGCGAGCCTTCGATGCAGACCGAGAGCATCGCGGCATTGGCCGGTGCGGCGGCCGTCAGGACCAGGATGGATAGGCCGAGGATTTTCTTCATATGTCGTCGTTCCCTTCTTCTTTCAGCCGCTTGCCGCGGCCTTGGCGTGATCAAGCTCCGGCCGGCCTCGAAGAAGCCGTCCGCCGGACCGGACCGGTCTGCAGAATGATTGTTTTGCGGAGTTCGGACGTCCCCTCACTCGTTCGAGTTTCGCCCGTTCACACCTTCACTTGCATGTTAAAGCGCTTCGGCAATATGATTGTCAAATAGCTTGTTCTCCCTTCATTATAACCAAAACTCATGTCGGAAAATTTGGCATGAGGGGATCCCGCCGGCCATGAACATCAGACAGCTTGAAGCCTTCCACACCACGATCGAAACCGGATCGGTGACCCTTGCCGGTGAAAGGCTCGGTATTTCCCAGCCGGCCGTCAGCAAGCTGCTGCGCAGCCTGACCGAGGCTTGCGGTTTCCAGCTTTTCACACGCAGCGGCGGGCGCCTGGTGCCGACGCTGGAGGCGCGCATGCTGGCAGTAGAGGTGGAGCGGATGTTCTCCGGCGCCAAGCGAATAGCCCGGCTTGCGGAAGCCGTACGCAATCGAGAATGGGGCGAGGTGACGATCGCGGCGCCCCCGGCGCTTGCCACCCTCTACCTCTCCAACGCGCTTTCGCCTTTCCTTGCCGAACAGCCTGACATCCATTTCACGTTGCAGAGCAAGACGTCGCCGCGGATCGGCGAACTGGTGGCGGCCGGGCAGATCGATATCGGTCTGAGTGTCCTGCCCTTCGATCACCCGAATGTCAGCGCCGAAGTGATCATGCGCTTCAGCATGGTTTGCATCCTTCCCGCCGGACATCCGCTCACCGGAAAACAGGTGATCGAGATCGACGATCTTCGCAATGAGGCCTTCATCTCGCTCTTCCGCGACGACTGCTCGCTGATGACGATCGACCGGGCCTTTCAGCTCAAGGGCGTTCAAAAACGCAACCGCATCGAGGTGCCGCTGTCGGAAACTGCTTGCAGCTTCGTTGCCAACGGCGTCGGCGTATCGATCGTGCCGCCCTTCGTCGGGCTGGACTATCCAGAAGATCGCCTTGTCCGGCGGACACTGCTGCCGGAAACCTTCATGGATGTCTGGCTCTTGACGCCAAACGGGCGCCCGCTGTCGCTCGCCTCGCAGAAACTGGTGGACTTCATTCGTGCGGCTGTCGCGCCGTTCGACCAACGGGATGATATGCACCGAGGCTCACAATGAGGTATGCATGCGACGTTGGTTGCGGGATTTTCGCGGTCGTGTGGGATAGCATTATATGATGGAGATCGACGAGGACAAAATCGACGACGCGGTGCTGGCGCTGTTGTGGCTGACGCTTCATAACGAGCGTCGCGCCTGGAAGGGTTTTGACTGGGCGACGACGGATCGCCTGCACCAGAAAGGGCTGATCGGCGATCCGATGAACAAGTCAAAGTCGCTGGTGCTGACGGACGAGGGTCTGCGTCGGTCGGAAGAGCTGTTTCAGAAGCTGTTTACGCGGCAGCCGGTACTGCCGCCGTCTTGATCGCTCCCACGGTAACAGGTCGTGCAGGCGGGAGGCGGACAAATCGGCGATGCGAGCCAGCACGTCCGCAAGCCAGGCCTTCGGGTCGATGTCGCTGAGGCCGGCCGTGGTGATCAGTGTCAGCATGATGGCAGCCCGGTCGGCGCCGCGATCGGAACCAGCGAGGCTCCAGTTTTTTCGTCCGCAGTCCACGCCGTGCAGGGGCTCTTTCCGCCGTAGCGAGGCGGCACCGGGTTGGCTGGTGACAAGGCACGATCGCGGAGCTGCGGTGTGTTTTCTGAATAGCTGTATTCTAACAGAGGCACTCGTAGAGCGCATTTGACCTGACGCTTTTGGCTGTCGCGTATAAGGTCACGGGCCGAACGTGCCCTCCCACGCCGCCGAAAGCCTTTGCGCAGCCGGCGGTTCGATTCATCAAGGTATCAGCAGCCAAAGCTGATGCTTGCCCGTGCCATGCCTTCGGAGCATGTTAAATAACAGATGCATTACAGGACTATCATGGATGGAACGTCCTCGTCTGCTTCCGGAAAGATCTTTTCCAGCCTATGCTTACTTGCCCGGGCGGCAGCCACATCCGGTGCGGGATCCTGCGGGACATAGCTACCAGATCCAGCCGGTGCAAGTTATCCCATCGCTCGGGTCGGACGAGTTCGTGTGGGGCGAGGATCTCTTCAATCATGGCTACTACTGGGAAGCGCATGAGGCATGGGAGGGGCTTTGGCATCTTGCCGACAAAGGAAGCACGCTGCGCGCTTTGCTAAAGGGCCTTATCCTGCTTTCTGCCGCCGGGGTGAAGGTCCGCGAAGGCAAACGGGCCGCAGCGAGACGTCATGCCGGGCGCGCAGCCGGGCTGCTTCGACAGTTGCCAGATCAAGCGTTTTCGGGTGAATTGGGCGTGTCGCCCGCACTGCTTGCCGATCTTGCCGAAGTCACCGCCGACGCCGCAACGCTTCCTCGAACTGCGGAAAACGGCAAACCTGAACCGGTGTTTGCGTTTTTCCTCGGGCGTGCATGAAAAATCCCTTCGACGGTGCCTCAGCCTTTAATCTGATTTAGATGGGTTAAATATCAGTCTTTAGCCTGATTTCGGCTTGACGAACGTGGAGTTCGGATGCGCCACATATCTTTATAGTGGAAGATCCAGCTGCGGTGACATTTGCTCTGCGCCTTGCTCCAATGAAGACAATGTGACGCCGAGCAGCCGGATTCCCTTGCGGGCCGGAAAGACCGGCTGCAGCAAGAAGGCAACGATCTCCTCCAGCTCAAAAATCGAGGTTAACGGAACCGGTACGGTCTTGCTGCGGGTGATCTGCTGAAAGTCCGAATATTTCACCTTCAGGGTTACGGTCTTGGCGCCGATCGAGTTCACCTCGCAATAGCTCCAGACCTTGTCGATCAGCGGCTGGATTCCTTCGCGCGCCGGCTCAAAGGCATGAACGTCTTCAACAAAGGTGTCCTCGGCGCCGACCGACTTTCGGACGCGATCCGGCTTGACCTGACGATTGTCGATGCCCCTGGCGATGCCATAGAAGTAGGGGCCGGACTTGCCGAAGTGGTTGATGAGGAAATCAAGTTCCTTGCCAAACAGATCAGCACCCGTCTCGATGCCGAGACGGTGCATCTTCTCGGCCGTGGCTGGACCGACGCCATGAAACTTCTTGACGGGTAAGCCCTGCACAAAGGCTGGACCATTCTTCGGCGTGATGACCGCCTGGCCGTTCGGCTTGTTGAGATCGCTCGCCATCTTCGCCAGGAACTTGTTGTAGCTGATGCCCGCCGAGGCATTCAGGCCTGTCGCCGCCTTAATCTTCGCCCGGATTTCCGTGGCGATCTCGGTTGCGATCTCCATTCCCTTGAGGTTTTCGGTGACGTCGAGATAGGCTTCATCCAGTGAGAGCGGCTCGATCATTGGGGTGTATTCAGCGAAGATTTCCCGGATCTGCATCGAGACGGCGCGATAGATGTCGAAGCGCGGTCGGACGAAGATCAGCTCGGGGCATTTGCGCTTGGCTGTCACCGACGGCATGGCCGAATGGACGCCGAACTTGCGGGCTTCGTAGCTCGCCGCGGCCACGACGCCGCGGGCAGCCGAGCCCCCGACGGCGACCGGCTTGCCTCGAAGCTCCGGATTGTCGCGTTGCTCGACCGAGGCATAAAACGCGTCCATGTCGATATGGAGAATCTTACGTGGCCGGTTGGCGTGCTCGTTCTGGTCCATGGGGCTCAGTCTTCGTCACAGGAGGATATCCTCTCCATCAGACATGGGAAATAGGTGGCGCATTGGTCGCCTTCCGCTGTGTTCATCCTCTCGCAGCCCACCGTCATGCGCCGCCTAAGTTCCGCGAAGCTGAAACCCGCTCCGAAGGCCTTTACCAGCCGCGTCCGCTCGTGTCCGCCGCGACGCCGGCACAGCCGGCAATCGAGTTCGATGACCGGCTCTCGCAGATCCACCCTTGAGCTTCAATGGCGTGACGCCCACTGGGCGATCGAAGCGCGGCGCGATGAGCCCCTCCCACTGTTCCTGGCCGCGGCAGAGCGCGAGGCGCGGGCCATCGCCGAGCAACAGGAGGTCAAGCTTCGGCAGATGACGGAAGGGCACAACGTGGTGGACGATTACAGCCACATCAGCCTGACGCTTCGGCACCATCCGTTGAGCTTCCTGCGCCACGATCTCGCCCGGAAGAGGATCGCCACATGCAGCGACGCGATGAGGCGCGAAACGGCCAGTGGTTGACGGCGGCCGGCCTGGTTCTGGTGCGGCAGATGCCGGGCTCTGTCAAGGGGTTCGTCTTCGTGACGAGCGAGGGCGAGACTGGCGTCGCCAATGTCGTGGTCTGGCTAAAACTCTTCGAGAAGTCGCGCCGCGTTCTTCTCAGCTCCAGCATGCTGGGGATCCACGGCAGGATCCATAGGGAAGGGGAGGTGGTGCCCGCGTGGCCCAGCAACTGTTCGATCTGTCGGCGGACCTATCGAGCTTGGCTGCTCGTGATGGCACCTTCCGCCCGCCGACCGGCCGCGGCGACGAATTCGTCCATGGGGCGCCAGCGACGCCCGATCCCTGCGGAAAGCCACCAGCGCCGGTCAGGTCGAAGGACATCTTCGAGCCAGATCGTCATATCGACACGCTGAAGATAAAGAGCCGGAATTTTCAGTGACGGAAGCGGCGCTTCCAGCTCGATCAAACCACGCCGACGTTTTCGGCCTTCGATTTTCCGGTCTTGCGGTCCTGGCCGAGATCATAGCTTACCTTTTGTCCCTCTCTCAAAGAGCCACCTCGTTGTAGAGCGGAGACATGTACGAAGACATCAGCCCCGCCATTGTCTGGAGTGATGAAACCAAAGCCCTTGTCTTCGTTGAAAAATTTAACAGTTCCCGTCGGCATGAAAGCTCCTGATCGCTTGGCGGCAGCTTGCCGCGCGGCGACCTTATCGCCCATTCGATAAGCCATCAATAGCCTGTCGATTTCGCGGCCGATCGATTATTGAGCTGAGCTGGAGCGGAAGAGGATCCATCACTTGTACGAAGCGCGCGTCCAAGCGCAACGCCCGGTATGGACGCGACGTCGGGCACGAGCAACGCCTTCGCCATCAAGACAATGTTTCCCACCAACAAAAAAGGCCGGGGCGAAACCGCACCGACCTTCCTCATCATCGCTTACCCACCAGTGCCAGTACATCCGTGGTCAAAAGTCTCGAAGCGATGGCGGCGATTGCGAGCGGCGAATTCATCAGCGCTCATCAGCAATGCCGATGACGGTTATATAGGCAGTCATTGTGTTCAAAACAAGTTTGCCGGCGATCAAGCCCTCCATGCGGCCAAGTTGAATGGCCGGGACAGGGGGCGCGTAGCGTAGAGCGCACATCAGCGCGGCCAGAAGCTGTCGGAAAGGAACACAGAGATCAAAACCTGCGAGGTCATGCTGGCGACCGCCTGTCGTATCTGCAACCGGCCTTGGCGATGTGCTTCATCGACGTGCTCTGCATTTTCCTCTTCGTCCTCATCCTCATTTGCGTCCTCCCCCGCTCCCCAGACCTCCCTCCAGTAGCTCTCCTGTGCTGCTGCGAGCTCGGGATCAAATTCCGGATAGGGCCGAACATGGTCAGGAAGTTCCACCTCAAGTAATAACGCTCCCGCGAAGAAGGAGAACATGAGCCAATCCGCTTCCAATGCCGTCCTGTCCGACCTGCGCGACCGCATCGCGCATCTGGAGAGCGGGTCCGCCCACAGACAAGCCGCTCTGCCGTTCGGGGTGCCGATCTCATCGTCCATCGCGTCGACAGCACGACCCAGGCGCTTCGAGCCGGGACGGCGAGTTCCAGCATCTCACCTTCGATTTTCAGGTCGGGCATCTCATCGAACGCTTTTTCCGAGGAGCGGACCTCATCCCTGCCACTGCAGCAAGGTCACCACTGTTCCAGGCTCGCACAGGGGCATCATGCACTGCCACCAACGCCCGGTGTAACGAGGGATGGGACAGGCCCGCAAGCAAGCCGAGTCCGGTCGCCCCGCCGTCAATCGCCGACCTCAGGATAAGCAGAACGATGACTTCGCAAAGCCGGTTGAGGGCAGCCCCGGCTGCGCTCGCTTTGTCCCGGGTGACGCAGCCCTCGGAGTGATCGTTGATCAGCCCCATCGCCTGCATGAACGCAAAAACGGTTGTGAGGCCGACGAACGACCATCCACGTTTCTTGAGGTCTTTTGACATGGCGATGGACGGCGAGACAGACGCCGTCTGTGATCTCGCCAGCTCGCTCGCCGTCGGTCCGAAGCGCTACCCCCGGAATTCCTGGACTATGCGCCTCATGCCTCTGGGCTCCACCGCCACGACGACGACGACGGTTATTCGTCGAGGCGGGGCGAAATCGAACTTTTCCGTGAATGCTTCGAGCGGTTCGGGAGCTTTCTCGCAAAACCCAGCAGTGGCTCGAACGTGCTTAACGTATAACCATCCTGTCCGGTGACCCTCATGGTCCTGCCCTCGCATTCGCGCAAACGATGCGCATAGCTGTGGCTGGTTTCCCTCTGCTCAACATCATCGCGAATGCTGCCATGGTGATACCAGATCGTGGCGTCGTAACGCGCGGTGCCTTGGCCTATGCGTCGGATTCCCCCAGTGATCAACTCCACTTCCGAAGTTCTGCCATCAGCCTTGGCGCTCTTCGGCCTGACCTGCTTCTGGTCTTCCTTGTGGAGGGCATGGAGGGCGGCGACGCAGGCACCGTGAGACTTGAATTCCTCGGTGGTCGGGGGCATTGGCAACTGGCCGCTGGCATGCGCTATCGTCGACAGGCATAGAGCCGCAACACAGAACGCGGCTATTCCCGTTTGAAATTCAGGATTTGGCATCGTGTCCTCTTAAGGAGCTTCACAAGCATCTGAACCGGGTTTCCCTTTCGAACGCCAAATCGCCCAAATCTGCCTGTTTGGCCATCTCGCGAAACATCGTTCGGCAACTGAGCGCGAACCGCCGGAGGTCCCAGGCGGCGGTCTGCGCGATCATCCTGCCGAAGAGACGCTGCGCCGGTTCGTTTCCCCTTCTTCTGGAGGGTATCGTGCCACCTCGGGCACCACGATAGATATCCCGATGTTGCCTGCGAGGACCATTAGTACAGATGACCTACTGTGTTACAGCACGGCCCTGTGTTAGGGAGAATGGGGCTCAGTGTTGCACCCAACCGATGGATTTTCGCCTCCGGAGAAGCGGTTGCCCAAGGAACGCATCCTTCTTGCTGACGACCATCCGGTTTTCCGCGACGGCCTACGACGGCTTATTCAGCGCACCATACCGGACGCGGAACTCGCCGAGGCCAACAGTTTTGGCGAACTTCTCGCGCTGGCCCGTACCGGACCGACACCGAGCATCCTCGTAGTCGACCTCATTTTTGCGGGAAGGAGCATCGAAGGGGCTCTGTCCGGATTGAGACAGGAATTCGTCCGTTCCTCAATCATCGTGATTTCCATGATTGACGAGCGGGCTGCTGTCGAACGGGTCATGGCACGGGGCGTCAACGGTTTCATCAGCAAAAGTCTGCCGCCCCGCGAGATCATTGCGGCTCTTGCAGCTGTCCGCGACGGTGATCTGGTCCTCCGGCTTGATGCCTCGGGCGCGTCGATTCCCGAAGCCGATGATGAGAGGTCAACGCTGACGCGGCGCCAGCTCGAGGTCCTTCGCATGCTCTGCGAAGGAAAGACCAACAAGGAGATCGCAGCGGCTCTCCGCCTCTCGCCGTTCACGGTCAGGATTCACGTCTCCGCACTGCTGAGATCGCTGGGGGTCTCCTCCAGGACCGCGGCGGCTGCCAAGGCGGTGGCCGATGGGCTGTGCCCATGACGTTTTCTTGCGACGGCAATGAGATAGACGCATGGGCCGCCCTAACTTCTGCAATATAACAGGCTTATCGTGCAACGAGTTCCCTGCGCTGCAACACCTGAGCTGTCAGAACCGATCGCAACTCGGCCGGCCGGACCGGCTTCGACAGGATCGGAATAGTGGGATCATCCAAATCCGCGCGCACGCGCGCTTCATCATGCCCGGTCATGATGATCGCCAGAACATCCCGCCCGGTCTGCTCCCGCACGGCTGCGATGCAATCGGTTCCCGTCTGCCTCTGGCCTAGATCGAAATCGGTGATCAGAATGTCGCATTCCGTACCTTCGGCTGGCGGTGCTGTTTCGGCTTGCACGAGGCAGCCCCATTTCTCCAGCAGCATTGCCGTCGCAAGCAGCACGTCTTCGTCGTCTTCGATCAGCAGAATACGGAGCCCCTCAATAACAGATGGCAATTTGGGAGCCGCGGACGTAGCCCGTGCGGCCGGCGCAGGCACGATCTGCAGCCCCTCGATAATCATCGCCGTTCCTTTACCTTTCACGGAACGCATTGAGATCGACAAGCCCATCAATTGACCGAGGCGGCGCACGATTGGCAACCCGAGCCCGACGCCTTCGACATCTTTATCCCCGCGTTCGCGAATCTGGTAGAACTCCTCAAAGACCCGGGGCAGGTGCTCTTCGGCTATGCCGTCGCCGCGGTCGTAGATCTCGATGGCGAGCTTGCCGCCACGCCGGCGGCATCCCACCAGAACTGGCCGGCCAGAGGCGTATTTCAGGGCGTTCGTGACGATGTTCTGGATCATTGTCGTCAACAAGGCTTCATCCACCCGCACGTAACATTTGCTAGGGACAGCGCGCAATGTAACCTTCGCCCACTGCGCCGACTGGGCGTTCTGCTGGCCAATGTTCTCGATAATCGCTGCGATCGGGATCGCGTCGATCCGCGGGGTCACCTTGCCGCTGTCGAGTGTCGAAATGTCGAGCAGCGAACGGAAGAGATGCGAAAGGCCTTGCAGGGAACGATCGATGTTCTCGACCATCTGCTGTTCCTCGCGGCCAAGACCGGCGTCGCGCAGACAGGCCGTAAAAAGGCTGATGGCATGGATGGGTTGCCGCAGATCATGGCTTGCCTGCGCAAGGAAGCGCGACTTCGCAAGGTTCGCCTCATGAGCAAGAGTGTAGGCTTTCTGCAGGCGCTTGATCAAAACCAGGACATATCCCGGCACCAGGATTGCTGTGACGACCAAAGTGAGCACCAGATAGGGGTTTGTCTGCCAGTACTCATTGAGAAGCGTCGTCACCCCAATTGCAGCAAGGGCAGCGGCAGTCGCAGCAGCAAGGTAGGAGGAGCCGAACCGCAGGCCGTATCCCACGGTCACCCACAACAATGTCGCATAAACCGGAAGGGTGGCGGCGTCTCCCGCGGACATTGCGAATGTCATCGCGACATAGTCGCCCGTCATCGCCGCGATGCGCCGCCAGAGATAGTTTCCCGGATGCTTGATGATGTCGTAAAGCAGGAGCCACCCCAACGGGAAATAGAGTGTGGCGTATATGGCAAACACCGTAACAAGCGTGCCCGTGCTGTTCGTCAGGATGAGCGCAGGAATTGCGTAGAGGGAAAAAAGTGGAACGAGGACGATCCGCACGATCGCCTGTCCGCGCTCGGCGTCATAATGCTCCCCATCCTTTTGCCCAAGCAATAAGCTAATATGCGCGCGAAGCGATGCTCGTGGCGCCTTGCTGGATCCCGTGCTGGTCGAAATCATCAATGTGTCCCTTCGGTGGAGGACGTGGCCAATATCGTGCCTTCTTGAGCGGCTCAATTTAACCGCCGGTCGGCATGGGACTGCGCGGACCTCGCAAATCATTTCAGCGATCTTTCAATGACCGTCAGGGCACTAAAGTTATGAATCTGTCCGACATTTGGGAAGGTCGCAGGAACTCGTATTTCTTGGCGCGTCCGCTGTTAGTACAGATGACCTACTGGGCATAGTGCTGGTTTCCCGATAATCAATGCCGGCGGCCAGACGCAGGAATTTGCCGCTTCTCAATGGGCCGATTTGGATGATCTCTATCTGCCTAATATCACGCTGAATCGACAAAAGGATTTCAGATGTCTCTTTGCCATTCGGTTGTAAAGCTCATGCGATTGATAGCCACCGCCGCTGTTTTTGCATACTCTTCATCGTTTGCCGCCGCTCAATCCGTCCCGGCGTCAGACAAGCTTGGCGTTCCCGGGCCCATCGTATTTGAGGGCATCGAATACAGACTGGCGTGGACCTCGCAACCGTCTGCGGGGTATGTCAAACAGGAATATCTTCCTGCCGGTGAGCGTTTGGATTCTTACGCCAGCATGATCATTCTGGAACGTGCTGGCGGTACGGACGTCGAAAGCGCCGTTGCTGGTCAGTTGGAGATGCTGGCCAAGCGCAAGGGGAGCGATCCTCTGCTCAGGGTGGACCTGCAGGAACCATCCGAGAACGGGCAGGTTCTTCTCGATTTCATGCTGAGCGACAGCAGCACGAGTACGCTGATCGTTGAGTGGAATGCCTACCGCTATTTCCCGGTCTCGATGAGCGATGGAACCCGCGGGGTGGCACTGTTTGCGATCAGCCGCCGCGGCTACGGCAAGGCCGCCCGTGATTTCTTCACCGATCTCACGAACACGCGCATGGATACAATTCAAGCGCTTCGTGTCTATGACTTACGCGCGCTCTCGGGAACCCAGGCGGCCCAAGGCGGTAAGCAGGTCGATCCATCGGCTTCGAATGCAAGCCCTGGCGCATTTGCGACGGTGTTGAAACCGGGGATGAGTTACGCTGAGTTTCGCGCCGCTGCCCTTAACGCAGGTTGGACACCGCACGTCGAGCCTGAGTGCCGCGCGAATGTCTATGGTCGCAACGGCGGCCCAGATGATGGCACGAACATCTGCACACAACTCCCCGAGCTTGAGGCCTGCTCCGGGGATGGTCATTGCAGCATGGTTTTCGAGGACGGCGGTAGCGGCAAGCGAATGGGGGTAACGACCTACGGCGACTATCTGAAATGGAATGTTCCAGGCGAAGAGTCTGAGTTGGCCGTCATTGATTGGAACTACAAATAGCGACATGAAGTCCAGTGGCAGGTCTGGTTGCATTATCCGATCTACCGCTCCCTCAGTTGACCATCGGCGGAGCTTGATGATCGGCGCAAGTCGTTATCGGCCAGTCGGTCAGGGCAAAGAGCGGGACGATCTTTTACGAGCGAGCGATTTCCACCTGTGAAGGCGCGGCGGCGTATTTCCGCGTCGAATACGATAGGGCTGATTGGAAAGCTTTCGATCCAATCATCGGCAGGCTCGTGAAATAGGTCATGAAACTGCCGCACCGGACGTTGTTGGCGGCACGTCGAGCCTGAGTGCTGCGCAAATGTCTATGGTCGTGACGGCGGCCCAGATGGAGGCACGAACATCTGCACGCAACTCCCCGCGCTTGAGGCTTGCTTCGGAAATCGGCGCGCTGCAACGGGAAGATAGTCAATCAACAATAGACCTTGAGCAAGGGAAAAATGACGGAACAAAAGACATTGGCGACGAAACCCCATCCTGCAATCGCATTCTTGGCAGCTCTGTTTTTTGTCGCCTGCGCCCTCTTCGTCTCATGGATCGCCGTGACGAATGAAAAAGCGTTGGTTCTGAACGGTCTTCTCCACCTTTCCCCGGACGAAGCCACGGGACTTTACTGGGGCCTTGCGGCTGCATCGATTGGATTGGCGATATCTGGCTTCCGTCGATTTTACAGACTGCTCACCGGCCGATAGCTGGAACTCATCGGCGGCGGCAATAAAGTGACCAGAGGTTCTTATGATTCGAGTGTGACTGGAGCAATCACTTAGCGGGAAGGCCGTTGATACGGCCTTTGCGCCCTATGCGGTTGATTGATACGATTCGGCGCGCTTCTGATCGGGTAGCATGGAGGTAACCCTTACTTCCCGATGCCGAACTCGATGCCCGCGATAGTCTGGCAGAGACCTGACTGAAAATCATCACGATTGAGGACGGCGTGCTTTTCCCGGACTGAAACGGGTTCGATAATATTTCCAGGTTGGACATTTCAACCATCGGACATGGACCACCCGGCGCCGGATTGCTCGTATGGCGTCTGTTCGACCTTATTGAGCAGAAGGGGCGTAAGGCGGATATGGGTTATTGCACCGCACCCGAAACCAGATGATTTTAGGCTGCCTTACTCGTTGACCAAGAGGTGCGCTCCGCGATGAACTCCGCGAACGGTTTGATGTTCATGTGGACGCTCGCCTGTTCAAGGCCAGCCAAATAAGTCGACCGATCCTTATACGTATTTGATGTCGTGCGCCCTCGCGTTTTAAATGGAAAGGCGCTTGGCTGACCTTTCGCGTGGAGCCAGGCAGCCTGCAGGTGACTGCCGCTCGGCGTCATCAGCCTAGTGTGACGTCTCAGAGATTATGACGGGTTGTTCTATGCCCAGAATTGGCA
>NZ_JPYQ01000049.1:0-556 GCF_000757525.1 Rhizobium sp. YS-1r | reverse complement strand
CTCGTCAGGCTCATAACCTGAAGGCCGCAGGTTCAAATCCTGCCCCCGCAACCACTGAGACTTGAATATTTTGCCATTCAAGTCGCTTCACAGAAAGCTCCTCCGCGTAAGCGTCGAGGAGCTTTTTTGTTTCTGCGCCGTATCAAGCTCGCTGGCGAGAAGCTTTTCCAGAGTAAGCGCGTAGACCACCCCACGTATCTTTCGTACTGCTGATCGGCGATTTTCTGCATGAGTCATGCGGAGAATTCTATGAGCGACAGTGTGAATCACCCTCGAACCTTTGAGATTTTGACCGCGGAGCCCGTGCGAAGACGACGCAAGCCGCGTGCCTGGTCGGATGACGAAAAGGCGCGGATCGTCGCCGCGACGCTGCAGCCTGGGGCGAATGTCTCGGCGGTTGCCCGGTCTGAAGGCTTGGATCCCTCGCAGCTTTATGAGTGGCGTCGCAAGGCACTGGCATCGGGAGTTGTTGCGCCCCTGACGGAGGGAACGGGCAAGCAGATGCCGCGCGACGATCAACGTGGAATTCCAGCGTCAATCAAGATGGGACTTTGCG
>NZ_JPYQ01000048.1:0-365 GCF_000757525.1 Rhizobium sp. YS-1r | reverse complement strand
CCGCACGCTATGAGCGGCGATCTATCCTGCTGACCGCAAATCAGCCCTTTGGCGAATGGAATCGAGTTTTTCCAGATCCCGCCATGACGCTCGCCGCGGTGGACCGCCTCGTTCATCACGCCACGATCTTCGAGATGAACGTCGAAAGCTATCGTCGCCGCTCTGCTATGGAGGCAAAACGGCAGCGCGGAAGGCCTCCCATCTACGCGACAATCACACAGCCCACCCAGATTGACGCTCCGCGACAATTACAAGAGCAATGAACACTTGCCAGCGACAATCACGCTGCTAAACTCCCAACCGTCCGCGACACAAAAGTCCCATCTAGATTGTCGCGCAAGTTCCTCCCAGATCGCCGCGCTATA
>NZ_JPYQ01000047.1:41830-198934 GCF_000757525.1 Rhizobium sp. YS-1r | reverse complement strand
CTGCCAATTCTGGGCATAGAACAACCCGTCATAATCTCTGAGACGTCACACTAGATCGATACGTCGCGGCGGAAATGCTCAAAGCCCTTGCGGCACCAGAATGGTGGGCTTCTTCGGCAGTGTCCGCATCGAAACCCTGATCACCGGTTCTCTCGCATAGGCGATATCGAACCGCCCGTCGAACATGGCAAGGAAGTTGTCGAGCGGCGGCCCAAAGCGGTGCATGGGCAGGATGAGCGAGGAACGCAGGCGCTGGACGACGCGGCTCATGCTGTCCGCTCCCATCGTGAGCCCGCCATCGACCGGCACCATCAGGATGTCGAGCCGGCCGATCTCCGTATATTGCTCCTCGGTGAGCTCGAAATGCAGGTGGCCGAGATGGCCGATGCACAGCCCCGCGACCTCGAAAATGAAGATGGAGTTGCCGTTTTCCTCGACGCTTCCACCCCAGGAGCGGATGTCGGAAACGACGTTGCGGATATAGACATCCCCCACCATCAGGCGATGCTCGGCCTTTTCGCTGGGAACGTCACTCCAGCCGTGCAGGACATGCTTGATGCCGGTATCCGGGCTGAGCGTATAGTGGGTGGAATGCGCCTTGTTCATCGTCACCACATCCGGCAGACGCGGCGGCGGATAGACGCCGCTGTAGTCGGTTGCGATCCCGACACCCTCCGGCGTCTCGATGAAATAGGTGGAGTGGCCGACGAAGGTGATCTTCACCTCCTCCTTTTCGGCGAGCGCGAGATTTTTCCCCGCCTGGACGAACTGCAGGTCGGAAGGTCTGAAACTCGCGAACATCACGCCGGGCAATTTGCTGGCGATCGCCTGGCACTGGCTGACCGGAAGGCCGGCATCCTGCGCGAACACGGCGAAGGCCGAAAGAAGAAGGCTGGAAAGACCGAATGCGAGAGCCCGTAGCATCGTGCCACTCCCAAGAACTGCAGTTCATGCTCATTCCCGGCGAAAACATGCGGCAATGCGAAAGACCGGTCCAGCGGAATTGGCTCGCCGACCCTCACAATTCTGTCATTGGTGAAGATCATGGAATTGACTATTGAAAAGCTTTCGCACCGACCGAGATAACCTCGCCGGCGCATGAGGCAGGAATGCTGGAGGGAGATTTCATGAAGCACGACATTGAGATCAAGACGGCCGACGGCACCGCCAGGGCTGCCGTCATCAAGCCGGAAAACCGCGCGGCGACGGTTGAGGGCGTCGTGATGTACATGGATGCCTTCGGCCCGCGTCAGGCACTCTACGACATGGGCCGGCGCATCGCCGATGCCGGCCATATCGTGCTCGTGCCCGATCTCTATTACCGTTCCGGGCCCTATGAACCTTTCAATGCCAAGACCGCCTTCAGCGACGAATCCACAAAGACAAAGCTCCGGAGCATGATGCAGGCGACTACGCAGGAACTGACCGCCCGCGATGGCGCCGCCTTTATTGACGCCCTGGAAGCGGCAGGCGCGACCGGCCCGATCGCCGTCGTCGGCTATTGCATGGGCGGCGCACGTGCGCTCACCGCCGCCGCCCGTTATCCCGACCGCGTCAAGGCGGCGGCGAGCTTCCACGGCGGCAATCTGGCGAGCGACGCCGATGACAGCCCGCACAGGCTTGCCGATAAGATAAAGGCGCGGGTTTATGTGGGCGTCGCCGGCGTCGACAACTCGTTTCCGCCCGAACAGTCGGCCAGGCTCGCGGAAGCCCTTCGCAGCGGCGGCGTCGACCATACTATCGAAAACTATGTCGGCATGGCCCATGGCTGGGCCGTTGCCGACCACAGCGTCTACAACGAGCAGGGTTCCGAGCGGCATTTCAAGCGCTTGCTGACACTGCTTGAGGAAGCGCTCTAACGCAAGATTGCACAAGGAGGGGACAATCCATGTACTACGCCATCCTGGCCTATCACGCAGAAGGAGTGGTCGAATCCTGGACCGAAGAAGAGGATGCGGCACTGATGACCGATCTGCTCCGCATCAACGACCGGCTTGTCAGGGAGAAGCATCTGGGACCGGCCGCGCGGCTGGGTCCCACGCGAAGCGCCGTGACGCTCCGCGGTAAGGATGCCGGCATCGTCACCGACGGCCCCTTTGCCGAAACCAAGGAAGAGTTGCTCGGTTTCTACGTGGTGGATTTTCCGACGCTTGACGATGCCGTTGCAGCAGCCCGCGACCTGCGCCGCGCCAATCCGACCGCCGTCTATGAAATCCGGCCCGTTTCACTCTATCTGCCGGGCGCGCCGCTGGAGACCCGGGACGAGGGGTAAGGGTGCTTTGCGAAGTCGCGAAAGGAAAAGGGGCGGCCCGGACCGCCCCAGACCGAAATGTGGAATTCAAGCGGATGTCGATTCCGAGTCCGCTTGCGGCGCGGCTGTTTCAGGTGGGTCATCCTTCCGGAACTATCTTCAGACCGCCACGAATCCGCCATCGACAAATAGCTCTTCGCCACCAACGAAGCTGCTTTCGTTCGATGCGAGATACAGCACCGCCTTGGCGATCTCTTCGGTCTGGCCGAGCCTCCCGAACGGAATAGTTTGCTGCATCCATTCCTCGGCGCCGGCATTGTTCTGCAGATAGGTCTGCATTGCCGGTGTCAGGACCATGCCGGGTGAAACGACGTTCACACGAATGCCCCGGCTTTTCAGATCGGTCGTCCAAGTTCGCGCAAACGAACGGATCGCTGCCTTTGTGGCGCTATAGATGGAGAGGTTGGCGAAGCCCTTGCTACCCGCCCCCGATCCAGTCAGCACAACAGCGCCGCCGGCAGACATCAGCGGTAGAGCCTTTTGCACGGTGAAGACCATGCCCTTCACATTGATGCCAAAGACGCGGTCGAAATGATCTTCTTCAATGCCGCCGATGGGGGCTGACTCGGACACGCCGGCATTTGCGAAGACCACGTCCACGCGGCCGTGATCGCGCTTTATCTGCGCGTATAGCCTGTCGAGGTCTGCAAGATCGCTGACATCGCCTTGAACACCGATGGCACCGTTGCCGATTTCCTCGAGCGCCTCGTCCAGGCGTTCTTGCCGGCGTCCCGTGACATACACATGGGCGCCTTCTGCTGCGAACGACTTGGCTGTTGTCAAGCCGATGCCGTCCGTTCCGCCCGTGATCACCACGACCTTGTCCTCAAATCGCTTCGTCATATCATTCGCTCGCTTTCACAATAAGTGGAGGATTGCTCCAGTTACTATATGGAGATATCCTCCACTTACAAGTCATGGTGAGGCAGATTTTTTGACTGACGAAACCCCATTGCGAGCCGATGCGCAGCTGAACAGGGAGCGAATCCTTGCCGCAGCCGAGGAAGTCTTTCTGGAGAGAGGCACGGGCGTTTCATTGGACGACGTCGCAAAGCGCGCCGGGGTCGGGATCGGGACGCTTTATCGCCGCTTCCCAACGCGGGAAGACCTCTTAGCCGCGACGTATAGCGCCCGCTTCTTGGCTCTCGCTGAGGCGAGCCGTGCCAGAGCAGTTGATCTTGACCCCTCAAGCGCCTTGCGCGCCTACCTTGAAGAACTCGTCCAATATACGAATGTTTATCGAGGTTTTGCGGCGTCTCTCGGGACGGTTCTACAGATTGGAACGCCCGGATGTCTCGCTACCAGTGAGGAAGGTGCCCGACTTTTGCATACTGCACAGGAGGCGGGAGCTATTCGACCTGATATCAGCTTCAACGACATAGTATGCGTCGCGACCGCAATCTCGCTCGCTACTGAGAAAGACACCTCACCGCAAGCGCACATCGCTCATTTGGTGGGCGTGTTCATGAATGGAATCGTTTTGCGCTGAGGCCACCAGGTTAGGATCGCAGCCCGCTAGTTCCAAAAAGATGGAACTGTTTCGGCCAGCCGCGGGCCGATCCGCAGGGGCGCGATCTTCTCCGCAAGGCCGGTGGCATCGGAAATCTCGATGCCGAGGCCGCAGAGCGTGGCCGGGCCCGTCGCCGCCTCGAAACGCCCCTTCGGCATTTTCGAGATGAAGCGGTTGAGCGGCTCTTCCTTGTCCATGCCGAGCGACGAATCGTAGTCGCCGCACATTCCGGCATCCGACATGTAGCCCGTGCCGCCATTGAGGATCTGGCAATCAGCCGTCGGCACGTGCGTATGCGTGCCGACCACGAGGCTGGCGCGGCCATCCACGAAATGCCCGAAGCACTGCTTCTCGCTCGTCGCCTCCGCGTGGAAGTCGAAAACGATCGCGTCCGCCTGCTCCTTCAGCGGACAGGCCGCGAGGATCGTCTCGGCGCTCTTGAACGGATCGTCGAGTTCCGGATGCATGAAGACCCGGCCCATGATATTGGCGACCAGGATGCGGGCGCCGTTTCGGGCATAGTAGAGCCCGGCGCCCCTGCCCGGCGTCCCGGCGGGATAGTTGGCAGGCCTGAGGAACTGGTCGTGGCGGGCGGCGAAGGCGATCGCGTCCTTCTGGTCCCATACATGATTGCCGGTCGTCACCACGTCGGCACCGGCATTGATCGTTTCCAGAAAAATCTCTTCCGTGATGCCGAAACCGCCGGCGGCATTTTCGCCGTTGACGATGACGAAATCGAGCTTCAGGTCGGAGACGAGGCCGGGCAGCTTTTCCCACACCGCCGTGCGGCCGGTCTTGCCCACCATGTCACCCAGAAACAAAAGGCGCATTCTTATCCAATCTATGCCTGGCCCGAATGTTCGAAGGGCCGGTAGCCGCTTTCCGTCAGGACCGCGTCCAGTCTGATATCGTGAGGTTCAAACGGCACTGATGCCACTTCCTGGCAGTCGAATGCAATCCCGATCAGCTTCGGCTTCAGGCCTTTTTGCTGCAGACGGTGAATCGCCCGGTCATAGTAGCCGCCGCCGTAGCCGATCCGGTGCCCCTGCCGGTCGAAGGCCGAAAGCGGCACCAGCATGACGTCGGGATCGAGTTCCGCCGCCTCCGGACCCGGGCCGAAGGTGCCGAACGTGCCGGGCACCAGGTCGGCTCCGCGGACCAGTTCGCGGAAGACGATCGTCTTCTTGTCGAGGATGACGGGAACGCAAAGCCGCGCGCTGCGGTCTCTCAAGGATGCCATCAGCGGCCTTAAGTCGACCTCCGAGCGGATCGGCAGAAAACCGGAGACGATCGCGCCTGCTTCAAAGTCGATCGCGCCCGCCCCATGCGAAGCAATCGCCAGGCTCTTTTCGATCCGCTCGACCGGCAAGATGGCGTCACGTGCGGCGAGCCGCTCGCCACGCAGCTCCGCTTTCGTCTTCCCATCCGCCATCACGCTCTTTCCGCGGCCCTGGTGACGAGCAGTTTGTCGATGCGCCGGCCGTCGAGGTCCACCACTTCGAAGGTCCAGCCGTTCTTGGTGAAGCTCTCGCCGAGTTCCGGCAGGTGCTTCATCTCGTCGAGCACAAAGCCGGCGACGGTCTCGTAGCCGGGGTCTTCCCCGATCGGAACGCCCATCTGTTCGGCGAACTCGTCGACAGGCATCCAGCCGGCGACAAGGAAAGAGCCGTCGTCGCGCGGCACGATCGCGGGCTCCTCCTCTTCGTCCTCCTGGAAGACGCCGGTGATGGCCTCCAGGACGTCGCCGGAAGTGATGATGCCTTCGAAATGACCGTATTCGTCATAGACCAGCGCCATATGGGCCGGCGCGCGGCGGAGCGCCTGGATGACGTCGAGCGCGCCCGTGAGGTCTGAAACGACCGGCGCCTCGCGCATCAGCCCCGCTACGTCGAATTGCTTCTCGCCGGCGATGAAGCCGTAGGCATCCTTGACGAACAGCACACCAAGGATCTCGTCGGAACTGCCCTTGCGCACCGGCAGGCGCGAGCGCTGCGTGGCGCGAAGCTGGGCGCGAAGCTCTTCCGGGTCATCCTCGGTATCGATGACCTCGACATCCCGGCGCGGCGTCATCAGGCCGCGCGCCGTGCGGTCGGCGAGCCGCATGACGCCGGAAATCATTGCCGATTCCTCCGTCTCTATCACCCCCGCGCTCTGGGCTTCGGCGAGCACGGTGCGGATTTCCTCGTCCGTCACCCTGTCCCCGGATTCGCCCCTCTGGCCGAGCAGGCTAAGCACCATACGGCCGGAAACATCCAGAAACCAGACGATCGGCGCGCCGATCGTTGCAAGCAGCTTCATGGCCGGCGCAACCCGCGCAGCGACCGTCTCCGGCGCACGCAATGCGATCCGCTTCGGCACCAGTTCGCCGATGATCAGCGAGAGATAGGTGATGGCGACCACCACCGAGCCGACGCCGAGCGCATCCGCGGCATTGTCCGACAGGCCTTGCGCCTGAAGCCATCCGCTGAAACGCGCGCCGAGCGTGGCGCCGGAGAAGGCGCCGGAAAGCACGCCCACGAGCGTGATGCCGATCTGCACGGTGGAGAGGAAGCGGCCGGGGTCTTCCGCAAGCCGCATGGCCGTCGCCGCGCCCTTGTTGCCCTGTTCGGACATGACCTTCAAACGAACGGGGCGGGAGGACACGACGGCAAGTTCCGACATTGCCAGGACACCATTCAAAACGGTGAGCGCAATGACGATGATGATTTCGGTTAACAAGAGGAGCTCTTTGGCTAGGACAATATTCCGCACGCGAAACAGAAGCATCGCTCCGAAGAACGGCCCGCCTTGATGCGATTGCGCCGAAGGCGCCTCGCCGGCAAAGTTTCGCGCACAGCTCAGAAAACCGGAGACCGGTTCTCGGAGCTATGCACCTTCACTCGCAGATGGAAATCATAGGGTCGCATCCCGCCCATTGCAATGGCTGGAACAAAATCATGCGAAGTGGCTGAAGCTTTCAGTGCAGGCTGATCGTCAGTTCGGCGCGGGTTCCGGAGATATTCGGCACATAGTGGATGGCCGAACCGAGCGTTGCAGCCATGGATTTGACGATGCGGCTGCCGAGCCCCGTGCCTTTCGGCTGATCGTCTTCGCGCCAACCGATGCCGTCGTCCTCGACGGCAAGAAGCACGCTGTCCTCGCCCTGACGCTTCAGGAGGATTCTCACCTCGCCTTCCGTGCCGGCCGGATAGGCATATTTCAACGCGTTGGTAAGCAGTTCCGTGACGATCATGCCGATGGAAACGGCGCGATCGGACGAGAGCGATACCGGTTCGGCATCCAGCCGGATCGAAGGCCCCTGCCGATTATTGACCGAGCCCTGGACCTCGCGCACCAGCGTGCCGAGATACTTGTCCATCGACACGTGGCGGACGTCGTCGGAGGTGTAGAGACTGCGGTGCATGCCGGCGATGGCGGTAATGCGCGCCTGCGTTTCGGAAAGTGCCGCCTTGACCTCCTCGCTGCCGCTGCTGGAGGCCTGCAGGCGGATGAGTGCGGCGACCAGCGCCAGGCTATTGGCGACCCGATGGTTGACTTCCGCAAGCAGTATCTCGGCGCGCTCCTTGCCGCGGCGAATCTCCTGTTCGGCCTTCTCCTTGGCGCGGCGCAGTTCGGCATTGAAAATGCCCTGATCCATTGCGCTTTCCATCAGCGGCCAGAACTCCTCGCCGACCGTTTTGATGACATAGTCCGAGGCGCCGCTCTTCAAGGCGTCGATGGCGATCGTCGCGTCGCTGGAGCCCGTAACGTAGATCACGGGAATATCCGAACCACGCTCCTTCAGCCGGTGGAGGATCGCAAGCCCGGTGCCGGACCTCAGGTAATGATCGAGCACGACCACGTCGAGGCCGCCCCGATCCACCGCGTCCATCGCGGAGGCCTCATCCAGCGCGTGAACGACCTGATAACCGGCGCGGCCAAGGTGGCGTTCGGCAAGTCTGGCAAGGGCAAGGTCGTCGTCGACGTAAAGAATGGTGCGCGGCATCGCTTCTCGTTATTGTCCGGGTATCTGCATCACGGCAAAAAACAGCCCGAGCTGTCTGATGGCGTGCGCGAAGTTTTCATAGTCGACGGGCTTGGTGATGTAGACGTTGGCGCCAAGGTCGTAGCAACGCTGGATTTCCCGCTCGTCATCGGTCGTAGTCAGGATGACGACCGGAAGGCGTTTGGTGTGAGGATTGGACTTCACCTTCTCCAGGATGTCGACGCCCGACATGTCCGGCAGATTGAGGTCGAGCAGGATGAGCAGGTACCGTTCACGGCTGATCGCTCCCGAGCGGTCCGTCCCGAGAATGTAATCCAGCGCCGAGTTGCCATTGGTGAACGGGACGATCTCGTTGTTGACGCCGGCGCGGCGGACGTTTTTCTCGATCAGCCGTGCATGGCCCTCGTCGTCCTCGACCATCACGATCGTGACTTCTCTTCCGGCAGCTTTCATGACCCGTAACTCCTGACATATTGGGACAGATTGGTCGGCAGGCGGATGATGAACGTTGCACCGCCGCCCAAGGTGGACGTCACCGTAATCTCGCCCCCTAAATTTCTCACTAATGAGCGCACGTGGGCGAGGCCTATTCCTTCACCCGGCTTGTCCTGGACCCCGGAGCGCCGGAAGAGCTCGAAAATCCGCCCGTGATCCTCCGGCGCGATTCCTCTGCCGTTGTCGGCGATCTCGATGCGAATGGAATTGCGCCCTGCCGGCATGGCCTTGACCGACAGCGTCAACGGGCGGTCCGGGTGCTTGTACTTGACCGCATTGTCGAAAAGATTGCCGAAGATTTGTTCCATCGAAAATCGGTCGGTAATAAGGCCGCGAGCTGCCGCCACCGAAATATTCACCTCTCCGCCCGCCTCGTTGACCTGATGATAGACGCTCGCCGCGGTCATCTCGAGGAGTTCCTGCAGATTGACGCTCTCCGGTTTCAACTCACGCCGTCCGTCGCGCGAAATCTTCAGGATCGCGTTGATGAGCCCGTCCATCTTCTTCGTCGAGGAGCGGATGAAGGCGATCGCCTCCGGCAGGTCCTCCTCGACCGCCTGCCGCGCTTCCCGCACATCGCCTTCCGTCAGCGCGGCCCCGTCGGCGAGAACATAGGTGCTGATCGATTTCAGGGTCTCATCGAGTTCGCTGGTAAAGCCCATGATGTTGACGAGCGGCGCCCGCAGATCGTGCGACACGATATAAGCATAGCGCTGGATCTCCCGGTTCGCCTGGATGAGATCTTCCGTCCGCTCGTTGACGCGCTCTTCGAGACTGCTGTTCAGCTCCTCCACTTCCGCCCGCGCGCGCTGCAGTTCGCGTATATGCTGAAAGACGACTGCAATCGCGCCGCCGAGCACGAGGATGATCAGAACGCCGCCGCCGACCGTGAACCACTGCAGCGACGACGCCGAATCATGAAGCTCGGCGACACCCGCATTGAGCCGTCCATCCGCGTCTCGGACCAACTGGCTGAGGATGGCGCTGATGCCGTCCATGGTCTGGCGGCCATAGGCTCCCTTGACGATCGCGACGGCGCCGGCGAAGTTGCCATTCCTGCCGAGATCGACCGTGCCACGCAGTTCCTCCAGCTTCTCATCGATCAGATGATCGAGTTCGTCCATCCGGACCTGCACGGAGTTTTGCGCTTCGACGGCTGCCTTGAACCGGGCTCGGGCCTGCGGCAGCCTCGTCGTGGCAACGGTATAAGGCGTCAGGAACTGTTCGTCCTGGGTAAGCAGATAACCCCGCTGGCCGGATTCGGCGGCACGCAGATTGAGCAGCATATCCGAGGCGGAACTGCGCACGTCGCGCAACTTCACCACGTCCTGAAAATAGGCCTGCGTCTTTCGCGACATGAAAAAGGAGGAAAGCACGATCGCGACCAGGATGACGCTGCCGAGAAGCAGCATCAGCAGGGAGGATCGGGCGAAGGTCGTGTTGAAAAGGCGCATTGAAAACAGGCCGCTGGTGGAAAGGGACGGCAAGAAGTTGGTGGCCTCGCCACCGTTTTCAAGCGTCGACCGGCACGAACGCCCGCGAAGATGATCTTTTGAGGAACTAAAGAGAAGAGTGCGATCCGAGACAACCGATGGAAGCTTTCGATCCTGGGCGCCTACTTACGTAGGTGGGCGCCGTATGTCCAGGCCCACGAGCCTGGTCAGGGACAGCTCCCTAAGGATCGGGTATGGCCCCGAGGATTCATTGTTCCTGTCGAGAAGCACAGACCGCGAAGTCAATATAAGGAGGAAACCGGCATTGCACCAGTGGCAGCGCGGCCATTTTTATCGCCGGCCGCCAGTGCCTGTTCGCTAGTTCATATTCGCCGGCGCACGCCCGTTGAGCTTAGCGGTCAAACCTTCGAGTCGGGAGGCGAGTTCGCCAAGCGCGGAGACAACGATCTGCTCGTTTTGCCGCTGGCTTTCGAGCGTACCGTCGCTGCTTGCCTTGAGCGCCCCAACCTCCGCTTCCAGCTTGCCCAGCTTGCGCGTCACCTCGGACAGTTCATCCATGATCATGATGCCGGCCATGACGGTGATCCTGAGATCGCCGATCTCGCCGAACTGGCTCTTCAAATGTCCGACATACTGGTCGAAGCGCTCGGCGAGCTCGGTCAGGTGTTCTTCCTGTCCTTCTTCGCAGGCCATGCGATAGGCTTTTCCGTCGATCGTCACCGTTACCTGGGCCATGAGATCCCCTCTTGATCCTGTTGCCGCGTCAGCGGTCGAGCACGGCGCGGATGGTCTCCATCGCCGTCACCAGGCGCCGCGAGACTTCCCGGTTCACCTCTTCCAGGCGGTTGGCGCGAAATTGCGATTCGTCGAGTTCCTGGGCAAGCCGCGCCCGGTCCGCGTGCACGCGGCGCACTTCGCCTTCTGCTTCCTGGCCTTCGCGCTGGCGCTCGATGCGCGCCTCGATGGCGCTTTCGAGACCGCCGATCGCAGCCTTCAGCTCCGAGATCGCCATGTCGATCGTCTTTTCCGCCGGCATGAGAAGCCTTCCTGTCGAAACGCGAAGAGGGCCGAATCGCATCGGCCCGCATTCTCCACAATCGCCACAGACTATTCACGGGCCGCAAGGCGGTCAATCAATCCAAACCCGCCGGACCTGTTCTAACTGTGGATCATGGCCTGTGTTTCGATATGCTCTTCGCACTGCATATAAATCAGGCAGCATGCGGGAAACTTCACCATCATTCCATCGTCGGGCCTGTGCTTTTATTGACTTGCGCGTTGCACCTGCTAAGGATCAGCCGCTCCCCGACGGTCCATGGTCCACCTCCTGGTGGCACCAGCAGGACCGCGACCGACACCCGGAAAAAGCGGATTAGCTATGACCTCTCGCGACAAACATAACCGGATGGCGAATGCGATCCGATTCCTTGCCATGGATGCTGTGGAAAAGGCCAATTCGGGCCATCCCGGCCTGCCGATGGGCGCTGCCGACATCGCGACCGTGCTCTTCACCCGCTACCTGAAATTCGATCCGAAGAACCCGCTCTGGCCGGACCGCGACCGTTTCGTGCTGTCCGCCGGTCACGGTTCGATGCTCCTCTATTCGCTCCTCTATCTCACGGGATATGAGGACATGACTATCGAGGACATCAAGCAGTTCCGCCAGCTCGGCTCCAAGACGGCCGGCCACCCCGAATACGGCCATGCCTCGGGCATCGAGACGACCACCGGCCCGCTCGGCCAGGGCATTGCCAACTCCGTCGGCATGGCGATCGCCGAGCGCAAGCTTGAGGAAGAATTCGGCTCCGACCTGCAGAGCCATTATACATACGCGCTCTGCGGCGACGGCTGCCTGATGGAAGGTATCAGCCAGGAAGCGATCGCACTTGCCGG
Organism: Rhizobium sp. YS-1r; assembly: GCF_000757525.1. Classification (NCBI taxonomy): domain Bacteria; kingdom Pseudomonadati; phylum Pseudomonadota; class Alphaproteobacteria; order Hyphomicrobiales; family Rhizobiaceae; genus Rhizobium; species Rhizobium sp. YS-1r. The sequence goes on along the minus strand of NZ_JPYQ01000047.1, from coordinate 187,286 downwards.
GCATCTCAAGCTCAACAAGCTCGTCCTTATCTGGGACAACAACAACATCACCATCGACGGCCCCGTGAGCCTCGCCGATTCCACCGACCAGATCGCCCGCTTCAAGGCTGCGCATTGGAACACGATCGAGATCGATGGCCATGATCCCGACCAGATCGCCGCCGCCATCGAAGCCGCCCAGAAATCTGACCGTCCCACCTTCATCGCAGCCAAGACGATCATCGGCTTCGGCGCCCCGAACAAGCAGGGCACCCACAAGGTTCACGGCAATCCGCTCGGCGCCGAGGAAATCGCCGCCGCCCGCAAGGCGCTGGACTGGGAGGCGGAAGCCTTCGTGGTCCCCGCCGACGTGCTGGATGCCTGGCGCCTCGCCGGCCTGCGCTCCACCAAGACGCGCAAGGAATGGGAAGACCGCCTTGCCGCCGCGCCGGCAGAAAAGAAGTCCGAGTTCGTCCGCCGCTTCGCCGGCGACCTGCCGGGCAGTTTCGACAGCGCCATCGACGCCTTCAAGAAGAAGGTCGCCGAGAACAATCCGACGGTCGCCACCCGCAAGGCCTCCGAGGATGCGCTTGAAATCATCAACGGTCTTGTGCCGGAAACGCTCGGCGGTTCCGCCGACCTGACGCCATCGAACAACACCAAGACCAGCCAGATGAAGTCGATCACGCCGACCGACTTCTCCGGACGCTACATGCACTGGGGCATCCGCGAGCATGCGACGGCGGCGGCGATGAACGGGATCGCCCTGCATGGCGGCCTGATCCCCTATTCCGGTGGCTTCCTGATCTTCTCGGACTATTGCCGCCCTGCCGTCCGCCTCGCAGCCCTGATGGGTATCCGTGTCGTCCATGTCTGGACACATGACTCGATCGGCGTCGGCGAGGACGGCCCGACCCACCAGCCGGTGGAACATGTTGCGTCCTTGCGCGCCATCCCGAACCTCCTCCTCTTCCGTCCGGCCGACGAGACCGAGACGGCGGAATGCTGGCAGCTGGCGCTCAAGGAAAAGCATCGCCCCTCCGGCCTGGCGCTCACCCGCCAGAACCTGACGCCTGCCCGCAAGACCTACGAAGAGAAGAACCTCTGCGCCCACGGAGCCTACGAACTGGTTTCCGCAAGCGACGCCAGGGTGACGATCTTCGCGTCCGGCTCGGAAGTCGAGATCGCGCTGAAGGCGCAGGCTGTCCTCGACGGCAAGGGGATCGCGACGCGCGTCGTTTCGGTCCCCTGTGTCGAACTCTTCCTGGAGCAGCCGGAAGCCTACCAGCAGGCGATCGTCGGCAACTCGCCGGTCAAGATCGCCGTCGAGGCAGCAGTGCGCGAAGGCTGGGATCACTTCATCGGCCCGAAGGGCGTCTTCATCGGCATGAAGTCCTTCGGCGCCTCCGGTCCGGCCAAGGATCTCTACAAGCATTTCGGCATTACCGCGGAAGCGGTCGTCGCCGCTGCCGAGAAAGAGCTCGCGTGAGCCGGAACCATTCACCCAGAGACCTGTAAGAAGCGGGAGTATCAGAAATGACTGTCAAGGTTGCCATCAACGGGTTCGGCCGCATCGGCCGCAACGTTCTGCGCGCCATCGTGGAATCCGGCCGCACCGATATCGAAGTCGTCGCCATCAACGATCTCGGCCCGGTCGAGACCAATGCGCACCTGCTGCGTTACGATTCCATTCATGGCCGCTTTCCCGCTGAAGTGAAGGTCGAAGGCGACACGATCGCCATCAACGGCGGCAAGCCGATCAAGGTGACCGCGATCAAGGACCCGGCGACCCTGCCGCACCGGGAACTCGGCGTCGACATCGCCATGGAATGCACGGGCATCTTCACCGCCCGCGACAAGGCCGCCGCCCATCTGACGGCCGGCGCCAAGCGCGTTCTCGTCTCGGCCCCCGCCGACGGCGCCGACCTGACGGTCGTCTACGGCGTCAACCACGACAAGCTGACCAGCGAACACCTGGTCGTCTCCAATGCCTCCTGCACGACCAACTGCCTCGTGCCGGTCGTCAAGGTCCTGAACGACCTCGTGGGCGTCGATCATGGCTTCATGACCACGATCCACTCCTACACGAACGACCAGCCGTCGCTCGACCAGATGCACAAGGACCTTTACCGCGCCCGCGCCGCAGCACTCTCGATGATCCCGACCTCGACGGGTGCCGCCAAGGCCGTCGGCCTCGTGCTGCCGGAACTGAAGGGCAAGCTCGACGGCTCCTCGATCCGCGTTCCGACGCCGAACGTCTCCGTCGTCGACCTGAAGTTCGTCGCCAAGCGCAACACGACGAAGGAAGAAATCAACGAGGCCATCAAGGCCGCCGCCAACGGCCCGCTGAAGGGCGTTCTCGGCTACACCGAGGAGCCGCTGGTTTCGAGAGACTTCAACCACGACAGCCATTCCTCGATCTTCGCGATCGACCAGACCAAGGTCATGGAAGGCAATTTCGTACGCATCCTCACCTGGTACGACAACGAATGGGGCTTCTCCAACCGCATGGCGGACACGGCGATCGTGCTTGCCAAGCTGATCTGAGGATTGGCGAGGCTGCCTGAGGGTGGCATCGGCAGGATATGGACCTCCTCCCGCAAGGGAGGGGGTTTTTTGTGGGGATTTCGGAGAGGGCAATGCTGGGTTCGATAAAGGGCGTCGGGAACGAAGTCAGCAACCGTGAAGCGCCCATAACGTCACTGGGGCTGATTCCGGAATGTCCGGTTCGGGAAGTGCATGTAGTGAAGCTGCCGTTGTCACCGGTTGAGCGCTGCCGAGCGCGCGAAGGTCGCGTGTCTTCCGATCGCTAGAGCACACCAATACAGCGGAGGAGGGCTTGCAGTTCGGTCTCGACACCCGCCGCCCGCAGGACGGCAGGCCGATCAATACGGCGCGCCAAATTGGCACGCGTCATGGGTTTTTTGTATTCTGGCCATTCCTTTTCGAGCGCCTTAATCGCCCCCGCCGTATCGGGCGGGCGGTGGCCTGCCTTGCCCTCCAGATGGCGCAGCAGCACCGCCTCAAAACAGGGCCGTTGCCAGATGATCGTGATTCCGTTGTTGACCGCGAGCTTGCGCGTTCGCTCGGCCCGCTGCGGATCACGCTCGGCCTGGTCAAAGTCCAAAAGCGCAAAGCGTTCCACGGGCGCACTGAGCTTCCTCTGGAGCAGCTTCAGGCGCAGCACCGCCATTTCGATACGCGACAGCGGATCGCCGGTCCCCGGCCCCAGTTCGTCAACGTGCAGGTGCACTGGTAAATTGGCATCGCGGATCAGATCTTGCAGAAGACCGGCATAACCAACTTCTGACTGGCCCTCGCAGCCGATATATACCGGGCGGCGAAGCGTGATATATGGCGGGCGACGACGTCTCATCCGAGATGTGGAACCCCGCCGTATGCACCGCTCAAATATTTGCGGTAGTGGTTCTCGTCGCGGCGCACCTTCACGTCCATGAGGCTGTAAAGATGGCTACGGCCCTGCCGATCCTTCTCGCAGATCACGATTTCCTCCTTGTTGAGGTTATCGAGCAGCGAGGCGGAATGGCAGGAAAGCCAGAGCTGGGCGTCGAACTTGTTGCGCCCCGAAGCCGCATAGAACCAGCGCACCAGTTCGGGTAGTATGTTCGGGTGAATGGCTGCGTCCATTTCGTCGATCGCGACGATACCACCCATGTCGAGCGCGCTCATGATGAACGGGAACATCTTGATAAAAGCCCGCGTGCCGTGGCTTTCCATTAGCCAAGGCATTTCGACCGCAAGCCCCGCGTGCTTGAACAGCAGCAGCGGCCCGTTGTCCGTATGCTGAAAGCGCATCCCTTCCACGCCCACGTCGATCCGGCTTAGCTCATCCTTCAGTCGCGAGACGACGTTGGGCTGGTTCTTCAGATAGTCGATCACGTCGCGATCGACGAGGGAGTGTGCAGGCTCAATTTGGAAGAAGGCCTTCCGCGCCGTATCCACGAGAAGCCGCGCGGTCGGGTGCTGGAATTTCGCGAACGACGACAGCACCGTATGATTGCCGGCGAGCGTCTTCACGAGGTGTTGGAAGCCCGAGAGGCTGAAGGTCTTAGAGTCCTTCACCTTGCCCTCGGCATCGCGCTCATAGATGCGCTGCCATTTCCCTTGGCCGTTCGGCTTCTGGCGCAGCGCCTCGGACGCGATCCGCACTGCGAGCCCTTCTTTGAGTTCGATTTCCAGTTCGTAGCGGTAAGTGCCTTGCTCAACCTTTTCGCCGTTCATGGCGCGCTGAAAGACTTCCGGCGTCAGGTTCATGATGCCGCCCAGCTCGATCGCGAACCGGATCGGCCGATTGGCGGATTCCACATCGTTGAAACGCTCGATGCCAGCGAAGCCTGGCACCGTCCGCGCTACGCTGTCGCGGATCATCGTCACGACGAATTCGAGCGCGCGCAGCACCGTCGTTTTGCCGGAGGCGTTCGCGCCATAGAGCGCAACAACCTTCGGCGCGCGCACGTTCGCGCCCTCGAAGATGCAGGCATAGCGGCCTTCAGGATCCGGCACCTTCCCATCCACCGTCAGGTCGAGCACCTGCGGATCACGGATGGAGAAGAAGTTTTCGATCTCCAGCTTGTAGAGCATAGGATACCTCGTTTAGGATTAAAATAGCATCTTTAACGAGATTTCGTCAATAATCCGATCACACATGATATTATGCCAAGGGATTTTGGCATTCTGCCGCGCAACGCGATGGATATAAGCTTTGAGAATCGGAAGCTGGTTCTCGAAATGACCCAAAAGCGGGCGCAGTGTTGCCTTCTCTCCACAACAAATTAAGAATCCGCTTCCGGCCCGAAACAGGTCATCGGTGACCTTCGCTTCTAGGAGGCAAAGCAAAGGCCCACCGAACGACCCATTGCTTTTTTTCTCCCTCCCATTCCCCCGCCCCTCCAATCCATGCCTACAATCACCCCGCTTCCGTCGCCGGAGTGTTTCGCGAGCGTTCGCGGGCAGGCGGGAGCCGGCGCTTCCATCGGAACCGTAACGTGCGGGGACGGCGGAAGAGGTGAAAGCCATGGAGCGCATGTCGAAGGGCAGGCGCTCCTATCAAGCCTCCCCCTGGCCGCCGGGTCAGGTTCGGTTGAGCCGTGCAAGTGGTGAGCCTGTCCCGAAAAGACGGGCGTGAACGAGACCACGCAGCGAGGCGAGATGATCACCTGTAGGGGCTGGAAGCCCCGAGAGAACGCCGAAGGCCACGCGAATGCGGAGCCACTTTATACAAACTCAATGAGGTTCCGCATTCGTGTGGGCTCTCCGATAATCCAGCATCCCCAAAAATGGGAACCGGTTTTGGGACAAGACGCTGGGCAGAAAAGTGAAAAGGCTTCGGCACCAAGGGATGAGTCCATCTTTTTTCCGCCTCGCCCTTCTCTTGCCGGATTTGTTCCTCCCTAATCAACGCGTCGTATCGATTCGCCTGGCCTCCGGCCGGGATCTGCCTCATTCTTGCAAGGCCGCATGGCGGTGGAGCACAGTTCCGGCGATCGGGACTGCGGGCGGGGATCGTGTCACGAGCGAGGTGTGAAGGAAGGGGCTTAATTCGGTGGAGGCATTCTACATCATCCTGCTGGTCGGCACGGTCCTGGTGCTGTCGGCTGCCCTTTCGAGCCTGCTTGCCTTTCGCTTCGGCGCGCCCCTCCTCCTTGTCTTCCTGTCGATCGGCCTGCTCGCCGGCGTCGACGGCCTCGGCATCCAGTTCGAGAATTACTCCTTCACCTTCATGCTGGGATCGCTGGCGCTGGCGATCGTGCTCTTCGATTCCGGCTTCATGACGCCCGCTCATTCCTTCCGCATCGCCGCCGCGCCGGCGCTGACGCTGGCCTCTGCCGGCGTGCTCCTGACGGCCGGCATTTTTGCGATCGCCGCCTCGCTCTTCCTCGGCTTTTCCTTTGTCGAAGGCCTGCTGCTCGGCTCGATCGTCGCGTCCACGGATGCGGCCGCCGTCTTCTTCCTGCTGCGCATTGGCGGCATCAACATCCGCGACCGGGTGCGCTCGACGCTGGAGGTGGAATCCGGCACCAACGACCCGATGGCGATCTTCCTGACGATCGCGCTGTCGGAACTGGTCGCCACCGGCCAGGGCTTTTCCGGCCTGGACTTCCGTTTCCTGATGCTTTTCATCGAGCAGATGGGGCTTGGTCTGATATTCGGCCTGTTCGGCGGCATGATGATCGTCTGGGTGCTGAACCGCTTCACCTCCGACCGGGGGCTTGCGCCGATCTTCGTGCTGACGCTGGCGCTGCTCGTCTTCGCCTTCACCGGCGTCATGGGCGGCAGCGGCTTCCTGGCTGTCTATGTCGCCGGCATCTATTCCGGCAACCGCCGGATGTTCGCCAAGCAGCAGATCGTCCGTTTCAACGAAGGGCTGACCTGGCTTGCGCAGATCATCATGTTCCTGGTGCTCGGCCTGCTCGCCACGCCCTCGCAATTTCCAGCCATCCTCCTGCCGGCGATCGGCCTTGCGCTTTTCCTGATGTTCGTCGCCCGCCCCGTCGCGGTCTGGCTCAGCCTGCTCCCCTACGACTTCACCCAGCAGGAAACCGGCTTCGTCGCCTGGGTGGGCCTGCGCGGGGCGGTCTCGATCCTGCTTGCGATCATGCCGATCCTCAGCGGGGTGGAAAGCGGCTCGGTCTTCTTCAACACGACCTTCATCATCGTGCTCGCTTCCCTCCTGGTCCAGGGCTGGACGATCAGGCCGGTCGCCGAACGGCTCGGCCTCATCATCCCGCCGCGCATGGGGGCGGTTGACAAGGTCGAGCTGGACCTGCCCGGCAAGGCGACCCACGAGCTGATCTCCTACCGCGTCATGAAGGACAGCCCAATCCTGAGCGGCGAGCGCATTCCCCGCTGGGCGATGCCCTCGCTCGTCATCCGCGACGGACGCAGCATGCGCTACCAGTATGCCGGGCGGCTGAAGGAAGGCGACCAGGTCTATCTCTTCGTGGCGCCCAGCTATACGAAGCTTCTCGACCGCCTTTTCGCAAGCCGCGTGCCGGTCGAGGAGGACGATGCCGAATTCTTCGGCGCCTTCGCCATCTCGCCGACGCGCCCTGCAAGGGAGCTCGATGCGGCCTACGGGCCCGGCCTCCTGTCCGCCAACGAGCAGAACATGACGGTCGGCGACCTGATGACCTCCAGGCTTGGCGGAAGAGCGGAATATGCGGACCGCATCCGCTTCGGCTCGATCGTGCTGATTGTCCGCGAGCTCGACGAACATGACGAGATCCGCAGCCTCGGCATTTCGCTGGAGCCGGTGGAGCCGGCGACCAATCTGCCGATCTTCATCAACATGCGTGAGATCGCCCACCGCATCCGCGACCTCCTGCGCAAGTATCGCGGCAAGCCGGTGCCTGGAAAAAGCGGCGCGACGCCTCCGGAAGGTCCGGCCTCCGCGGCATGAATGCTAAGGTTCCCGAAGAGAATGGCGCAAGCATCGGACAACCGCCTTGCGTCATCGGTCTGGCATAGTATGGTCCGCACGAACTTTTCCTCAGCAAGTGGATCAGCATCATGCCGGCCTTTAAAACCCTTGACGATCTTCCCGATATCGCAGGCAAGCGCGTGCTCGTGCGCGTCGACCTCAACGTTCCCGTCGCCAATGGCAAGGTGACAGACGCGACCCGAATCGAGCGTGTGGCGCCGACCATCCTGGAACTTTCCGGGAAGGGAGCGAAAGTCATTCTGCTCGCCCATTTCGGCCGTCCGAAGGGCGAGCCGGTCGCCGACATGTCGCTGTCGCTGATCATGACGGCCGTCAACGAAGTGCTCGGACAGAAAGTCCTGTTCGCGACCGACTGCATCGGCCCCGATGCCAGGCAGGCGATCGACGGGATGGCGAACGGCGATATCCTGCTCCTCGAAAACACCCGCTTCCACAAGGGCGAGGAGAAGAACGACGCGGCCTTCACCGAAGCGCTTGCCGAAAACGGCGATATCTACGTCAACGATGCCTTCTCCGCCGCCCATCGCGCACATGCCTCGACCGAGGGCCTCGCCCATCATCTACCCGCCTATGCCGGCCGCACCATGCAGGAAGAGCTGGAGGCACTGGAAAAGGGTCTCGGCAATCCGGCCCGCCCGGTGGTGGCGATCGTCGGCGGCGCCAAGGTTTCCACCAAGATCGACCTCCTCAAGAACCTCGTGAAAAAGGTCGATGCGCTGGTGATCGGCGGCGGCATGGCCAATACCTTCCTCGCGGCCAAGGGCATCAATGTCGGCAAGTCGCTGTGTGAGCACGACCTTGCGGATACGGCTAGGGAAATCATGAAGGAAGCGGAAGCCGCCAATTGCGCGATCGTGCTGCCGGCCGACGGCGTTGTCGCCCGCGAATTCAAGGCGGGCGCCGCCAACGAGGTTGTCGATATCGCATCGATCCCTTCGGACGCCATGGTGCTGGACGTCGGCCCGAAATCTGTGGCGGCGATCAACGACTGGATTTCGAAGGCTTCGACGCTCGTCTGGAACGGTCCGCTGGGCGCCTTCGAGATCGCCCCCTTCGACAAGGCGACCGTCGCGGCAGCCAGGCATGCGGCAGAAGAGACCAAGGCCGGCAGGCTCGTCTCGGTCGCCGGCGGCGGCGATACGGTTTCGGCCCTCAACCATGCCGGCGTGGCCGACGACTTCTCCTATGTCTCGACCGCCGGCGGAGCTTTCCTGGAATGGATGGAAGGCAAGGAACTGCCGGGCGTGGCCGTGCTTTCCAAGGCGGCTTGAGCTATAATTCCAAAAATCGGCGTGCGGATTTATGTCCGCACGTTCGGGCGTCAAGAAGCATTTAAAAACTTTAGATATTTTAAACGATTGAAACGATTTCAATCGTTTCAATGACTTATCACGGGATTTCCCTTAAAAAAAACTTCTGTTATCCGCGGATGGCATCTTAGGAGATATGAGCGCGTTTTGCGCCAACTTAGGGACAGGAGTGTAGTATGGTGGACGCGAAGATGTTGAACAAGATCAGCTCTGCGCCCGGATTTATTGCGGCACTGGATCAAAGCGGTGGTTCAACACCTGGAGCGTTGCGCCTTTATGGCGTGTCCGACACCGACTATCATGGCGACGAGGAGATGTTCCGCCTGATGCATGCCATGCGCGTCCGCATCATGAGCGCGCCCGCCTTTACGGGCGACAAGGTTATCGGCGCTATTCTGTTCGAGCGGACCATGGACGGCGATGTCGATGGTGAGGCTGTTCCGTCCTATCTCTGGGAAAAGCGCGGCGTCGTACCCTTTCTCAAAGTCGACAAGGGCCTGAATGCCGAGGAAAACGGCGTTCAAACGATGAAGCCGATGCCCGATCTGGATACTCTTCTGATCCGTAGTCGCGAAAAGGGAATATTCGGGACGAAGATGCGGTCGGTGATTGCCCATGCCGACAAGGCCGGGATCGCTGCCGTCGTAGAGCAGCAGTTCCAGGTTGCGCGCCAGATCATCGGCCAAGGCCTGGTGCCGATCGTCGAGCCTGAAGTTTCCATCAAAAGCCCGACAAAGGAACAGGCTGAAGCCATTTTGCGCGACGAGATCGCCGAGCAACTCGACAAGCTTCCAGCAGGTGAGACCGTCATGCTCAAATTGACGATCCCGACGGTCCCCGATTTCTATGCGCCTTTGGTCGCTCATAAATCAGTCATTCGCGTCGTCGCCCTTTCCGGCGGCTACAGCACAGCGGAAGCCTGCGAAAAGCTCAGCCATAACCATGGCATGATCGCGAGTTTCTCGCGCGGGCTGACGGAAAAACTGCGCGTCACGATGAGCGACGCAGAGTTCGATGCCAGCCTGGCCGAAACGATCGATCAGATCTACGCCGCAAGCGTCAATAAGTCCTGATGCGATCCCGATGATCGGTGGCGGAGCATATCGCTGATCTCGGGCGACATGCTACGAGCCTTGCCACGGAAGGGAATGGGCCGCACCGGCAACGGAGCGGCCTTTTGTTTGGCAGTCCGGTCGGTAAGTCTTGATGAACCGAATTGGCGGCACCACCTCTCTGCGGAAAGGAGGCTGAGCCATGACAGACCTGGAAACGACGGTCCGCGAACTCTTCGATGACTACGGCAGGATCAGCAACGATGCACTCAAGGATGCGTCCTTGGTTGATGTCGACGGAATGACTGCCTTCTTCGCCGCGTATTTTGTCGGCTCGACACCGCAAGCGGTGTTCGGCGGGCCCAATGACGAAAAATTTCGCGAGGTCATCCCGAAAGGGTTTGCGCGTTACCGCGAGGTCGGCGGCAAACAGATGCTCATTACCGGCATAAAGGTCACGCCGCTCAATGATCTGCACGCACTCGCAGAGGTCGGCTGGGATTTTGCCTATCTCAACAAATCGGGTGAAAGCGGAAATATCCGCTTCACCAACTTCTACTTCATCACCGTTGCAGGCGGCCGACCCAGGATTTTTGCCTATATCACGGGCGACGAGGAAAAGGCGATGAAGGATCACGGCCTGGTCTGATCCGCGCCTGGTCGCCAGCCTTTCGTTTTATTGATCGGTGAATCACAAAGATTGGCTGGCGCAAGAGAAGTTCGTCGTTTAACCAACTGACGAACTACATATCCTGGGAGCTGCCGCTATGCCGAGTGCCGAATTCGTCACCGTCGATGTCTTCACCACCGAGCGTTTCGCCGGCAATCCGCTCGCCGTCATTCCCGATGCACGCGGCCTCACAGCCACTCAGATGCAGAAGATCGCCGCCGAATTCGGCTATGCGGAAAGCACATTCGTGCTACCGCCGGAGAACCCTGAGAACAGCGCCCGCGTGCGCATTTTCACGCCGACGACGGAAATCCCTTTTGCCGGCCATCCGAATGTCGGCACGGCTTTCGTGCTCGGCCGGCTGGCCGAACTCTTCGGCAGGCCGATCGGCGGGAGGCTCCGCTTCGAGGAAATCGCCGGACTGGTGGAGATCACGCTTCTTCGCGAGGCCGATACGGTAACCGGCGCCACGATCCGCGCGCCGCGCCCTCTGGAACTTGGTGACGAGGTGCCGACGGAACTCATCGCCGGCTGCGCTTCCATCGAAGCCGCTCATGTCCGCATCTCTGGCCACAAGCCGGTTATCGCCTCCGTCGGCCTCCCCTTCGCGATCGCCGAGCTCGAAAACCTCGATGCGCTGGCTGCCGCGCGGCCGAACATCACGGTTTTCCACGAGGCGGCCGCCCGGCATCCGCGTCCGGAAGGGGATTTTTCGCTTTTCGTTTACGTCCGTAACACCGAAAATCCATGGCATATCCGTGCCCGCATGTTCGCGCCGCTCGACAACGTCATGGAGGATCCGGCAACCGGCAGCGCATCTGCCGCCCTCTCCGCCTTTCTGGCGACGCAGGCGCCCGAGGTGGATGCAAACGTGCAGATCACCATTGAACAGGGCGTCGAGATGGGGCGCCGCAGCTTGATTGAATTGGATGTGGCGAAAACGGGTGGTATCGTTACCGACGTGCGCATTACCGGCCGCTGCATGTCCGTCATGCGCGGTGCAATCGACTGCTGAGGAGTATCGGCAGCGTCAGGAGAAATCGCGCAGGATCAGCGTCGCACCCCAGATCGCGAAGGCGAAGATCGCAAGCTTCCAGAAATCGCCGCGACGCCTGAGACCCGGCAAGCCGAGCGGCTTGATGATCTGGGCCGCCATGGCGAGGATCAGCAGAACTGAAATTGTCTTCGTCATTCCATTCTTCGTTCCGCTAAAGCGTGTCGCGATCTTTCAGATTCGCTTATCACGCTTTAAGTTCTTATTTTCACGCATGTCGTTATCGCAAAACCGCTGCACACTTTTGCGCGACATGCTTAGTCGCCACAGGCTGGACATTTTTGCGCTTCACCACAGATAGCTCTGGAGAGGATTCGGGGGAACCCGCTCCGCCTTCGTTAACGCCCGATTCATCCGCATGCAACAATGCTTGCACGCGATGCCATGATTGACTGCATCCGCGAAAAGAGCCGACAGTACCGAAAAATGAGCCGAAACCTTCTGCCCGTCCTCGCCCTCCTCTGCGGTACGCTTTTCCTCTTCCTCGGCAACGGCCTGCAGGGTCTTCTCCTGCCGGTGCGCGGATCGCAGGAAGGTTATTCCAACGAGGTGCTCGGGCTGCTCGGCACCACCTGGGCCTCCGGTTTCGTAATCGGCTGCTTCGTGGCGCCGAACGTGGTGCGCCGCATCGGCCATGTCCGCGCCTTTTCCGGCTTCCTGTCTCTGATATGCCTGAATGTGCTCCTGACCGGCATCCTGGTCGACCAGACCGCCTGGCTGATCCTGCGCGCCATCACCGGCTTCTGCACCGCCGGCACGTCGATGATCATTGAAAGCTGGCTGAACGAACGCGCCACACCCGAAAGCCGCGGCACGATCTTCTCCTTCTATATCTCGATCACCCTGTTCGGCGTGGTCGGCGGCCAGCTTATGGTGCCGTTCGCGGATATTTCCACGCCGATACTCTTCATGGTCTGCGGCATCCTCTACTCCATCGCCGCGCTGCCGACGACGCTCTCCAAGGCTGCTTCTCCGCAGCCGCTGAAGCGGGCACGCCTGGATCTTCCCGGCCTGTTCCGCAACTCCCCCATTTCCTTCGTCGGCATCCTGCTGATCGGCACGGCAAACGGCGCTTACGGGACGCTCGGGGCAGTCTTTGCGACCCGGGCGGGGCTGGACCACAGCGCGGTCGCAGCCATGGTCAGCATCACTATTTTTGCCGGCGCGATCATGCAGTTTCCGGCAGGCCGGCTCTCGGACACCATGGACCGCCGTCACGTGCTCGCCGGCCTTTCGGCGGCCTCGGCACTGGCTGGCCTCGCCGTCGCGCTCCTGAGGCCGACAGACGTATACAGCATCGTTATCCTAGTGGCGATCTATGGTGCTGCGGCGAACGCGCTTTATCCGATCGCCGTCGCGCATGCAAACGACTTCGCCGCACCTGAGGATTTCGTGAAGGTCTCGGGCGGCCTGCTGCTGCTATACGGTATCGGCACGATTATCGGGCCGACGCTCGGAGGCCCGGTTATGAGCTTCGCCGGCCCGCATGCCCTCTTTGCGGTGACCGCGGTCGCGCATATGCTGGTAACGGCTTATGCGATCATCCGCAGCCGCCAGCGCGCACCGGTGCCGGTCGAGGAGCGTGAGGCCTACCAGACCGCGCCGACCTCAGCCGGGCCGCTTGCAACGCCGGAAAGCCTGTCGCTCGATCCGCGCGCCAAGAACGAGGCAACCGCAGAGATGAAGGAGGCATCATGAGCTTTCTTGATGACGATCGACCCAAGAAGCCGACAGTCCATGAGATCGGCTCCGATCTTTCCATGCTCTCCGTCGATGAGCTCGATTCGCGCATCAGGCTCCTGAAAGAGGAGATCGTGCGCCTGGAGGCGGAAAAAGAGCGAAAGGATGCCGGCCGTCGCGCCGCCGACAGCTTCTTCAGATCTTGAAAAACTAAGATATCGAGAAGTTTAAGGGTATTTTTTGCTTCGCCTTAACGGAATATTAATCATTAACGGAGACTATCCATCTGTCCAGGCTTCCTGGACTCAGACAGTTTCACCGTTCGGCGAATGGTCTGATTTCTCCCTGTTTTACCTTGAGAGCCGCCATCCCGCGGCTCTTCTTTTTGTTGCAGGACCATTTCCCCGATTTTCCTTCGGAACGGCATCGCGGCGGCTTCGGGAGGGGTCCGTTTCCCAGCCCAGGCCAGAAGCTGTATTCACAGCCTGAAATGTGTCTCATTTCAAGAAGATGGCCTCTATTTACCACTTCTTGTGGGTATTAACCTTTCCTTAAGAAACGTCTTGCGGATTTCCATTATAAGTATCATGTTCATGCCAAGTCAGAGCGGTTGGGAACTTTTACTCGACCTTGACCATTTGCCTGAATGTGATTGCGTTAGCAGGATGAATTCGATGTCCGAACAGGGATTGAACACCGTCAGTTTCGCCGGCCGCGCCGCTGCCTCCTCGCAGTTCAAGGCGCTCTACTCGGAGGGCATGGCCCTGGTTGAGGAAACCGCGAGCTATCTCGACGGTCCGGGGCGTGCCGCCTCCAAGGTTCTGCCGCGCATGGCGTCGGTCCTCTACGCCGCGGAATCCATGCGACTGACCACCCGCCTGATGCAGATGGCTTCCTGGCTGCTCCTGCAGCGCGCCGTCAACAACGGCGAGATGAGCCGCGACCAGGTCCTGTCGGAAAAGAGCAAGGTACGCCTCGACGGCTTCAACGTCGACCGCAGCGCGCCGGGCTGGCTCGACCTGCCGGAAGGTTTCCGCGAACTCGTCGAGCGTTCGCTCCGCCTGCAGAACCGGATCGCCCTCCTCGACCGGGAAATCTATCGGCCCGCCGACACCACCGTCATGCCTGACAACGAAAACAGCGTCCGCGCCCAGCTCAACCTGCTGCGCACGGCGTTCGGCAACTGAACCACACGAACTCGCTCCATTCAGCCGGCGCATATCGGCTGCGCCGGCGTTTTCATGTCCGCGAAACGTCCCGGACATAGGCAGCAATCTCATCCCGGCTTTTCAAGCGAACCTTCACGCCTGAAAAGCCATCATAGAGCTTGAGGTGGCCGTCAAAGGAATTCCAGTTGTTCTTCCGCGCGCGATACTCCGAGACCCATCTCACGAGGCCCTCGAAGCTTTCCTCGCTTTCCCCGCCTTGAATGCCGCGCGCCCGGATATTCGCAACGCACTCCTCCTCGCAAAGGTCGATCCAGATCAATTGCGTCGCACGCGGAAGAAGCACGTCGACAAGCCATCCGTAGACGCCCTCCATAAGCCATACGTCGTCATCGGCCCGCTTTTTGACCTCTTGAATGACAACCGACTTGTCGCGAGCGATGCCATAGCGGCCGGGCTGCCAGTAGACATCGTCGAGGTGCACGGCCTCCATGCCGATACGCACCGCCATTCGTTTCGCCAGCCAGGTCTTGCCAGCACCGCCATTGCCCATGATGACGATACGACGGAGTGGGTCCGGCAAGTGCGATCGGTTTTCCATCCCGCATCCCTTCCTGCCCCATCAAAACAAAAAAGCCCGGCTTTCGCCAGGCTCTTCGTTTGGTCTGCTCGCTCAAGCGAATTAGAGGCCGAGGCCGCCGAAACGCTTGTTGAACTTCGAGACGCGGCCGCCGCGGTCCATGAGCTGCTGGTTGCCGCCGGTCCAGGCCGGATGGGACCTGGGATCGATTTCAAGGTTCATGGTCGCACCTTCCGAACCCCAGGTGGAGCGGGTCTCGTATTCGGTACCGTCGGTCATGACCACCTTGATCATGTGGTAGTCGGGATGGATGTCAGCCTTCATGTCGATAATCCTGCTCTTGCGAGGTCCATTTGTCGCAATTGCGAGCGAGAACCCTCTTTAATAAATGAAGCCGCAGACCGGTCCGGTCACGGCTTCACAATTCGATGCGGAGCCTATACAGGAAGGTTGCCGGAAGTACAAGTACCCCGTAGGGCCGAGAATATGCCTGTCGGGCGCATGGAGACGATGTGGCCGAAGCCCGAGAAAATCAACCGAGAAGCAAGGCTTTAAGACCGCTTGCAAGGCTCGTTCCCTATCTCGCCCGCTACAGGTCGATGGTCGCAGCCGCCACCTTTTTCCTTGTATTGGCCGCGGCCACCATGCTCGCTCTGCCGCTCGCCGTGCGCCGCATGGTCGACCACGGCTTTGCCTCTTCCGACGGCAACTTCATCAACAACTATTTCGGCATGCTGCTGGCGCTCGCGGCCCTCCTCGCGATCGCCAGCGCCATGCGCTATTACTACGTCATCACCATTGGCGAGCGTGTCGTCGCGGATTTGCGCCGCGAAGTCTTCTCCCACATCATCAGGCTTTCGCCATCCTTCTACGACGTCAACCAGTCGGGCGAGATCGTCTCGCGCCTGACGGCCGACACGACGCAGATCAAGTCCGCCTTCGGTTCGGCCGCTTCCCAGGCCTTGCGCAACACCATCCTCTGTCTCGGGGCGATGGCGATGATGATCTATACGAGCCCAAAACTTTCCGCTCTGGTGCTCGGCGCAATCCCGCTGATCGTCTTTCCGCTGGTCGGCTTCGGCCGTTCTGTCAGGAGACGCTCCCGCGCCGCTCAGGATACGCTTGCCGAAACCTCCGCCTTCGCGGCAGAGACGATCGGCGCCACCCGCACCGTCCAGGCCTTCGGTGGCGAGACAACTGCAAGCGGCCGTTATGGCGGAGCGGTCGAAAAGGCTTA
The DNA here is from genome assembly GCF_000757525.1 of Rhizobium sp. YS-1r. Lineage (NCBI taxonomy): Bacteria > Pseudomonadati > Pseudomonadota > Alphaproteobacteria > Hyphomicrobiales > Rhizobiaceae > Rhizobium > Rhizobium sp. YS-1r. The sequence goes on along the minus strand of NZ_JPYQ01000047.1, from coordinate 171,096 downwards.
CGACGCCGCCCGCGTGGCGATCAAGGCCCGCGCGCTTCTTACCGGCTTCGGTATTCTCCTCGTCTTCGGCAGCGTCGTCGGCGTGCTCTGGTACGGCGCACAGAGCGTGCTGTCCGGTACGATGACAGCCGGCACGCTTGGGCAGTTCGTGCTTTATTCGGTGATCGCCGCAAGCTCGCTCGGCCAGCTCTCGGAAGTCTGGGGCGAGCTTTCGGCCGCCGGAGGCGCGGCGGAAAGGCTTACGGAATTGCTGCACGAGGTGCCTGCAATCCGCGACCCGGAAAATCCCGTCGCTCTCCCCTCCCCTTCGCGCGGCGAGGTCGAATTCCAGGATGTCTCCTTCGCCTATCCCGCCCGCGTCAGCGCGATCACGCTGAACTCGCTTTCCTTTCGTGTGAAGTCCGGCGAGACAGTCGCAATCGTCGGCCCCTCCGGCGCCGGGAAGAGCACGATCTTTTCGCTGCTGATACGCTTCTATGATCCCTCTACCGGCACAGTGAAGCTCGACGGGGTCGATCTGAGGCAGGCAAATCTCTCCGATCTCCGGTCCCGGCTTGCCATCGTGCCGCAGGACGTGACGATCTTCGCCGCCTCGATCCACGACAACATCGCCTTCGGCGTGCCGAATGCCACGCGCGAGGCCGTCCGCACCGCAGCGATCGCCGCCCAGGCGGACGAATTCATCGGCAAGCTCGACCAGGGCTACGATACGCTTGCCGGCGAGCGCGGCATCACGCTGTCCGGCGGCCAGCGCCAGCGTATCGCCATCGCCCGCGCCATTTTGAAGGATGCGCCGGTCCTGCTTCTCGACGAAGCCACCTCGGCGCTGGATGCCGAAAGCGAAACGCTGGTGCAGAAGGCGCTCGACGGCCTGATGCAGAATCGCACGACGCTGGTCATCGCCCATCGGCTTGCAACGGTGCTGAAAGCCGACCGCATTCTGGTCATGGAGGACGGGCGGATTGTCGAGGAAGGCACGCACCAGAGCCTGATCGCCAAGGGCGGGCTTTACGCCAAGCTCGCCCGGCTGCAATTCCACGACATCGAACGGCAGAGCGCTACGGCACTCTGAATAGAGGAAACGCCCTCAATTCACTCTGCGCGCGTAAACGTCCATTTCACGACATATTTGCCGTTGCGCTTCAGTTTGGTCTTTATGCGCATCTCGACTGGCCCTCCGAGCGCGGCTTCGGCACCCTCGAAGGCCTGCCGGGCTTCGGCCATCGCCTTGTGATAGGCGCTGTTGTCTCGTCTCGGACTATCCGCGACCGCCTTCATCAGCGCGGCCATGTCCGGCTTGTCTTCGTTCATGAGTTTTACCGCTCCGTCAGCTTCAGCTCGATGCGGCGGTTCTGCGACTTGATCTCCGGCGTATCCCCCTGAGCAATCGGCTGGAATTCGCCGAAACCGGCGGCCACCAGGCGGTTGGCCGGCACGCCCTTGGAGATGAGGTATTTCACGACGGACGTGGCGCGGGCGGAGGAGAGTTCCCAGTTGTCGCGATAGCGGCCGGTGCCGGAAAGCGGCGAGTTGTCCGTGTGACCATCGACGCGCAGCACCCAGTTGATTTCCGCCGGGATTTCCTTGGCAAGATCGAGAAGTGCGGCGGCAAGCTTGTCCATCTCCACACGGCCGGCATCGTCAAGCTCGCTGCCGCCCACCGGGAAAAGCACTTCCGACTGGAAGACGAAACGGTCACCGACGATGCGGATATTCTCTCTGTCGGAGAGGATTTCGCGCAAGCGGCCGAAGAAGTCGGATCGGTAGCGGTTGAGCTCCTGCACGCGCTGCGCCAGCGCCACATTGAGCCGCCGGCCGAGATCGGAAATCTGCGCCTGGGAAGCCTGGTCCTTCGCCTCGGAAGCCTGCAGCGCCGCCTCCACAGCCGCGATCTGGGCCCGGAGGGCAGCGATCTGCTGATTGAGGAGCTCGACCTGGCTCGCGGCACGCGCACTCAACTGCTGTTCCTGGTTGAGCCGGCTCGTAAGCTCGCCGATCCGGGTATTGGCCGCTTCGCTGCTGCCGGCACCCTGGCTCAGCAGCTCTTGAAGTCGCGAACGCTCGCTTTCCGAGGCGGCGAGCGAGGATTGCAAGGTGGCAAGCTGATCCTCGAAGTCCTGGCTGTTGTTCTTCTCCAGCGCCAGAAGCTCTGTCAGTTCGGCGATCTGACTGTTCAGCCGGTTCAACGCTTCGTCGCGGCCGGAAATCTCCCGGCTGAGCAGGAACTGCGCCAGCACGAAGACGGTGAGCAGGAACATGATGGCAAGCAGGAGCGTGGAAAGCGCATCCACAAAGCCTGGCCAGTAGTCTACACCTCGCTCACGACGGCGATTCTTGGCGAGCGCCATCGCTTACTTCCCTCCGATCTTGTCGGAAAGCCGGTCAAGTGTGCGGCGCAGGGCTCTTGCCTCTTCCTGCTGCGCCTCGATCCAGTCACGCAGCATCTGCTGCTCGTTGCGCATGTTCTTGACGAGGCCCTGGATGCCTTCGGCGAGATTGGCCATGGCGGAAAGCGAGCGATCGCTGTGCTGCCCGTCCGGCAATTTCAACTGCGCGGAGGCAAGCGCCCGGAGTTGCTCGGTCAGCGCGCGGATATCTTCCGACGAACCGTGGGCGATCGTCTCCGCCACGGCCGGCAGGTCCGACCCGACATCCGTCACCGACGAGAGCCAGTTCTCAAGCTCCGTATAGAAGCGGTTCTGGGCGCGCCCGGCCTGCAGGTCCAGGAAACCGAGGATCAGCGAGCCGGAAAGGCCGAGCAGTGAGGACGAAAACGCCGTGCCCATGCCGGCGAGCGGCTGGGACAGGCCACTCTTGATGGCGGCCAGGATATCGTTTGAATCGCCGGAATTCGGATCGAGTGCCCCGATCACGTTGCTGATCGAGCCGATCGTGCCGATAAGGCCCCAGAACGTGCCGAGCAGTCCGAGGAAGACGAGCAGTCCGATGAGATAACGCGACGTGTCGCGCGATTCGTCGAGTCGCGTGCCGATCGAATCGAGGATCGACCGGAAGGCGGCGGTCGAAAGCGCCATCCTGCGGCGGCTGCCGATCAGCGTGCGCATCGGCGCAAGCAGCCTGGGTTCGCGCCCGACCTTGTCCGCGCTGCCGGCCGCGCGGAAGGAATTGAACCAGCGCACTTCCGGAACGAGGCCAATCACCTGGTTGAAAACCAGGACGATGCCGATCAGCAGAACGCCGAGAATCAACCCGTTGAGGCCCGGATTGGTCTGGAAGGCATGCGCGGCCTGGCGGTAGAGAATCGAGGCGACGAATCCGACGATGATCAGGAAGATCACCATGGTCCACAGGAAGGACGCCGGATTGGAAAGTTTGTAGGCATAGCCGCCACGCGTTTCAGACTCGTCCAGATCGTCCAGTCTCGCATTCGCCATGATATGCCCTTGCCTCCGGTACTCTTCCGCGCCGGAGGCTAGTGTAAAATTGCGACGAATTGAAGTGCGGAAGCTGGTGATACCTCCCCTTTAATTCGGCTCTATGGCCGTAACACCAGAGACTTAACGCGTCGGAACAGGCCGGTTTGCAACTTCGAGCAATGCCTTCTGGATCAGTTCGTTGCCGGCGACAATATTGCCGCTGCCGAAAATACCCGTCGTGCCCTTCATGTCGCTGACGAAACCGCCCGCCTCACGGATGAGGACGATGCCGGCCGCCATGTCCCAGGGCGAGAGGTCGGTCTCCCAGAACCCGTCGAGCCGGCCGGCGGCGACATAGGCGAGATCGAGCGCAGCCGCGCCGAGACGACGAATGCCGGCGACCTCCCCCATGACATGGCGGAGTTCGAGGAGGAACTTGCCGTGATTGCCGCGACCGAGATGCGGCACGCCGCAGCCGATGACGCAATCAGAGAGTGCGCGGCGGGCGGCGACCCGGATGCGACGATCATTCAGGAATGCCCCGCCGCCCTTTTCGGCGGTGAAGAGCTCGTCTGTCGCCGGATTGAAGACGACGCCGGCGACGACCTCGCCGTTGCGTTCCAGTGCGATCGATACGGCGAACTGCGGAATGCCGTGCAGGAAGTTGGTGGTGCCGTCGAGCGGATCGACGATCCAGCGATGCGCGCCGTCCGTACCCTTCACCTCCTCGCTTTCCTCACCGAGGAAGCCGTAGGTGGGGCGAGCTTTCATCAGTTCGTCGTGGACGATCTTTTCCGCCTTCAGATCCGCCTGCGAAACGAAATCGCTAGGCCCTTTCACCGAGACCTGCAGGTTCTGCACTTCACCGAAATCCCGGGCGAGCGACTTGCCTGCCTTGAGGGCAGCCTGAACCATGACGTTGAGAAGGGCGGAACGAGCCATGCGGGAAGTCCTTGAGGGGTCCCGAATTGCATCTGAACGGGACTGCGTTTTTTGAGATTTTCTTGATGGGCGGCTTCAAGACCACAAAACCGCGAGAAATTCAAGCCATCCACCGGAGAGCGGACTATTGTTGCCACCAATCGTGTCCGTAAAGCGGTCCTCTTTCGATATTACCTGAGATCTTCTAAACCGCATCCTGCATCCGATCCGCAATCAAGCCGGCGGAGACCGAAAGCAGCGTCGCCATCCAGAGATGGACCGCAAAGCCCCGGCTGCCGAAGATCGTGGCGTAGATCGCCTTGACTACCATATTGACGAGCACGCCGACACCTATGGCGCGCGCGGCGAGCTTCGGATCGAGCGCCGGCAGCATGCCCGCCACCGTGACCGTCGTGGCATCCACATCGGCGAGCGCGGAAAGCGCCGAGGCGGCGATGAGACCTGCATCGCCGAAATAAAGGGTCGCGGCCCGGGCCAGAAAGGCCACGGCCGCAAGCAGGGCCGCCATCCTCGCAATTGCCGGAAGCTCGAACGGATTGGCCGGGGAATGCCCGTCATCCATCGACTGCTGGCGGGACGAAAGAAAGAACGCATAAGCCAGCATCAGCACGGCGCCGACGCCGATCGGCAGAAGAAGACCAGGCAGCAGGCTGACCGCCAGCGTGCCGATCAGGAACGCGGTCCGCAATAGCGACACGGCGCCGGCACTGATGGCCCCTGCCGCAAGCGATGTCGGGTCTGCGCCCTGGCGGCTGCGCCTGGCAAACGCGACGGTCGTGCCGGTCGAGGAGACGAGGCCGCCGATCCCTCCCGCCACCACATCGCCCCGCGAAGTCCCAAGCAGCCGGACCGCGATATAACCGGCAAATGAGATCGAGGCGAGCGTGATGACCAACAGCACGAGGCTTCTGGGCGAAATGCCTCCGAACGGTCCGACCGGCTCGGCCGGAATGATCGGCAGCAGCACGAAGGTCATGGCGAGCAGGATCACCGCCGAGCGCAGTTCCACCCATTGCAGGCGCCGGATCGCCCCGTGCAGGAATTCGCGGCTGGCAAGAAGCGTGACGAGCGCTGCTCCGGCGGCGGATGCCAGCACCATGTCGCCCGTGACGGCAAGCACGCCGAGACCGAAGGTGAGGATTGCGGTAATGACCGAAGTTGCGCTGAAGCTCTCCTCTGCGATGGCTTCGCGCAGTTCGAACAGGGTCATGACAACCGTTACGGCGATGAGAAAACCGATGGTCACGATGCCTGGATAGACGGACGTCGGAGCAAGGCTTCGCTCGATCAGGCCGGCAATGCCGCCGAGCATGCCGATCATCGTGAAAGTTCGGATGCCGGCCGTGCGGGCGCCTGCCGGTTCGTCCCGTTCGCGCCAGTGCCGCTCCACACCGACCGCGGCACCGATGGCTATCGCCAGCCCGACACGTTCGAAAAGTTCGATATTGTCCAAATCCGTTCCCGTCCCCTCCCGACCGCCCCGGCGGTTGCGCCGATCGGCCTCGGCCGGCCCTTCGCTCGCGCTCCGGGCGTTCGTCACTGAAATCGATTCACTGGATCGATTTCTCCGGCTGCGCCGGACCGCTCCTCACCCCCTGCGGAACTTGTTGGCTGCCTCGATCGCCTGCTTCTGCTGCTCTTCATTGATGCCGAGGTAGAAGTCTTCGAGTTCCGGATCCTGCAGACCGGCGCGGCGCGACAGAACGTACCATTTGGCCGCCTCGACCGGATTGGGCCGGGTGCCGAGCGCATTGATATAAAGATGCGCGAGCTTGTTCTGGGCGACGACATTGCCGCGATGGGCGGCGATCCGCATCCATTCGAAACCCTTGTCGTAGTCGCGTGTTCCCCCGATCCCGTTCACCAGCCAGAGCCCCATATCGAGTTGTGCGGTATCGTACCCGGCTTCGGCGGCGCGCTCCAGCCATTCGCGGGCCTTCGCCTTCTTCTCCGCCGGCATGTCCTTCAGCGTCACATAGAGCTGCGCCACGGCATATTGCGCGTCCGCCACCCCTTGCCCGGCAGCTCTTTCATAGAAGGGCAGCGCCAGATGCAGGCCCTTTTCACCCGGATTATCCGCAACGAGAATCTGCGCCCAGTTGAACTGCGCCGACGAATTGCCGGCTTCCGCGGCCTTGCGCATGAATTCGTCGGCTTGCTTCTTGTCGCGCGGGACATCTCGGCCCGCCATCAGAAGCAGCGCATACTGGAACATGGCAGCGGGATCGCCACCTTCCGCAGCCTGCTTGTACCAAAACGTCGCCGTCTTGGCGTCGCGCTTGATACCCAGACCCTTGGTCATCATTTCGGCGACGAGCGTCTGCGCCGCAGCATCCCCCTTACCCGCACGTGTCAGCGCCTTGTCGAGAGCCGTCACGTAAAGACCGCGCTGATAGGCGCCATAGGCCTCGTCGATGGGGCCGTCGTAAGGCTTCTCGGGCGGTATGGGTGGCAAAGTCGCTCCCATGCGCTGATAGAGCTCCACGCCACCGGAAGGCACGATACCGTCCGGCTGGCCCTGCCCCTCGGCTTTGCTCCCTGGCGTATCCGAATCTGCCTGCGTCTCGACCCGGTCCTTCTTCATCTGCTGGGTATCCGGCTCGACGGGACGTGTGACGGCCCTGGTGTCTACCTGTGCGAAGGCAACGGAGGGCAAAACCGCCGAGGCGAGAAGGCTCGCCAGCAGTCCATTCAGAATCGCGCGGTAAGTTCGGTTCGACGGCATGGGCCTCATCAAGCCTCAAACCGTGGCGCTTTTTCGTCCAGGGTCGCGTTGACTTCGGCGACCACCGCTCCGGCGCCCCTGGGATTGTCAAAGACTGCAGCGCGGAGCGCCACGAATTCAGCGCCGGTCTCGGCAACCGCAAGCGCCGACGCGGGATCGTTACCGCCCACGACGATGCAGGGGATTTCCACCATCGAGGCCCACCATTCGCCAAGCGCAAGATTCTTGGGATGCGCCTCCGGTTTGATGTCGCCGTCAAGCTTGCCGAAGAAGATGTAGTCGGGACGCAATTCGCCGATCTCCAGCGCCTGATGGCGATCCGCCGCCCCGCCGGCGCCGACGATGAGCTTCGGCACGAATTTCTCGATCGCCTCCTCAAGCTCGGCGGGGGAGCCGGCCATGTGCAAGCCGTCGGCCTTGACCCGGCCGGCTACGCGACTGTCGCCGGCGATCAAGGCCGCCGCGCCAGCCGCCTGGATGATCGGCACCAATGTCTCGGCACGCTTCTGGAAAGCCTGATCGTCGAGGCCGTATTGCGGCAGGATCACCGAGGCGACGTCGCCGCCCGAAAGCGCCTCTTCAAGCTCCTTCGCCTGACGGGCGGCATCATCATAGTCCGGTACAATAAGCACAAGGCGGCAGCGATCTTCCGATCCGGTCATGTTTTTTTTCCATTCGGCGGATGGCGCCAATCGCAAATCCGCACTCGTTTTCTGTCCGTAAATTCGATAGACCGGACCGATTGAAGGATCAACCGCCCCGCCTCGGAACGAATGCCTGATACGCTGACCCTCGCCTTTTTCGCAGCCGCCATTCCTGCAGTCATGCTCGTCGGTCTCTCGAAAGGGGGGATCGGCGGCGCGATCGGCCTCATGGGCGTACCGCTCATGTCCATGGCGGTGGACCCGGTCAAGGCGGCGGCGATCTTCCTGCCGATCCTGATCCTCATGGACATCGTGGCCTTGTGGTCCTGGCGGAATTACAACGATTCCCGGACACTCCTGATGATCCTGCCGGGCGGCATCATCGGTATTGCGCTCGGCTGGGCGACTTCCACATATGTATCGGACGACGCGCTTCGTCTTGTCATCGCCGTGGCGACCATCCTCTTCACGGTCCGTTATTTCTGGCAGGTCTACGGCCCGCACTCGAACAGGCCCGCAGCGCCGCTGCCGCACCGTCCGGTTGCCGCCACCTTCTGGGGAGCGCTTTCCGGTTATGCGAGTTTCGTCGCCCATGCCGGCGGCCCGCCTTTCCAGATCTATGTCCTGCCGATGGGGCTGGACCCGAAATCCTACACCGGCGCCAGCATCCGTTTCTTCGCGATCGTCAATGCCGTGAAGGTCATTCCCTATTTCTTCCTCGGGGCACTGGACAGGGAAAACCTGACGATCTCCGCGACGCTTCTGCCCATAGCGCTGCTGGCGACCATAGCAGGTGCGGCGGTCGTCAAGCATCTGAAGGCCGAGATCTTCTATCCCATGACCTATGGCCTGGCCTTTCTCGCCGGATTGAAACTGCTCTGGGACGGCCTGCCGCTGTAAGCGCGAGCACAACATCACTAAATAAGCAACGCAGCATATAGTGTCATTTATTGCTGCAACGCACAATAAATCTTGCCGTTACCATGCGTTTACCGTAAGTTTGACATATGACAACAACAGTTGACCCTTTTGCAGCCATAGCTGACCCGAACCGGCGGTATCTGCTGGAGGAATTGCGGCGTTCGCCGAAAACGGTCAACGAACTGGCACAGGGCCTGCCGATCAGCCGGCCTGCAGTGTCGCAGCATCTGAAAGCCCTGCTCGACAGCAATCTTGTCAGCGTCACGGCAGAAGGCACGCGGCGCATCTATGCCGTCAACAGCAAGGGTTTCGACAGGCTCAATCTGTGGCTGGATCAGTTCTGGTCGTGACCTAAGATTTGCAAGTCACCTGTTTTAGGGTCGTCGGCCACGACCAGAACTTCATTTTCATACTGTCTGGATTGTTTTGCCGCTTCCTGAGATGCCTCTTATTTGATCCTAACGCGAGGCAGCGGCCAGTTCTCCCATTGAAAGATTAGTGACGCGTAGAGGCTTTGAGCCGTTGCATTTCGTCTTTAATGCGCAGCTTGCGCCGCTTGATGTCAGCAATTTGACGATCATCGGAAGAGGGGGACGCCAGAATGGTTTGGAGCTCCTCCTCCAGAGCGCCGTGCTTCTTTTCAAGCGATGCGATATGAGCCTGGACGGTCATGTGGCATGTTCCTTCCTTGGTCACCTGCCCCGGCTTCACCCTTGGCCGAGGCTTCAGGTTTACGACGGAAGTGTGACACGATCGACCCCATTTGTCGAAGGAGAAATCGTGGTTTGAACAAGGCAAATTCGTGACGGCGGCTAACTTCCAGTTAACGCGGTTTGGTGGTAGAGGCTTGCGGACATTGCTGGCGACCACAAAATGCCGGATATGAAAATGGGGACCGAAAATGGCTGATCAGGAACAGGCGGATATCCGGCTGGCGCTCGCGAAACTCCGTCAGGAGCACGAAGATTACGACGCTGCCATCAACGCCATGATCGAGGTCGGCTGTGACGCGCTCCGAATTCAGCGCATGAAGAAGAAGAAGCTGGCGATCAAGGACAAGATGAGCCAGCTTGAAGACCAGATCATCCCCGACATCATTGCTTGAGGGAGGCATCATGCTGGCAGAAAGACCACCCGTCGCCATCATCATGGGAAGCCAGTCCGACTGGGAGACCATGAAGAACGCCGCCGATACGCTGGAGGCGCTCGACATCGGTTATGAGGCCCGGATCATTTCCGCGCATCGGACACCCGAACGGATGATGGAGTTTGCCAAGACCGCCCGCGCCGAAGGTTTTCAGGTCATCATCGCCGGCGCCGGCGGTGCAGCCCATCTCCCCGGCATGACCGCCGCCATGACGCCGCTGCCGGTCTTCGGCGTGCCGGTGCAGTCCAAGGCGCTGTCGGGTCAGGACAGCCTGCTGTCGATCGTGCAGATGCCCGCAGGCATCCCGGTCGGAACGCTGGCGATCGGCAAGGCCGGAGCGATCAATGCCGCACTGCTTGCTGCAGCGGTCCTGGCACTCAATGACGACGAGATCGCCGACCGTCTCGACGAATGGCGCGCCCGCCAGACGGCCGCCGTTGCAGATTACCCGATAGACGAGGTTTCATGACGGTCCACACGATCGGCATCATCGGCGGCGGACAGCTCGGCCGCATGCTGGCCATTGCCGCAGCGCGGCTCAACTTCCGCACGATCATCCTGGAGCCGCAGGCCGACTGTCCGGCGGCGCAGGTGGCGAGTGCCCAGATCACTGCAGCTTACGATGATCCGGCAGCGCTCGCCGAGCTCGCCAGCCGCTGCGACGTCGTCACCTATGAATTCGAGAACGTTCCTGTTCTGGCGGCCGAAACGCTGCAGCTTGCGGTGCCTGTCCATCCGCCGGCCACGGCGCTGGAGGTCGCGCAGGACCGCCTCACCGAAAAGAGCTTCCTCAATTCCTGTGGCATCGAGACTGCAAGCTTCCACGCCGTCGACAGCCAGGCCGACCTCGAAAAGGCGCTCGCGGATTTCGGCGGCAAGGGCGTCTTGAAGACCCGCCGGCTCGGCTACGACGGCAAGGGCCAGCGCGTCTTCCGCTCGGCTGCGGATAGCCCGGCCGGCGCATATGACGACCTGGGCGGCGTGCCGCTCATTCTCGAAAGCTTCGTGCCGTTCGAGCGCGAGGTGTCGATCATCGCCGCCCGCGGCAAGGATGGCGCCACCGCCTGCTACGATCCGGCCGAAAACGTCCACCGACGCGGCATCCTGCATACCTCCACCCTCCCCGCACGCATCTCCGATGCGACGGCGCAGGTCGCCCGCGAATCGGCGGAGAAGCTGCTTGCCGCGCTCGACTATGTCGGCGTCATCGGCATCGAGTTCTTCGTGATGGCGGATGGGACCTTGATCGCCAACGAGATCGCCCCGCGTGTCCACAATTCCGGCCACTGGACGGAAGCCGCCTGCGTCGTTTCGCAGTTCGAGCAGCATGTCCGTGCCGTTGCCGGACTGCCCCTCGGCGATCCTGCACGCCATTCGGACTGCGTGATGACCAACCTGATCGGCGACGACATTCTCGACGTTCCCGCCTGGCTGGCGAAGAAGAATGTGCTCGTTCATCTTTATGGCAAGACGGAATCCCGTCCCGGCCGAAAAATGGGCCATGTGACCGAGCTTAAAACACTGCCGCAAGGTTGACATGAGCCCGGGCTCGGGTTATCTGCACGCCCAACTTGAGAGCGTGCCCCCTCCAAGATAAAGGCGGCGCGCTTTTGATTGATAAGGACAAGCGGCTTTCGAGCCCACAGACTGCTGGACCAGAACAATGAAGATCAAGAATTCGCTCAAGGCGCTGAAGGCCCGTCACCGCGATAACCGCCTGGTTCGCCGCAAGGGCCGTATTTACATCATCAACAAGCAGAACCCGCGCTTCAAGGCTCGTCAGGGCTGATACGGTTCCGGTCCCGGACATCCCGCGGACCGATCAAATTGTCGATAGCGCGACAAATCGGGTTTGACCTTGAGCGCATGCGGATTACCTTATCCGCATGCGCTATTTTCGTTTCAGCTCTCTGATTCTGGCCGCGACCTTCGCCGCCTCCTCGACTCTCGCCCAGACGGCAACGCCTGCCCCGCCTGCCGTCACCCCGCAGCAGGCAGATCCAGCCGTTCCCACATCGGCTTCGCAACCGGCCAATCCGCTCGATCCGCTGTTCGAGGCGCTGAAGCGCGAACGCGATCCGGATAAGGCGCGCGGCATCGCCACCCAGATCATGACCGACATGAACGATTCGGGGAGCGCCACGGTCAATCTCCTGATGCAGTGGGCCGCGACCGCTATCAAGGAGAAGCGCAATGCCGCCGCACTCGATTTCCTCGACCAATTGACCCTCCTCGATCCTGCCTATCCCGAGGGCTGGAACCGCCGTGCGACACTGCACTACACCATGGGCAACACGCGCAAATCCATGGCCGACATCGCCGAGGTGCTGAAGCACGAGCCACGCCATTTCGGCGCGATCGCCGGCATGGCGGGCATCCTGATGGAAGCAGGCAAGGATCAACTCGCCCTGAAGGCCTGGGAAGATTACCTCGCCATCTACCCCGCCGATCGGGAGGCGCAGGAAGCGGTAACGAAACTCTCCGAAAAGATCGCCGGCAACCGGACGTAAACCATCCATAACGGCATGTCCCGGCCGGGTCCGAGCGCCGGATCCCCCGCCTCGGAGAAAGCGAAGGCGTGATCTCGCATCACCGCCGGCATTTCAATTCCGTGCGATATGTGAACAACGCACAATTACCGCACAAGTCGTTTGACGTTTACGTAGCCGTCGCATTATTTCAACGCATCTTGCCGATCTCACCCATTGGCGCAGTAATATCTCTGCAGGGGCCGGAGGTTTCACAGGTCCCGATTTCACAAAACCAGCAGCTGCTGCGGCGGCGTCTCCTTGACAACGCCGGGACGGCGTTTGCGGGAAAGTCATTGTTTATCGGTAACCCAACGGAGGGACTGTATGTGGAAAAAAGACATGAACCAGATGGCGCCCATCGATGACGCGCATGACACGCGCCGGCGCATCTTTGCCATCGTTGGCAGCGCCTCGGGCAATCTGGTGGAATGGTACGATTTCTATGTCTATTCCTTTTGCGCGCTCTATTTCGCCTCGGAGTTCTTTCCCGCCGGCGACAGTACGACCCAACTCCTGAATGCCGCCGCTGTCTTCGCTGCCGGCTTCCTGATGCGCCCGATCGGCGGCTGGCTCTTCGGCCGCATCGCCGACAAGCTCGGACGGCGCACATCAATGCTGATTTCGGTGACGATGATGTGCCTCGGCTCCTTCATCATCGCGGTACTGCCGACCTACCAGACGATCGGCATTCTCGCGCCCATCCTGCTCCTCCTGGTGCGTCTGCTGCAGGGGCTTTCCGTCGGCGGCGAATACGGCACGACGGCGACCTATATGAGCGAGGTGGCGCTTGCCGGACGGCGCGGCTTCTTCGGTTCGTTCCAGTATGTGACGCTGATCGGCGGCCAGCTTCTCGCCGTCCTTGTCCTCGTCATCCTGCAGCAATTCCTGAACGAGGCCGAACTGAAGGCCTGGGGCTGGCGCATTCCTTTCGCGATCGGCGGCGTCGCTGCCATCGTCGCACTCTTCCTGCGCCGCTCGCTGCACGAGACCTCGACCGAGGCGACGCGCGGCAAGAAAGAGGCAGGCACTCTTGCAGGCATCTTCAGGCATCACAGGAAGGCGTTCTTCACCGTCGTCGGCTATACGGCGGGCGGATCGCTGATCTTCTACACCTTCACCACCTACATGCAGAAATACCTCGTCAATACGGCGGGTATGAGCAAGGAAACCGCCAGCACCACCATGACGGCCGTGCTTTTCGTCTACATGCTGCTGCAGCCTGTCTTCGGCACTCTTTCCGACCGGATCGGGCGGCGAAATTCCATGCTTCTCTGGGGCGCGCTGTCGATCGTCACCACCGTGCCGCTGCTGACGGCGATCGGCCAGGTGACGAGCAGCACGCTGGCTTTCGTGCTTATCACCACGGCGCTCGCCATCGTCAGCATCTACACCTCGATCAGCGGGCTGGTGAAGGCCGAAATGTTCCCGGCGGAAGTGCGCGCGCTCGGCGTCGGCCTTGCCTACGCCATCGGCAATGCGCTCTTCGGCGGAACGGCGGAATATGTGGCGCTCTGGTTCAAGTCGATCGGCCACGAAAGCTGGTTCTTCTGGTACGTCACCGTCATGATGGTGATCGCCTTTACCGCCGCGATCATCATGCCTGACGCCCGCAAGAAGGGCTACCTGCAAGGGCATGGCATGGTCGACTGAGGCCGTCCCGACCATCGTAGACAACAACGACGCCGCCTCTCGGGGCGGCGTTTTCATGCGCACGAACGAGAAACCCGCCGGGTCGCCCCGGCGAGTTTCTCTTGAATAGGATCTGCGTGAAAACAGCGACCGGACCCGTTCAGATGCCCGTCTGGCCGTCGGAGCCGATATAGGCGATGCGCAGCATGTTGGTGGCGCCGGGCGTACCGAGCGGCACGCCGGCCGAGATGATGATCCGGTCACCCGGATTGCCGAAACCTTCGGACACGACGATACGGCAGGCCCGGTTCACCATGTCGTCAAGATCGATCGCATCATGCGTGACCACGCAGTGCATTCCCCAGACCACGGAAAGCCGGCGTGCTGTCTGGACGATCGGCGACAGCGCGATGATCGGCACCTGCGGGCGCTCGCGCGAGGCACGCAACCCCGTTGTACCCGACGAGGTATAGGTGACGATGGCCGAAAGCCTGAGCGTCTCGGCGATCTGGCGGGCGGCAAGCGAGATGGCGTCTGCACCGGTCGCCTCGGGCGTGGCGCGCTGCGCGTAGATGATGCTGGGGAAAAGCGGGTCCTGTTCGACCTCTCGGGCGATCGACGCCATCATCGAGACGGCTTCGACCGGATACTGGCCGGATGCCGATTCCGCCGACAGCATGACCGCATCCGCGCCTTCGAAGACGGCGATCGACACGTCCGAGACTTCCGCGCGGGTCGGCACCGGCGAGGAAATCATCGATTCCAGCATCTGGGTCGCGACGACGACCGGCTTGCCGGCCCGGCGACAGGCGCGCGTGAGCTGCTTCTGGATGCCGGGCACGGTTTCGATCGGCATCTCGACACCGAGGTCGCCGCGCGCCACCATGACCGCATCGGAAAGCTCGATGATCTCGTCGATACGCTCGAGGGCCTGGGGCTTCTCGATCTTCGACATGATACCGACGCGACCGCGGGCGATCTTGCGCACTTCGGCAAGGTCGTCGGGACGCTGAACGAAGGAAAGCGCGACCCAGTCGACATCATCGGTTGCCAGCACCGCATCGAGATCGACCCGGTCCTTGTCGGTGAGCGCACCGACGCCAAGCAGCGTGTCGGGAAGGCTGACGCCCTTGCGGTCGGAAATGCTGGTGCCGGCGATCACGGTGCAGACGATGCTCTTTCCATCGGCCTTCTCAGCCTTCAGCGCGAGCTTGCCGTCATCGATCAACAGGCGGTGACCGGGCTTCACGGCTTCAAGGATTTCCGGATGCGGCAGGAAGACACGGGTCTCGTCGCCAGGCTCGTCGCGGTTGTCGAGCGTGAAGGTCTGGCCGGGCGTCAGCGTCACCTTGCCGGCGGCGAACTTGCCGACACGCAGCTTCGGGCCCTGCAGGTCGCAGAGGATGCCGATCGGCCGGCCGCATTTGGCCTCGACGGCGCGGATGCGGGAAATCAGCGTGCGCATCAGATCATGGCTGGCATGGCTCATGTTGATGCGGAAGAGATCGGCCCCCGCCTCGTGCAACTTCTGGATCATCGCCTCCTCGGAGGAAGCCGGTCCCAGCGTCGCGAGGATCTTTACTTTGCGGTTGCGCCTCATCAATTCTGGCCTTCTTGTGTGCCGGGCGCATCCGAAAGCTGGACCATCCAGCTCCCCTGACGGCCCGTGTCATATTCCTTGAAGCCCATGCGCTGGAAGCCACGGGCGAAACAATCGTTGACGCCGACGATCTTGAACTCGTTCTCCGCGACGCACATGTTGACATTGCCAGCCCAGCGGCCGCCGCGGGCCGCATCCTCGGCATAAAGATAGTAGTAGCGCGACTGCAGCTCGCCCTCGATCAGCGTGGCGCAGGTGGAGGCCGGCACCTGCCACCAGCCTTCCGTGGTCCAGCCCTCGGCAGCGCGATAGCCGATCGCCACGCCGACGAGGTTCTGGGTGCCGTTGCACACGCGGAAATCCGCATGCGCGGCGCCTGCCGCAAAGAGCGGCACACCGACGCCCACAATGGCGACGAGCGCGGGAACTGAAACGAGAGAACGAAGATAGGCTGTGGGGGATTTTTTCGACACGGTTTCCGTCAGGACTCCATGATTATTCGTGAAGCACTTTCTTCGCGCGGCATAGTCTGAAAGTCAACGAAAGTCTAATCGATTAAGCAACCTTCACACCGCCAATCGTCATCTTCGACGGGCGGCGGACGGCTTGCGCCGGACGCCTCACCGTGCCATCAACCCAATCTCCGCAACGACCTCCATTTCCCACGCCCGATGCAGGACTTCATTCCTTTCGAGATCATAGAAGGCGATTATGACAGCGGCATGGTGCTGCTGGCCGACCATGCCATGAACCGCCTGCCCGCCGCCTATGGCAGCCTCGGCCTGCCGGAAAGCGCGTTTCACCGACACATTGCCTTCGATATCGGCATCGAAGGACTGACGCGCAGGCTGGCCGCGATGCTGAATGTCCCGGCCGTCCTGAGCTGCTTTTCCCGCCTGCTGATCGATCCGAACCGCGGCGAAGACGATCCGACGCTGATCATGAAGATTTCCGATGGCGCGGTCATTCCCGGCAATCACCCGATCACGGAAGCCGAATGGGACTTTCGTCTCGACAATTATCACCGGCCCTATCATCGCGCGGTCGAACGGACGATCGCCAAGGCGGGTGCCTCCGGCCGTGCGCCGCTCGTGCTCTCGCTGCATTCCTTTACGCCTTTCTGGAAAGGCACGCCCCGCCCCTGGCACGCCGCGGTCCTCTGGGACAGCGACCATCGCGCCGTACTCCCCTTTCTTGAACTCTTGCGCCAATCCGGGGATATCGAGGTCGGCGACAACGAGCCCTATGACGGCGCACTGAAGGGCGATACGATGTACCGGCATTGCATGATGTCCGGCACGCCGCATGCTCTCCTCGAAGTGCGGCAGGACCTGATCGGCGACGAAGCGGGGATCTCGGCCTGGGCGGAAAGGCTGGAGCCGATCTTCAAGACGCTCAATGCCGACCCCACATTGCACGAATACAAGATCTTTCCGTCGCGCACGGGCCCCTATCCCGGCTGATACGAACATCAGGAGACGATCCGATGACCGAACTCACCAAGGAACAGCAGACCGAATTCGAGGCAGCGGCCTTCCGCCGTCTCGTCCGGCATTTGCGCGAGCGCGCCGATGTGCAGAACATCGACCTGATGAATCTCGCCGGCTTCTGCCGCAACTGCCTCTCCAACTGGTATCGCGATGCGGCCAGCGAAGCGGGTGTCGATCTCTCCAGGGACGCATCCCGTGAAATCGTCTACGGCATGCCTTACGAGGACTGGAAGAATCTGCATCAGGCGGAAGCGACCGATGCTCAAAAAGCCGCATTCGACATCAACAAGCCCGCCGATGGTTGATCGACGGGCGGATTTGGCTTGACCTCGGTCTCTCTTTTCGGCAGTTGACGACCACTCATTCAAATTTTCTACGATCAGGAGGCCCCGATGTCTGATGCTCATGGCGTCGCCCGCGACCAACTCCGCGCATTTGTCGAGCGCATCGAAAGACTGGAAGAAGAAAAGAAGACGATCGCCGACGACATCAAGGACGTCTATGGCGAAGCCAAGTCCATGGGCTTCGACACCAAGATCCTCAAGAAGGTCATCGCGCTTCGCAAGAAGGACGACCAGGAACGCATGGAAGAGGACCTGATCCTCGACACCTACCTGGCTGCGCTCGGCATGATCGAAAGCCCGCCGGACCAGGATGCCGCCTGATTCTTGCTCGCCATAGGGTCACGAAAAACCCGCCGTTCCGGCGGGTTTTCTGTTTCCACGGATACGTTCGGCGTCGATCAGTCGCCTGGGCCGCTGAAGCGGTTCGGGTCGATCGCGACCGTGGCAGCGACCGGCTTGAACCCGCCGCCGGAATAGGCCGCCGAATATTCGCTGTTGAGCGTACGGCTGACCACGCGCGGCGCCTTCATCGAAACCGCTTCTTCGGCGCGGTTGTTGTTGAGAGCCCATTTCGCAAGCATGTCGCCTGTCAGAGCACCGCCGGCTGACGAAGAAGCCGATCTGCCCGTGCGTCCACCTTTGGCGGGTACAGGAAGCGCGCCGGCCGAGGCGGCGACAGGCGGCCTCGGGGCGTCGAATCCGTCACCGAACTGCCTGCCCTTGCCGGCTGAAGCCTGAATGACCTTCGGAGAGACGGCTGCCGTTTCAACCGGCCTTTGAACCGGCGCCGGTGCAGGCCGGGTCGGCTGCACGGACGGGCGCTGGTATTCCACGCTGCGAGCCAGCGCGGCGACGAGTTCAGGCGTCAATTCCTGTTCCGCCTCCGTCTTTGCAACCGCTTGCGGGGGGGCGACGGACGCTGCCGATAGTGTTGCAGAAGCAGGCCGATGAGCCGGAAGCGGTATGGATGCCACTTCTTCCGGCGCCGGCATCGGACCGACGGATGCGGTCATCATGCTGTTGTCGGCATCACCCTTCAAACCGCGCGGTCCAAGCAGTGTCGGAACCGGAATGTTATAGGTGGAAAGATCGGCAAAGGCCTCGCCGGTCGGCTGCGGCATATTGGCCGGAGCGGAGGCCTGCAAGGCGAGCGCTTCCTGAGCTGCGTTACGCGCTGGCGAATAGAGCGCGGTCGCAAGCCCGCCGGATGCCGTATCCGAACGGAAGGCCGGGCGCGAAAGCGGCACGGGCGCGGCAATCTCCTGCTGTTCCGGCGTCTGCGTTGGCGTTGGCGACGACGCGGAGGCCATCATCACGCCCGGTGGCGTGGTCGCCTCTGCCGGAGGCTCCTTCGCGGCCGGAGCCGGGCGTTCTGCCACGGCCGGCGCGCTGCTTTCCGCGTTGTCCTCTTCCTCGTCGGCTCCGCCGCCAAACAGGAAGGCCAGCAGGTTCGGCTGCCGCTTCCGTTCGGAACCGTCGCTGCGAATGCTGCCGCCCGCCGTACTGGCGACCTGGATCGAGCTGGAGCTGACACGCTTCTTGTAGTCCGCCAGCGCCTGCTCGTAACCGGGCAGCGGCTTGCCGTCGGCAGGCAGATGAAGTGTCTTGCCGTTCGGGAAGATCTGCACGAGTTCCTGACGCGTCATGCGCGGCCAGGCCCGCACGCCGCCGACATCGAGATGCACGAAGGGTGACCCCGATCTCGGATAATAACCGACCCCGCCCACCTGCATCTGCATGGCGAGCCCCCTGAGCGTCGAAAGCTTCACGCCAGGAATGTAGAAATCCATGGCCTTGCCGAGCATGTGCTGGCTGTTCTTGGCGACACCCGTATTGCGGGAGCGGGAACGCAGCATGCCATTGGTGGCCGGAGAACGGTAGGCCGAAACGACGTGGATATAATCCGAGGCGCCGCTGCGGCGGTAGACTTCCCAGACGAGGTCGAAAAGCCGCGGATCCATCTTGGTCGGCTGATTCTTGCGCCAGTCGCGCAGAAGCTGGTTGATCTGCTGGAGGCCCTTCTGGTCGTACCGGCCGTTCCGCTTGAAGGTGATGACCGCCTTCTCTCCCGTATGGACGAAGTAGAGCTTCAGGCTTCTGGTTTCGGCAGCAGCATCGGAGACAGAAACGGAAAGGACCGGCAACGCCGCCAGGAGCAGCAGGGCAGCCGCTGCAACGCGCTTGGCGAGAGTTCTGAAAAGCCCGGCCTTGCCGCCGCGCACCTTCTCACCCGAAGGCGCTTCTTTTGCATACTGATCCGGCAAAACGATCCCCGTCCTGTCGACAACGTCCCACGCTGCCTCAAATGACTGTCAAATGCGGTCACACGATGGCAAATGTGCCACAGATGTACAACCTTCTTCCATATAGTCAACAAATGGCTAATGGGAGGTTGATGAAAGGTGCCAGGACATCCTTGCGCGAAAGTTAACTCCCGCTAATACAACGCGATTATGCTGCTTCCTTGAGCGGATCGTCGGGGTCAATGCCGTAATCCTTCAGTTTCCGGTAGAGAGTCGAACGTCCGATGCCCAGTTTTCGGGCCACCTGACTCATCTGGCCGCGATAGAATTTCAACGCGAAACGGATGAGCTCCTCCTCGACATCGGCCAGTTTTCTCACGTCACCCGCTTCGTCGGTACTGACGATGATATTTTCCGCCGACGGGTAGGCGGCGGCGAGCATGGCCTTGGGATCCGGCTGTGCGGCGCGGGCCCTTTCGCTGTTGGCGAAGACGGGTGATTCGGCGAGCGCCTCCCGCACGGCGTAGTCCGACATTGCGGCCGGCGTCGGCGCAATCGCGGTCGCGGCAAGTTCGGCCGACCGGAATTCCGGAACCTGCGCGGCGATCTGCGGGAAGTCCGCTTCCGTCAGCTCATCGCCTTCGGCAAGCACCACGGCGCGAAAGACGGCGTTTTCGAGCTGGCGGATATTGCCCGGCCAGTCGTAGGCCGTAAGCAGCGCCAGCGCGCCAGGGGCGACAGTGAGCATCTTCGGCAATTTCTGCTCCGCCGAGAAGCGTTCGGCAAAAACGCGGGCGAGATGTGGAATGTCTTCCTTGCGGCGACGCAGCGCCGGGATGGTGATCGGGAAGACGTTGAGTCGGTAATAGAGATCCTCGCGGAAGCGCCCGGCGCGTACTTCTTCGATCAGGTCCTTGTTGGTGGCCGAGATGAGCCGGACATTGACCTTCTGCACGCGCGCCGCGCCGACGGTCTCGATCTCGCCCTGCTGCACCGCGCGGAGCAGCTTCACCTGGACTTCGAGCGGCAGGTCGCCGATCTCGTCGAGGAAAAGCGTGCCGCCGTCCGCTTCCACGAACTTGCCGGTATGGCGTTCGGTCGCGCCGGTGAAGGCGCCTTTCTCATGGCCGAAAAGGATGCTTTCCACCAGATTGTGCGGGATGGCGCCACAATTGACGGTGATGAACGGCTTGCCGGCCCGGTCGCCGTTCGACTGAATGGCGCGGGCGATCATCTCCTTGCCGACGCCGGACTCTCCTTCCAGCACCACCGGGATGTTCGAATGCGCCGCGCGCTGAGCGAGATCGATGACGCGCAGCATGTCGGGGCTCGCGGAGATGATATCGCCGAAACCGACGGCGCCGGGGCGATGGCGGCGACCGCCCCGCGCTTTCGATTCCTTCTGGTTGAGCTTGAGTGCATTGGCGATCGATGTGGCGATACGTTCCGGCGAAACCGGCTTCACGACAAAATCGAAGGCGCCTGCCCGCATGGCCTGCACGACGAAATCGATGCTGCCCTGCCCGGTCTGGACGATGACCGGTGTTTCGATGCCCGCTTCGCGAATGGCGGCAAGGAAGGTCAGGCCATCCATTTCCGGCATCATCAGGTCGAGCACGATAACGTTGATGTCGACGGCTGTCCGTTTCAGGAACTCGAGTGCGACAAGGCCGTTTTCGGCAAGATGCGCGGCGTATCCGTAACGCTCCACGGCATTCTTCAGAAGGCGACGCTGAATTGGATCATCATCCACAACGAGGATTTGCGCAGTCATGCTCGGGCTCCCAGCAACGTTCATCGTGCTCCCTTTCGGGTGGTTATGCTGGAGGTTGTGCCAGAAAGGCTTGAACATCCCCTTTTGAGAAAAGCTTGCATTTTAATCGACGGCGGGGAAAACAAATCACCGACCGGATCGAAAATCAGAGGACAAGGCGATGAAACACCCCGCAATCGCGTTTCGCGAAATTCCTGCCGCAATGGCCGCCGGCGCTGCAGCAACCGATCCGGCGCTTGGCCTCCTGCCGGTCTGGAAACTGTCCGATCTTTATCCCGCCAAGGATTCGCCTGCCTTCACTGCCGACACGGACAAGGCGGAAAAGCTGGCGCTCGCCTTCGAGGAGAAATGGAAAGGCAAGCTGGCGGACGCCGCGACGAAGACCGGCGCCGGCGGCATCGGTGAGGCGCTGAAGGAATACGAGGCGCTCGACGATCTGCTCGGCAAGCTCGGCTCCTATGCCGGCCTCACCTATTTCTCCGACACGTCGAACCCGGCAAACGGCAAGTTCTACGGCGACGTGCAGGCAAAACTGACCGACCTTTCCTCCCATCTGCTGTTCTTTGCACTGGAACTGAACCGCATCGACGACAAGGTGATGGACGCCTGCATGGATCGCGATCCGGCCGCCGGCCACTACCGTCCCTGGGTCGTCGATCTCAGGAAGGACAAGCCGTTTCAGCTCGAAGACAAGCTGGAACAGCTCTTCCTCGAAAAATCCATGACATCGGCCGCGGCATTCAACCGTCTGTTCGACGAAACCATGGCGGAACTCCGCTTCGAGGTGGACGGCGAGAAGCTGCCGCTCGAAGTGACCCTCAACATGCTGCAGGAGTCCGAACCGGAGGTGCGCGCCAAGGCGGCGGCAGCCCTTTCGAAGACTTTTGGCGAGAACCTGCGCGTCTTCACCCTGATCACCAACACGCTCGCCAAGGACAAGGAGATTTCCGACCGCTGGCGTGGCTTTAAGGACATCGCGGATTCGCGGCATCTGGCGAACCGCGTCGAGCGCGAGGTGGTGGATGCATTGGCCGAGGCAGTGAAGAATGCCTATCCGCGTCTCTCGCATCGCTACTATGCGATGAAGGCGAAATGGCTCGGAATGGAACAGCTGAATTTCTGGGACCGCAACGCGCCGCTGCCGGAAACGCCCACCGCTGTTATTCCGTGGACCGAAGCAAAGGAGACGGTGCTTTCCGCCTATCGCGGCTTTGCGCCGGAAATGGCGAAGATCGCCGGCCGTTTCTTCGACGAGGAATGGATCGACGCGCCGGTACGTCCCGGCAAGGCGCCGGGCGCCTTCGCGCACCCGACCGTGCCGTCGGCCCATCCTTACGTGCTCGTCAATTACATGGGCAAGCCGCGCGACGTGATGACGCTTGCCCATGAACTCGGCCACGGCGTACATCAGGTGCTTGCGGGCGCTCAGGGGGCGCTGATGTGCCAGACGCCGCTGACGCTTGCCGAAACGGCCTCCGTCTTCGGCGAGATGCTGACCTTCCGCGCCCTGCTGGAAAAGACCAGGGACAGGCGCGAACGCAAGGCCATGCTCGCCCAGAAGGTCGAGGACATGATCAACACGGTCGTGCGCCAGATCGCCTTCTACCAGTTCGAGCGCAAGGTCCACACGGCCCGCAAGGAAGGAGAACTCACCTCCGAACAGATCGGCGAGCTCTGGCTCTCCGTCCAGGGCGAAAGCCTCGGGCCTGCGATCAGGATCTCCGAAGGCTACGAGACGTGGTGGACCTATATTCCCCACTTCATCCACTCGCCCTTCTATGTCTACGCCTACGCCTTCGGCGACTGCCTGGTGAATTCACTCTATGCGGTCTACAGTCAGGCGGAACCCGGCTTCCAGGAGAAGTATTTCGAGCTTCTGAAAGCCGGCGGCACCAAGCATCATTCGGAGCTTCTGAAGCCTTTCGGCCTCGATGCCGCCGATCCGTCCTTCTGGTCCAAGGGCCTGTCGATGATCGAAGGCCTGATCGACGAACTGGAGGCCCTGGACAGGGCGTGAGCCATTTCGATGGAACAGACGGCGCCTTACGCGCTCTTTCGGGATGATCCCGTCGGCCGGAGCCTTGTCTTCGACCGGCCGAAGGAGATCGTCCTTGCGCGGACGGCCGACGAGGTTCTGCCCGCCCTTCATCGATTGGAGGAAGCCCGCCGCTCCGGCCGATGGCTGGCGGGCTATATCTCCTACGAAGCCGGTTATGTCTTCGAGGAGAAGCTCCTACCGCTGATCGTGCCGAACCGGCCGGTGCCCCTGCTTGCCATGGGCATATTCGATGCTCCCGCCGGTCACGAGCATCCGTTCGCCCTGCCGGAACCGGTGAAAAGTGAAGACCCCTTGTTGACCGAACCGCACGCGGCCTGGGATTTCGAAACCTACCGACAGCGCTTCGACCGGCTGCATGAGCACCTGCGCAAGGGGGATTGCTATCAGGCAAACCTGACCATGCCGATCACCGCCCGCTGGCAGGGCGACCCGCGCTCCGCCTTCTGGTCTCTCATCGAACGCCAGCCGGTGCACTACGGCGCACTCATCGATTTCGCCGGGGATTTCGCAGGCCCGGTCATCCTGTCGCGCTCGCCGGAGCTTTTCTTCTCGGTCGATGCCGAGCGTTTCATCGAAACACATCCGATGAAGGGCACCGCCCCGCGCGGCGCGACCGCGAAAGAGGACAAGGCGATCATTGAGGCCATGCTCGCCGATGAGAAGACGTTGGCCGAGAACCGCATGATCGTGGATCTGCTGCGCAACGACATTTCGCTCATCAGCGAAGTCGGCACCCTCTCGGTGCCGAAACTGTTCGAAATCGAGACCTATCCGACCGTTCACCAAATGGTCAGCCACGTGCGGGCCAGGCTGAAACCGGGGATAGGCTTTCCGGAAATCCTCGCGGCGCTCTTTCCCTGCGGCTCCATCACCGGAGCGCCCAAACTGTGGGCGATGCAGATTCTGGCCGGATTGGAGGATGGCCCTCGGGACGCCTATTGCGGTGCGATCGGTTATTGCGACCCGGCCGGGCCGATGCGCTTTTCCGTGGCAATCCGCACGATTACCCTTTTCAAGGACGGCAGGGCCGTCTTCAATGTCGGCGGCGGCATCGTCTTCGACTCGAAGGCGGAGGCCGAATATGACGAGTGTCTTTTGAAGGCACGCTTTGCGGTGGGCGACCAATGGATTTCTCGCTGATCGAAACGATGCGCTGGGAGCCGGGCGCGGGCTTCCTGCGGGTGGAACAGCATTTGCGCCGCCTCAGCCGGTCGGCCGATGCCCTGGGATTCCGCCAGCCGCCACCGGATACGCTGAAGCAGCTTCAGGCCGCCGTCAGCGGCGAAACCGCCATGCGTGTTCGCCTCATCATGACCTATCGCGGCAGGATCGAGATCACCGCGACGCCCTTCACCCCCATCCCCGCCGGCACCGTATGGCGTCTGCGCGTCGCAAGCACCTCGCTTCCGGCGGACGATCCCCTGTTTCGCCACAAGACCTCCCGCCGGGAACCCTATGAGGCCGCGCGCGCCGAATTCTCCCCCGACGAGGCGGATGAAGTCCTTCTACTCAATGAGAGGGGCGAAATCTGCGAGGGCACGATCACCAATGTCTTTGTCGAGGATGCGGATGGCCAGTTGCTGACGCCGCCGCTGACAAGCGGGCTTCTGCCCGGTATATTGCGCGCCGAACTGATCCGCGAGCGGAAGGCCCGCAGCCAGATCCTTCGCCTTGCCGACCTCGAGGAGCGCCGCATTTTCGTGGGCAATTCGCTGCGCGGCCTCATCCCTGCCGAACTCGTAAGCGACAAGGAACAACCGGAACCATCACCTGCTGAAACCGTCTCTGGAACTGGAGGAGAAAGGTAATGGTCGAATCGCAATCGCTTGCCGATCATCTGCTTTCGCTCGAAGCTGCGCTGCAGACCCGCGAGGTGCGCAGTTCCGAGACGCGATTGCGTGAACTTCTGGCGCCTGAGTTCCGTGAATTCGGCCGTTCCGGCCTTGTCTATACGTTCGATGACATCATCTCCCGCCTCGTCTCCGAGGTCGGGCCGAACAACACGGCGATCCTGGATTTCTCGGTGTCGCTTCTCAGCGACACTGTCGCGCTCGCCACCTATCGCGGCGTCCGTCTCGTCGACGATGACGGGCACAAGCTCTTCACCAACCGCAGTTCGATCTGGCGTCTCGATGTCGACGGCAAATGGCGCATGGTTTTCCACCAGGGCACGGCGACGGAATGACGGAGACACGGCGATCTTCGCCGACATATCGCTCATTTGATAATGAGCAACCCCTCGGGATTGCGCTCGCCTGAAGACGCGACGACCACCGCCATGGCGCACCCGATGAAGAACACCGCCCAGAACGGCAGCCACATGCGCCAGTCAAAGCGATTTTGCACGCCATCCGGCCGAACGGGATAAAGCCGGATCCAGGCCCTCGACGTCGTATTGCGCAAACCCATGGTCCTGAATGCCGCGATCATCCCGACAATCACATAAAAGACCCTGCTGAATAGCACCATCAGCCTTCCCGCCCCGCATGTTGCACCTGCGAAATATTTGTAGGGCTGTCGCGGCATGTTCCAAGTCTTCGAAGACGATTTTTACAAGTACATGAATTTGGCTTAAACCGATCCTGAAACGGCACACCCGGGACGGCATGAACGATAAGCCCCTCATCTATACGCCCTATGACGGCTCCTCGAAGCCCTTCACCATCGGGCTTCTCCAGCTCGATCCTGCCCGCTGGATCGAACCGGACGGCGATCTTGCCTATCACCTGACCGAGAAAAGGAAGCTCTTCGCCGAGCATGGCGATCAGATTTTTCAGGCAGAACCGGATACGGAAGAGGCCCAGCAGGAAATCCTGGATGCGCTGGCGGACTATCTCCCGTCCCACCATCCGGCGATCTATCATCGCGACGGCAATCTCGTGGAGATGGCGGGCCACAGGATCGATCTCGCCGACCAGAGCCTGCCGCCGCTTGTTCGTGCCGGTCTCATGATGCAGGACGATCTCGTCATCATGCGCAAGGGCGAGAACGGCTGGCGCCTCGCCGCCGCCTTCCTCGCCTTCCCCTCCTCCTGGTCGCTTGCGGACAAGTTCGGCAAGGCGATCGATGAGGTTCATGCGCCAGTGCCGGATTTTGCACGCGGCAGCCGCAATGCGGACCTCATCTACCGCATGTTCGATAATCTTTCGCCAGCCCGTTTCGTGGTCCGCTGGAACTGGTCGATCAACTGGGGCTACAAGCTTTATCGCCCTGTCGCGCAGCCTGCTTCCGAAACGAAGGACGTGCCGGCAGAGGGGGCGTTCATCCGCGTCGAGCGCCAGACGCTCAGGAAAATGCCGGTCTCGGGCGACATCCTCTTCACTACCCGCATCTATCTCGATCCGGTCACCGCAATCACGGCTCAACCGAACGCCCGGGAACTGGTAGCCTCGCTCGCCGATCAGCTCGAAACGCTGACGCCGGAACAGGCCGATTACAAGGGGCTCCTCGCAAAGCGCACCGAACTCGTGGCCATGCTTCGTAAATCCGCCGAAAAACTCGTCTCTGTCAGGTAAGTGCCGATTTCACCCGGAAAACCGATGGCCTCTTTATTGTGACGCGGTTTTATGATCTAGAGCGCCGCGAAATCGCACCTGCGCATCCATTATCCGTCCACTGCCGAAGAAGCGGGGCAGCGGCCCACAGGGCCGCCGATCAAGGAGAGAGACATGTCAGAGACTAACTATCCGGTGTATGGCGAAATCACCGGCCCGATCGTGATGATCGGTTTCGGTTCGATCGGCCGCGGTACGCTGCCGCTGATCGAACGCCACTTCAAGTTCGACAAGGACCGGATGGTGGTGATCGACCCGCGCGACGACGAAGCGGGAATTCTCAAAAAACACGGCGTCCGTCACATCAAGGAATATGTGACCAGGGATAACTACAAGGATCTCCTGAAGCCGCTGCTGACGGCTGGCGGCGGCCAGGGCTTCTGCGTCAATCTTTCGGTCGATACCGGCTCGCTCGACCTGATGAAGCTCTGCCGCAAGCTCAACGTCCTTTATATCGACACCGTCGTAGAACCTTGGCTCGGCTTCTATTTCGACAAGAACATGAAGAACGCGGATCGCACCAACTACGCGCTGCGTGAAACCGTGCGCAAGGAAAAGGCAAAGAACCCGGGCGGCGCGACGGCGGTCTCCACCTGCGGCGCAAACCCCGGCATGGTGTCCTGGTTTGTCAAGAAGGCGCTCGTCAACCTTGCCAGGGATACCGGCCTGAAATTCGAAGAGCCGACCCAGCACGACCGTGAAGGCTGGGCAAAGCTCATGAAGAAGCTCGGCGTCAAGGGCGTCCATATCGCCGAGCGCGATACCCAGCGCACCAAGCACCCGAAGCCGCTCAACGTTTTCTGGAACACCTGGTCGGTCGAAGGCTTTATCTCCGAAGGCCTGCAGCCGGCCGAACTCGGTTGGGGGACGCACGAGGAGTGGATGCCGAAGAACGCCAAGCAGCACAAGAAGGGCTGCAAGGCGGCGATCTATCTGGAACAGCCCGGCGCCAATACCCGCGTACGGACCTGGTGCCCGACGCCCGGCCCGCAATACGGCTTCCTCGTCACCCACAACGAGTCGATCTCCATCGCCGACTACTTCACGGTGCGTGACAAGGATGGCGAAGTCACCTTCCGTCCGACCTGCCACTACGCCTATCATCCGGCCAATGATGCGGTGCTTTCGCTGCACGAGATGTTCGGCAACGGCGGCACGCCGCAGCCCGTTCACCACGTTCTCGACGAAGACGAGCTGGAGGACGGCATCGATGAACTCGGCGTCCTGCTCTACGGCCACGAGAAGAACGCCTACTGGTATGGTTCGCGCCTGTCGCTCGAAGAAACCCGCCGCATCGCTCCTTACCAGAATGCCACCGGTCTGCAGGTGACCTCGGCCGTTCTCGCGGGCATGGTCTGGGCGCTGGAGAATCCGAGCGCAGGCATCGTCGAGGCGGATGAGATCGACTACAAGCGCTGCCTTGAAGTGCAGCTTCCCTATCTCGGCCCTGTCGAAGGCCATTACACCGACTGGACCCCGCTCGATGGCCGCCCGGGCCTCTTCCCGGAAGACATCGACGAAAAGGATCCCTGGCAGTTCAGGAACATCCTGGTTCGCTGACCGATCGAGGAAGACCGCCTGCTCTTCGGCAGGCGGTTTTTTGTGTGTCCACAGGCCCTTGCCTTTTCAAGGCCACATCTTGCGTTACATAGGTCCGTGGCGGCATGCTTCGCCTTAAGGGACGGACCGATTCGCGGGAGACAGATCATGAAATTGAAAGCGAGCTTTGCGCTCATCGCCGCCGCAGGCCTGACCGCCTGCATGTCCTCTCCTCCGCCGCGCCAAGCTCCTCCGCCCCGGCCCCAGGGCGTCGAGGGAAGCTGGTCCGATCCGAACGGCATCGTCTCCACCTTCCAGGGAGGCACGTTCAACACCCGCTCCAGCGACAGCAATACGCTTCTGGCCTCCGGCACCTACGTCAATCTCTCGCCGACGCTGGTCGAGATCAATATGACCTCGCTCGTGAGAAAGACGCAGTCACGCGTCAATTGCTCGCTCGTGAGCCCCAACCAGCTCAACTGCACGCAGGATAGCGGCGCCCAGTTCTCCCTTATGCGGCGAAGCTGATCACGGTCTTTCGGGATCTATTTTACAAACCCCGCTTCGGCGGGGTTTTCTTGTTTTGCGCGGGAAGCAGCGCGCATGCACGGCTGTCACATTTCCCTTGAAACGGCATCCTCTTGATGAAAACATGTGCCGCAGAACGATTGTCACGGTGGGACAGTAGAACAATCGGCGCGAGGCGGCCAAAAGCCGATCGATCAAACAGGAGAGAGATCAGATGATGAAGACATTGAGGTTCGGGCTGATGACCGTTTCGGTTTTGGCCCTTTCAACCGGCGCGGCGCTCGCCGATTTCGAGCTCAATATCCTGCACATCAACGACTTCCATTCGCGCATCGAGGCCGTCAACAAATATGACTCCACCTGCTCGGCGGAAGAAGAAGGCAAGAATGAATGCTTCGGCGGCGCGGCCCGCCTGCTGACCGCGATCAACCAGACGCGTGACGCTCTGAAGGCCGAGAACAAGAACGTCCTCCTGTTGAATGCCGGCGACAATTTTCAGGGCTCCCTCTTCTACACGACCTACAAGGGCGCGGTGGAAGCCGAAGTGCTGAACGCCATGAAATTCGACGCCATGACCGTCGGCAACCACGAGTTCGACGACAGCGACGACGTGCTGGCGACTTTTCTTGACAAGGTCCAGTTTCCGGTCGTGACCGCCAATGTCGTCCCAAGCGCCGCCGCCAAGATCGGTGACCGCATCAAGCCCTTCATCATCCTCGATGTCGGTGGACAGAAGATCGGCATCGTCGGCGCCGTCACCAATGAAACACCGGAAATCGCCAATCCCGGTCCGAACATCACGATCGCCGACGACGTCGCCAAGATCACCGAGGCCGTCCAGGCCGTGAAGGCCCAGGGCGTCGACAAGATCATCGCGCTCACCCATGTCGGCTATCCGCGCGACCTTGCGGCGATCGCCAAGATCCAGGATGTCGACGTTGTCGTCGGTGGTCATACCCACACGCTTCTCTCCAACACCGTCAAGGGCGCGGAAGGCCCCTACCCGACCTGGTCCGACAACCCCGGCGGGTACAAGGTTCCGGTCGTCCAGGCTTTCCAGTACAGTCGCTATCTCGGCGACCTGAAGGTCGTCTTCGATGACAACGGCGTCGTCAAGGAAGCAAGCGGCGAGCCCGTCCCGGTTGATGCCAAGTTCCAGCCCGACCAGGCCATGGTCGCGCGCATCGACGAATTGAAAGCCCCAATCGAGGAAACCAAGAAGAAGATCGTCGGCAGTGCCGAAGCCGCAATCGACGGCGACCGCCGCAATTGCCGTGCGAAGGAATGCTCGATGGGCAATCTGCTTGCCGATGCGCAGCTTGACCGCGTCAAGGGCCAGGGGATCACCATATCCATTCAGAACGGTGGCGGCCTGCGAGCTTCGATCGATGCCGGCGAGGTGACAATGGGTGAAGTGCTGACTGTGCTGCCCTTCCAGAACACCATCGCCACTTTCCAGATCAAGGGCTCGGACATCATCGCCGCGCTGGAAAATGGCGTCAGCCAGATCGATGATGGCGCCGGCCGCTTCCCGCAGGTCGCCGGTCTGAAATTCTCCTTCGACAAGTCGAAACCGGCCGGCAGCCGGGTGAGCGACGTGCAGGTCAAGGAGGGAGACGCATTCGCGCCGATCGATCCGGCGAAGACTTATGGCGTCGTCACCAACAACTTCGTCCGCGCCGGCGGCGACGGCTACAAGATCTTCGCGACCAGCGCCGTGAACCCCTACGATTTCGGCCCGAACCTGGAGCAGGCGGTGGCGGATTACCTCGCGGCCAACAATCCCTACAAGCCCTATACGGACGGCCGTATCACCGATCTCACTCCGGCGGGCTACACGCCGCCGCCGAAGCCAGCCCCGGCCGCTCCGCCGGCCCCTTCGGCTGCAGCTCCCGCGGCGCCGGCACCAGCCGCCCCCGCTCTGTCGCAGACGGCAGCCGCTCCGGCAACCCCGGCCCCCGCCGCGCCGCAGCCGGCCGGCCCGACCAAATACATTGTCGTGAAGGGCGATTCGCTCTGGAAAATCGCCGAGGCTCATTACGGCAACGGCGAGGAATGGACGAAGATCGCCGAGGCGAATTCGCTTAGCAATCCGAATATCATCCATGTCGGCGCCGAGCTCGAACTTCCGGCGAAGTGAGCTCTCGGCCTAAACTGGACAATTTGTCTCTTGTCAAAAATGCCGGTCCGGGCTTTCCCGGACCGGTATTTCTTTCTAAGTAAACCGCAATGCCGAAGTGCCTCGTCGCCGCTTGAGAAGCTTAGCCTTGGAAGGGTCCGCATGATTTCTCCATCCGCCTCCATGCCTCCCGATCATCCGAAAGTGACTTTCGGCAAGGTCGGCGTGCTGCTTGTCAATCTGGGCACTCCGGACGGCACGGATTACTGGCCGATGCGGCGTTATCTCGCAGAGTTTCTGTCCGACCGGCGGGTGATCGAATGGTCCAGGCTTTACTGGTATCCGATCCTCTACGGCATTGTCCTGAACAAGCGGCCGCAGAAGGTCGGCAAGGCCTATGAGGTGATCTGGAACAAGGATCTGAACGAAAGCTTCCTGCGCACCTATACCCGCAATCAGTCGGATCTGATGAGCGAGCGGCTGAAGGATCTGCCGAACGTCGTGGTCGATTGGGCGATGCGTTACGGCAAGCCCTCGATCGCCGAACGCATCGATGCGCTGAAGGACAAGGGCTGCGAGAAGATCGTACTTTTCCCGCTTTATCCGCAATATGCCGCCTCCACCACCGCAACCGTCAACGACAAGGCTTTCGAGCACCTGATGAAACTGCGCTGGCAGCCGGCGATCCGCACGGTGCCGCCCTATCACGACGATCCGACCTATATCGAAGCGCTCGCCAACTCTGTACGGCAGACCTATGCGACGCTCGACTGGGAACCGGAAGTGCTGATCGCCTCGTTCCACGGCATTCCGCAATCCTATTTCAAGGCTGGCGACCCCTACCATTGTCATTGCCAAAAGACGGGCCGGCTGCTGCGAGAGGCACTCGGCCTGACCGAGAAGAACTTCATGCTCACCTTCCAGTCCCGCTTCGGGCCGGAGGAATGGTTGCAGCCCTATACGGACAAGACGGTCGAGAAACTGGCAAGCGAAGGTGTGAAGCGGATCGCTGTCATCAATCCTGGTTTCGTCTCCGACTGCCTGGAGACGCTGGAAGAGATCGCCGGCGAGGCCGCCGAAACCTTCCTGCATCACGGCGGCGAGAAATTCGTGCACATTCCCTGCCTCAACGACAGCGAGGGTGGCATGACGGTGCTCGAAAAGGTCGTGCGCCGCGAACTCCAGGGCTGGGTTTAGCGCCTCACCGAATTTCGTCAGCCCTAAAGCCTTCGGTCGCCGCCTTCCAGAAATCCGGGTCCTCGTACTCCGTCGGATCGGTGATATTGGCCAGATGGAAGGCTTCCCGCCGCTCGACGCAGGTGCCGCAGCGGCCGCAATGGCGCGTCCCGCCCTTGTAGCAGGACCAGGTCTCGGCGAACGGCGTGCCGTGAAGCGCGCCGTCGGTGACGATATCCGCCTTCGAGCCGTTGACGTAAGGGGCGAGCAGCCTGACCGAGGCGTAACCGTCCAGCGCATGGTCCTGCATGGTCTGGAAGGCGTCGATGAAACCCGGCCGGCAATCCGGATAGATGAAATGATCGCCCCCGTGCACGGCGATCGCCACGGCTTCAGCGCCTCTTGCGGCGGCCACCCCGAATGCGACGGCGAGCATGATGGCGTTGCGGTTCGGCACGACCGTGATTCGCATCGTCTCCTCGGCATAATGCCCGTCCGGCACGTCGACATCGTCGGTCAGCGCGGAGCCTGAAAGCTGGCTTCCGATCGACCGCATGTCGATGATCTGGTGAAAGACGCCGAGCCGCCGGGCGCAGGCGGCGGCAAATTCCAGTTCCTTGCGGTGCCGCTGGCCGTAGTCGAAGGAGATGAGGCCGAGAAGCTCCTGCTCCGCCGCGACCCTATGAGCGAGGGAAACGGAATCCAGTCCGCCGGAGCAGACGACGATGGTTTTCATGATCAGGTATCCTTGTTTTGACCGGGTAGGCTGCGACCGGTATTCAATTGTCCTCTCTAGAACGGCCGGATGCGCTTGTGAACAGCATTCCCGTTGAATAGGATCACGCCGTTCGAGAAAGCGGCAGGGGGTTGTTATGCTGTTGGGTGGCTTCGATATCGTCGTGATCGCACTGGTTATTCTGGTCATCCTGGTCCTGTTTGCCGGGATCAAGACCGTGCCGCAGGGCTATCGCTATACGGTGGAGCGCTTCGGCCGCTACACCCGCACGCTCGAACCGGGCCTCAACCTCATCACGCCGTTCATCGAACGCGTCGGCGCGCGCATGAACGTCATGGAACAGGTGCTAGACGTCCCGACCCAGGAAGTCATCACCAAGGACAATGCAAGCGTTTCGGCCGATGCCGTCGCTTTCTACCAGGTGCTCAACCCGGCCCAGGCCGCCTACCAGATCACCGATCTCAAGAACGCCATCCAGAACCTCACCATGACCAATATCCGTTCGGTCATGGGCTCGATGGATCTCGACGAGCTGCTGTCGAACCGTGAAGTCATCAACGAGCGGCTCTTGCGCGTCGTCGACGAGGCCGTCGGTCCCTGGGGCATCAAGGTCACGCGCGTCGAGATCAAGGACATCCAGCCGCCGGCCGATCTCGTTGAATCCATGGGACGGCAGATGAAGGCGGAGCGCGAGAAGCGCGCCCAGATCCTCGAAGCCGAAGGCGCCCGCAATGCCCAGATCCTGCGCGCCGAAGGCGCCAAGCAGGCGGCGGTGCTGAAAGCCGAGGGCGAGCGCGAGGCCGCCTTCCGCGAGGCCGAAGCCCGCGAGCGCCTGGCGGAAGCCGAGGCGAGAGCGACGCAGGTCGTTTCCGAAGCGATTGCCGTCGGCAACGTCCAGGCCATCAACTATTTCGTGGCGCAGAAATACACCGAAGCGCTGGTGGAGATCGGCAAGGCGACGAATGCCAAGATCGTACTGATGCCGCTTGAGGCCTCCTCCATCATCGGCTCGCTCGGCGGCATCGGCGCGATCGCCAGGGACGTCTTCGGCGACGGTCCTGCGCCGGCTGCGCCGCCCCGCCCGCCGATCGCTCCCCGCTCGCCGGCAACTTCGCGCACGACGCCGGCGGTCAATCCGTTCAACCCCACGTCACCTTCCTCGTCCGAGACCTGAAGCGATGATCCATGATTTGGTGAACGGTCTCGGCCCCTGGAGCTGGTGGATTCTCGGCCTCATCCTGCTGGCCGCCGAACTTGCCGCACCGGGCGTATTCCTGATCTGGATCGGCGCTGCGGCGATCGTCGTTGGCGCGCTCTCGCTTTTGCTCTGGGATACGGCGTTTTGGATCTGGCAGGTCCAGTGGCTGCTTTTCGCCGTGCTGTCGGTTGGTCTGGCCCTCGCCGGGCGCCGCTTCTATGCCGGCCGGAGCGAGCCGAGCGACGAGCCTCTCCTGAACCGGCGCGGCGAAAGCCTGATCGGCCGCACAGCCACTCTCCACGAACCGATCACGGAAGGACGCGGCCGCATCCGTCTGGACGATACCTGGTGGCCGATCATGGGGCCCGACCTGCCGGCCGGCACACGCGTGAAGGTGGTGACCGCCAGCGGACGTGACCTGACGGTCGAGGCGGACTGAACTCTTTCCGGAATCAGGCGACGCCGACGCGCAGGAGATCGTGGAAATGCACGATGCCGACGGGCTTGCGCTCCGCGTCGATGACGATGAGCGCGCCGATGCTGTGCTTGTTGAGAAGCGCCATGGCGGCCGTCGCAAGAGTTTCCTTGCCGACCGTCTTCGGGCTCGTTGTCATCACGTCGTCGACCGGCGTCTGGCGGAGGTCGAGGTCCAGGTGGCGGGCGATGTCGCCGTCGGTGACGACGCCGCAAAGGCATCCTTCCTCATCGATCACACCGACGCAGCCGAAACGCTTGCGCGACAGTTCCTGAATGGCGTCGGGCATGGTGACGCCCTTCTTCACCAGTGGAATCCGGTCACCGGTATGCATGAGATCGCTGACATGCGAGAGCATTGCGCCGAGTTTGCCGCCCGGATGATAGACACGGAAATCGGTTGCCGAGAAGCCGCGCGCTTCCAGAAGAGCGACGGCGAGCGCATCACCCATGGCAAGCTGCATCAGCGTCGACGTGGTCGGCGCAAGACCATGCGGACAGGCCTCCTGCTCTTTGGGCAGAAGCAGCACGACATCGGCCTCCCGCGCGAGCGTCGAAACCTCGCCGGCGGTCATCGCGATCAGCGGAACGGAGAAACGCCTGGTGAAGGAGACGATGCCCTGCAATTCTGCGGTCTCGCCGCTCCAGGAGAGAGCCAGCACCACATCCCCTGTGGTAATCATGCCGAGATCGCCGTGATTGGCTTCCACGGGATGGACGAAGAAGGCGGGCGTGCCGGTCGATGCAAGGCTCGCAGCGATCTTCCGGCCGATATGGCCGCTCTTGCCGACACCGGTCACGATGACCCGGCCGTCGATGCCACCGATGATCTCCACTGCATTGCGAAAGCGATCGCCCAGGCCATTCTGGAGGGCATCATCCAGCGCATCAAGCCCTTGTTTTCCAAAGGCAATGGTCCTCAGCGCGGAGTCGACGACATCATGTTCGACGAGTTGCAAAGCTCTCTTGATCATGGTGAAGCCTTAGCGTTTTTTATATTCGAAGTCCATCAACTTTGCACCGCAACGGCGACATTCCCGGCTTGGTGCGGCACCGCAACCAAACGTTAACTACATCGCTTTACGTTTGGGTAAGCATTCCGATCGCCAGGCGGGCCGATGAAGATCATCACGAGAACAGGCAGGACGCGTGAACGGCGCCGGACGGCGGCCGGCTTGCTGTTTGCCTGCTCAGCGCTTGCCACGCCGGCCGTCGCCCAGACCACCAGCCCCTTTCCGCCACAGGGCGGCTCCCTGCAGTCCGTGACGGACGCCACGGCACCGACTTCACAAACTACCCTCGGCGGGGGTACGGGGACCCAGCCGGCCAGCGGCACGGCGGGTGCCGCCGACGATCCGAACCGGGACGACCCGAATGTTGCAACCGGCGCGGTACCCGGCCCCGTTCCGGATGCCGATCAGGAACCGCCTTACGAGGAGGACCTGAACCAGCCCTACGAGCAGCCGCTCGATCCCGGCGCGGAGCCCATCGACGCGCGGGAACAGCCGCGCGAGCCGGGTGATCCGACCGGCATCCGGCTGGGCAGCTTTCTCCTCCGCCCCACGGTCACCAACGGCGTCAACACGGAAATCACCCGTTCCAATGGCAGCGAGCGTCGCCGCGACTACTTCTCGACGGTAATCCGCGGCACCCTCTCCTCCGACTGGTCGCGCCATTCACTGACGGTGACCGGCGAAGGAACCCTTGAGCGCAACTTTCGCGGCGGTGACGAAGGCGAACGGCCAGAAGCCAACATCGATGCGGATCTGCGGCTGGATCTTGCAGACGACACCGTCGCCCATGTCACGGGCGGCTACAGCTTCACCCGCGAGGACGACTACGACCCGAACGCGATCGGCGGTGCCGCGACCCAATCGGGTGTCAACGAATTCACCGGCGGCCTCTCGGTGGAGCGCGATCTCGGTAAAATCCATGGCACCGCCGCACTCGATCTTTCCCGCGCCACCTATACCGACGCCAAACTCTCGGACGGCACCGTCGTGAGCATGAAGGATCGCAACCGCACCGGTATCGACGGCAGGCTGCGGCTTGGCTACGAGCTCTCGCCGGCCCTGATCCCTTATGTCGAAGTGGCGACCGGCCACACATTCTACGACCAGAAGCGCGACAATTCCGGTTACGCCCGCTCCTCGCAGAGCTATGCCGCACGCGCCGGCGTGGAATTCGATTTCGGCGAGAAGTTGCGCGGCGAGATCGGCACCGGCTATGAGTTCGTCGATTACGAGGACAGCCGCCTGAAATCGGTGAACGCGATCACCTTCAACGGCAATGCGATCTGGTCGCCGCAGCGTGGCACCGATGTCAATCTCGGCCTGCGCACAACGGTGCAGGATTCCACCACGCCGGGCCAGAGCGGCTGGGTGGAATATCAGGCAACCGCGGGACTGACGCACGAAATGCGCGATCATCTCGTGGCGCGCCTTACCGGAAGCTCCACCTACCGCGATTTCTCAAGCGGCGGCAGCGACGAGACCGTCTGGGTGGCCGGCGCCGGTCTTACCTGGGCGATCAACCGTTATCTCGACCTGACCGGCGACGTGGAATACGAGCAGGCGGATGGCGGCGGTTCCGATGAACGCATCGTCCGCGCCGGCGTCGGGCTTACCGTCAAGCGGTGATATCCGGCCGGCCGGCGATCCATTCCATGAGCGCGTTCTGGGCATGCAGGAGAAATGCCTTCGCCGGAGTGCTCTGACAGACGGAATGAAGCATGGCATCCGCCGTCACCTCCTGTCCCCGCATGACCGGCGGACAGGGAATGAAGATCGCGTCGGCACGGCAGTCGTCCAGAATCGCCGCCGATATCCGATAATCGGCGAGCGCGCTCTCTTCCGCCCCGCCCGGCCACGAGTCCGTCAGGATAACGTCGGCATCCTCAAGTTCGCGCATATCCTCGCTGACCCGGAAATTTCGGTTGACGAGCGCCGGCTCCCGGATATGCCATCTCTGCGGAAAAACCTGCACCACCTCGATGGGCAGCGAGATCGATGCCTCGACCCACGACCGAAGTATATTGGCGTCCGGTGCGACACCGGCGATCTTCAATCTCTCGATGCCGCCCCGCCTGCTGCTGATATAGGCAAGATCGCCGAGCGTCTCGCAGGGATGGTTCGACCGTGTCCGCGCATTGATCACCGGAGCCTTGGCATTCGCCGCGAGTTCCCGAAGTCCGGCAAGCTCCCGCGTGCGGATGACGATCATGTCGAACCAGTTGTCGAGATAGCCTGCGAGGTCGGCGATCGCCTCCCGTCCGCCAAGGCTCACCGGCGCGTCGATGCAGAAGCCGCCCATCGCCTGGATGCCGAGATCGAAGGCCGTGGTGTTGCGCCAGCCGCCATCATCGACGATGAGCGCGATGCGCTTGCCGGAAAGGCTCCGGGGCATCCGCCCCGCACGCCACGCCTGCGCCAGTTCGCCGGCACGGGCAAGGACCGCCAGGACGATCTCCGCCGGCAGGTCGTGGAATTCGAGAAAATCCGTGTCTGCCTGGACGTCCATGGTCGATATGCATCTCCAAAAAGGGAGAACCCCTTACAGCAGGGCCACAAGGGGTTCTTCCGACATTCCGGCCGCAGGTTCCGGCCTCTCCCGTCCTACTTCAGCGATGCGATAAGCGCCTTGAGCGGCTCCTCGATCGCCGGGCGGATATCGGCGCGCTGCAGGGCAAAAGCGAGGTTCGCCAGGATGAAACCATCCTTGGCGCCGCAGTCATAGGTCTCGCCGGTGAACTTGTAGGCCGAGAACTCCTGGCTCTTCGCGAGCGTCAGCATGCCGTCGGTGAGCTGGATCTCGTTGCCGGCGCCGCGCTCCTGGGTATACAGGATCTTGAAGATTTCCGGCTGCAGGATATAGCGGCCGTTGATGTAGAGATTGGACGGCGCAGTCCCCTTCGGCGGCTTCTCCACCATCTGCGTGATCCTGAACCCGTTGCCGACCGCCTCGCCGACGCCGACGATGCCGTATTTATGCGCCTGGTCCGGATCGCATTCCTGCACGGCGAGCACATTGCCGCCGGTCTTCTCGTAAAGCTCCACCATCCCCCGGAGGCAGCCCTTCTCGGCCGACATGATCATGTCGGGCAGGAGCACCGCGAAGGGCTCGCTGCCGACGATGTCCCGGGCGCACCAGACCGCATGGCCAAGCCCGAGCGGCACCTGCTGGCGCGTGAAGCTTGCCGTGCCCGCCTTCGGCAGAAGGCCGGCGAGCAGTGTCAGCTCGGCATTCTTGTTGCGTTCGCGCAGCATCTGTTCCAGCTCGTACTGGATGTCGAAATAGTCTTCGATAACGGCCTTGCCGCGACCGGTCACGAAAACGAAATGCTCGATGCCCGCTTCCGCCGCCTCGTCCACCACGTACTGAATGACCGGCTTGTCCACCACGGTCAGCATTTCCTTCGGCACCGCTTTGGTCGCGGGCAGGAAGCGCGTGCCCAGACCTGCGACGGGAAACACTGCCTTACGGATCTTCTGTTGTTGTGCCACTCATGCCTCCTGAAAGCACATCATCGTGCGAGTTGTTCGATTCCGGTCCTCTAGCGTCGATTTGCTACCGTTTCGCAAAGACTGCCGCTGGCCGGATTTCCATGGTAAAGAATTTGTTGACCGTATTCTGTTATTACATCGTTAAGCCGCATGCCACTCTCGCCTTCGGGCTTGGTTAAAGGAAGAATGGACACGACTGCCGATGAAGATACTTCGCACCAACCTCTTGCGCGGATTTGTTTTCTCCCTGTGCGCTGGGTTCGCTGTCGCAAGCATGCCGATAGATGCCCAGGCTGACGCCGGTTTCAAGGCTTGGATCACAAAATTCTACCCGACTGCCGCAAAGAGCGGGA
Organism: Rhizobium sp. YS-1r; assembly: GCF_000757525.1. Taxonomy (NCBI): domain Bacteria; kingdom Pseudomonadati; phylum Pseudomonadota; class Alphaproteobacteria; order Hyphomicrobiales; family Rhizobiaceae; genus Rhizobium; species Rhizobium sp. YS-1r. Next base: position 131,491 of record NZ_JPYQ01000047.1, on the reverse strand, counting down.
TTTCCCGTTCCACCTATGAAAGAGCCTTTGCCGGCATTACCGAACCCGACCGGGACGTGCTCGAAAAGGCGCAGTTCCAGCCGGAGTTCAAATCGAAGATCTGGGACTATCTCGATTCCCGCGTCAATCCCTATACCGTGCGCATCGGTCGCGAGATGGCGGCAAGGCATGGCTCCACGCTCAACGCCTTGGAACGGCATTTCGGCGTCGACAAGCACATCCTGCTTGCCATCTGGTCGATGGAATCCAATTACGGCGCCGCGCTGGACAATCCCGAGCGCCTGCACCACATCCCGCAAGCGCTTGCGACCCTTGCATGGGGCGATTCGAGGCGCTCCAATTATGCCCGCAAGCAGCTCGTCGCAGCCTTGAAGATTCTCCAGTCCGGTGATGTCGCACCGAGGCAGCTCACCGGCTCCTGGGCGGGCGCCATGGGTCACACCCAGTTCATTCCGACCAGCTACCTGCTCTACGCCGTCGACGCAGACGGCAACGGCAAGCGCGACATCTGGCATTCGGTGCCGGATGCGCTTGCGACCTCCGCCAACCTGCTCGCCAAGAACGGTTGGCAATCAGGCAAGACCTGGGGTTACGAAACGGCAGTTCCGGCAAGCGGCGCGCGTTACGAAGGCCAGACCAAAACGTTGGCCGAATGGGCGAAGCTTGGTTTCGCCCGTCCGAACGGCAAGGGCTTTCCGCGCGGCGCGGATCGCGCAGAACTGAAGCTCATGGCCGGCACGAATGGCCCGGCCTTCCTGATGCTCAAGAATTTCTTCGTGGTGAAGCGATATAATGCCGCCGACAGCTATGCGCTCGCCGTCGGCCTGCTCGCCGATGAGATCGCCGGTTACGGGGGCATGCAGCAGGCATGGCCGCGTCCGGACGGCACGCTCGACATCAGGCAGAAGTTCGAGCTGCAATCGCGCATGAAGGAGCTCGGCTATTACAACGGCGAGGTCGATGGCAATTTCGGCTCCGGCTCGAAGGCAGCCATTTCCGAGATCCAGAAGCGGCTCGGCATGCAGCAAAGCGGCGAACCCTCACGGCAGCTTCTCGAAGCTTTGCGTTGACAAGCAGGCGTAGTGCTCCACATGGTTTTCCGATGGTCCAGCACCTGTAGAGCGTGCGAGGCGTACGAGGCATGAAGGCTTTGTGGAAAACCAGCGGACAAGGAGGTTGGGCTCGTCTGGGCGCGGTTTTGCTTGCGCTGTTGCTCGCCTTACCGTTCGGTACCTCGCCCGCCACCGCCCAGGAGCCGGCCCCGCGGCGCAACCTCTTCGACCTGCTGTTCGGCGGCCCCCGCTATGAGCGCTACGAGCGATACGAACCTTACGAGCGTGCGCCCCGTCGGCGTTATAACCGTGACGGCTCGATCATCGAGGTGAAACCACGGCCGCGCAAACCGGCCCCTCGCCGCGCCGCGGCGCCGCGCCCGCCGCAGCCGGTCGCACCTCCCGCCCCCGAGCCCGTCGCGAAGCTGGAGAACGCCAGGCAGATCCTCGTGGTCGGCGACTTCATGGCCGGCGGCCTTGGCAGCGAACTGGAGAATGCGTTCGCGACGTCCCCCGGCGTCGCCGTCGTCGAACGCAGCGACGGTTCCTCCGGCCTCGTCCGCAAGGATCATTTCGACTGGCCGGCCGAACTGCCGGCCATGCTCGACGAAGCAAAGCCCGCCATCGTCGCGGTGATGGTCGGCGCCAACGATCGCCAGCAGATGCAGATCGGCGGCACGCGCGAGAAGTTTCGCAGCGAGGCCTGGTTCAAGGAATACGAGACGCGCGTGGCAGAGCTCGCCGGCATCGTCGCCTCCCGGAAGCTGCCGCTGCTCTGGGTCGGCCTGCCCTCGTTCCAGTCGCCCTCCATGATGGCCGATGCGGTGACGCTGAACGCCATCTACCGGAGCCAAACGGAGAAGGCGGGAGGAGAATTCGTCGATATCTGGGACGGCTTCGTGGACGAGGACGGCAAGTTCATCCTGACGGGCTCGGACGTTAACGGCCAACAGGCGCGGCTGCGCAGTTCGGATGGGATCACCTTCACCAAGGCCGGCAAGCAGAAGCTCGCCTTCTATGTCGAGAAACTGGTCCGCCGGCATCTCGGGGAAATGGCGAGCCCCGACGTCGTCAAGCTTGATTCCAGCAGTCTGCCCTCCCTGTCCGCGCTGCCGGCCGCGCCCGGTCAGACTATCCCGACCCACCCGATCAGCCTGTCCGACCCCGAGCTTGACGGCGGCAAGGACCTGCTCGGCGCCGCACCGCTTCCCTCGATCCTCGTGGAAACGCCGCGCGACAAGCTGGTCAAGCGGGGAGAGCTTGCCCCCGCCCCGGCCGGACGGATCGATGATTATCGGATTCCAGCGGCGCAGTGAGCTACCGGCCGGCAGTAACCGCCTCTCTTCCTACACGAATTGGGAAGACCCCATATCGTAACTTTGGAGCAGTCCGCCCCCTCTGGCCTGCCGGCCATCTCCCCCACAGGTGGGGAGATCGGCTGGGCGCACCGGTTTCCTTAAACAAAAGGCGGCACTATTAGACGGCCTGCTGCAGCGGGAATAATCGGAGAGGCGGGAAGGTCAAGCCACTTGTGATCTCCCCACCTGTGGGGGAGATGGTCGGCAGGCCAGAGGGGGCTGGCTGACTCCAACTTTGCGGAGTTTGAACCGCCCCGACATCAACACCAGCAAGACAGCCACTTACCGCGGCAGAACCGAGCTTCCCATCAGCGCCTCGTCGATCGCTCGCGCCGCCTGGCGGCCTTCGCGGATCGCCCAGACGACCAGCGACTGGCCGCGGCGCACATCGCCCGCCGTCCAGAACTTGTCGACCGAGGTCTTGTAGTCGCGGTCGTTGGCAACGACATTGGTCGAGCCGCGCCGGTCGAGATTGACATCGAGCTTGCCTTCGAGCTCGGTCAGCACGCCCTCCTTGAGCGGCCCGGAAAAGCCGATCGCGATGAAGGCAAGGTCCGCCTTGATGATGAATTCCGTGCCGGCGATCGGCTTGCGGCGCTCGTCGACTTCGCAGCAGCGCACACCGGTGAGCTGGCCGTCTTCGCCGATGAATTCGAGCGTCGCCACCTGGAATTCGCGCACCGCGCCTTCGGCCTGTGACGACGACGTGCGCATCTTGGTCGCCCAGAAGGGCCAGACGGCAAGCTTGTCTTCCTTCTCCGGCGGCTGCGGGCGGATGTCGAGCTGGGTTACCTTGACGGCTCCCTGACGGAATGCAGTGCCGACGCAGTCGGACGCCGTATCGCCGCCGCCGACGACCACCACATGCTTGGCGCCGGCGAGGATCGGATCGGACGGCCAGGCGACGCTGTCGATATTCTCGCGGCCGGTGCGGCGGTTCTGCTGCACGAGATAGGGCATCGCGTCATAGACGCCGTGCAGGTCGGCGCCCGGAATGCCGGCCGGGCGCGGGGTTTCCGAACCGCCGCAATAAAGCACCGCATCATGATCGGAAAGCAGCTTTTCGACCGGCATGTCCACGCCGACATTGACGCCGGTATGGAAGGTCACGCCCTCGCCCTTCATCTGCTCGACCCGCCGGTCGATGAAGTTCTTCTCCATCTTGAAGTCCGGAATGCCATAGCGCAGGAGCCCGCCGGGCTTCGACTCGCGCTCGTAGACATGCACGTCGTGGCCGGCGCGGCCGAGCTGCTGGGCCGCAGCCATGCCGGCGGGGCCGGAGCCGATGATCGCGACCTTCTTGCCTGTGTGCACGGTCGCCGGCTGTGGCGCGATGAAGCCCAATTCATAGGCCTTGTCAGCGATCGCTTGCTCGACTGTCTTGATGGCAACCGGCGCATCCTCCAGATTGAGCGTGCAGGCCTCCTCGCAAGGGGCGGGGCAGACGCGGCCGGTGAATTCCGGGAAGTTGTTGGTGGAATGGAGGTTGCGGATCGCCTCCTCCCACTTGTTGTTGTAGACGAGGTCGTTCCAGTCCGGGATCTGGTTGTGAACCGGACAGCCGGTCGGCCCGTGGCAATAGGGAATGCCACAGTCCATGCAGCGCGCCGCCTGCTTGGTGACTTCCGCATCCGACATCGGGATCGTGAATTCGCGGAAATGGCGGATGCGGTCGGAGGCCGGCTGATACTTCGCCACCTGCCGGTCGATTTCCAGGAAACCCGTTACCTTGCCCACTCGCTTGCCCTCACACCTAAACTACAGAGCCAAAGGCCCCTAATACCAGTAGGCAAGGCCTAGGCCCGCCCCCAGTGCGATGAATTCCAGTCCCAGCGTACCATTCGACAGGTAAATCGCTGCAGGAACTGCGGCGGCAACAACCAGAGAAACCAGTCCATGGGCAATGCGCATAACCACTTTCCTAATTTCACTGTTGCCAGCCAGTTATTCGAAAGGTTTCACCGTCTCTGGCCAGGTGCCATTTTCCCATTCAACGAATGGATTAAACTTGTCCCACATGGCCTCACATGCCGCCTCTTCCGCAGGATGGATTGTAATGGCTCCATCCCTCTCCTGACGGATGATGATCTTCTCTCCTTCGAGAAAGAAGTCATCCGGAATAGCAACGAGACGACGCTTGCCCTCTCTGATGATCTTACCTTCGTGCTCTTTCGCAATTGGTCCCATCGGCGCCTCCATCATAAGTTGAGAACTCATAACATAAGGCGCCGACAGTTTAACTACTCCGCCGCGATCCCCATCCGCATGCGCTCCATTTCCTCCAGCGCACGCCGGTATTCGACCGGCATGACCTTGCGGAATTTCGGCCGGTACTCGCTCCAGCGATCGAGGATTTCCTTGGCGCGGTTCGAGCCCGTGTAGTGCAGATGGTTGGAGATGAGCTGGTAGAGGCGCTCCTCGTCGTGGCGCGTCATGTCCTCGGAAACGTCGACGCGCCCCTTGTGCATGAGGTCGCCGCCGTGATGGTGCAGCTTCTCCAGCATGTCGTCCTCTTCCGGCACCGGTTCGAGTTCGACCATCGCCATGTTGCAGCGTTTGGCGAAATCGCCGCTTTCGTCGAGCACATAGGCCACGCCTCCGGACATGCCGGCCGCGAAATTGCGCCCCGTCTCGCCGAGAACCACGACAATGCCGCCGGTCATGTATTCGCAGCCATGGTCACCCACGCCTTCGACGACGGCGATGGCGCCGGAGTTACGCACTGCAAAGCGCTCGCCCGCCACGCCGCGGAAATAGCACTCGCCGGTGATCGCACCATAAAGCACGGTGTTGCCGACGATGATCGCGTTCTCCGCCGCGAGCTTCGAGTTTTCCGGCGGGCGCACGATGATCCGGCCGCCGGACAGGCCCTTGCCTACATAGTCGTTGCCATCGCCCACCAGATCGAAGGTGATGCCGCGGGCAAGGAAGGCGCCGAAGGACTGGCCGGCCGTGCCGCGCAACGTCACATGGATCGTATCGTCCTTGAGGCCCTTGTGACCCCAGCGCTTGGCAAGCGCACCGGACAGCATCGCTCCGGCGGAACGGTCGACGTTCTTGATCGGCACTTCGAAGACCACCGGCTCCTTGCTCTCAAGTGCCGCTTGCGACTTTTCGATCAGCTTGCGGTCGAGAACGTCGTCGATCGGATGCTTCTGGCGGGTGGTCCAGTAGGTCGCTTCCTTGGGAGCTTCCACCTTGTGGAAGATCTTCGTGAAGTCGAGCCCCCTGGCCTTCCAGTGAGCGAGCATCCCGTCCTTCTCCAGCAGTTCCGACATGCCGATGATGTCGTCGAGCCTGGTGAAGCCGAGCGAGGCGAGGATCTCCCGCACTTCCTCGGCCACGAAGAAGAAATAGTTGATGACGTGCTCGGGCGTGCCCTTGAAGCGCTTACGCAGGACCGGGTCCTGCGTGGCGACGCCCACGGGACAAGTGTTCAGATGGCACTTGCGCATCATGATGCAGCCGGCGGCAATCAACGGCGCGGTCGCGAAGCCGAATTCGTCGGCGCCGAGCAGCGCGCCGATGATGACGTCGCGGCCGGTCTTGAGGCCCCCGTCGACCTGCAGCGCGATGCGCGAACGAAGTCCGTTCAGAACCAGCGTCTGCTGGGTTTCCGCAAGGCCGATCTCCCACGGGCTGCCGGCATGCTTCAGCGAGGTGAGCGGCGATGCGCCCGTGCCGCCGTCGAAACCCGCGACCGTGATATGATCGGCGCGCGCCTTGGCGACGCCCGCCGCAACCGTGCCCACACCCACTTCCGAGACGAGCTTGACGGAAATGTCCGAGGTCGGATTGACGTTCTTCAGGTCGTAGATGAGCTGCGCCAGGTCTTCGATCGAATAGATGTCATGGTGCGGCGGCGGCGAGATGAGGCCGACGCCCGGCGTGGAATGCCGGGTCTTGGCGACGGTCGCATCCACCTTGTGGCCGGGCAGCTGGCCGCCTTCGCCGGGCTTGGCACCCTGCGCCACCTTGATCTGCAGCATGTCGGCATTGACCAGGTATTCGGTGGTCACGCCGAAGCGACCGGAAGCGACCTGCTTGATCGCCGATCGTTCCGGGTTCATCGAACCGTCCGGCAGCGGCATGTAGCGGTCGCTTTCCTCGCCGCCCTCGCCGGTGTTCGACTTGCCGCCGATCCGGTTCATGGCGATCGCCAGCGTCGTATGCGCCTCGCGGGAAATCGAGCCGAAGGACATCGCCCCCGTGGAGAAACGCCTGACGATGTTCGCAGCCGGCTCCACCTCGTCGATCGGGACGGGCTTGCGGCCGATCTCGCCCGCCGCCTTGATCTTGAAGAGGCCGCGGATCGTGTTCATCCGCGACGATGTCTCGTTCACCATCTCGGCGAATTCGCGGTAGCGATCCTGGCTGTTGCCGCGCACCGCATGCTGCAGCGAGGCGATGGCATCCGGTGTCCAGGCATGGCTTTCGCCGCGCATGCGATAGGCGTATTCGCCGCCGATATCGAGCGTCGAGGCCAGAACCGGATCCTTGCCGAACGCCGCATGGTGGCGGGTGACGGTTTCCTCGGCGATCTCCTTCAGGCCCACGCCCTCGATCGTCGTCGCTGTGCCGAAGAAATACTTTTCGACCAGTTCCGACGACAGGCCGACGGCGTCGAAGATCTGCGCGCCGCAATAGGACTGGTAGGTGGAAATGCCCATCTTGGACATGACCTTCAGGATGCCCTTGCCCACCGCCTTGATGTAACGATAGACGATTTCCTGGGCATCGACCTCCTTCGGGAATTCGCCGCGGGCATGCATGTCGACCAGCGTGTCGAAGGCGAGATAGGGGTTGATCGCCTCCGCCCCGAACCCGGCAAGACAGCAGAAATGGTGGATTTCGCGCGGTTCGCCGGATTCCACGACGAGGCCGACCGAGGTCCTGAGCCCCTTGCGGATCAGGTGATGGTGCACGGCCGCGGTCGCCAGCAGCGCCGGGATCGCAATGCGGTCCGGTCCGATCTGCCGGTCGGAAAGCACGATGATGTTGTAGCCGCCCTTGACCGCCGCTTCCGCCCGCTCGCAGAGCCGGTCGAGCATTTCCGGCATGCCTTCGGCGCCGCGCTCGATATCATAGGTGAAATCGAGCGTCTTGGTATCGAAGCGGTCTTCCGTGTGGCCGATCGAGCGGATCTTTTCCAGATCTCCGTTGGTCAGGATCGGCTGGCGCACTTCCAGACGCTTGGCATTCGCCATGCCCTCATGGTCGAGGATGTTGGGACGCGGACCGATGAAGGACACGAGGCTCATGACGAGTTCCTCGCGGATCGGGTCGATCGGCGGATTGGTCACCTGCGCGAAGTTCTGCTTGAAATAGGTGTAGAGCAGCTTCGACTTCATCGACATCGCTGAGATCGGCGTATCGGTGCCCATCGAGCCGATCGCTTCCTGGCCGGTCGTCGCCATCGGCGACATCAGTATCTTGGTGTCCTCGCTCGTGTAGCCGAAGGCCTGCTGGCGGTCGAGCAGCGACACGTCGCGACGCAGCGCCCGCGGCTCCACCGGCTTCAGGTCCTCCAGGATGAGCTGCGTGCGGTCGAGCCAGTTGCGATAGGGATGCTTGGTCGCAAGCTCGCTCTTTACCTCCTCATCGGAGATGATGCGGCCCTTTTCCATGTCGATCAGCAGCATCTTGCCCGGCTGCAGGCGCCACTTCTTGATGATGGTCTCTTCCGGCACCGGCAGGACACCGGCCTCGGACGCCATGATGACGCGGTCGTCGTCGGTGACGACGTAGCGGGCCGGACGCAGACCGTTGCGGTCGAGCGTGGCGCCGATCTGCTTGCCGTCCGTGAAGGCGACCGCCGCCGGGCCGTCCCACGGCTCCATCAGCGCCGCATGGTATTCGTAGAAGGCCTTGCGGTCCTTCGACATGGACTGGTTGCCGGCCCAGGCTTCCGGGATCAACATCATCACGGCATGGGCAAGCGAATATCCGCCGCGCACGAGGAACTCGAGCGCGTTGTCGAAACAGGCCGTATCCGACTGGCCTTCGTAGGAGATCGGCCAGAGTTTGGAAATGTCGTCGCCGAAGAGCGGCGAGGAGACTGATGCCTGACGCGCCGCCATCCAGTTGACGTTGCCGCGCAGCGTGTTGATCTCGCCGTTATGGGCGACCATGCGGTAGGGGTGCGCGAGCTTCCAGGACGGGAAGGTGTTGGTCGAAAACCGCTGGTGCACCAGCGCCACGGCCGTTTCGAAACGCGGGTCCGACAGGTCCTTGTAATAGGCGCCGACCTGATAGGCCAGGAACATGCCCTTGTAGACGATGGTCGAGGACGACAGCGAGACCGGATAGAAACCGGTCTCCTGGCCGCCGAAGGCGTCGTAGATGCGGTTGGAGATTACCTTGCGGACGAGGAAGAGCTGGCGCTCGAACTCAAGGTTCGTCGCGGCATCCCGGCCGGCGCCGATGAAGACCTGCAGGTGATAGGGCTCGGTCGCGGCGATGTCCGGCGCCTTGGAGAGCGAGGAATTGTCGACCGGCACTTCGCGGAAGCCCAGAAACTGCTGCCCCTCCTCCGCGATCACGTCGACGATGACCTTCTTGAAATGTTCGATCTGATCGGCATCGCGCGGCATGAAGAAATGGCCGACGGCGTATTCGCCGGCCTTCGGCAGGGTGACGCCCTGTGCCGCCATCTCCTCGCGGAAGAAGCGGTCGGGGATCTGCACGAGAATCCCGGCACCATCGCCCATCAGCGGATCGGCTCCGACAGCGCCTCGATGCGTCAGGTTTTCAAGAATGAAGAGGCCGTCCTTGACGATCTGGTGCGACTTCTTCCCCTTCATATGCGCGATGAAGCCGACGCCGCAGGCATCGTGCTCGTTGCGGGGGTCATAGAGACCCTGGCGCATTGGCACACCGGAGGCGACAAAGGGGACGCGTGCTTTCGTCTCGGCGGAGGCCTGAGCCTGATGGCCGGGCACCTGGGAGATCATCTTCGTCATCGTCATTCCTCCTGTTGGCCGCGTCGAAGCGGGCAAAGTGGCTTTCATTTGTCTCGTTCGGATGACAGACTGCCCGCCACCCCTGCTTCACGCGATGGCGCCGCTCCAGCGTCAGCTGCAGCTTTGCAGCGCAACATAACCCGGATCGGCGTTGACGTCAGCGGAAAAGAGGGGCGAACCAGCGCTTCATTTCCCGAAATTAGGACAGCATATCTGTCCTAATTCGCATTTTCTATGACACAGATTGGAATGGTTCACAAGTGCGTAGCTTGAAAATTTCAGGCTTGCCGCGACAGGAGATTGCCGGGCAACGCGTAAGCGCGAAATTTAATTACCTCTCAGGTCTGGTGATATTCAGATGATTGCCCTGGATATAGGTCCGCGGGGTGAGAGCGCCTTTACCGTTGATTGTGAGGCCAAAACGCCTAATCTGCGCCGGACCTTTTCAAAAGTTCTCCCAAGGTGTCCTTTCATGTTCTTCGCTTCCGACAACTGGGCCGGCGCCCATCCCGCCATCAATGAACGTCTTTCCAGGGAATCGACCCGGTTCGCCGCCGCCTATGGCACGAGCGACCTGGACAAAGCGGTCGAAGCCCGTTTCAACGAGATTTTCGGGCGTGAGGTGTCCGTCTATTTCGTCTCCACCGGCACGGCGGCCAACTCGCTTTCGCTGGCGAGCGTCGCCCGTGTCGGCGGCGTCGTTTTTTCCCATTCGGAAGCGCATGTGATCGAAGACGAGTGCGGCGCGCCGGATTTCTTCAGCAACATGCGCATGGTTCCGGTCGATGGCGAAAACGGCAAGATGGACCCCGCGAACCTCGCGAGCGGCATTGCCGGCTTCCCGCAGGATTCGCTGCATCACGGCCGCGCCGCCGCCGTCACCCTCACCCAGGCGACGGAAAGCGGCACCATCTATACGCTCGACGAGATCGAAACACTCTCGACCATCGCCAAGGCGAATGGCCTGCCGGTCCACATGGATGGCGCGCGCTTTGCCAATGCGCTGGTGGCGCTCGGCACGACGCCGGCCGAAATGACATGGAAGCGCGGCGTCGACATCCTCTCCTTCGGCGGCACGAAGAATGGCTGCTGGTGCGCCGAAGCGATCGTCTTCTTCAATCCCGAACTGGCGAAAGATTTCGCCTTCATCCGCAAGCGCGCCGCCCAGCTTTTTTCGAAGACCCGCTTCATCTCGGCGCAGTTCGAAGCCTATCTGCAGGACGATCTCTGGCTCGTCATGGCGCGCCACGCCAACACCATGGCCGATCGGCTGCGCGCCGGCATTCGTTCGCTGAACAGCACGCGGCTTGCCTGGGACACGACCTCCAACGAGGTTTTCGCCGTGCTCAACAAGGCCTCCGCCGAAGCCGCCCAGGCCAGGGGGGCAAAATTCTACGACTGGCCGGCACCGCACGCCATGCCGGAACCGGTGAAGGACGACGAGATGCTGATCCGCCTCGTCACCAGCTTCGCGACGACCGAGGAGGACATCGATCAGTTCCTGTCGATCTGCAAGGCAGGCTGACAACCGCAAATATCAGGCCGCGTTGCGCTGATGCTGTGGCACGATCTGCGCCTTGATCAGGCTCGACAGCGCCTCCGTGAGCGCGGCATCCGCGCCGCGCCGGGGGATCAGCACGAACTCCGCGTCCTCCAGCACCGGCAGCCGGTCGGCCGGGATTTCCTTCAGGCCCGAAGGCGCCATGCTGCGCGGCTGCACGAGCACGCCCATGCCGGCTCGCGCCGCGGCGGTAAGCCCACTCAGGCTTTCGCAGGTGCAGACGATCCGCCAGGGCATCTTTTCCCGGTCGAGCGCCTCCTGCGCCACGCGCCGCGTAATGGATGGCGGCGGAAAGGCGATGAGCGGCAGAGCGTTGCCGCGCGAAAGAATGAGGTCGGGATCGCGCGCCAGCCAGACGAGCGGTTCGCGATAGAGAAGCCGCCCATGCGTCTCACCGACATGCCGCTTGGCGAGCACGAGGTCCAGGTCGCCCTCATCCTGCATCTGGTGAAGCACGGCAGAGAGCGCCACGGTCAGTTCCAGATCCACCAGCGGATAGAGCCGGATGAAATCCTCGAGAATGGCGGTGAGCCGGTTCGCCACCACGTCCTCCGAAACACCCAGCCTCAAACGCCCCCTCAGCCGGCTTTCGCCGAACAGCGAGGCGACCTTGCCGTTCAACTCCAGCATGCCGCGCGCGTAGCCCAGCAGCGCCTCGCCTTCCGCTGTCAGCCTGACCTGATGCGTATCGCGGAAGACGAGCTGCCGCCCGAGCGATTTCTCCAGCCGCTGGATATGCTGCGTGACGGTCGACTGGCCGATGCCGAGGCGGAGTGCGGTTTCCGTGAAACTGCCGGTCTGCTCCAGCATGACGAAACTGTTCAGGTGGTGAAGGTTCAGCATGGCTATCCGCCTTCGTGATAACTGTTAAATGTTTGCATTCTGCTTCATGATAAGCGAGAGATAAAGCCTCATTGCGAGGAACATGCTCATGAGCCGTTTTCTGCCGGACCGTTTCACGGTCTTCCTGGTCTGCACCGTCATTCTCGCCTCCGTCCTGCCGATCCATGGGCAGTGGGCGGAGTGGTTCGGCGTCGCGACCGATTTCGCCATCGGCCTGCTGTTCTTCCTGCACGGCGCGCGCCTGTCGCGCGATGTCGTGGTGGCGGGCTTCCTGCACTGGCGCCTGCATCTGACCATCCTCGCCACCACCTTCGCGATCTTCCCCCTCCTCGGGCTGGCGATCGGCTTCATCCCGTCGGATATCCTGCCGCCCGCGCTCTATGCCGGCATCCTGTTCCTCTGCGTGCTGCCCTCGACGGTGCAGTCATCGATCGCCTTCACCTCGATTGCCGGCGGCAACGTGCCGGCGGCGATCTGCGCCGCATCCGGCTCGAATATCTTCGGCATGTTCCTGACCCCGCTGCTCGCCGGCCTGCTGCTCTCGACCACCGGCGACGGAGGTTTTTCGTGGGATGCGCTGGAAAGCATCCTATTGCAGCTTCTGGCGCCGTTCGTCGCCGGCCAGATCCTGCAGCCCTGGATCGGCAACTGGATCCGCTCGAAGAAGAAGATCCTCGCCCCGGTCGATCGCGGTTCGATCCTGATGGTCGTCTATCTCGCCTTTTCCGAAGCGGTCATGGAAGGTCTCTGGCACACCTTCTCGGCCGTCGATATCGGTGTCGTCATCCTGGTCGACATGGCTCTTCTGGCAGTGGTGCTCTGCATCACCATGTTCGGCAGCCGCGCGCTCGGCTTCAACAAAGAGGACGAGATCACCATCACCTTCTGCGGCTCGAAGAAATCGCTGGCGAGCGGCGTGCCGATGGCAAACGCCATCTTCGCCAACCAGTCGTCCTCGATCGGCGCGATCGTGCTGCCGCTGATGCTCTTCCACCAGATCCAGCTGATGGCCTGCGCCGTCATCGCCCAGAAATACGCAAATCGTCTGAAGGCGAAGGAGACGACCGCGGAACCGGCGGCCGCGTGAAACAAAAAAGCGGCCCTTCCGTATCGGGAAGGGCCGCAAACTCGGCTTGCTGCTTTGACTGGAGGTCTTGAGGGCCGAGGGTCAGTTGACCTGCTGCGGCGTGACCTGAGCCTCGATCGTCTTCGCGGTATCGCCGGCTTCGGCGGCGATCGCGATGCGGCGGGGCTTCATGGCTTCCGGGATATTCCTGAGAAGGTCGATATGGAGCAGGCCGTTCTTCAGCGAGGCGGACTGGACCTCGACATGATCGGCAAGCTGGAAACGGCGCTCGAAGGCGCGCTTGGCGATGCCGCGATAAAGGTATTCGCTCTGGCCGCCGGCCTCTTCTTCGCTCTTTTCACCTTTCACGGTCAGCACATGGGCATGGGCTTCGAGCGACAGTTCCTTTTCGTCGAAACCGGCGACAGCCATGGTGATGCGATAGGTGTTTTCACCGGTCCGCTCGATATTGTAGGGCGGATAGCTCGGGGTCTGTTCAACGGTGCCACGGTTGTCGAGCAGGTTGAAGAGGCGGTCGAAACCGACGGTGGATCGGTAAAGGGGGGAAAAATCGACGTGACGCATGATGTCCTCCTTGGGAAGCGACGTTGCGGTTTTCGTTTGGCTCCGCCTCCCGTAATGGCGATGGCGGACCGTTCACGCGGACCCTTTTTGGCGTCCGCAGGATGAAGATGGGAATTGCGCTCTCGCCGTTCAAGGCCTCTTCGGGGCCGCCTCCGGAAACCTCCGGCCGGCATGAACCGGGCATGAACATGGGATTCCTGTGACGTTCAGGACCGACTTGATAGAACAGGACCAGGGAAGCAGGACTGCCTCCCGAAGACGTCATTCGTCCCTTCAGTCATCCTCTGCCGGGACCGCGCGGTTTTCCCTGAACCGCCGGTTCCGGTTTCTTTTTTGCGCCGGCGTATCGCGCCGGCGCGAATTCCTCACGGAACGGCGCGTCAGGACCGGCCCGAAGCGGTTCCTCCTGCGGCAAAAGGCAACCTGAGCCAGGGCGCCAGATGGAAGACGCTCATCAGCAGGTACATCGGCACCATTCCGCCGAACGGCGACATGTCGTACACGGAGGAGCAGATCATGTCCGCGCCGCCGGTCGCGGCCGTCAGCAGCGCCATGATCGCGAATGTCGGTGCCGCGGCAAGGGACAGCCAGTCGGAGACCGGCCTCCCTTTCGCGTTGTCGCGGTGGAGCGGCATCGGCCTCACCCCCTGCCATACCTGTCGTGGTGGCGCCACCAGATACCGTTCTCGTTGCGGCCCCTGGGCGCACGATCGAGCCATTGATACATGCCCCACAGGCCATCCAGTCCGCGCGAATAGCTGGAATAGGTGTGGTAGACGACGCCGTCTTCGAGCACGAAGGCGCTGACGCCCGGCCTGTCGCGCGCATAGGTGGCGACATCGGTCCCGGTCGAAGCCGCGATCTGGGCGATGGGGCTTTCGCTGCTGCCCTGCTGCCATTCATGAACGGTCTGGCCTCCTGGGGGCCCCGCCAGCGGCGGCTCGCGGCGGAAATTGTATTCGATCGTGCCCTCGCGCTGCTGGTCCGCGGTGAACCAGACGCTGAAGTCGGCGTTGAAGTCGCCGCCGTTCGAGGACGCCCAGGGGAAACTCCATCCCATCCGCTCTTTGAAGGCCTGCAGTTTTTGAAGCGGTGCCCGCGACACGGCGGAGAAGGCCACGTCATGGTTCTCAAGGTGAACGACGACGCCGTTGAACCCGTCGGCGATCGAGGAGCAGGAGGGGCATCCGGCCGTATAATCGGGCCCGAACATGAAATGGTAGACGAGAAGCTGCGAACGTCCGCCGAAAAGGTCCACCAGCGAGGCGCTCCCGTTCTCGGTCTCGAACCTGTACTCCTTGTCGATCCGCACCCAGGGCAGTTCCTGGCGCCGCAGCGCCAGTTCGTCGCTCTTGCGCGTCAGCTCCTTCTCGTCCCTCAACAGGTCGAGCCGTGCTTTCAGCCATTCTTCGCGTGTCCCGGTCATATGTGTCATCATCGCTTTTCTCCATTTGATTGCCTGCCGCCGCCCGATTTCCGGTACGGCGGTTGCTTGCTGGTCGTGAATAAACTAGGTCCGGTTATCGGGATGGTGGGAGTTACAAGTGTGACGGGATTCCGATGGACTCGCTGATCACCGCCGCGGCACGCGCACTCGCAGCAGGAGATCCGCTCGGCGCATTGAAGCACGTCGCCCTGCGGGACGATGCGCCCGCCCTTGCGCTGAGAGGCATTGCCATGGCGCAGCTCGGCGAGCTCGACCGGGCAAAGATGCTTCTCAAAAGTGCCGCGCGCGCCTTCGGTTCGAGGGAGGCCGTGGCCCGCGCCCGGTGTGTCGTCGCCGAAGCCGAGATTGCACTCGTCTCCCGCGAGCTCAGATGGCCCACCAGGGCGCTCGACACGGCGCGGGCGACGCTCGAGGCGCATGGCGACGGCCTCAACGCCGCCCATGCGCGGAACCTCGAACTCCGGCGCCTGCTCCTCATCGGCCGCCTCGACGAGGCGGAACGCATTCTCGCCGGCCTCGCCCCAATACCGCTCCCACCGGCGTTGGCGGCCGCCCGCGCGCTGGCGGTTGCGGGAATAGCGATCCGGCGCTTGCGGACCAGGGCGGCGCGCGCAGCGCTTGCCGAGGCCGGACAGGCCGCAATCGAAGCGAAGATCCCCGCACTGATAGCCGAGGTCGAAAGCGCTTCCCTCGTCTTCAGCGCACCGGCAGCACGGCTGGTCGCCCGCGGCGATGAACGCCCTCTCCTGCTCGACGAGGTCGAATCGCTGCTGGCGTCGGGCACGCTCGTCGTGGACGCATGCCGCAACGTCGTGCGGGACGAAAAAACGATAGTCCCGCTTGCGACACGCCCGGTCCTCTTCGCGCTTCTGCGTGCTCTGGCCGAAGCCTGGCCCGCGGATGTATCGAGAAGCACGCTGCTTGCCCGCGCCTTCCGGGCGAGGCATGCCGACGAATCCCATCGCGCCCGGCTGCGCGTCGAGATGGGGCGGCTTCGCGCGGAGCTTCGAACGCTGGCGGATGTCAGGGCGACGAAGCGGGGCTTTGCGCTGGTGCCGCGCCACGCCTCGGAAGTCGTTGTACTGGCGCCGCCCGTCGAGGAGCAGCATGCGGCAGTGCTTGCTTTCCTCGCCGATGGCGAGTCATGGTCGAGTTCGGCGCTCGCGATCGCGCTTGGATTGAGCCCGCGTACCGTGCAGCGGGCGCTTGAGCAGCTGGCGGCGGCGGGCAAGGTGCAGTCATACGGCCGCGGACCGGCACGCCGCTGGATGACTCCGCCCGTATCGGATTTCCCGACAACCTTGTTACTCCCGGGCCCGCTGCCGAGCGGCTAGGTTGGAGGCGTGAAAACAAAGAAAGGGTGAAACCATGAAACGATCCCAAGCCGAAATCCTCCGTGAATACGGTCCCTTTCCGGATGTGGAGCAGGTGGCAGGCGTCACCTTCGATGGCCGGCATGTCTGGTTCGCGTCGGGTGACAAGCTGAATGCGTTCGATCCGGCAAGCGGTAATGTGGTGCGCTCGATCGATGTCCCCGCGCATGCGGGAACGGCCTTCGACGGCCGGCATCTGTTCCAGATCGCCGAAGACCGCATCCAGAAGATCGATCCGATGACCGGCAGCGTGCTTGCGACGATCCCGGCGCCCGACGGCGGCTCGTCCGGTCTTGCCTGGGCCGAGGGAACCCTCTGGGTCGGACAGTACAGGGACAGGAAGATCCACCGGATCGATCCGGAAACGGGAGCGATCCTCCGCACCATCGAGTCCAACCGTTTCGTCACCGGTGTTACCTGGATCAACGGCGATCTCTGGCACGGCACCTGGGAAAATGACGAGAGCGAGTTGCGGCGGATCGATCCGGAAACGGGAGAAGTCCTGGAAAGGCTCGGCATGCAGGCCGGAGCCAACGTGTCGGGGCTCGAATCCGACGGCGGCGACCGGTTCTTCTGCGGCGGCGGAAACAGCAGCAAGGTCAGGGCCGTCCGCCGGCCTTGAGCCATGGCATTCGAGATCCGGACAATCGTCCATGAGGACGCCCATGCCGGCTTCGTCGGCGCCCGGCCATTCTTTTTCCCTTGACGTTACGCCGCCCGCGCCTATCGCTTACCGGCATGACAGAAGCAGAAGCCTCCGCCAACGACGTCCTCCACCACACCCCGGCCAATCCGGCGCCGTTGAACTATACGGCCGGTTATTTCACCGGCCATCGCGGCACAAAACTGCGTTACGGCCTCTTCCGCTCCGAGATTTCGCCGGCGGTCGGCACGGTCGTCGTCATGCAGGGCCGTAACGAATTCATCGAAAAGTATTTCGAGACGATCCGCGACCTGAATGCGATGGGCCTATGGGTCGCCACGTTCGACCTGCGCGGCCAGGGCGGCTCGGATCGTTTGACGAAGAACCCGCGCAAGGGCCATGTGCGCCGCTTTTCCGATTACGAACGGGATCTCGAAATCTTCCTCGAGCAGATCGTTCTGCCGGATGCCCGCCTGCCCTTCTTTCTGGTCGGCCATTCCACCGGCGCGCTGATCGCACTCTCGGCCGCCCCGCGGCTGTCGACCCGCATTCATCGTATGGCGCTTTCGGCGCCCTATATCGCGCTTTCGGGCCAGGGCGCACCGCAAGGCGCGATCCGCACGCTCGCCGGCCTCGCCTCCTGGACCGCACTCGGCCGCATCTCGATGGGTACGGACCAGAGCCGCCGCCCCTTCGAGGGCAACCCGCTCACTTCCGACATCGCCCGCTTCCATCGCAACGCGGAAATCATTGCAGCTCATCCGGAGCTGACGGTCGGCGCGCCGACGGCCCGCTGGCTGCATGAGACCTTCAAGGCCGCCCGCCGTGTATCGAACCAGGCGCATCTGACCCGGATCACCATTCCGACGTTGATCCTCGCCCCCATGCTCGATGGCGTCGTGCCCTACCGGGCGCAGGAGGAACTGTCGAGGAAATTCCGGGCCGCCCAACTCATTACCGTCAACGGGGCGCGCCACGAGCTCTTTCACGACAGGGATATCTATCGGGCGCAGGGGCTGGCCGCAATCGAAGCCTTCATGCCGGGTCTGGACGGCGGCTTCGGCCTGTCCGAAACCGCCGCCTGATTCCTCTCGTCACCTTCCCGAAAGCAGCGCCAGCGCCTCTTCATGAACGGCCTTGCTGCCGGCGGCGACGATGCTGCCGCCACCTTCCGGCCGCCCACCTTCCCAGGTGGTGATGACGCCGCCGGCCTGCTCGATGAGCGGGATGAGCGCCCCGACGTCGTAGGGCTTCAGCCCGTTCTCGACGACGATGTCCACGTGGCCCGCGGCAAGCAGCGCGTAGGCATAGCAATCGCAGCCGTAGCGGAAGAGCCGCGCCCTGCTTTCGACCATCCGGTATTTTTCCATCTCTCCGCCCACGAAAAGATGGGGCGACGTGGTGAAGAGAATCGCATCGCTCAGCGTTTTGCAGTCGCGTGTAAAAATCTGCCGCTCGCCGTCAGGCCCGCGATACCAGGAACGTGTACCGTCGGCGAAATAGCGCTCGCCGGTGAAGGGCTGGTCGACGAGGCCCATCCTGGCGCGACCGTTCGACTGGAAGCCGATCAGCGTGCCCCAGACCGGCAGGCCGGAAATGAAGGCGCGCGTGCCGTCGATCGGATCGATCACCCAGATATGCTCGCGATCGAGACCTATATTCTCATGCTCCTCGCCGAGAATGCCGTGCTCCGGGAACTTTTCCGTAATCAGCGTGCGAATCGCGGTTTCGGCTGCGCGATCGCCCTCCGTCACGGGATCGAACCCGCCCTCCAGCTTGTTCGTCACATAGGCGCCGGTGCGGAAGCGTGGCAGCGTCTCCGCCCTGGCGGCATCGGCAAGCTCGTAGAAGAAGTTGCGGTCCGGAAGCATGGAAACCCCTCGATGGATGGATGCTTCTTCTAATCACGTTTCCCGCAACTGGAAACCGGTTTCATCGACCATCGCCGAAGACGGCGCGAAGCCCTGCCGCAAATCTCACCACTTCGCCCAAAAATGACGCAAATTTAATCAACTAAAAAAGTTGCTTGACATTTGTGCAGCGCACTACTAGCGTTGTCATACAGTCTTTGACTGTAAATACCCTCCTTGGGTGTTTCCTCCCTAGACTTAGCCGCGCTCCAAAGCGCGGTTTTTTTTGCCCGCCGATCGGGGATCGGCAGAAAAATACATTCAGTGAACCTCTGGAAGCCCGGAATTTACTCCGCGGCGAGCGCGCTGTTGCCGCCGGCGAAATCGACGACGAAATCGGCCATCTGCCGCATGAAGGTGGAAAGGGCTGCAGCAATCGCCGGGAATTCCGGCTTCTTGGCGAGTGTTACTTCGTCCACATAGAGCGCCCGGTTGACCTCGATCTGCAGGGCGTGCAGCCCCCTGACCGGCCTTCCGTAATGCTCGGTGATGAAGCCGCCGGCATAAGGTTTGTTGCGCACGGCCGAAAAACCCATCTCGCCCAGGAAATGCAGTGCAGCGCGCGAAAGCTCGGCCGATGCGCTGGTGCCATATCGGTCGCCGATGATGAAGTCCGGCCGCACGTCGGAGCCGGAGAGCCGGATATTGCCGGGCATGGAATGGCAATCGATGAGGATGGCGAGCCCGAAACGGGCGTGGGTACGGGCGATCAGCTTTCTGAGGCAGGCATGATAAGGTTTGTAGATCGCCTCGACGCGGGACATACCCTCTTCGACGGACAGGCGGCGGCGATAGATTTCCATGTTTTCGGCAACGATGCGCGGGATCGTGCCGAGACCACCCGCGACACGCATCGAACCGATATTGACGAAAGGCGGCAACGGCCCGTCGAACATGCGCGGATCGAGTTCATAAGGCTCGCGGTTGACGTCCAGATAGGCGCGCGGAAAATGGGCGAGCAGCAATGGCGCGCCAAGCTCCGGTGCATCTGCAAACAGCTCGTCGACATAATGATCTGCGGAACGGCGGATCGACAACGCATCGAGATTGGCCTGAGCCAGGAAGGCAGGCGGATAGAGCCGGCCGCTATGCGGCGAATTGAAAACGAAGGGGATGGTCTGCGTTGCGGGCTCCCTTACTTCGAAATGCTCAAAATCACCCGCGCTGCAATCCATCCTGCCTTTACCATGTCACGAACTTGTTCGGAAACCCATGTTGCCAGTTGCCCGGCGCGAAGTCCATACTATCTATACCTCGCCACCCTCCTCTTCCACCTCCATTAAACGGATGTTTACCGCGTCTTGGCAGTGTAATAGGTCTCTCAAACTCTTTGAAATCTGCATTGGATACGGTCCCCGGAGATGAATCAGAAAATCCTTCTCGCCGAAGACGATAACGATATGCGCCGCTTCCTGGTGAAGGCGCTCGAAAAGGCGGGCTACAAGGTGGCTTCCTTCGACAATGGCGCAAGCGCCTACGACCGGCTGCGCGAGGAACCTTTCTCGCTGCTCCTGACCGATATCGTGATGCCCGAAATGGACGGAATCGAACTTGCCCGCCGCGCGACAGAACTCGACCCGGACCTGAAGGTGATGTTCATCACCGGGTTTGCGGCGGTCGCGCTCAACTCCGATTCCAAGGCGCCGAAGGACGCCAAGGTCCTCTCCAAGCCCTTCCACCTGCGCGATCTTGTGGATGAAGTGAACAAGCTGCTCGCCGCTTGAGCCGCGAAAAGTCCGGAAATGCGGAGCCTTCAAAAAACCTTCGCATTTCGTTTCAAAAACCAGTTGACGGCCCGACCAGTCTATGGTCTATGCGCCGCCATCGGATGGGCGTGTAGCTCAGCGGGAGAGCACTACGTTGACATCGTAGGGGTCACAAGTTCGATCCTTGTCACGCCCACCATTCCGATCTCCTTTTAGACGTGGATTCCCGATCCCGTCCGTCCTGATCAACAGGCGATTCTTTCACCCCGGGCGGCAAGTCTCACGTGGGCGTCCCGCGTTGGCGTCCGTGCTCGAATGAACCCCGCCGAGGCCAACCGCAAAAGCGCCTTCAGGTGCTCGCGGCCACCATAGCCGACGATCGGCGCATAGGGGCTCATGGTGAGGTTGACGTCTGCCGGATAGAGACGCGCGAACTCGGCGAAGTTCGTAAAGCCCTCATAATTGTCTGCATTGAGCTGGAAACTCTCGACGGGAGCCCCTTCGGCCAGGATGACTTGGTGAGCGTCCAGCAGGATCTGGAAATACTCGATGGCGCGGCTGTCCGCGGGCAGTTCGGGCATAATCGTGGTCCCGTTGACGAGATCCTTGGCCCGGATGAGAACACCATCGATGTAGAGAGAGTGGCCGGGGGAGAGATAGAGCTTCCGTTTTGGCGTACCTTCATCCAGGGCGGATGGCGATATGCGAATCGGCACCACGTCCATATTCCAGGTCGGACCCCTGCATTTGTAGGTTTGAAGGCCGATCCATTTGATCGGCAGTGCCGTGCCGCCAATCGTTTCGACCAGGTCGCCGATGCGAAGCGCCTCGACAGGGACTTCACCTTTCGGTGTCATGATCGAGGTGCCGCGCAGCAGGCACATGGGGTTCTTTCCAGGGCCTTTGCCCGGCTTGTCCCCCCCTTTTTTCCACCATGCCCTTCCACCGGCTTCGGCCGAAGATGAAGAAATGATCGTGCCGGCGAGCGACCCCATTGCCACGATCCTGGCGGTCGTCGCAGCGGTCAGGCCCAGCAAATGTCGTCGCGCACTGTCGATCTCCGAAGGATCTTTACCGGTCATCGTCATTCTCCCTTACAGCCCGTTATGCAGCTATCTTGCGCGCGCTTGTCGTTAGGGAGAATTTCCATCTTGGTGGATGAATTGCAGACAAACGATTACGACCATACCGCAAAAGTATTAGGATCGGCACAGGCCGGAAACAGACTCGCGGGAGTTCGAGCATGCCGTTACCGCCGGCAATCTGCGGACCGTTGCGGTGTGCTATCATCGCCGGCATGAAAGCCCTTTCTTCAGCCGCGTCGTCAAGCGACGATAACCGCCACCTGCCTTGCCATGGGGTGAGCTTGCGGTGAAGGCAATCCATCATCTCCTCATGGCAATGCTGGCCTTGCCCGCGGCGGCGACCTTTCCCTCGATCGGTCTGACTGCGGACGAGGAGGCTGCGTCCAAAGCCTGCCTCTATGAACGTTCCGCAAAGGAGGATGGCCAGGCGCTCTGCATCGGGCGAGAAAGCTATGATCGCGATCTGTGCCGGGTAATGGAGCATGTCGCACGCGCCAACGCTGTGCCGCCGCAATTCTTCGCGCGCCTTATCTGGCGGGAAAGCCTGTTCCGCGCCGAAGCCGTGAGCCCGAAAGGTGCGGAGGGCATCGCCCAGTTCATGCCGGGGACCGCGAAGCTCCGCGGGCTTGCGAACAGCTTTGATGTCATCGAGGCTCTCGCTGCATCCTCCCGTTATCTGAGTGAGCTGCGTGACCGTTTTGGCAATCTCGGCCTCGCGGCAGCGGCCTACAATGCCGGCGAAGCTGGCCTCCAGACTTTCCTGAAGGCCGACCGTCTGCCGATCGAAACCCGGGACTATGTATTCGCCATCACGGGACATACCGTCGAGACCTGGAGGGACAAGCCGCCTGAAACCGCCGCCCCTCCCCTCGATGCGGACAAGTCTTTCATGGAAGGCTGCGTCGAACTCGCCGAGACGCGGCGCCTGCAGGAGCCTGTCCTGATCGGCTCTGCCGACTGGGCCCCCTGGGGTGTTCAGCTTTCGGCCCATTATGATCCCACGGTCGCAAGCCGGCTCTTTGTCAGCGCGATTGGTAAACTTCCTGAGCCGCTTGGCAGCGAACGCGCCCTGATCGTCCGGCAGAAGGGCGGCAACTTCGGCTACCGGCCAAGATATGCGGCAAGGATCGGAAGGGCGACCCGCGCCGAAGCGACCGAACTCTGCACCCGTATCAAGGCGGCGGGCGTGCCGTGTACCACATTCAGGAACTGAACGGCGCAGCCCGGCCAGCCTAAAGCTGCCCCCATAGATGACCGGGCTGCAAATTTCTTTCACGACCGTACCGAATCGCCGCGAACTGACCTCGTGAAGCGACATCAGATGTGCCAAACGCGACGCACCTGCCTTGCTGAGGTGGGTTTTCCCCAACTTGCCCTGTCCGAATTTCGGCAGGGCTTTTTCTTTTCGGAGATGGAAGACCGAGAAGGAGCCGAGATCGGCAAGCCTCTTGGATTTGCGGGCTACCGCAGATCCCTCTTCCAGGGCGTCACATCACCGCGCCGCCGGCCATGAGCGCCAGCACGAGGAATACCAGGAAGATGACGAGGAAGAGGAAGAAGAGAAATTTCGCAATCGTTGCGGTGGCCGCCGAGATGCCGGAAAAACCGAGAAAACCGGAGATCAGCGAGATGACGAGGAAGATGAGAGCCCATTTCAGCATGGAACTTGTTCCTTCTTGTTGATGGCCGCATAACGTGAAGGAAGGTTCCAGGGTTCCCGGCTATCGAAAAACGTGCGCTGTCCCCGAGACACCGATCATCACCCGATCCCCGGGAAAAAGCGCCTCGCGGCTCGGAATGTCGAGGCGGAAGGAAAACGCTTCTGCGCCACCGAGCGTGATCCGAACATCCGAGGTCGCTCCGCAGAAATTGATCTCCGCTATCGTGCCCGGGGCTCCTTCGCCACTCGCATGCGTCACCGAAATCTGCTCCGGCCGAAGCATGATCTCGGCCTTGCCCCGATAGGCCGTATCGTCGACCGGCAGGAGGCCCAGCGGACTTTCCGCGCGGCCTTCGCCGATCACCGCCGGCAGCACGATCGCCTCGCCGAGGAAGGCGGCGGTCACCGGATCGACCGGCTTCGAATAGACCTCGCGCGGAGTGCCCACCTGCGCGAACTTCCCGGCCCGCATCACCGCCACCTGGTCGGCGAAGGCGAGCGCCTCACCCTGGTCGTGGGTGACGAGCAGCGTGGTGATGCCGGCCGCCGTCAGCACTTCCGTCACCGCCTTGCGGGTGGCGGCGCGAAGTCCCGTGTCGAGCGCCGAGAACGGTTCGTCGAGCAGCATCAGCCTCGGCTTGCGGGCAAGCGCGCGGGCGAGCGCCACGCGCTGCTGCTGGCCGCCGGAAAGCTGGTCCGGCCGACGGGAAAGCATGGCACGGTCAAGGCCCACCATGCCCATCAGTTCCGCCGCCTTCGCCTCCTTGATGGCCCGCTCCGCGTTCAGTCCGAAGCCGATGTTTTGCGCTACCGTGAGATGCGGGAAGAGGCAGCCGTCCTGCGCTACGATGCCGATGCCGCGCTTGTGCGCCGGCACCTGGGCCGAACCGTCCGCCATCAGTTGCCCGCCGAACACGATCATGCCTTCGTCCGGCTGGTCGAAGCCGGCGACGAGGCGCAGCAGCGTGGTCTTGCCGCAACCGGACGGTCCGACGATCGCCGTGCGGCTGCCGGCCGCGACCGAAAGATCGATGCCGTCGAGCGCGGCCACCATGCCGTATCGTTTGCGCAGGGAATTGAGTTGGAGAAGCGTCATCGCCCGGCGATCTTCTTGGACTGGTAGTGGAGAAGCCATATGAGCGGCATGGAAAAGATGACCATCAGCAGAGCATAGGGGGCAGCACCGGCATAGTCGATCTCGCCCGTCAGTGCAAAGAAGGCCATGGCGAGCGTGCGTGTGCCGTTCGGCGCCAGCATCTGCGTCGCCGTCAGTTCGTTGATGATACCGAGCGAGGCGAGCGCCACGCCTGCGGCGGCGCCAGGGGCAGCGAGCCTGACCGTCGTCGACCAGAGCGCATTGCCGGGCGAGCGGCCGAGACTGGCGGCCGCCTGCTCCAGCTCCACGGGCACCTGGGCGATGCTCGCCCTCAGGCTCACCAGCGCCCGCGGCAGGAACATCACGACATACGCGAGCACGATGGTCGCCACCGTCTGGTAGAGCGGCAGCATGACGCGCACGGTGACGGTAACGAGTGCCAGCGCCACGACGACGCCGGGCATGGAACTCGCGAGATAGTAGCAGCCTTCGAGGAAGCGGGTCGCACGGGTCGGCCGGCGCACCGAAAGCCAGGCGATCGGCACGGCTGCAGCGGTCGTCGCAAGCCCGCCGATCAGGCAGATGGCGAGCGTCTGGATGAGCGAAAGCCCGACCTCGTCCATCCGCCAGATGCTTGAGCCCCCGGCGATGAGCCAGCGGCCGATGGTCAGAGCCGGAATGCCGAGCGAAAAGGCAGCGACCGTCAGCGGCAGCAGCAGGCAGGGATATTTCCACTTGCCCAGCCGGATGATCTTCAGTTGGCGCGCGACGCCAGGCCCGAGCCGCGCATAACGGCGGGAACCGCGAAGGCCCGCTTCCAGGCCGAGCAGCACGAAACAGCAGAGAACCAGCACCAGCGCCAGCATATGTGCGGCAGTGCCGTTATAGGTCGACTGGAACTGGTCTATGATCGCCGTCGTAAACGTGTCGAAGCGGATCATCGCGAAAAGCCCGTATTCGGCGAGCAGGTGCAGGCCGATCAAAAGCATGCCGCCGCAAAGCGCCAGCCGAAGCTGCGGCAGCACGACGCGCCGGAAAACGGCGAAGGGCGCAAGCCCCAGCGAGGCCGCCTGATCCTCCAGCGCCGGATCGAGCAGGCGGAAGGCGGCGGCAAGCGGCAAATAGAGGAAAGGGAAATAGGCGACGACCGAGATCGCCACCCCGGCAAAAAGCCCGTGAAGGCTCGGCCACATGCCGATCCAGGCGTAGGAATGCACGAAGGCCGGCACGGCAAGCGGTGCCACCGCGAGCCAGGACCATAGACGTGCGCCCGGCAGGTCGCTGCGTTCGGTCAGCCAGGCAAGCGACACAGCAACCACGGTACAGATCGGAACAGTGAAGAAAATCAGGAGGATGGTGTTGACCATCAATTCACCGACCCGGCCGCGGAAGATGAGCAGCGCGGCCGTTTCCCAACCGGTGACGGCGGTTGCCCACAGCACGAAACCGAGCGGCAGGAGCGCCATCACCGCCACCGCGACCGCGATGGTCAATGTCCAGGACGAGGCCGCCGGCATGCGGCGGCGCGGTGCGACTGGAACACTGGTGTCAGTGATGGAACTCATGGAAGACCCGAAAAACATGAGACATCGCAGGTAAGCCCTGCGATGTCTCCATGCAACACTTATTGCTGAGTATTAGAGCAAACTTATTGCCGCATCTCAGAGGAGGCCGGCCGCCGTCATCATATCGGTCACCTTGGCATTGTTGAGTGTCGAGGGCTCCACCTTCGGCGCCTGCAATTCGTCGAGCGGCACGAGCGCCTTGTTGGACGCTTCACCCTTGCCGACCGCGTATTCGAAGGACGTGCCGTCGCGCAGCACCGCCTGGCCGCCCTTGCCCGTCACCCATTTGAGGAAGGCCTGCGCCTGTTCCTTGTGCTTGGATGAGGCAAGGATGCCGCCGCCGGAGATGGAGACGAATGCACCCGGATCCTGGTTCCTGAAATAATGCAGCGCGACGTTCTTCGAGTTTTCACCGGTCTTCGCCTGGTCGCCGAAATAGTAATAGTGGTAGATCAGCGCGCCCTCGGTCTGGCCGGCATTGACGGCCCTCATCGCGGTGGAATTGCCGCGATAGGCGGTGAAGTTCTCCTTCATGCCCTTGAGCCAGTCCGCCGTCGCCTCCTTGCCCTTGAGCTGCAGCAGCGCGCCGACGATCGCCTGGAAATCGGCGCCCGAGGGAGATGCGGCCCAGCGGCCCTTCCATTCGGGCTTGGCGAGATCGAGCATGGATTTCGGCAATTTGTCTTCGGAAAGTTTCGTCTTGTCATAGGCAAAGACGGTGGAGCGGGCGGCAATGCCGATCCAGTGGCCGTCCGCCGGGCGGAACTGTTCCGGAACCTGCTCGAGCGTCGCCAGATCGACCGGAGCGAAAAGCCCCTTGCCGTCGACCAGCGCCATGGCCGGCGAATTTTCGGTGAGGAACACGTCGGCCGGCGAATTGGCGCCTTCCTGGACGATCTGGTTGGCGAATTCGAGGTCCGAGCCGTTGCGCACGGTCACCGCGATGCCGGTCTCCTCTGTGAAGGCTTCGACCCATTCCTTCGTCAGCCCCTCGTGCTGGGCATTGTAGATGGTGATGCTGTCGGCCACCTGTGCCGAAGCCGGTGTCGACAGTGCGAAGACGGAGAGGGCAAGCGCCGCGGCGCCGGCAAAGAGGGGGGAAGAAGTTTTCAAGGTCGCCTCCAAGCGAGAACTTACGCGGGCTGTCATAGCGAAACACGAGAACAGCGGTCAAGTTAAGGCGCATTCCCAAATATGTGAATGAGGGCGAGGCCAGGCGAATCAGCTATGGCTATTTCGAACGCATCGGGAACGAGCCCGCCGGAAGCAGGAATGCCAGCAGTCGCCTATCTGGAAAAATTGAATGACGCGCAGCGGCGTGCGGTGGAGCATGGATCGGACGTGCCGAAGGGCGGGCCGGCAGGCCCCCTGCTCGTCATCGCCGGCGCGGGCTCCGGCAAGACCAACACGCTCGCCCACCGGGTCGCGCATTTGATCGTTTCCGGCGCCGATCCGCGCCGCATCCTGCTGATGACCTTTTCCCGCCGCGCCGCATCAGAAATGGGCCGCCGCGTCGAGCGCATCTGTTCGCAGGTGCTTGGACCCAATGCCGGCATCATGACCGATGCGCTCGCCTGGGCCGGCACCTTCCACGGCATCGGGGCAAGGCTCCTTCGCATGTATGCCGAACAGATCGGCCTCGATCCGGATTTCACCATCCACGATCGGGAGGATTCCGCCGACCTGATGAATCTCACGCGCCACGAACTCGGCTTCTCGAAGACGGAAAGCCGTTTCCCGACCAAGGGCACCTGTCTGGCGATCTATTCCCGCGCGGTCAATTCGGAGACACCACTGGACGAGGTGCTGAAGGCGCACTTCCCCTGGTGCTCCGCCTGGGAAAAACAGCTTCGGGAACTCTTCGCATCTTACGTCGAGGCCAAGCAGGCCCAGAACGTCCTCGATTACGACGATCTCCTGCTCTACTGGGCGCAGATGATGAGCGAACCGGCGCTGGCGGAAGATGTCGGCGGCCGCTTCGACCATGTCCTCGTCGACGAATACCAGGACACCAACCGGCTGCAGTCGTCGATCCTGATGGCGATGAAACCCGGCGGCCGAGGTTTGACCGTCGTCGGCGACGACGCCCAGTCGATCTATTCCTTCCGGGCAGCGACGATCCGCAACATCCTCGATTTCCCCGGCTCCTTCGATCCGCCCGCCGATATCGTCACCCTCGACCGCAACTACCGTTCGACCAATACCATCCTCGCCGCCGCCAACGGCGTCATCGAGCTTGCCCGCGAGCGCTTCACCAAGAACCTCTGGACCGAACGGCAATCGGAGGAGCGCCCGCGCCTCGTTGCCGTCCGAGACGAGACCGAACAGGCGAACTACATCGTCGAGAAGATCCTCGAAAACCGCGAAACCGGCATGACCTTGAAACAGCAGGCCGTGCTTTTCCGCGCCTCGCATCATTCCGGTCCGCTGGAGGTGGAACTTACCCGCCGCAACATCCCCTTCGTGAAGTTCGGCGGCCTGAAGTTCCTGGACAGCGCCCATGTGAAGGACATGCTGGCGACGCTGCGCTTCGCCCAGAATCCGCGCGACCGCGTCGCCGGCTTCCGCCTGATGCAGCTCATCCCCGGCATCGGCCCGCAGACGGCGGGAAAGATCCTCGACGCCATCGCCGCCGATCCCGAGCCGCTCGCGGCTTTGCAGGAAATCCCCGCCCCGCCGCGTTCGGGCGCCGACTGGCCGGCCTTCGTCGACATGCTGGCCTCCCTGAAACAGGGCACTGCCGGCTGGCCTTCGGAGATCGGCCTTGCCCGGCTGTGGTACGAGCCGCATCTCGACCGCGTCCACGAGGATGCCGAAACCCGCAAGGCCGACCTTTTGCAGCTCGAGCAGATCGCCGGCGGTTATACGTCGCGCGAACGTTTCCTGACCGAGCTGACGCTCGACCCGCCGGATGCGACCAGTGCCGAATCCGGCACGCCCCTGCTCGACGAGGACTATCTCATCCTCTCGACCATCCATTCCGCCAAGGGCCAGGAATGGCGCTCGGTTTTCCTCTTGAACTGTGTCGACGGTTGCATTCCCTCCGACCTCGGCGTCGGCTCGACTGCCGAAATCGAGGAGGAGCGCCGGCTCCTCTATGTCGCCATGACGCGGGCGAAGGATTACCTCCACCTCATCACTCCGCAGCGCTTCTTCGTCCACGGACAGAACGCCCAGGGCGACCGCCACGTCTATGCCGCGCGCACCCGCTTCATTCCGGCAACGCTCCTGCAATTCTTCGAGACCACGTCCTGGCCGGTGGTCGCTCCCATGTCGGACGCCGAACGCCAGGCCCGCCACCAGGTCCGCATCGACGTCACCGCCCGCATGCGCGGCATGTGGCGCTGATTTCATCCTCGTTTGTCCCCTCTCCTGTCGCATTGACTCGCATCATGCCCGATGGGAAACAACCGGCATCGTTCGGATGTCGAGGGAGGGGATCGAATGACCGGCCGCAGGATAGTCTTGGTGCAGGGGGCCTGGGGATCGAGCGCGAGCTGGACGCCGGTCGCCGATCTTCTGCGGGGCATGGGCCATCAGGTCTTCGTGCCGAGCCTGACGGGGCTTGGCGAGCGCATCCATCTCTTTTCCGGCGCGATCAATCTCGACACCCATATCGGCGACGTTGCCGGCCTTATCGAGGCGGAAGGTCTCGATGATTTCGATCTCGTCGGCCATTCCTATGGCGGCATGGTGATCACCGGCGTCGCCGACCGTTTTTCAAGCCGCATCCGGACCCTCATCTATCTCGACGCCTTCCTGCCGTCGGACGGCCAGTCGGCGCTCGACCTTCTCGGCCCGGAAATCGCGCTTGCCAATCTCGCCGCGGCAGGCGAACTCGGCGGCGTCGCCGTGCCGCCCCCGGCCCGCCACGCGACCCGCGTGCCGGAGCATCTGAGGCATTACATGACTGGCCGCTCGCCGCATCCCTTCGCGACCATGATCCAGAAAATCAGGCTGACCGGCGCCCACGAAACCATCGCGAAACGGCTCTACGTCTCGGCCAATATCGATCAGGCGGCGATCTTCTCCGGCATCTACAAGCGCCTGAATGCCGATCCCGGCTGGATGTCGATGGAAGTGCCGAGCGGCCACATGCTGCAGCTCGAAATGCCGGACAAGGTCGCCCGGATCATTCACGAGTTTATCGGGTAAGCGAAACGCTCACCCCTCGGGACGCTCATCCTCCTTGCCGAAAATAGTCTCGATATCGCGAGCACCGTGTAGGATGCGTTCAATGCGGACATCTTCGCCTTCGACCGTATAGAAGACGACATAGCGGCGAAAGGGAAATGCGCGCAGGCCCGCCCACAGTTCAGGCCGTGGCACTCCCATGCGTGGCATATCGACCAGCCGGTTACAGCGGACACGCAATTCCGCGATGACGTGGTAGGCCGCAATAGGATTGTCAGTGTGGATATAGTCGCCGATCTCTTCCAGGTCCTGCACGGCGGCAGGCGAGAATGCGACGGCCATCAGGAACGGCTTCCGCCGTACTTCGCTTCAAGGCGGTCGAAGACCTCATCGGCAGGGATACCTGCACCGCTCTCAATTCCGGCGCGGATATCCTCGCGCAAAACCTGGAGGCGCGCCTGGCGCTGCTCTTCACGTTCCTCCAGAAGGCGCAGGCTGTCGCGCACGACTTCGCTGGCGCTGGCATAACGGCCGCTTTCCACGAGTTCCCGCACAAAGCCTTCATAATGTGGGCCGAGACTGTAGCTGGATGGCATCACATTACCTCTTATCTATCTAATCTTATCAATTTTTGATAAAACCGACAAGACAGATGACAACCGTCACTCCCGCTCCCGCCCGCCTTGGCGCAGTTCCAGAAGCTCGATCTGGATCTGCTGCAGCTCGGCCAGCCGCTCCCATTGCTTGGCCATCTGGTGGTCGATCTTCTCGTGGAGCTGGCGGATTTCGAGCTCGGCGCGCAGGTTGATCATATAGTCGTTCTCGGCCCGCAGGCGGTCCTTCTCTTCCTGCCGCCGCTGGCTCATCATGATCACCGGCGCCTGCAGCGCCGCGACGCATGACAGCACAAGGTTCAGGAGAATGAAGGGAAAGGGATCGAAGGGGGTGGCGAACAGACCGGAAATGTTGAGCGCCATCCATGCCAGCAGGACCGCGATGAACAGCAGGATGAAGGTCCAGGAGCCGCCGAAGGAGGCCACCTTGTCGGCGATCCGCTCGCCGAAGGTGAGGTTGCGGTCGAAAATGACGGCGCCGGCCTGCACCGTCGAAGCCCCCTTCTCGAAACTGTCGAGCACCTGGCGGTCGAGTTGGGAAAGCTCGCCACGCTCCTCGTCCAGCAGCTTTTCCACATAGCGGCGCCGGAAATGGCCGAGATCCTCGTCACAGATCAGGCTTTCGGCGGCGCAATCCTTCACTTCCGCGGCGATCATTTCGTAGAGATGCGGCCTCAGATAGCCGATCCTGTGCAGCTTCCACTTGGGAAAGGTCCGGCCGCAGACGATGCACTGCCCCGTCTTGGCCGATGCCGGATGTCTGTTCATGTCACGCCTCTACATTCCTGATCTCTGTGCGCGCCGCAAGCGGCGCCAGATGGAAGAGCCGCGGCGAGAATTTCTTGAGGAAATCTTCCGAGCGGCCGATATAGATCAGCGTCGAGCCTGTAAGGTCGGCCAGCACGGCCAGAAGCTGTTCGTTGGTGTGAGGTTCCAGGCCTTCCAGCACGTCGTCCATGACGAGCCAGTCCGGCTTGCGCAAGACCGCATTGGCGACCAGCAGCGACACTTCCTCGTCCTTGTCAAGCAGCCGGTCCCAGCGCTCCACGTCGTCCAGCCGGTGGACGAGGCGCCGCAGCCCCACCCTTTCGAGCATTTCGGCCAGCATGTCGTCGTCCGCGCCCGGCAGGCCGTGCGGATAGGTCAATACATCGCGCAGCTTCGCCGTCGGCAGATAGCCCTCCTGGGGCACGAAGATCATGCTTCCAGCCGGCGGCAGGCCGATTTCACCGTGCCCCCAGGGCCATATATGCGCGAGTGCCTGGAAGAAGAGGTGCCGGTCGGCTCCGGGGTCCCCGTTGATCATCACCCGCTCGCCCTGCCCGATGAAGCACTCGCCTTCCCGCACCTGGACGCCGTTCCCCGGCCCGCCGAGATCGGGATTGGCGAAGACGCTCAGCCCGCAGACGCTGATCCCCCCTTCAGTCGGGTTCTCGTGATAGGTGATGACCTTCTCCCCGGCCGCGGGCGCGTCCATGGACAGGAGCGCATTGCGAAAGGAGGAGACGCGCGTCAGCGTCGCACGCCAGTCGGCGATGACGCCGAAATTGTTGACATACCATCTCAGCGCCTGATTGACTTGGTTGAAGGCGCCGACCGCCATCATAAGTCCGCCGAAGGAAAGATCGCCGGAAAAATACATGGGCGATGCGATGATGATCGGCGCGACGAGCGCCAGCCAGCCGAAGCCGGCGGACACCCAGGTGAGATTGGTCAGCGCCCAGGCGACCTGCCGGAGCATTTCGAGCACATTGTCGATCGCCAGATGCACCCTCTCGCGCTCGTTCGCCTCCCCGCGCGCAAGCGAGATAGGCTTCATGTTCTCGTTGGCCCGCATCAGCGCGGCGCGCAGGTCGGCTTCGCGGGCGTAGCGCTCGGCGTTGAGCCGCGGCAGCCGGTCGCCCACCACGTTGCTCAGCCATGATCCGACGAGCGCGTAAAAGACGGTTGCCCAGACCATGTAGCCGGGGATGAAGACCGTCCTTGCGCCGAAATGGAACGTGAAATCCGACGAGATCGCCCAGAGCACGCCGATGAAGCTTGCAAGCAGGATGGTCGAATTGACGAGCCCGATTGCCAGCGCCGTCGTGTTTTCGGCGAGGATACGCGTATCCTCGTGCAGCCGCTGGTCGGGATTGGCCGCGATCGCGCCCGCCCTCGAGAGCTTCATCGCCCGGCCGGGCACGAGCCAGACATCGGAAAGATCCCGCGCCAATCCTTCGCGCATCCGCATCGCGGTGATCTGGTTCAGCCAGGTCTGGATGACGTTCAGCAGCGTCAGGCTGAGCGCGATGACGGCGAAGACCACAAGCTGGTTGAGGAACTCGGGCATGTCCCGACGCTCCAGCGCATCGTAGAAAGGCCCGTTCCATTCGTTCAGACGATATGTCGCGTAGGTGGTCGCGAAGATCACGATGAGCAGCGCCGCCGTCAGCACCAGAACGCGATTGCGAACCGGCGCTGTCCAGAAAGCGCCGACCATCATGCGGAGTTGGCCGCCCAGGGGAAGCTCGTAGGCTTGAAGCATCACCTTACTGTCCGTCATCCTTTGCCGCTCTTTTTCGTAGTGCCGATATTTGTGACTTCCTAACACGCTTAACATAGTCATTCATTGATATGGCTACCTCTCCCGACGTTGCTCCAATGACTTTTGTTTGCATGCGGATGTGATCCATGATAATGACTGTCCAGTCAGTCATAAATATGTCGAGACGACATGGCAGCGAAGAAAAGAGAAAAGCGCGATCCGCAGCAGCGAAAGGCGGATATCCTGGGCGCTGCCTTCGCGCTGTTTGCCGAACGCGGTTTTGCCGCCACCCGAATGGAGGATGTCGCGATCCGCGCCGGCATTGCCAAGGGCACGGTCTACCTGCATTTCCCGGACAAGGAAGCGCTGTTCATCGAGCTTGTTTCGGGCATCGCCTCGCCGATCCTTGGCGAGATCGACGGGCTTGTGCAGAACGAGGCGATCCCGCCGCGGCTTGCCGTTTCGATATTCTACGCCCTCGTCAGGCGCGAAGTGCTCGAGACCGAACGGCGGCATCTCCTCCGGCTGGTCCTGGCGGAAGGCCCGATGTTCCCGGGCGTGACGGAATTCTACCACCGCGAGATCATTTCGAAGGGCCTCGGCGTTCTGCGGATCCTCCTGCACCGAGCCGCCCGGCGCGGCGAATTGCGCAATCCGGCGGTCGCCGAAATGCCTCAGCTCGTTATTGCGCCGGCTTTGATGTCGATCATCTGGTCGACGCTCTTCGAGCGCTACGAACATCTCGACACGCAAAAACTCTTCGACACTTTCCTCGACACGCTCTTCCTGCCGGAAAGGGCAGCACAATGAAACGCATCCTCGCCGTCGCCCTCGTCGCCGCAGCCGCGCTTGCAGTGCTCCCTTTCCTGCTCGCCGAAAGCGGCGATCGTGCCTATCAGGGCTGGGTCGAGGCGGATACGCTGTTCATCGGCGCGGAAAGCGCCGGACGCCTGACGGCGCTCGATGTCGCCGAGGGTGAGGACGTTGCCGCCGGCGCACCGCTCTTCAGGCTGGATGCGTCGAGCGAGGAGGCGGCGGTCGCCGCCGCCCGCGCTGCCCTTGCCCGCTCCCAGGCCGAACTCGATCTGGCCGAAGCGGCCCAGAAACGGCCCGAGGAGATCGACGTCCTGCGTGCCTCCGAACGCGAGGCTACCGCCCGCCTGGAACTCGCCAAACAGGATCTCGACCGCACGCGCGTCCTGGTGGAGCGCGGCACCGCAACCCAGGCGAGCCTCGATACGGCGATCGCCACGGAAGCAGCCAACCGCGCCTCGCTCGACAGCGTCCGAAGCGAGATCACCCTCGCCAACCTGCCTGTCCGCGATGAGCAGCTTCGCCAGGCGCGCGAGGCCGTCGCCGCCGCGAAGGCCGATCTCGCTTCGGCCGAGGCAGCGCTTGCCAAGCGCTCCGTTGCGGCCCCGGCCGCCGGCAGCATCGAGACCCTCTATTACCGGCTCGGCGAGGTCGCGCCATCCGGCCGTCCCATCGTCGCGCTCCTGCCGCCGGAAAACGTCCGCATCCGCTTCTTCGTGCCGGAAACCGAGATTGCAAGGCTTGCGCTCGGCCAGGTGATCCGCGTCGCCTGCGATGCCTGCGAACCGTCGGATGCGAAGATCAGCTTCATCTCCGGCACGACGGAATACACGCCGCCGGAAATCT
Source organism: Rhizobium sp. YS-1r (assembly GCF_000757525.1). NCBI lineage: Bacteria > Pseudomonadati > Pseudomonadota > Alphaproteobacteria > Hyphomicrobiales > Rhizobiaceae > Rhizobium > Rhizobium sp. YS-1r. The sequence goes on along the minus strand of NZ_JPYQ01000047.1, from coordinate 96,645 downwards.
ACAGCCTCGAGGAGCGCGCCAAGCTCGTCTATCGCGTCGAGGCGATACCGGCCGATCCGAAATCCTTCCGGCCCGGCCTGCCGGTGGATGTCTCGGCCGGGGCCCGGCCATGACCGAGGCAACCATGACGGACCCGACAGTGACCGTCGAAGCCCCGGAAACGGTAATCGACGTCCACCACCTGACCAAGAGCTTCGGCGGCCGCAAGGTGGTCGACGATGTCTCCATGTCTGTCAGGAAGGGGCGCATCCACGGCTTCCTCGGCCCAAACGGTTCCGGCAAGACCACCACGATCCGCATGCTCTGCGGGCTTCTCACGCCCGACAGCGGCGACGGCACCTGTTTGGGCTTCGACATCCTGACCGAGAGCGACCGCATCCGCCGCCGCGTCGGCTACATGACGCAGAAATTCTCGCTCTACCAGGATCTCTCGATCCGCGAGAACCTGGAATTCGTCGCCCGCGTCTACGGCCTCTCCGACCCGCGCGGCAAGGCAAGTGCCGCGATCGAGCGTCTTGGTCTGAAAGGCCGCGAAAAACAGCTTGCCGGTGAACTGTCCGGCGGCTGGAAACAGCGGCTTGCGCTCGGCGCCTGCATATTGCCGGAACCCGCCCTGCTTCTCCTCGACGAGCCGACCGCCGGCGTCGATCCCCAGGCGCGCCGCGATTTCTGGAACGAGATCCATGCCCTTGCGACGGAAGGCCTCTCGGTGCTGGTCTCCACCCATTACATGGACGAGGCGGAGCGCTGCCACGAGATCGCCTATATCGCCTATGGCAAGCTTCTCGCCGAGGGCACGGTGGACGAGGTGATCGCCGCCACCGGCCTTTCCACCTGGACGGTGTCCGGCCCGGAGGTCCACCGCCTCCAGCAGGAACTGGAGAAGCTGCCGGGCATCGACATGATCGCCCCCTTCGGCACCAACCTGCATGTCGCCGGCCATGACGAGGCAGCCCTCGAACGGGCGATCGCGCCTTACCGCAACCGCGCCGATCTAAAATGGGAAAAGGACGAACCGACGCTCGAAGACGCCTTCATCGACCTGATGCGCCGCTCGGAGGACAATTTTAGATGACGGTGCCTTCACACGAGACCAGGAACAACAACGGCGGCATATCCTTCGGGCGCTTCTGGGCGATGACGATCAAGGAATTCATCCAGATGACCCGCGACCGGGTGACGCTCGCCACCATGATCATGATCCCGGTCATGCAGCTTTTCCTGTTCGGCTTCGCGATCAACACCACGCCGCACAACCTGCCGACCGCCGTCCTGATGCGCGAGAATACCGATGTCGGCCGCTCGATCCTGGCCGCCCTTGAAAACACCGATTTCTTCCAGATCCGCACCGTCATCACCCGCGCCGAGGACATGGACGAACTGCTGGAATCCGGCCGCGCGCTCTTCGTCGTCGAAATCCCGGAAGGGTTCGAGCGGGCGCTCCGCCGCGGCGAGACCCCTGCCCTGCTCGTCGCCGCCGACGCCACCGATCCGGTCGCGTCGAGCTCCGCGCTCGGCGCACTGTCCGGCATCATCACCACGGCACTTGCCAACGACCGGCAGATCGAGTTTTCGGAACCCACCAAACCGGCCTTCAAGGTCATCCAGCACCGCCGCTACAACCCGGCCGGCTCCTCGACGCTCAATATCGTGCCCGGCCTGCTCGGCACGATATTGACGATGACGCTTCTGATCTTCACCGCCCTTTCGGTGACCCGCGAGACCGAACGCGGCACGATGGAGAACCTGCTCTCCATGCCGATCATGCCGGTGGAGATCATGCTTGGCAAGATCACCCCTTACGTGCTGATCGGCCTCATCCAGGCGCTGATCATCATCGCCGCCGGCATCCTCGTCTTCCGCGTGCCGATCGTCGGCCATCCGGCCTCGCTCGCCGCGATTACCGGGCTCTTCGTCGTCGCCAACCTGTCGATCGGCTATACGTTCTCGACGCTCGCGACGAACCAGTTGCAGGCCGTGCAGATGGCGATGATGTTCTTCCTGCCGAACATATTGCTCTCGGGCTTCATGTTCCCTTTCGCCGGCATGCCCCAATGGGCGCAGTGGATCGGCGAGGCCCTGCCGCTCACCCATTATATCAGGGTCGTGCGCGCCATCATGCTGAAGGGCGCCGATATCGGTGTGCTCGCCTACGACACGGCAACACTTGCCGGCCTGATGCTCGTCGCCATGTCGATCGCCGTCACCCGCTTCCGCCGGACGCTGGATTGAGGCGAGGCGCGCATTTCGTCAGGATCGTTGTAAGCACCGCCCGCTACAGGGCGCTATGCTCTACATCGAGCACCTGTAATTCCCGATACAGGACAAGCTTCAAATCCGCCTTGCATTATTTTCGTGCAGCGCACAAAATCCTTGCAATCATCATCGATCGGCCAGTGAGCTCAGGCTCTTCGAACGGCCGGCAAGGGGCACAATGGCGATCAAGGCGAGCATCTATCACCTCACCCATTACAAATACGACCGACCCGTCCGTCTAGGACCGCAGATCATCAGGCTGAAGCCCGCCGCCCATTCCCGCACCAAGGTGCTCAGCCATTCGCTGAAGGTGACCCCTTCCAACCATTTCGTGAACCTGCAGCAGGACCCCTACGGCAACTATCTCGCCCGCTACGTCTTTCCCGATCCGGTCACCGAATTGAAGATCGAGGTCGACTTGGTCGCCGACATGACGGTCTACAATCCCTTCGACTTCTTCGTCGAGGAGGAGGCGACCAGATGGCCGTTCGACTATCCCGAAACGCTGGTCGAGGACCTTTCGATCTACCGCAAGCCGGAGCCGGCAACGCCCCTCCTGCAAGCCTTCGTCAATTCGATCGACCAGTCTCCCGATCAGCCGACCGTCGACATGATCGTCGGCCTGAACGCCCGCCTTCAGAAGGAGATCGGCTATGTCATCCGCATGGAGCCCGGCGTTCAGGCGCCGGAGGAGACGCTTGCGACCGCGAGAGGCTCCTGCCGCGACACGAGCTGGCTGCTCGTGCAGTTGCTGCGCCATCTCGGTTTCGCCGCCCGTTTCGTCTCGGGCTACCTGATCCAGCTGACGCCGGACCTCAAGGCCCTCGACGGCCCGTCCGGCACCGAGGTCGATTTCACCGACCTGCACGCCTGGGCCGAGGCCTATCTTCCCGGCGCCGGCTGGGTCGGCCTCGACCCCACCTCGGGCCTCCTGACCGGCGAAAGCCATATTCCGCTTGCCGCCACCCCGCATTACCGCAATGCCGCACCGATTTCGGGCGGCTATTACGGCGAGGCCGAGACGGATTTCGCCTTCGACATGCGGGTCGCCCGCGTCGCCGAGCATCCGCGCATCACCAAGCCGTTTTCCGACGAATCCTGGGAAGCACTGAACGATCTTGGTGAGCAGGTCGACCGCGTCCTCCAGGCGCAGGACGCGCGGCTGACCATGGGCGGCGAGCCGACCTTCGTCTCGATCGACGATTTCGAATCCGACGAGTGGAACACCGCCGCGGTCGGCCCGACCAAGCGGGAAAAGGCCGATGCCCTGATCCGCCGGCTGCGGGAACGTTTCGCGCCGGGCGGCTTCCTGCATTACGGCCAGGGCAAGTGGTATCCGGGCGAAAGCCTGCCGCGCTGGACCTTCTCGCTCTACTGGCGAAAGGACGGCCAGCCGATCTGGCGCGATCCGGACCTGATTGCCCAGGAAGGAAGCGATCATGACGTTACCGAGGATGATTCCGCCAGGCTCCTGACGGCGATTGCCGGCGAGCTCGGCATTGATCCCGATTACGTCGCGCCGGCCTTCGAGGACCCGGCCGAATGGATCATCAAGGAAGGCAGCCTGCCGGAGAATGTCGATCCGTCCAATTCAAAGCTGAAAGACCCGGAAGAGAGAAGCCGCATCGCCCGCGTCTTCGAGCGGGGCCTGACCCGGCCGACCGGCCACGTGCTGCCCGTACAGGCCTGGAACGCCCAAGCGGGGAGAACGGCAAATGGCAAACGCTGGATGAGCGAGAAATGGCGCACCCGCCGCGGCAGGATCTTCCTCGTTCCCGGCGACAGCCCGGTCGGCTACCGCCTGCCGCTCGGCACGCTCCCTTACGTTCCGCCGTCGCAGTTTCCTTATATTCACGAGGCCGATCCCTTCATCCCTCGCGGCCCGCTGCCGGACGTCTTCGTCCCGAGTGGCCGCGCTATGCCGGAAGCCTCGTTCCAGGTGGATGAAACTGCAATTCAGGGCCGTGTCGAACAGACCCTCGGCGACATCGGCGGCGCCGTCCGCACCGCCATTTCGGTCGAGCCGCGCGACGGTCGCCTGTGCGTCTTCATGCCGCCCACCGAGCGGATCGAGGATTATCTCGAATTGATCGCGGCGGCGGAAAACGCGGCGGCCGCGCTCGGCCTCTCCGTCCATATCGAGGGCTATGCGCCGCCGCACGACGAGCGCATCAACGTCATCCGCGTCGCCCCCGATCCCGGCGTCATCGAGGTGAACATCCACCCCGCCGCGAGCTGGCAAGAGACGGTGGCGATCACCACCGCGATCTACGAGGAGGCCCGCGAGAGCCGCCTCGGCGCCGACAAGTTCATGATCGACGGACGCCACACCGGCACCGGCGGCGGCAACCATGTCGTCGTCGGCGGGGCGAACCCGAACGACAGCCCGTTCCTGCGCCGGCCGGACCTTCTGAAGAGCATCGTGCTGCACTGGCAGCGCCATCCCTCGCTCTCCTATCTCTTCTCCGGCCTCTTCATCGGCCCGACCTCCCAGGCGCCGCGCATCGACGAGGCCCGCCACGATTCGCTCTACGAGCTGGAGATCGCGCTTGCCCAGGTGCCGCCGCCCGGACAGGGCATGCCGCCGCTGCCATGGCTGGTCGACCGACTGTTCCGCAACCTGCTGGTCGACGTCACCGGAAATACCCACCGCTCGGAAATCTGCATCGACAAGCTCTTCTCGCCCGACGGCCCGACCGGGCGGCTCGGCCTGATCGAATTCCGCGGCTTCGAAATGCCGCCGAACGCCCGCATGTCGCTTGCCCAGCAGCTTCTCGTGCGGGCGCTCATCGCCCGCTTCTGGAAGAACCCGATCGAGGGCAGGTTCGTCCGCTGGGGCACGGCGCTTGCCGACCGTTTCATGCTGCCGCACTACATCTGGGCCGATTTCCTTGATGTACTGGCCGACCTCCGCGAAAACGGCTTCGATCTCCGTCCCGAATGGTTCAAGGCGCAGCTCGAATTCCGCTTCCCCTTCTTCGGCGAGGTGGAATACGAGGGCTCGAAGCTGGAACTCAGGCAGGCGCTCGAACCCTGGCACGTGATGGGCGAGCAGGGGGCGATCGGCGGCACGGTGCGCTACGTCGATTCGTCGGTCGAACGCCTGCAGGTTAAGCTGGAGACCTCCAACCCGTCGCGCTATACGGTCGCCTGCAACGGCCGTGCCGTGCCGCTGAAGGACGCCGGCGCATCCGGCGTCTCGGTGGCGGGCGTCCGTTTCAAGGCCTGGCAGCCGGCGTCCGGCTTGCATCCGGTCCTGCCGGTTAATACGCCACTCACCTTCGACATATATGATACATGGTCCGGCCGTTCGATCGGCGGCTGCATCTACCATGTTGCCCATCCGGGCGGTCGCCATTATGAGACCTTCCCGGTCAACGGCAACGAGGCGGAAGCGCGCCGGCTTGCCCGGTTCGAACCCTGGGGGCATACGGCGGGGCGCTACGCGCTGATGCCGGAAGCGCCCTCGCCCGAATTCCCGCTGACGCTCGACCTGCGCCGGCCGCGAGGAGTGTAAGAGAAGTCGATGTCCAAGGCACCGGCAACCGGACTGGCAAATGAAGAGAGGGTCGCCACCGATCCGATCCTCGGTTATGCCGCGCTGCCGGGCATCGCCGACGAGATGCTGGATGCCGGCGGCCAGATCAAGCCGGTCTGGCGCAACCTGATCTCGCACTTGGGCCGCATGCCGGAGGCCGAGCTCCACGAGCGCTTCGCCCGCGCCGACCGCTACCTGCGCGATGCCGGCGTTTTCTACCGCACCTATGGCGCGCAGGGCAGCGGCGAGCGCAACTGGCCGATCTCCCATGTCCCGGTGCTGATCGACGGCAAGGAATGGGACGCGGTCTCCAAGGGGCTCGTCCAGCGTGCCGATCTTCTCGAAGCCGTCTTGGCGGATATCTACGGCGACAACAGGCTGGTGCAGGAAGGCATCCTGCCGCCGGCGCTGATCGCCGGAAATTCCGAGTTCCTGCGGCCGCTGGTCGGCGTCAGGCCTGTCGGCGGCCATTACCTGCATTTCTGCTCCTTCGAGATCGGCCGTGGCCCGGACGGCAACTGGTGGGTGCTCGCCGACCGCACTCAGGCGCCCTCGGGCGCCGGCTTCGCGCTGGAAAACCGTGTCGCCACCACCCGCGCCTTTTCCGACATCTATGCCGAAAGCCATGTCCACCGGCTCGCCTCCTTCTTCGGCGCCTTCCGAGACGCCTTGCAGGCCCACAAGCAATATCCGGAGGACCGGATAGCTGTGCTCACGCCGGGACCGGCCAACGAGACCTATTTCGAGCACGCCTATATCGCCCGCTATCTCGGCTTCATGCTGCTCGAAGGCGAGGACCTGACGGTCGTCAACAATCGCGTCATGGTCCGCACGGTCGCCGGCCTGAAGCCGATCGGCGTACTCTGGCGCCGCCTCGACGCTTCCTATGCCGATCCGCTGGAGCTCAACCAGAACTCCCATATCGGCACGCCCGGCATGGTGCAGGCGCTGCGCGCGGGCGCGCTCGCCTTCGTCAATGCGCTGGGCTCCGGCATCCTGGAAACCCGCGCGCTGCTCGCCTTCATGCCGACTGTCTGTCGCCGGCTCACCGGCGAGGATCTTCTCATGCCCTCGATCGCCACCTGGTGGTGCGGCCAGAAGAACGAGCGCGACCACGTCGCCGGCAATATCGAGCGCATGGTCATCGGCCCGGCCTATTCCAGGCTTCCCTTCTTCGACGATAACGGCCAGTCGGTGCTGGGTTCCTCGCTGCGCATGACGGCGAAGGACGCGGTCGGCGACTGGCTTGCGACCGAGGGCGCCAAGCTGGTCGGCCAGGAGGTCGTGACGCTCTCCACCACCCCCGCTTACGTCAACGGCAAGCTCACCCCGCGGCCGATGTCGCTGCGTGTCTTCGCCGCCCGCACCGAAACCGGCTGGCAGATCATGCCGGGCGGCTTTGCCCGCATCGGCTCGGGCGACGATGTCGCGGCGATCGCCATGCAGGCCGGCGGAGCGGCGGCCGATGTCTGGATCGTCTCGGACAAGCCGGTCGCGCGCCCTACGCTGCTTCCGCCGGAGGAAAGCTTCACCCGCAACATGCCGGGCAGCCTGCCGAGCCGCGCCGCCGACAATCTCTACTGGCTCGGCCGCTATATCGAGCGGGCCGAAGGGGCGCTGCGCATCCTGCGCGCCTGGCACCTGCGCTATGCGGAATCGGCCGATCCCGAACAGCCGCTGCTGGCCGACGTGACGCATTACCTCAAAGCGATCGACATCGACATGTCGAAGGCCGTGCCGGTCTCGCTGCTGCGCAATGTCGACAGCGCCATCTATTCGGCGAGCAATATCCGCGACCGTTTCTCCCCCGACGGCTGGCTGGCGCTGACCGATCTTGCCAAGACCGCCCGCCGCTTCCACGATGCCGTGCAGCCGGGCGACGATGCCTCGCATGCCATGACCATCCTCCTGCGCAAGCTTGCGGGCTTTGCCGGTCTCGTGCACGAGAACATGTACCGCTTCACCGGCTGGCGTTTTCTGTCGATCGGCCGGCATCTTGAACGCGGCCTGCACATGACCCGCCTGCTCGGCCATATGTCCGGACCGGATGCGCCCGACGGCTCGCTCGACATGCTGCTCGAAATCGGCGACAGCGTCATGACCCATCGCCGCCGGTACAACGTCAACACGGCGCGGCTGACGGTCGCCGACCTGCTCGCGCTCGATCCGCTCAACCCGCGCTCGATCCTCTTCCAGTTGAACGAGATCCGCACCGAGGTGGAGCAGTTGCCGAACGCCTTCGTCAACGGCCAGATGTCGCCCTTCTACCGCGAGGCGATGCGGCTGCATTCCGGGCTTGCCGTCATGACCCCGGAGGCGATGAACCAGGAGGTCTACCTGAAGCTCGAACAGGAGATGGAGAGGCTGTCCGATATTCTCGGACGGACCTATTTCAGCTGATGCTTTACGACCTCTCCCTCCACATGGGTTATGTCTACGACGTGCCGGCCACCGGCGCCCGCCACCTGATCCGTGTCCTGCCGCTTTCGCTGCCCGACCGGCAGCGGCTGGTGGCCGGCTCGCTGACCGTGATGCCGAACGCCGAGGAGAAAGCGACCTTCATCGATTTCTTCGGCCAGCAGGCGACTTCGGTTCTGCTGCGCGCGCCGCACGAGCGTCTCGACATCCGCATGCAGGCCCGTGTCATGGTGGAGCCTCAGCCGCTGACGGCCGATCTCTCGCCGGAACTCGACGCACTCAAGGAGGAACTGACGCGCCTCTGGTCGGTCGATGCCTCTTCGCCGCATCATTTTGCCGCTCCGAGCCCGCGTCTACCCGAAGAGCCGCAGATCGCCGCCTATGCCCGCGAGATCGCCAGGCCTGGCCAGACGGTGCGCGAGATTGCCGCTGCGATCTGCGCCCGCATCCACAGGGACTTCACCTACGACACCAAGGCGACCACGGTCGACACTACGCCCAAGGAGGCCTTCCGCCTCAAGCGCGGCGTCTGCCAGGATTTCGCGCATGTCATGATCGTGGCGCTCCGAAGCCTCGGCATTCCGGCCGGCTATGTCTCCGGCTTCCTGCGCACCATTCCGCCGCCCGGCAAGGAACGGCTCGAAGGGGCGGATGCCATGCATGCCTGGGTGCGGGTCTGGTGTGGCGAAACCATGGGCTATGTCGAACTCGACCCCACCAACAACATTCCGGCCGGCGGCGACCATATCGTCGTGGCCTACGGCCGCGACTATGCCGACATCGCCCCGGTCATCGGCGTTCTGAAAGGTTACGGAAGTCAGAAGGCTGTCCAGGCGGTCGACGTCGTCCCGCTGAAATCCTGACCTTCCGCCCCGTTTTGATGCTAATTCATTGAAATCGCTAAAATTGTACCGATCCGCTTAGCCCTTCCTATACCCGCATCCGGTAAACGGGTTCCATGGGTGTTCAAATGAATTGAACGGGGCATAAGGGCGACGATGAAGCACACTCTCTTTTCGCGGCTTTTGAAGGACCGCGCCGGCAATTTCGGTATCATGACGGCCGCCATGCTTCCGGTCCTTCTGGGCGTTGCGGGTTTTGCGATCGATCTCACGCACGTCATGGACGAGAAGACACGCCTGCAGGCGGCCGCGGATGCGGCTACTCTTGCCACCGCATCCGCCATGTCCGATGAGGGCGACATGAGTCAGTCGGAAGCAGAAACGTTGATGACGGACTTCTACGTCGAGCAGGCTGCACAGGAGATCAACAATTCCGACATGACCGAAGCCGAAAAGGCGGCAGCCTTGGAAGAGCTTAGGCGGAACACCGAGGCCATGGCACTGATGACGGTCGCCTCGAACACCACGACCAGCTATGACGTTCGTCTCAAGACGAGCTATGACGTGCCGCTCAGCGGCTTGAGCGCGGTTCTCGGGTTCAAGAAAATGACCATCAGCATCGAAAGTCAGTCTGCGAGCGCCCGCGAAGGCAACGCCCTGTCCATGTATCTGGCGCTTGACGAGTCCGGCTCCATGGCTTGGAATACGACGACGATCAATCCCGCCCAGCCGACGAAACAGGAAGCCTATAACTGCGGCTCCACCTGGAATGGCTACTACTGGCAAACCAAGACCTGCTACAGGACCGTCGACAATTACCTGACCAAGATGCAATCCCTCAAGACCGCAGCTGGCGTCATGTTCGATGAACTGGACAAGGCCGATCCTGATGGGGAACTGGTCCGCGTCGGCGCAGATTCCTATGATGACAAGAGCAAGGCCGAGCAGAAGATCAACTGGGGAACCACCAAGGTTGCCACTTATGTGGACAACCTTCCGGCAGTTCCCGACGGCGGCACCGACGCCAGCGGCGCTCTGACCAATGCCTTGAGCGCATTGAAAAAGGCAAACAGCACCGAAAAGAACGCCCATGACGGGAAGGGCAATACCAGCTTCGAGCGCTTCATCGTTTTCATGACCGACGGCGAGATGACCGGCAACAGCAGCTCGTGGAACTCCACGATCGACGCCAAGGTGCGCGGCATCTGCGACCAGGCCAAGGCGGACAAGGACGCGGCGGGCAACGGCATCAAGATCTACACGATCGCCTTCATGGCTCCCGACAAGGGCAAGGCTCTGCTGAACTACTGCGCCACTGGTCCCGACTATTACTACGAGCCGGACAACATGACGCAGCTCGTGCAGAGTTTCGGCGAGATCGCCCGCAAGGCAGCCAAGACGGCTACCCGCCTGACGAACTAAGTTTCGACACGAACGCACTGCAAAAACGCCCTGCCCTTGCCGGCGGGGCGTTTTGCTTTGCGCGGGCAGAATAACGGGGCCGAGCAAAAATAAAACGAGCATTGCAAGCGCGTCATAACGGTGCATAAACTGTAGCCATACACCGTGCCGGATGGACTGAATCGGACGCTATCCTCCCGCTCCACCAGAAAGTTGGCGATATATGAACAGAACGTCTCCCACCGTTGAAATCCCCCAGCCGGCTCCCCGCAGTTCCCGCCCCGAAATCATGGCGGAAGAGATCATTGAGCGCCTGACCTACCGCATCGGCAAGGACGCCAAGGTGGCGAAGCCCCACGACTGGCTGACGGCGACGATCCTGGTGGTGCGCGACCGCATCATCGACAAGTGGATGGAAAGTACCCGCAAGGTCTACCGCACCGGTGACAAGCGCGTCTATTATCTCTCGCTCGAATTCCTGATCGGCCGGCTGATGCGCGATGCCGTCACCAATATGGGCCTGATGACGGAAATCCGCGACGCGCTTACCTCGCTCGGCGTCGATATCGACGTGATCGCCGGCCTCGAACCGGATGCGGCGCTCGGCAATGGCGGCCTCGGCCGTCTTGCCGCCTGTTTCATGGAGAGCATGGCGACGGTCGACATCCCGGCTTACGGCTACGGCATCCGTTACGTCCACGGCCTCTTCCGCCAGCAGATGGCGGACGGCTGGCAGGTGGAACTGCCGGAAACCTGGCTTGCCCACGGCAACCCCTGGGAATTCGAGCGCCGGGAAAGCTCCTACGAGATCGGCTACGGCGGCACGGTCGAGACGGTCGGTGGTTATGACGACCCGTCCCGTTATGTCTGGAAGCCGGCCGAACGCGTCATCGCCACGGCCTATGACACGCCGATCGTCGGCTGGCGCGGAAAGCGCGTCAACACGCTGCGCCTCTGGTCGGCCCAGCCGATCGATCCGATCCTGCTCGACGCGTTCAATGCCGGCGACCATATCGGCGCGCTTCGCGAGAGCAACAAGGCGGAAAGCCTGACCCGCGTCCTCTATCCGGCGGACGCCAATCCGGCCGGCCAGGAACTGCGCCTGCGCCAGGAGTTCTTCTTCTCCTCCGCCTCGCTCCAGGACATCTTGCGCCGCCACCTGCAGCAATATCCGGATTTCACCAACCTGCATGAGAAGGTGGCGATCCAGCTCAACGACACCCACCCGGCCGTGTCGATCACCGAGATGATGCGCCTTTTGACCGACATCCACGGCATGGAATTCGAGCAGGCCTGGGAAATCACCCGTCAGACCTTCTCCTACACCAACCACACGCTCCTGCCGGAGGCGCTGGAAAGCTGGCCGGTGCCGCTCTTCGAACGGCTTTTGCCGCGCCATATGCAGATCGTCTACGCAATCAACGCGCAGATCCTGCTGGAAGCCCGCAAGCAGAAAAGCTTCTCCGAGACCCAGATCCGCTCGATCTCGCTGATCGACGAGAACGCCGAGCGGCGTGTGCGCATGGGCAATCTCGCCTTCGTCGGCTCGCATTCGGTAAACGGCGTATCGGCGCTGCATACCGACCTCATGAAGGAAACCGTCTTCGCCGACCTGCACACGCTCTATCCGGCCCGCATCAACAACAAGACCAACGGGATTACGCCGCGCCGCTGGCTGATGCAGTGCAATTCCGGTCTGACCTCGCTGATCGAGGAAGCGATCGGCGACAAGTTCCTCGATGATACGGAGGCGCTCAAGGCGCTCGATGCTCACGCCGATAACCCTGCCTTCCAGGAGAAATTCGCCGCCGTCAAACGAGCGAACAAGGTGCAGCTCGCCAATCTCGTCGGCAGCCGCATGGGGATAAGGCTCGATCCCTCCGCCATGTTCGACATTCAGATCAAGCGTATCCACGAATACAAGCGCCAGCTTCTGAATATCGTCGAGGCTGTCGCGCTCTACGACCAGATCCGCTCGCATCCGGAACTCGACTGGGTGCCGCGTGTGAAACTTTTCGCCGGCAAGGCGGCGCCGAGCTATCACAACGCCAAGCTGATCATCAAGCTTGCCAACGACGTCGCACGCACCATCAACAACGACCCGGCGGTGCGTGGCCTCCTGAAGGTCGTCTTCGTGCCGAACTACAATGTCTCGCTCGCCGAGATCATGGTTCCGGCCGCCGATCTTTCTGAGCAGATCTCCACGGCCGGCATGGAAGCCTCCGGCACCGGCAACATGAAGTTCGCTCTGAACGGCGCGCTGACGATCGGTACACTCGACGGCGCGAATGTCGAGATGCGCGATTACGTCGGCGAGGACAATATCGTCATCTTCGGCCTCAAGGCCGACGAGGTCGCCAAGGTCCGCGCCGATGGCCACACCCCCCGCGCCATCATCGACAGGTCCCCGGAACTCGCCCAGGCCTTGAACGCCATTGCATCCGGCGTCTTCTCGCCGGACGACCGCTCGCGCTTCTCCGATCTGATCGATGGCATCTACAATCACGACTGGTTCATGGTCGCCGCCGATTTCGACGCCTATGCGGCGGCCCAGCGCAGTGTTGACCAGCTCTGGCTCGACCCTAAATCCTGGTATTCGAAGACGATTCGAAATACTGCCCGGATGGGATGGTTCTCCTCTGACAGAACTATTCGCCAATACGCGTCGGAGATCTGGAGAGCCTGATGACGAAATCGCCGCGCGTCCTCGATGACGGAAGAGCCCCAGGCGAAATTCCATCATCCGAGATCGAGGCGATTTTGGAAGGCAGGCACGCCAACCCATTCGCCGTCCTTGGGCTTCACAAGCTGAAGGACGGCTTCAGGGTCCGCTGCTTCATTCCAGGCGCCGAAGCCGTCACCGCGCTCTCCCTCAACGGAACGGAGCTCGGCGAACTCACCTGCCGCCATGAGGCCGGATATTTCGAAGGCCCCGTCAACGCCTCCCACCTCCAGCCGGTCCGTTACCGCGCTCGCCGCGGCGACAACGAATGGGCCGTCACCGACCCCTACAGTTTCGGTCCCGTGCTCGGCCCCATGGACGACTATTTCGTCCGCGAGGGTTCACACCTGCGCCTCTTCGACAAGATGGGCGCCCATCAGATGAAGCACGAGGGCGTCGAGGGCTTCCATTTCGCCGTCTGGGCGCCGAATGCGAAACGAGTCTCCGTCGTCGGCGACTTCAACAACTGGGACGGCCGCCGCCACGTGATGCGGCTGAGGGTCGATACCGGCATATGGGAAATCTTCGCGCCGGACGTCTCGGCCGGCTCTGCCTACAAGTTCGAAATCGTCGGCAAGAACGGCAAGCTCCTGCCGCTGAAGGCGGATCCCTATGCACGCCGCGCCGAGATGAGACCGGACACCGCCTCGGTCACCGCACCGGAACTCCTGCAGAAATGGGAGGATGCGGCCCACCGGGAATTCTGGGAAAAGGCCGACCATCGCCGCCAGCCGATCACCATCTACGAGGTGCATGCGGGCTCATGGCGCCGCAAGCCGGACGGCTCCTTCCTCACCTGGGACGAGCTCGGCGCCGAACTCATCCCCTATTGCGTCGACATGGGCTTCACCCATATCGAATTCCTGCCCGTTACCGAACATCCCTATGATCCCTCCTGGGGCTACCAGACGACCGGGCTCTTCGCGCCGACCGCCCGTTTCGGCGAACCGGAAGGTTTCGCCCGCTTCGTCAACGGCTGCCACAAGGTCGGCATCGGCGTCATCCTCGACTGGGTGCCCGCGCATTTCCCGACGGATGAGCACGGTCTGCGCTTCTTCGACGGCACCGCTCTTTACGAACATGCCGATCCGCGTCAGGGGTTCCATCCGGACTGGAACACCGCGATCTACAACTTCGGCCGCATCGAAGTCCTCTCCTACCTGATCAACAACGCGCTCTACTGGGCGGAGAAATTCCATCTCGACGGCCTGCGTGTCGATGCTGTCGCCTCCATGCTCTACCTCGACTATTCGCGGAAGGAAGGCGAATGGGTGCCGAACGAATATGGCGGGCGGGAAAACCTGGAAGCCGTCCGCTTCCTGCAGAAGATGAACACGCTCTCCTATGGCGCCCATCCCGGCATGATGACGATCGCCGAGGAGAGCACCTCCTGGCCGAAGGTTTCCCAGCCCGTCCACGAAGGTGGCCTCGGTTTCGGCTTCAAGTGGAACATGGGCTTCATGCACGACACGCTGAGCTATCTGGCGCGCGAACCCGTCTACCGCAAGCACCACCACAGCGAGATCACCTTCGGCCTCATCTACGCCTTTTCGGAAAATTTCGTGCTGCCGCTCTCCCATGACGAGGTGGTACATGGAAAGGGTTCGCTGATCGCCAAGATGGCCGGCGACGACTGGCAGAAATTCGCCAACCTGCGCGCCTATTACGCCTTCATGTGGGGTTATCCGGGCAAGAAGCTGCTCTTCATGGGCCAGGAATTTGCCCAGTGGAGCGAATGGAGCGAGGCCCGCGAACTCGACTGGAATCTTTTGGCTTACCATCCGCATGAAGGCATGCGCCGCCTGATCCGGGACTTGAACTTCTGTTACCGCTCCAAGCCTGCACTGCATGCCCGCGACTGCGAAGGCGACGGCTTCCGCTGGCTGATCGTCGACGATGCGGAAAATTCCGTCTTCGCCTGGCTTCGGATGGCGCCGGGAGAAAAGCCGGTGGCGGTGATCAGCAACTTCACCCCCGTCTATCGGGAAAATTTCCGCATCCCCTTGCCAAACGAGGGAAGATGGCGGGAAATCCTCAATACCGATGCCGAGATCTACGGCGGCAGCGGCAAGGGCAATGGCGGCCGCGTTCAGGCGGTGAACGCGGGAGGAGCCGTCCATGCCGAAGTCACGCTGCCGCCGCTGGCAACGCTGATGCTGGAATTGGAACAACAGGCCTAGTGGAATAGGGAGGAGAATATGAACGAGAAGCGAATTCAGCCCCTTTCGCGCGACGCGATGGCCTATGTGCTGGCCGGCGGACGCGGCAGCCGATTGAAGGAACTGACCGACCGCCGCGCCAAGCCGGCCGTCTATTTCGGCGGCAAGGCACGCATCATCGATTTCGCCCTCTCCAATGCCCTGAATTCCGGCATCCGCCGCATCGGCGTCGCGACGCAATACAAGGCCCATTCGCTGATCCGCCACATGCAGCGCGGCTGGAACTTCTTCCGCCCCGAGCGCAACGAAAGCTTCGACATCCTGCCCGCCTCACAGCGCGTTTCGGAAACGCAATGGTACGAAGGCACCGCCGACGCGGTCTACCAGAACATGGATATCATCGAGGCCTACGCGCCCGAATACATGGTCATCCTCGCCGGCGACCACGTCTACAAGATGGACTACGAATACATGCTCCAGCAGCATGTCGATTCCGGCGCGGACGTCACCGTCGGCTGCCTGGAAGTGCCCCGCATGGAGGCGACCGGCTTCGGCGTCATGCATGTCAACGAAAAGGATGAGATCATCGCTTTCGTGGAAAAGCCCGCCGATCCGCCCGGCATTCCGGGCAATCCGGAATTCGCGCTTGCGTCGATGGGCATCTATGTCTTCCATACCAGGCTCCTGATGGAAGCCCTGAAGCGCGATGCCGAAACGCCCGGCTCCAACCGCGATTTCGGCAAGGACATTATTCCCTACATCGTCAATAACGGTAAGGCGGTCGCCCACCGCTTCGCCAATTCCTGCGTCCGCTCCGATTTCGAACGTGAGCCCTACTGGCGCGACGTCGGCACGGTCGATGCCTACTGGCAGGCCAATATCGACTTGACCGCCGTCACCCCCGAACTCGACATCTACGACAAGTCCTGGCCGATCTGGACCTATGCGGAGATCACCCCGCCGGCCAAGTTCGTGCATGACGACGAGGACCGCCGCGGCTCGGCCATCTCCTCCGTCGTCTCCGGCGACTGCATCATCTCCGGCTCGACGCTTTACAACAGCCTTCTCTTCACCGGCGTGCGTGCAAATTCCTATTCCCGCCTTGAAGGCGCCGTCATTCTCCCGAATGTCCGCATCGGCCGGCGTGCGCAGCTTCGCAATGTCGTCATCGATCACGGTGTAACCATTCCCGAGGGACTAGTGGTCGGCGAAGACCCGGAACTCGATGCGAAACGCTTCCGCCGCACCGAGAGCGGCATTTGCCTGATCACCCAGGCGATGATCGACAAACTGGATTTATGAGACGGAGTTCAGGGGATTAATGCAGGTTCTTTCGGTTGCGTCGGAGGTCTATCCGCTCATCAAGACAGGAGGGCTTGCCGATGTCGCCGGCGCGCTACCGCTTGCCCTGAAAGGCTACGGCGTATCGGTGAAGACGCTGATGCCGGGTTATCCGGCCGTGATGCGGATGGTGGAGAACGCAACGGTCCGGATGAGTTTCGAGAGCCTGCTCGGTGCCAAGGCCGACGTGCTCGAAGTCGAACATCAGGGGCTCGACCTGCTGATCCTCGATTCGCCGACCTTTTTCGACCGCCCCGGCGGGCCTTATGCCGATGCCACCGGGAAGGACCATTTCGACAACTGGCGGCGTTTTGCGGCTCTTTCCAAGGCTGGCGCCATCATCGCCCAGGGCGGCATGGCCCAGGGAGAATCAGGCTGGCAGCCGGATATCGTTCACGTGCATGACTGGCAGGCGGCCATGGTGCCGGCCTACATGCGTTACGCCGCCGAACCCGAAATCCCGACGCTTGTCACCATCCACAACATCGCCTTCCAGGGCCAGTTCGGCGCCGACATCTTCCCCTATCTCGAACTGCCGCCGCATGCCTTCGGTATCGGCGGCGTCGAATATTTCGGCGGCGTCGGTTATCTGAAAGCCGGACTGCAGACGGGCTGGGCGATCAGCACGGTCAGTCCGTCCTATGCCGAGGAAATCCTCACGCCCGAATTCGGCATGGGGCTCGAAGGCCTGCTCGCCTATCGCGCCGCCGATCTGCACGGCATCGTCAATGGCATCGACACCGGCATCTGGAACCCGGCCACGGACACGGCCGTCAAGGCGAATTACACCGCCGCGTCGCTCAAGACTCGCGCCGAGAACAAGCGGGCAGTCGCCGAGCGTTTCGGCCTGATCGAGGACGATGGCCCGCTCTTTTGCGTCATCTCGCGGCTCACCTGGCAGAAGGGCATGGACCTTCTGGCGGAAGCGGTCGGCGATCTCGTCGAACTGGGCGCACGGCTTGCCGTGCTCGGCTCGGGCGACCGGGCGCTCGAAAATGCCTTCCATGCTGCCGCCGCCCATCATCCCGGCCGCATTGCCGTTCTCCCCACCTATGACGAGCCGCTGTCGCACCTCATGCAGGCGGGTTCGGATGCCATCATCATTCCCTCGCGCTTCGAGCCTTGCGGGCTCACCCAGCTCTATGGCCTTCGCTACGGCTGCATTCCCGTCGTTGCCCGAACGGGTGGCCTCAACGATACTGTCATCGACGCAAGCCATGCGGCACTCGCCGCCAAAACCGCGACCGGCGTCTCATTCGGCCCCGTCACCGCCGGCAATCTGCGCCGGGCGCTCCGCCGCGCAGTCCGGCTCTACCGCGACCCGAAGGTCTGGACCGCGATGCAGAAGCAGGGCATGAAATCCGACGTCTCCTGGGAAAAAAGCGCCGGTCTTTATGCCGAGCTTTATAAAAATCTCCTTGCAAGAAAAGGATCATGATCATGATCAAGACCGTTCACACAGCCCCCTATCAGGATCAGAAACCGGGCACATCCGGCCTGCGCAAGAAGGTCCCGGTCTTCGCTCAGGAGAACTATGCGGAGAATTTCATCCAGTCGATCTTCGATTCGCTCGAAGGCTTTGAAGGCAAGACGCTGGTGATCGGTGGCGACGGCCGCTACTACAACCGCGAGGTCATCCAGAAGGCGATCAAGATGGCTGCGGCCGCAGGCTTCGGCAAGGTCATGGTCGGCAAGGGCGGCATTCTCTCCACGCCCGCTGCATCCAACATCATCCGCAAATATCATGCCTTCGGCGGCATCATCCTCTCGGCCAGCCACAATCCCGGCGGCCCGACGGAGGATTTCGGCATCAAGTACAATATCGGCAATGGCGGCCCGGCGCCGGAAAAGATCACCGACGCCATCTTCACGCGCTCCAAGGTGATCGATATCTATAAGATCGCCGACGTGGCCGACGTGGATCTCGACGCGCTCGGCTCCTTCAAGGTCGCCGGCATGCAGGTGGAGGTGATCGACCCGGTCGCCGATTATGCCGACCTGATGGAACAGCTTTTCGACTTCCCGGCGATCCGCGCATTGATCGCGAGCGGCGTCAATGTCGCCATGGATTCGATGGGCGCCGTCACCGGTCCCTATGCCAAGGAAATCTTCGAAAACCGGCTCGGCGCGCCGGAAGGCTCGGTGCGCAACTTCACGCCGCTGCCGGATTTCGGCGGCCATCATCCGGACCCGAACCTCGTCCATGCCAAGGACCTCTATGACGACGTGATGAGCAAGGACGGCCCGCATTTCGGCGCCGCTTCCGACGGCGACGGCGACCGCAACATGATCGTCGGCAAGGGCATGTTCGTGACCCCTTCCGACAGCCTCGCCATCATCGCCGCCAACGCCACGGTCGCGCCGGGTTATGCCAAGGGCATCGCTGGCATCGCCCGCTCCATGCCGACCAGCGCCGCCGCCGACCGGGTGGCGGAAAAGCTCGGCATCGGCATGTACGAGACACCGACCGGCTGGAAGTTCTTCGGCAACCTCATGGATGCCGGCAAGGTGACGGTCTGCGGCGAGGAAAGCTTCGGCACCGGCTCCGACCACGTGCGCGAGAAGGACGGGCTCTGGGCAATCCTCTTCTGGCTGAACATCATGGCCGCGCGCAACGAAAGCGTCGCCGAAATCGTCAGGAAGCATTGGGCCGAATACGGCCGCAACTACTATTCCCGCCACGATTATGAGGAAGTGAATACCGAAGCCGCCAATAACCTGATGACCGCGCTGCGGGAGAAGCTCGCAACGCTTCCCGGCAAAACCTTTGGTTCGCTCAAGGTCTCCGCCGCCGACGACTTTGCCTATCACGATCCGATCGACGGCTCGGTCTCGAAGAACCAGGGCGTTCGCATTCTCTTCGAGGGCGGCTCCCGCATTGTCCTCCGCCTCTCCGGCACCGGCACGTCCGGCGCGACGATCCGCGTCTATGTGGAGCGCTACGAGCCTGATCCGGCAAAACACGGCATTGACACGCAGGAAGCCTTGGCCGACCTCATCGCCATCGCAGACGAGATTTCGGAGCTCAAGAAACGCACCGCCCGCGACAAGCCGAGCGTGATTACCTGATCTTTCTAATATTTGCCCCTCACCCTAACCCTCTCCCCGCTTGCGGGGAGAGGGGACGTGCCTCACGCAACGCCCAATAGGTAGGAAACCGGCGCGGCATATCTCCTTCTCCCCGCCAGCGGGGAGAAGGTGCCGGTAGGCGGATGAGGGGCAAAGCATCTCACCTGCCTACAGGACCCTCACGCCGCCCTGACGATTTCCACCAGTTCGACGTCGAAGACCAGGTCTTTGCCGGCGAAGGGATGGTTGGCGTCGACGGTCACGACCTGCTCGTCGATTTCGGTGACGACGAGCGGGATCGTGTTTCCGTCCGGCGTTCTGGTCTGCAGTTGCAGGCCGGGCTTGAGGTCGATATCCGACGGCACGGCCGAACGGGGAAGCGCGTGGACCTTGGCTGGATCATGCGCTCCGTAGGCCTCTTCAGCCGGCACGGTCACCGTCTGATGGCTGCCGAGTTCCATGCCGTCGATCTCCTTGTCGAGCCCCGAAAGGATCTGACCGGCACCGAGCACGAACTCCAGCGGAGGCTGGCCCGTCGACGAGTCGAACTCGGTGCCGTCGGTGAATTTTCCGATATAGTGAATCCGGACTGTGTCGCCGCTTTTGGCTTGCGTCATCTGTCTGGCCCTCTTTGCCTGAGGTTTGAAGGTGACCGCATACGGGTAACTGAATACGGCCGGCGAAACGGCCTTTTTTCCTTCGACCGGTCCCAAGACTAGGGAAATCGGCCGTCGAATGCAAATTAGGGCGCGGACGGCTTTTCGGCGATAGCCGGCGGCAGATGCTTCTTCACGATGAATTCACCATCAGGAGGGATGCTGGTCGGACGTGATCCGGCGGCTTTCGTCGGATGATCCTCCGGCCGGCCTCGCATGGCGCAACAGGACGGGCGCAACTGGGACTGGACGACCGCATGGTTCTTTCATCGCTCGGAGCAACGCTGACCGCAGACGGCTGTGATTTCGCGATCTGGTCGCACCGCGCGTCACGGATCGAGCTCTGTCTCTTCGATGCCGAAGGAAAACAGGAAACATCCCGCTACCGCCTCGTGCGCGGTCGCGATGATATCCATCGGGTCTCGGTACGCGGTGTGATGGAGGGACAGCGCTACGGCTACCGCGCCTGGGGCGCCTATGATCCCGACAAAGGCTCCTGGTTCGATCCGTCCAAGCTTCTCGTTGATCCCTATGCCCGCGAGATCGACCGGCCGTTCCGGCATGATGCAAAACTCTCCCTGTTCGGCGTCGACACCGCCGACCTCGTACCGAAAGCGGTTGTCACCCGTAATCCGCTCGCCAAAATCGGCAAGCCGCTCCTGCCGCCGGGCGGCTTCATCTACGAGATCTCGGTCAAGGCCTTCACCATCCTGCACCCGGAGATCCCCGAAGCGAGCCGCGGTACGGTCGCCGCACTCGCTCACCCTTCGATCATCTCCCATTTGAAGACGCTCGGCGTCGATGCGGTCGAGCTGATGCCGATCACCGCCTGGATCGACGAACGCCATTTGCCTCGCCTCGGTCTCTCCAACGCCTGGGGCTACAACCCGATCGCCTTCATGGCGCTCGACCCGCGGCTCTGCCCCGGCGGGATGAGGGAACTGCGTGAGACGGTCACCGCGCTTCATCAGGCGGGCATCGGTGTCATCCTCGATCTCGTCTTCAACCATACCGGTGAGAGCGACCGCCATGGCGCGACGCTCTCCATGCGCGGCCTCGACAACCTGTCCTATTATCGCCATGTGCCCGGCGAGCCGGGGCACCTCGTCAACGACACCGGCACCGGCAACACGGTCGCCTGCGACCATCCCCATGTCCGCCGGCTCATCATCGACACACTCCGGCATTTCGTCCTGCATGCCGGCGTCGATGGCTTCCGGTTCGACCTCGCGCCCGTAATCGGCCGCACGGCCAACGGCTTTGATGCGGAGGGCGCGACGCTCAAGGCGATGATTTCCGATGAGGCGCTGAAGGATCGCGTGCTGATCGCCGAGCCGTGGGATATCGGCCCCGGCGGCTACCAGCTCGGCAATTTCTCCGAACCCTTCCTCGAATGGAACGACCGCGCCCGCGACGACATCCGCCGCTTTTGGCGCGGCGACCGCTGGACGACAGGCGCGCTCGCGACAAGGCTCGCCGGCTCCTCCGACATTTTCGCCCGCCACGGCCGTCATTCCACCCGCACGGTCAATTTCCTCGCCGCCCATGACGGCTTCACGCTGATGGATCTCGTCTCGCACGAGAACAAGCACAACGAGGCGAACGGCGAGGAAAACCGCGACGGCCACAACGACAATTTCTCCTGGAACAACGGCGTCGAAGGCGAAACGGACGATCCCGTCATCCTCGAAAAACGCCGCCGCGATGTGTCCGCTCTGCTTTCGACGCTCTTCGTGAGCCGCGGCTTCGTCATGCTCACCATGGGCGACGAGGCCGGCCGCAGCCAACGCGGCAACAACAACGCTTACTGCCAGGACAACGCCATTACCTGGTTCGACTGGTCGAGGATCGACGGCAGGCTGGTGGAGCACACCGCCGCGCTCGCCGCGTTCCGCAAACGCTTTGCGATCTTTTCCGAAACCGGCTTCCTGAACGGCAACGGCGATGTCCAATGGCTCTCAGTGGAAGGCAGGCCGATGGAGGTCGGCGACTGGGACGCCCCCGACAATTCCGTGCTCGGCATGGTGCTCACGACGCACGATCGCCAGGCTGGGAGACCGACCCGGCTTGCCGTCCTCTTCAACCGCGGCCCGGAGCCGGCGACCTTTGCTCTGCCCGGCTGGAACTGGCGGCAATTCCCCTCCCGCGAGCTCTGGAACCAGATGCTTCCCGCCCGCTCCGTCCGCTTCTGCATCGAGGAATGATGCGGTGCAAAAATAATTCGCCAATCGGTCCAAACTCTGTAAAGTCCGCCCGCCGCCAGCGCAGTTCCCGGAGATGAAGTGGAGCGGTTTTCCGCCCGGAACTGCACCAATCGTTCTGGAAGAAATCAGTGAGGTCGCATGCGTGAAATTTCGCTCGTGGAAGTGCCGGGGCTTGTCGGCCAGGAACTCGGCATATCCGACTGGATTCTGGTCGATCAGACGATGATCAACCTGTTTGCCGATGCGACGCACGACCATCAGTTCATCCATGTCGATCCGGAGCGCGCCGCTGCCGAAAGTCCGTTCGGCGGAACGATCGCCCACGGTTTCCTGACGCTCTCGCTTCTGTCGGCGATGAATTTCGGCGGCGTGCCGAAAATCCGCGAACAGACCATGGGCCTCAATTACGGCTTCGACCGCATCCGCTTCATGTCGCCGGTGAAGACCGGCAGCCGCGTCCGCGGCCGTTTCGTGCTTTCCGACTGCCGTTTTCGCGGCGCCGGCATGCTGATGACCACCTACGAGGTGACGGTCGAGATCGAGAACGAGAAGAAGCCGGCGCTGACGGCCAACTGGATCACCATCATCCAGTTCGACCCCAAGGACCGGCCGGAGGGCGTGTGAGCCATGGCGTCCGAAGCTGAGATCAGGCAGGCCTTCCGCGAACAGATCGTTGCCGGCCAGACGCTGGATTCCCCTTTTACCGCCCGCCTCGGCGCGCTGATGGTGGAACGCCTCGACGGCTCCACAACGGTCGGCCGGAGGGTGCTGGCCTGGGAAGGCGACCCCGGCACCCGCGGCGACCTGCTGCCCACCCGGCTTGCCGGCGCTTTGCATGCGCTCGTCATCGACGGCAGGGACGAGGGGCTGAAGGCCGTCTATCCGCCGAACGAGGTCAGCGACGACGCGCTCTGGAGCGGCATCATCCATGCCTTCGGCGAACACGAGAACTTCATCCTCGAACGCCTGCGTTTCGCGCCGCAAACGAACGAGGTGCGTCGGTCGAGCGCGCTGCTCGCCGGCTTCCTCACCATCGCCGACCTTTTCGGGAAGCCCCTGGTTCTTTCGGAATTCGGCGCCAGCATGGGCCTCAACCTCAACTGGGACCGCTATCATCACGATCTCGGCGGCTTCCTGTGGGGTGATCCCTCGTCTCCCGTGATGCTGAAGCCTCGTTGGGAGGGCGGGTCGCCGCCGCGTGCCGAGATCGCCGTGCAGGATCGCGCCGGCTGCGACCTGAACCCGCTCGACCCGAACGCGCCCGAAGACAGCCTGCGGCTCCTCTCCTATCTCTGGGCCGACCAGCCCGACCGGGTGGAGCGTACCCGCGCAGCGATCGAAGTCGCCCGTATCAACCATGTCCTGGTCGAAAAGGGCGACGCGCTCGCCTGGCTGAAGGAAAAGCGGCTCGCGAACCTTTTGCCCGGCACCGTACATGTCGTCTACCATTCGATCGCCTGGCAATACCTGCCGCCGGATGCCCGCGCGAGAGGCGAGGCGATCATCGCGGAAGCCGGCAGCCGCGCCACCGAAGACGCCCCCCTCGCCCGCCTTCAGATCGAGATGGACGACAATCCGGACGGTGTGACGCTCAGCCTGCAGATCTGGCCGACCGGCGAACGCCGCGAACTCGGCCGCACCGACCCCCACGGCCGCTGGGTGAAGTGGCGGGGGTGGTGAAACGTCGGAATGCCCGGGTCGGGACCCGGACGCCTCCTATGCCTGATGCCCTGCCGCTTCCAGGATGAGCCGGGTGATCTCCTGCGGGTGAGAGATCAATGACAGATGACTGGCCTTCAACTCGATGGTCCTGGCGCCCATGCGCTTGGCCATGAACCGTTCGAGGTCCGGATTGATCGTCCGGTCTTCCGTCGAAACGGCATAGAAACTCGGTTTCGAACGCCAGGCCGCCTGCGTGGTCTTGCCCGTGAGCAAGGCCTTGTGGAACGGCTGCTGAACCGCGTAAAGCACCTTCGCCTTCGCTTCCGGCAGGTCGCCCGCGAAATCGCGCAGGAACGCGGCCTCGCTCAGACGTCCCTCATCGCCGTCGAAGACGATGCCGGCCGTGGCGGGCGGCGTCGGAAATGTCTTGGCCAGCGCCGTATAGTCCTCGCCCGCATCCGGCGCACGCGCCGCCACGTAGACGAGCGACGAAACGTTGGGGTGCATGCCGGCTTCGGTGACGATCATCCCGGAAAAGGAATGCCCGACCAGGACCGTGGGACCGTCCTGTCGCGCCAGTACGCGTTCGGCGGACGCGACCGCTTCGGGCAATGTCGTCAGAGGATTCTGCACGCTCGTCGCATTGAGGCCGGCTGCCTGCAAACGGCCGATCACCTCGGACCAGCATGATCCGTCGGCAAACAGCCCGTGCACAAGCACGACATTGCGCGCCTTCAGCGGCGCGGAAGGAGCGGCCATGCCGCGGCTCGCGATGAGGGAAGCGGCTGCGCCTGCCACCAGGGCGGACGAAAAGGTACGTCTGTTCATCAGCATTTGCTTTTCTCCAATGATACTCGGCGGGAACGCCCGACCAGGGGTGCGGATAGGGCATGCGTACTGAAGCTCAAAACTTCTGCGGTTCCGGAGACAAAATTGCAGTCACAGGCAGCAAGCCTCTCTTTGCTTCAAGCAAATTCTTCAGAGACTTCCGAGGCCTATTTCGGCCCTACGCGCTTCGAACTTCACGGATGAAATATGCAGGCCGGAAGCTCGTCGTTCTACATTCCTGGAGTATTAATCGGATCATATGAGCAGATGACCGCCGGCATACCTAAGTATACTTGCGGAGGCGCAGAACCATCGAATCCCGCCTCACCGGCAATGATCCGTCCCGCCTAAACCGCTGCGTCCCGCGCGCCTTCAGACAGCAGTCCGAAGGCATAATCCGAAAACGACCGCCAGACCTCTACCCGGAACGCATCCTCTGCGGTCCTTAAGAGCGCGATCTCCACCTTGCCGAAGACGGTGCGCGAGCATGCGTCGACCGGAAAGGCGGCAAGCGAAAGATCCTGCGGGCAGCCAGTATTGATCGCGTTCGCAGCGCCGGGACCGGAAACCAGGATTGCCGTGTTGCGGTGGGAAATATCCACCGCCGAATGCAGCACGCCGGAATTGGTCGCCGCCTGCATCAGCCCGGTTCCTTCTTCGCCGATCACCAGCCACTCGTCCGGCCCGAGCCAGAGCGCCATGCGGCCGTTTGCCGAAGCGGAGGTCTTCGGCTTCACCGGCAGGTCGAGGGCGAGCGCGCCGGAAAGTGCTGCCACGTCCTCGGGCCTGGCGCGCAGCAAGATGCGTTCGGCCGGCGGCGCCGCTTCGAGCCGGACGGCGGAGGAGCCTCCGTGAACGCCAGAAAGGGGCAGACTACGAATTGCCAGATCAGCCATGGATGCGGCCTCCTTGCTTGTCGAAGAACACCATGTCGGCCACTTCCACTTCGATCGTCCTGTCCTTCATCGGCACGTAGAGCGTTTCGCCCATGCGAGCTCTTCCGCCGGCAACCAGCGCCAGCGCGATCGAACGGCCGCAATTCTCCGACCAGTAGGATGAGGTGACATGGCCGAGCATGGTCATCGGCTTCGGCTGGTTCGGATCGGCGACGATCTGCGCCCCCTCTTCCAGCACGTCCGCTGGGTCCTTCGTCAGGAGCCCAACGAGCTGCTTGCGGCCGTCGCGGACGAGGTCGGGCCGCTTCAATCCGCGGATTCCGACGAAATCCGCCTTCTTCTTCGAAACCGCCCAGTCGAGGCCGGCATCGTCCGGCGTCACCGTGCCGTCGGTATCCTGGCCGACGATG
The DNA here is from genome assembly GCF_000757525.1 of Rhizobium sp. YS-1r. NCBI lineage: Bacteria > Pseudomonadati > Pseudomonadota > Alphaproteobacteria > Hyphomicrobiales > Rhizobiaceae > Rhizobium > Rhizobium sp. YS-1r. Next base: position 70,243 of record NZ_JPYQ01000047.1, on the reverse strand, counting down.
ATATAGCCCTTCTCTGCGCGCAGCACATGCATGGTCTCGGTGCCGTAGAGGCAGGCGCCCATGTCTTCCGCCCGTTCCCATATCGCCTTCCAGACGGCCGGGCCGTAATCGGCCGGCACGTTGATTTCGTAACCGAGTTCACCGGTAAAGGAGACGCGGAAGAGCCTTGCCGATACGCCCATGACCGAGCATTCCGCCACACTCATATGCGGGAAGGCCTCGTTGGAGAGGTCGACGCCCTCGACAAAGGGCTGGATGATCTCGCGCGCCTTCGGCCCCTGCACGGCGATGACCGCCCATTGCTCGGTGGTCGAGGTGAGCCAGACCCTGAGATGTGGGAATTCCGTCTGGAGATAATCCTCCATGTGATGCAGCACGCGCGGTGCACCGCCGGTCGTGGTCGTCACATGGAACCGGTCTTCGGCAAGCCGCCCGACGACACCGTCGTCATAAACGAAACCATCCTCGCGGGTCATGATTCCGTAGCGGCACTTGCCGGGTTTCAGCGTATCCCAAGCGTTCGTATAGAGGAGGTTGAAGAACTGCGCCGCGTCCGGCCCGACCACCTCGATCTTGCCGAGCGTCGAGGCGTCGAACACGCCCGCCACTTCGCGCACCGTTTTGCATTCGCGGTTGACGGCCACCGCCATGTCCTCGCCGCGCTTCGGGAAATACCAGGCGCGTTTCCAGTTGCCGACATCCTCGAATTCGGCGCCTTCTGCCGCCTCGAGATCATGCATCGGCGTCCTGCGGGCCGGATCGAAGAGTGGCCCACGCGAATGGGCGACCAGCGTGCCGTAGGTGACCGGCGTATAGGGCGCGCGGAAGGTGGTGAGCCCCACCTTCGGGATCGGTCGTCCGAGCATTTCCGACCCGATCGCCAGACCATGCATGTTGGAGAGCTTGCCCTGGTCGGACGCCATGCCGTTCGTCGTGAAGCGTTTGATATGCTCGATCGAATGCATGCCCTCGCGCACCGCAAGGCGGATGTCCTTGGCCGTCACGTCGTGCTGGAAATCCACGAAGGCCTTCACCACCGTCTCCGGCCCCGCACCTTCCGCCGCGCCGATCATGCCGCCGGTCCATTCGAACCGGTTCTCGCCGGAAAGCGCAAGCGAACCGCCGCCGGCGGCGATCGCCTCGTCGATCAGGTCGGAAAGGTCGTCCGTGCCGTTGCAGGCTCCGATCGAAACGCAATCCTGCGCGTAGATATCCGGCAGGAAGCGTTGGTTCTGCTCATCGAAACGCAGCTTGCCGCGCGACTGCGAAAAGAGATGCACCGATGGTGTCCAGCCCGCCGAGACGATCAGCGCATCGACCGGGATCTTGCGGGCATTCGACCCACCATTGCGGGCAACCGTCATCGAGGAAATGCGTAAGCGTCCCGACGTATTGATGACTGAATGACCGGTGAGGACGTCGATGCCGAGCGAGCGCGCTTCCGCCAGAACCGCATCGCCCGGATGGCTGCGGCTGTCGATGATCGCAGCGATCGCCACACCGGCCAGTTTCAGGTCGAAGGCCGCCTCGTAAGCCGAGTCATGCGCGGTGTAGACGCCGACATTCTTCCCGACCGCGACGCCGTGATGGTTGAGGAAGGTCCGCGCCGCAGAGGCCAGCATGATGCCCGGCCGGTCGTTGTTGGCGAACACCATGTGCCGCTCGATCGCGCCTGTCGCCAGGATGACGCGCTTTGCCCTGACCTGCCACAACCGCTCGCGCGGCAGGTCCCTGCCGGGCCTGGCCAGATGATCGCTCACCCGCTCCACCAGCCCCAGGAAGCCGTGGTTGTAATAGCCGAAGACGGTCGTGCGGGTCAGCACCGTGACGTTCGGCATGGCCTTCAGCTTCGCGGCGAGGCCTTGCGCCCAGTCATAGCCGTTCTGCCCGTCGATCGTCGCCGCCGCATCGAAATGCAGCGCACCGCCGACTTCCGGCTGTTCGTCCACGAGGATGACGGATGCGCCGGTCGAGGCGGCGGAAAGCGCCGCCGTCAGGCCGGCAACGCCTGCGCCGGCAACCAGCACATCGCAATGGGCATAGCGGCTGGCATAGTGATCCGGATCCTCTTCCGTCGGCGCGACGCCGAGGCCGGCGGCGCGGCGGATGAAGGGCTCGTAGAGCTTCGCCCAGGCTTCCTTCGGCCACATGAAGGTCTTGTAGTAGAAGCCGGCCGCGAAGAACGGCGAAAGCAGGTCGTTGAAAGCACTGACATCGAACCTCAGCGACGGCCAGCGGTTCTGCGAGGCAATCTTCGCACCGTCGAACACTTCCTGCACGGTGGCGCGCACGTTCGGCTGGCGGCGGGCAGCGTCGCGCGCAACGTCGATGAGCGCGTTCGGCTCTTCCGCCCCGGCGGAGAGAATACCGCGCGGCCGGTGATACTTGAACGACCGTCCGACGAGATGCACGCCATGCGCCAGGAGCGCCGAGGCGACCGTGTCGCCTTCCATCGCCGTGTAGCTCCTGCCGTCGAAGGTGAAGCGCGCAGTACGCGCCGGCGTCAGGCGGCCGGCACCCTTGATGCGGAAGGCGCCGAGATTATTCGGAGAACCGCTCATCTTGCGTCTCCTTCTGTCGCCTCATAGGTCTCCACGGTCTTCTCGCTGGCGCCGCTTTCCGGCAGCGGCTGTTTCGGCAGGCCTGCCTTGTAGGTCATCAGGAACCTGTCGCTCACCGTGTCGCGCGCCGCGTTGAAGAAGCGGCCGCATCCATGGATGTGCCGCCAGCGCTCGTAGGTGAGGCCTTTTTCATTGTTGCGCAGGAAGAAATATTCCGCGAATTCCTCGTCGGAGATCGCCGCGATATTTTCCGGCCGGGCGATATGCGCCTCGCCGGCCCAGCGGAATTCCAGCTCCGAGCGATCTTCCTCGCAATAAGGGCAATGGATCAAAAGCATGCGGGGCTCCGCAGGGTTTGGGAGGATGAATGTGAGCGAGGCAGGCTCCCACTGATCTCCCCCCTTGAGGGGGAGATGTCACCGAAGGTGACGGAGAGGGGTAGCGACGGTGCGGCAAAGACAGTTGCCGGCGAATATGCGGAAAGGCCTACCCCCCTCTGCCCTGCCGGGCATCTCCCCCTCAGGGGGGGAGATCGATATGCCGCGCTGTCTTCCTCCATAAGCGACCGCCATCCTATGCAGCGAATGGACAAAACCTGATCCGGAACCCGAAACATCCCACGCCCCCTCAATGTGCGACAGCGGCCGCCGCCGCCTCGTCGATCAGCCGGCCGGTGCGGAACCGGTCGAGCGTCAGGCCGGCAGCCAGTCGATGCGGCTCGCCCTTGGCGATCAGGTGGGCGAAGAGGTTCGCCGAGCCCGGCGTCGCCTTGAACCCGCCTGTACCCCAGCCGCAATTGACGAAGAGGCCCGGCACCGGCGTGACGCCCTGGATCGGCGAGCGGTCCGGCGTGTTGTCGGTGATGCCGCCCCACTGGCGCATCATCTTCACCCGCCGGAAGATCGGGAAGAGCTCGCAGATGGCATCGAGCGTATGGGTGATGATCTGCAATCCGCCGGTCTGGGAATAGGAATTGTACTGGTCGGTGCCGGCGCCGATCACGAGTTCACCCTTGTCGGACTGCGAGATATAGGCATGCACCGTGTTCGACATCACGACACAGGGGAAGATCGGCTTCAACGGTTCCGAGACCAGCGCCTGCAGCGGGTTGGAATGAAGCGGCACGCGCACGCACGCCATTTCCATGACGACGGAGGAGTGTCCGGCTGCCGAAACCCCGATCTTCTTCGTGCCGATGAAACCCCTAGTGGTTTCAACACCCGTCACCTCGCCGTTCGCGCCTCGGCGGATGCCGGTCACCTCGCAGTTCTGGATGATATGCACGCCGCGATCGGAGGCCGCGCGGGCATAACCCCAGGCGACCGCGTCGTGGCGGGCGGTGCCGCCGCGCCGCTGGAGTGCCGCGCCGTTGATCGGGTAACGCGCCGTCTTGGAGATGTCGAGAACCGGAACGAAGGCTTTCGCCTGTTCCGGCGTCAGCCATTCGTTGTCGATGCCGTAGAGCCGGTTGGCGTTAATGTGCCGCTTGAAGCTCTGCATGTCGTGGGTATTGTGCGACAGCATCATCACGCCGCGCGGCGAATACATGACATTGTAGTTGAGCTCCTGGCTCAAGCCCTCCCAGAGCTTCAGCGAATGCTCGTAAATGTCCATGCTCTCTTCATAGAGATAGTTGGACCGGATGATCGTCGTGTTGCGGCCGGTATTGCCACCGCCAAGCCATCCCTTCTCGATCACCGCGACATTGGTGAGGCCGTGCTCCTTGGCGAGATAATAGGCAGCACCAAGGCCGTGCCCGCCGGCGCCGACAATGACGACATCATAGGAGGAACGCGGCTCCGGCGAGGTCCACTGCGCTTCCCAGCCTTTATGGGCGCGCATCGCCTCGCGGGCTATGGCGAAAACCGAATATTTGCGCATCTCGCCTTCAGACTCCTGGGATCGTTGGCTCGGTGATGTTGGATCGGCATTCTCGGTAGTGCGATACCCATCGCAAATCAATATGCGCCACAATGGCTGTTTTGCGACGCGTGAGACGATTGTTTCGACACGCGGCAAAAGGACCCGGATCCATTTTCGCGAGAGTTTGAACGGAGCATATGGACTTCCACGGACTCATCTGCTATGCCGCATCACCAATCGCACGGTTAACGCCGGGCGGACGTTATTTTTCGTCCTCTAATCGTACCGATGAGGGCGAGCAACCAAACCAAAGGAACGGGATTCACGTGCAGGTACTAGTCCGCGACAACAATGTCGATCAGGCGCTCCGCGCTCTCAAGAAAAAGATGCAGCGCGAAGGCATTTTCCGTGAAATGAAAATGCGCGACTACTACGAGAAGCCGTCGCAGAAGCGCGCCCGCGAAAAGGCCGAAGCTGTTCGTCGCGTCCGCAAGCTGGCTCGCAAGCGCGCTCAGCGCGAAGGCCTGATCGCCGGCGGTCGCACCGGTCGTTGATCGGCCGCTTTTTCGACGTTTTCCTGTGCTTTCAGGGCGGTGGCGACAAGGGCGCCGCCGCTCTTTTGATTTGGTCTTGAACCAATTGCATGTCGCCCCGAAAGCGGGAACCGGTTTTGGGACAACGACAGGCAGGGGAACAAGAAATGCTCTTTGCCCGATACGAGGAAACGCGCCTGATGGCCGCCAAAACTGCCGTTCTGATTCGTGGAACCCAAATTTCCGGCCTTTCAACCATCGTTTCTCCCCTCCGCGGCAAGACCGCGCTTGTCCCTGCGTTGTTCGCCATGCTGGCGATTGCCGGCTGCTCGACGACCTCCACCGACATGATCACGGTTGACCGTGCCCAGGGCAGCCAGGAAAATATCTCCTCGCTCTCGGCGGTCATCAATGCCAATCCGAATGATCCGGAAGGGTACAATGTCCGCGGCACGGCTTACGGACGTGCAGGCGAATTCTCCCGCGCGCTTGACGACTTCAATCGCGCCATCCAGCTCAATCCGCAGTTCTACCAGGCCTATGCCAACCGGGCGCTCGTCTATCGCAACATGGGCAAGCCGGTGGACGCCGCCAATGACTACAACCGGGCACTGCAGATCAACCCGAGCTATGATGTCGCCTATATCGGCCGGGGCAATATCTACCGTCAGGCGGGCCGCACCAACGAAGCCTTCAACGATTTCTCCAAGGCGATTGAACTCGATACGACCGACGGCCGCGCCTATCATAACCGCGGCCTGATCTACCAGCTTCGCGGCCAGCATGCCCAGGCGATCGAGGATTTTTCCAAGGCAATCTCGCTCTCGCCCAATTCGGCAGAACCCTATAACGGACGTGGCATTTCCTACGTCGCGCTGAATGACGACGACAACGCCTTCGCCGACTTCAACCGCGCGATCGAGCTGAACGACAAGCTCGCCGAATCCTGGGCGAACCAGGCGCTGGTCTACGAACGCAAGGGCGACAAGTCACGCGCCTACCGGTCCTATTCGCACGCCGTGCGCCTCGACCCGAATTACAAGCCCGCCGTTGACGGCGCTTCCCGCACCCGCGCGACAAGCTGAGACTCCGCTTCATAGCACTCGAGGCGTGGAAGGTTTTCCGTTGCCGAGTCTATTGGTCGCTGGCCTCGTCGCGATAAAGATCGAAATCTTCGAGCAACCGACCCACGAAAAAGCCCGGCATCGCCGGGCTTTTATACTCACTATTCAGCAATCGCTTGCGTCAGTGCTTCATCGCCTTGACGATATCTTCCGTCATCTTCTTGGCGTCGCCGAGCAGCATCATCGTGCCGTCCTTGTAGAACAGCGTGTTGTCGATGCCGGCGTAACCGGAGCCGAGCGAGCGCTTGACGAACAGGCAGGTCTTGGCCTTGTCGACGTCGAGGATCGGCATGCCGTAGATCGGCGAGGACTTGTCGTCGCGCGCCGCCGGATTGGTGACGTCGTTGGCGCCGATGACATAGGCGACGTCGGCTTGCGCGAACTCGGCATTGATGTCTTCCAGTTCGAAGACCTCGTCATAGGGCACGTTCGCCTCGGCGAGCAGCACGTTCATATGGCCCGGCATGCGGCCGGCGACCGGATGAATGGCGTATTTGACCTCGACGCCGTGCTCCTTCAGCGTGTCGGCAAGCTCACGCAGCGCATGCTGCGCCTGGGCGACCGCCATGCCATAGCCCGGCACGATGATCACCTTCTCGGCGTTCTGCATCAGGAAGGCAGCGTCGTCGGCCGACCCCTGCTTGACGGTCCGCTGCACGCCGTCGTCGCCGGAGGCCGAAGCGGTCTCGCCGCCGAAGCCGCCGAGGATGACGGAGATGAAGGAGCGGTTCATGCCCTTGCACATGATGTAGGACAGGATCGCGCCGGACGAACCGACCAGCGCGCCGGTGATGATCAGCGCCAGGTTGCCGAGCGTGAACCCGATGCCGGCGGCCGCCCAGCCGGAATAGGAATTCAGCATCGACACGACCACCGGCATGTCGGCGCCGCCGATCGGCACGATGAGCAGCACGCCGAGCGCCAACGCCAGCCCCACGACCAGCCAGAAATCGAAATGGCTCTCGGTCTGCACCAGGCCGACGATGAAGACGACGATCAGCACCAGCAGGCCGATATTGATGAAATGCCGGTAGGGCAGCAGGATCGGTTTGCCGGACATGCGCCCATCGAGCTTCAGGAAGGCGATGACCGAGCCGGTGAAGGTGATCGCACCGATCGCGGCACCCAGCGCCATCTCGACCAGCGCCTGACCGTGGATCTCACCGATCTCGCCGATGCCGAAGGAGTGCGGCGCATAGAGTGCCGCGGCCGCCACCATCACGGCGGCGAAACCGACCAGCGAATGGAAACCGGCGACAAGCTGCGGCATCGCCGTCATCGGAATGGTGCGGGCAATATAGGCCCCTGCCCCGCCGCCGATAGCGAGCGCCAGCACGATCAGGATGAAACCGCCGAAGGTCGGCGTGGCGAGCAGAAGCGTGGTGACGATGGCGATTGCCATGCCGACCATGCCGTAGATATTGCCCTGACGGCTGGTGGTTGGGTGGGAAAGACCCCGAAGCGCCATGATGAACAGCACGCCGGAGACGAGGTAAAGGAAGGCTGCGAGATTCTGCGACATCGTCTAGGCGTCCCTCAGCGATCTTTTTTCTTGTACATGGCGAGCATCCGGCTGGTCACCAGGAAGCCGCCGAAGATATTCACCGAGACGAGCACCAGAGCGACGAAGCCGAAACCGGTGGCGAACCCGCTGAGCGAGGCGCCGACTGCGAGCAGTGCGCCGACCACGATGACCGAGGAGATCGCGTTGGTGACGGCCATCAGCGGCGTATGCAGCGCCGGCGTCACCGACCAGACGACGTAATAGCCGACGAAGATCGCCAGCACGAAGATCGCCAGCTGGAAGACGAAAGGATCGATCGCGCCGCCGGAAACGGCATGGGCGGCCGCACCGGCCGCATTGGCAACTTCGGGCGCCTGCTCCGCAGCGGCCCTCACGGCGGCGACCGCATTGTCGAGGCTTTCCAACGCCCTGTTCATAATTTCATTCGCCATCAAAGCCCCTCCTTCTTCGCGGCATCGTCCTTGGCAGGTTTACGGCGCGCGCGCGTGGCTTTTTCCGCCGGTGCGTCACTGGCCGAAACCACCTTCTCCTTCCTGGGCGCCGCCTTCTTCGGCGCCGGCGCCGCTGCCGGCTCTTCGGCGGGCACAGCCGCCGCGAAGGTTGGATGCACGACCGCGCCGCCATTCGTCAGCATGGTCGCCTTGACGAGTTCGTCTTCGATATTGATCGAAAAGTCCTTCGTGCCCTTGTCGACCATAGTCTCGATGAAGGCATAGAGGTTGCGCGCATAAAGCGCTGAAGCGGATGCGGCGATGCGGCCGGCGACATTGGCATAACCGATGACGGTGACGCCCTCGACGGTGACGACCTTGCCCTTTTCGGAACCTTCGATATTGCCGCCGCGCTCGACCGCGAGATCGACCGCCACCGAGCCCGGCTTCATGGAGGCGAGCATGGCGCGCGTGACGAGTTTCGGCGCCGGACGGCCCGGAATGAGGGCCGTGGTGATGACGATGTCCTGCTTGGCAATGTGGTCGGCGACAAGCGCCGCCTGCTTGGCCTGATATTCCGCCGACATCGGCTTGGCGTAACCGGCAGTGGTCTCGGCGGCCTTGAACTCGTCGTCCTCGACAGCGATGAACTTGCCGCCGAGCGAGGCGACCTGCTCCTTGGCGGCCGGGCGCACGTCGGTCGCGGAGACGACGGCGCCAAGGCGCCTTGCGGTGGCAATCGCCTGCAAGCCGGCAACGCCCGCCCCCATCACGAAAACCTTGGCGGCAGGAACCGTGCCGGCCGCCGTCATCATCATCGGCATGGCCCGGCCGTATTCATGCGCCGCGTCAATCACGGCGCGGTAGCCGGCAAGGTTCGCCTGGGACGACAGGACGTCCATGGATTGCGCACGGGTGATGCGCGGCATCAGTTCCATGGCGAAGGTGGTGAGCCCGGCCTTCGCCATCCCGGCGAGTGCCGCCTCGTTGCCGTAAGGATCCATGACCGCAAACACGACCGCGCCCGATTTATAGGAGGCGATCTCCGCGGCCGTCGGTCGGTTGACCCTGAGCAGGATATCGGCCGCTCCGGCATCGGCGGCGGTCTCGATACGGGCGCCGGCAGATGCGAAATCTGCGTCGGGAATGCCCGACGCCAGCCCTGCACCATTCTCGACGACCATCGAAAAGCCGAGGCCGACGAGCCGTTTTACCGTTTCGGGTGATGCGGATACGCGCGGCTCTTCCGAACCTTCGCGGCTTACAAATATGATCTTCGCCAAAGACTGTTTCCTCCCAGTCGATATCGCAGGAGGGCGCGACATCTCATCCCCCCTTACGCCAGAGACAAATCCGGCCGGTCAGGATCAGCGCAGCAGGAAGACGCCGGCGATGTTGAGAACGATGAAGACGATGAGGCTGCCGAGGAAGCCCACGCCGCCGAAGAAACCGGCGGCCATTGCGATCAGCAGGACGGCGGTGACCATCGTGCCCCATTTCGCACCGGCGATGAACATGTTGTAGGTCTTCTCATGTTCCGAATAGTCCATGGAAGCCCCTGTTTCCACCGGCCCGCTATGGTGATTGTCCATCTGTCCCGTCTCCTTAGAACACCAGCCGCACGCGACCCGCGGGGTCAAGCGTTTTCGCGCGCGGAAAAACCCTCTTGAACGTCCTCGATCATGCCTGGAGCAGCAAGATGAACGTCACGTCAGGCCTTACACAAAGCGGCTGGAAAGCGCAATGGCACGAAACGCCGCTCCCGTACGCTCGTCACGTCACGTAGACCATCTCGGGAGAATCCGGCCTGACGGCAATCCGGGCCGTCGGAAGGATGGTGAGCGGCGAAATCTCGAAGCGCGAAGACCGGTCGAACATAAGCCGCCGCTCGAAGGCCTCGGATTGAAACGCCGGGAAACGCCGCATCAGTTTCGACCTTATCTCCCGCGTACGCGATGCAAGCAAGGTCAGCTCGAAGCCATAGGTTTTTGTCATGGTCGGCGGAACGACGGTATCGGCATAGAAGAAGCGTCTGTAGAACGCCGCATGCGAAGGTCGTATATGCTGGAGCATGCGATCCGCGTCGAAATGGATCGCCGCCATGATCGTCGGCCTGACGGTGAGATAGGGAAGCGTCGAGCGCTCGTTGGCGAATTCCGCATCGATGGCGAATCGCGCCGGATCGATGAGCGTGAGGCCGGCATCGAGAAAAGCGTTGATCGCATCGGGAAAAATGCCGCTCGACTGGGATACCCGATGCTCCGGCGTTACATAATGAATACGTAATGTACTGACGAGCTCTTCGTAATAATAGACGCCGAAGACATAAGCATGACTGTCGAAATCGATCTCGTCCAGCATACTGCTCACAGCGACAGGCAGCACATTGTGCGCTTTATAGGCTCTATATCTCAGCCGTGCGATATCCTCGAAATCCTCATGGCTTTCGATACGCCGGTATTCTATGTGATCCAAGGTCTCAAGAAGCTTGCTGGAAAAATATCCGTCTGAAAAGGTCTTTTCTGTTTGCATTGAGGTCATTCCTGGGGCGTTAACCAGGAATTAACCCTAAAAGGCGACAGGGCTGCAATAAGCGAATGCCGATTTTAATAAAGTTTTAAATATTATGGTTAAAAAGCACCGGATCGGCCTTCCGGCTGCACGAAATCCAATCGCATTCGCTCAGATTTTAGGCAGTGGTCAGCGTGCGGCTGCCCTGAACGCGGAGCTTTGCGTGTTCTTTGCACCGCGCCGCAGGGTGGAAAGCTTGCCGGTCGGCGAGGCGGTGGCCGCAAGCTCGGTGATTCTGTCGGCATCCACCGGCATGGAGAAGACGTAACCCTGCACCAGATCGGCGAAACGGTGACGGTTGATGAGCGCAAGCTGCTCCCGCGTCTCGACGCCTTCCACAATGATCTTCAGGCCGAGTTCTCGCGACAGGTGTACGATGCCGCGCAGGAGCTTCAGCTTGCGCTGGTCCTCGCCGATATTGCGGATGAAGGCCCGGTCGATCTTGACGATGTCGACCGGCAGCGAATCCAGGTAGCTGAGGCTCGAGAAGCCGGTGCCGAAATCGTCGATCGCAATCGTGACGCCGAGCGCCCGGAACTGATTGAGAATGGCGCTGACCGCGACGGGCTCGTCCATGAAACAGCTTTCCGTCACCTCCAGGTGCAGCCTGGAGGGATCGAGCGAATGGCGCTTCAGAACGTCCGCCACGTATCCGACGATTTCGTCATTGCGCAGGTCCTGGATTGAGAGATTGACGGAGACGCCCATCGGGTCGGGCCAGGTCATGCAATCGCGACAGGCCTGATCGAGGACCAGGCGCGTGATCTGGGAGACGAGGCCCATATCCTCCGCCATGGGGATGAAGATGTTCGGGCCGACCAGGCCGCGTTCGGCATGGTGCCAGCGCACCAGGGCTTCGCTGCATTCGATGACGGAACCGTCGGGCCGGTACATGGGCTGGTAGACGACATGGAGGGCTCCGTTGGCGACCGCGAGCCGAAGGTCTGCACGGAGCTTCTGCTCATCGATATATTGCGCGTCCATTTCCGGCCGGAAGACGGTCAGCGCACCGTGCCCTTCGGACTTTGCATGGTTAAGGGCAAGGTCGGCCTTGATCTGCCAGTTCTCCATGTCGAAATCCTGCGAGGGCAGGATGACGCAGCCGCCATTCATGGAAACCGTCAGGCGCAGGCCCTCCACATGATAATCTCCCTGAATTCCCGCGTGAAGCTGGCGGATCTGCTGTTCCAGTCCGCCACTGTCTTCGCCACCGGTAAGCAGGATGACGAATTCGTCGCCGATCAGGCGCCCGGTCAGCATGTTGTCCGTCCCGAGCGCGGCAAACCGGGCCGCGATCGCCGAAAGCAGCCGGTCGCCGACCACATGGCCGCGCATGTCATTGACATGCTTGAAGCCGTCGACGTCGAACACGGCGAGAGCCGCCAGCGCCTCGCCGCGACCGTTCACCTTCTCCGCCGCCAGCCCGGCGAAATAGCCGCGGTTCGGCAGGCCTGTCAGCGCGTCAAACCGCACCATATGCAGGATCTTTTCCTCCGCGGCCACGCGGGCGCTGACATCCTCGAAAATCAGGACCACGCCGCCATCGGAGCGATGGCTCACGGAAAATTCCAGGTGGCGTTCACCGCTGAATCGAAACAGTGCCCGGTTCAACGTCCCTTTGGCCAATAGGGCGATCTGCTGGATAATGGCGTCGGAGGCGCGGATGGTGCCTTGCCGCAGCACGTTCACGAGTTCGCTGTCTTTCACGTCCACAGCAGGATCAAGTCCCAGGAGATCGCGGGCCTGACGATTGATGACTTCGATCCTGCCGTTACCGTCCAGCATCATGAGGCCGTGGGCCATGGTCTTGAGCGCAGTGTCGAAGCGGCCGGCAATGAGGGTCATTTCACGCGAAGCGATGACATTCTCGTAAAGGAAGTCTCGAACCCCCTTGGCCATGGAGCGCGTGGTAAGTCCGAACGGGATCAGCAGCAACGACATCAACGCCAAATTCAGTTCGCCGGTTAGAATACAGGCCACGATGATCGGCAGGCAGCAACCGATGATCTGAAAATCCACCGCATGACGTGAACCGTAATTGCGCCCGACGATGGACATCATCGTGCCGAGCGTCATCGCGATGCAGGTGAAAGCCGCAAATGTGCTCTGCAGGACAAGAAGCGCGTAACCGCTGGCAATACCCAGCAGAAGCGCGGTCATCGCCGCTCCGACGACATAGCCGCGCTCGATGGAAGCAATTTGTTCACGGGACAGGGACTGCTTGTCGAGACGGTCGAACTGCCAGAAACCCGTGATGCGATAGAGGAAAACCGCGACGAAGCACGCCGCCATGCCGAGATAGAAGACTGAACCGGTATCGCTGAAGACGAGAAAGCACCACATGACGTGCACGATCATGCCCGTCGCCAGCGTGCCGCGATTGCCAAACAGTGAGCTGACGAACGACAGGTACACGTCCGTCTGCAGCACCTTCGCTTCAGTCTCTTTCATCGGGTTCATCCCTTTGGTTCCGGCCAACACTGCTGAAAACCTTTTAAAAATTGATTGTGCAAATGGCTCATCCCCCCCTAATCAGTGGGGGGTTGTTGAGAGTTTGCTCAATGAATTCCAAACAGGATAGCTAAAATTCCAACACCTATGCCGAATTGGGATTTGCAACGCGGCCGTCATTCGCATCCATCGATCGTCCAACACGCTCTTCGACTTTCGTCGAATCCTCCGCTGTTTGCACTCAACAAAACGCGAAAAACCTTGCCAAAAGCCACCGATTTCAGGCTTTCCCGGTTATCCGGCGATTGATTTTTGCCGCACCAGTCAATACACGTCGCGCCACCGAAACCGGAGGCTATCGCTTCCGGCCAAACACTATCCTATCATGACCCAGGACCTGATAATCACTCAAAATAAGTCCAAGAGGAGGGGAAAATAATGGCTGGACTGCTTGTATTTAGTCGGCTCGTCGACGCTGTTACGACGGCAATTGGCAAATCCGTATCCTGGCTGCTGCTGGCGGCGGTTCTGATCAGCGCCGGCAATGCCGTGCTGCGCAAGACGCTGGACCTGTCGTCCAACGCCTGGCTGGAAGTGCAATGGTACCTGTACGGCACGGTCTTCATGCTGGGCGCGGCTTATGCGCTTCTGCAGAACGAGCACGTCCGCATCGACATCCTGTCGTCGAGCTGGTCGAAGAAAACCCGGGACATCATCGACCTCGTTCTGCACATCATCTTCCTGCTCCCCTTTGCCGGATTGATGGCATGGCTCGCCTGGCCCTGGTTCTGGCTTTCCTACCGCTCCGGCGAAATATCCTCGAATGCCGGCGGATTGATCATCTGGCCTGCAAAGCTTGCCGTACTGCTCGGCTTCATGCTGCTCCTGCTCCAGGCCCTGTCGGAGATCATCAAGCGCTTCGCGGTCGTGACCGGCCGGATCGAAGACCCACGCGAAGATAAAGCCGGCCAGATGCCGCCCGCCGCGTCCGAGGTCTGACATGATCGATTTCATTGCCCACAACCTCCCGCTCGTGATGTTCACGAGCGTCATGGCGATGCTGCTGCTCGGCTACCCCGTCGCGTTTACGCTGGCAGCCGGCGGCCTCGCCTATTTCGTCATCGGGGTCGAGCTTTCGGCTATTTCGCCGGAAATCCGGCTCTTCTGGCCGCTCCTGCAGAGCCATCCCGAACGCATTTACGGGATCATGTACAATGATACCCTGCTCGCCATTCCGTTCTTCACCTTCATGGGCATCATCCTGGAACGGTCGCGCATGGCCGAGGACCTGCTCGACACGATCGGCCAGCTTTTCGGTCCTGTCCGGGGCGGTCTCGCCTATGCGGTGATCCTGGTCGGCGCGCTGCTCGGCGCCACCACCGGCGTGGTCGCCGCCTCCGTCATGGCGATGGGCCTGATTTCCCTGCCGATCATGCTGCGTTACGGCTATAACCGGCCATTCGTTTCCGGCACCATCGCCGCATCGGGAACGCTCGCTCAGATCGTGCCGCCCTCGCTGGTGCTGATCGTCATGGCCGATCAGCTCGGCCGCTCGGTCGGCGACATGTATGTCGGCGCTCTTTATCCGGCCCTGCTCATCGTCGCGGTCTATTGTGTCTATGTGTTCATAGTATCGATGACGAAGCCGCAATGGGCCCCTGCCCTGCCGCTGGAGGCGCGCACGCTCGGCAACGGCGTGACATCCCTCATCGTGATGATCGCGATCGCCGTGGCTCTCTATTACCTCGGGCTCCACGTCCTTTTCACCGGTATCCAGAGTCCCGAATGGCGGCTTGTCGCGGCGATGGCCTTTGCGATCGCCGTCGCCTACGTCGTTGCCATCGTCAACGGGCGGATGCAGAAGAAGATCATTTCGAGGCTCGCCGAACAGGTGATCATCGTGTTGATCCCGCCGCTCGCGCTGATCTTCCTCGTGCTCGGCACCATCTTCCTCGGCATCGCGACGCCGACCGAAGGCGGCGCCATGGGTGCCACCGGCGCTCTAATCCTGGCATTCGCCAAGGGACGGCTCACATTCTCGTCGATAAAAAGTGCGCTCGATTCCACCACGAAGCTCTCCGCCTTCGTGATGATGATCCTGATCGGCGCCCGCGTTTTCGGTCTCACCTTTTACGGCATCAACGGCAACGTCTGGATCGAGGAACTGCTGCTTGCCCTGCCGGGCGGCGAATACGGCTTCCTGATCGTGGTGACGATCATCGTCTTCATCCTGGGTTGCTTCCTCGACTTCTTCGAGATCGCCTTCATCATGGTGCCGCTGCTCGCGCCGGTGGCCGAAAAGCTCGGCATCGACCTCGTGTGGTTCGGCATCATCCTCGGCGTCAATCTGCAGACATCGTTCCTGACGCCGCCCTTCGGCTTCTCTCTTTTCTTCCTGCGCTCGATCGCGCCCTCGGCTCCCTGGGCCGACAAGGTGACGGGCAAAATGATGGAAGGCGTGAAGACCTCGGAAATATACCGCGGCGTGCTGCCCTACATCGTCATCCAGTTCGCGATGATCCTGGTGGTGATCGCCTTCCCGGGCCTGGTCATGCATTACAAGAGCGACCAGCAGGCTGTGAACCCGGACGACGTGAAGATCGAGATCCCGGGCTTCGGCAACCAGAACGGCTCCGCACCGGCACCGTTCGGCCTGCCGCCGCTTGGCAATCATCCCGGCGGCACGGGCGGCCAGGCCCCCTCGATGGGGCTTCCCCCGCTCGACCTTGGCGGGCCTTCGCCGCAGGCACCGGCGGGCGGCGCGCCGGCACAGCCCCAACTGGGCCTTCCTCCGCTTGATCTGGGCGGCCCTGCTCCCCAGGCGCCCGCGGGAGGCCAGGGCCAGCAACCGGCACCGCCGGCATCGGGAACAGCCCCTTCCGGCAATCCCGATCTGAGCCAGCCCCCGAAGATCAATCCTTGAGGGGCGGCTTCTCTTGTCAGCATCCTGATGGGAGAGTATATTTCGGAGTGGAAGACAGGGGTGGAGCCCTGCCTTCCTTTTGCTATCTAGCTAGGAATTGAAATCGGACGGAGACTGACCAGCCCGTCCGTTTTCTCCTTGCCAATATCGTAATGCTCAGTGGTTTCCACATCGTATCACCTCCGGTTCGAGGGCAAGGCTCTTGCCTAAGTCGGTGAAGCCCCTCTTCACCGATGCCCGGCTGGCCTCGGGCGCTCTGCTGCCCCCGAAAACCGCAGGCATAGACAATCACGCGTAGTTGTCGAGACCGCACAACCCGTCGCAACCGCCAAATTTCCCATAAAGAAAAACCCCGGACCTTTCGATCCGGGGTCAGACTGCTGACAAAGGGCGATAACTTCTCTTTCGTCATGCTCGGGCCTGTCCCGAGCATCTAACCACGTCTATATTTTCGAAATTATCCCAATATAACCAATATCTTGGTAAGCGGCAGCAGATCCTCGGGACAAGCCCGAGGATGACGTCCTGCATGCCGGGAGGTTTGTCAACAAGCTGACCCCGGACCTTTCGATCCGGGGTTCCTGAAACCAGGCTCGATGACCGGTCAGAGCTTGCCGCTGCGCTGCTGGATCATCATGAAGGTGTCGTAGGTGTATTCCGAAAGCTGCATCCAGAGGTAGCCCTCCCGCTTGAACGCCGCCTGGTCCTCGTAGATCTTCTTGAACCACTCGTTCTTCGACGAGATGTCCTTGTAGACATCCATGGCCGAATTGAAGCAGGCCTCGAGGATGTCCTGGCTGAACGGGCGCAGGATCGTGCCTTCACCGACGAGCTGCTTGATTGCCACGGGGTTCTTCATGTCGTACTTCGCCATCATGTTGGTGTTGGCGAAGGCGCAGGCGTCCGTCAGCGCGGCCTGGTAGTTCTTCGGCAGGTTGTTCCACTTGTCGAGATTGACCATGGCGTGGATAACCGGGCCGCCTTCCCAGAACGCCGGATAGTAGTAATATTTCGCGACCTTGTAGAAACCGAGCTTGTGATCGTCATACGGACCGACCCATTCGGCCGCGTCGATCGTGCCCTTTTCCAGCGCCGGATAGATGTCGCCACCGGCGATCTGCTGCGGCACCACGCCGAGCTTCTCGACCACGCGACCGGCAAGACCGGCAATGCGCATCTTGACGCCCTTGAAGTCGTCCACCGTATTGATTTCCTTGCGGAACCAGCCCCCCATCTGCGCGCCGGTATTGCCGGCAATCATGCCGTAGAGGCCGTGGGTGGCGTAAAATTCGTTCAGGAGCTTGTTGCCGTTGCCCTCATAGAACCAGGAATTCGTCAGGCGGGCATTGGGGCCGAACGGGATGGCCGTGCCGATGGCGAAGGTCGGGTCCTTGCCGACATAGTAATAAGAGCAGGTATGGCACATTTCGACCGTCGCGGCGCTGACGGCGTCGGCCGCCTGAAGGCCCGGGACGATCTCACCGGCCGCATAGGTCTGGATGGTGAAATTGCCGTCGGTTGCGGCGGCGACATGCTTGGCGATGTCTTCCGCGCCGCCATAGATGGTGTCGAGCGACTTCGGGAATGAAGACGTCAGACGCCAGGTGAGCTTCGGGTTCGTCTGCGCGATGGCCGGCGCGGCCAACGTCGTTGCAGCGGCAGCCCCGACCCCCGTCACGGCAGCCTTTTTGAAGAATGAACGACGATCCATAAAATACCTCCCATAAAGATGAAACCGCAGGGTTATCCGTTCCCATCCCCCCGGCTCTGCCGCGAAGTAAACATGTTGCTCAATGGGTTGCAAGCACTGCCCCCGATAATCCTTAATACCGGCAGGTCTTTTGACCTTAGACTTTCGTCGCACCCGCTCGGAAAGGAGATTATTGAAGAAATTCAACGGAGAATTGCTTATTCTTTGTGCAATATCCGACCCGGGACATGCCGCGAACTTGACTTGAAACGGCTTCCGGCGTCACAAGAAGCAAGGCGCTTGCCCGCCTGCTTCACGTGGAGATTCCAATGCCGAAACCGATCGTCGCCGTGCCCGCCGACATCCGCGAACTGGACGGAGCCCTCTGGCACGCCACGCCGAACCAATATGTCCAGGCGGCGCTGAAAGTGGCCGAGGTGATGTCGTTCATCATTCCGGCATTCGAAGAAGGCAACGAGATCGACGCCATCCTCGACCGGGTCGACGGCGTGCTGGTTTCCGGCTCTGCGACGAACGTCCATCCATCTCTCTACGGGAGGGAAGCCAGGGATAGCGACGGCCCTTTCGATCCGGCCCGGGACGCGACATCCCTGCCGCTCATCCGCAGCGCCATCGACAGGGGCATCCCGCTGCTCGCCATTTGCCGTGGCATCCAGGAGCTGAATGTGGCGCTCGGCGGTACGCTCGCAAGTGAAATACAGGAGCAGCCGGGCACATGGGACCATCGCAAGCCGGATGTTCCCCATCGCGACGACATGTATGCCATCCGCCAACCGGTCTTCGTCCGGGAAGGCTCCTGCATTGCGAACCATCTCGGCCTTTCAGGCGAGGTCCAGGTGAACTCGCTTCACCGCCAGGCGATCGCCGAAACCGCACCGCGGCTGAGGGTCGAAGCGACGGCAGAAGACGGCACGATCGAAGCGGTATCGGTGATCGATGCGAAGAATTTCGCCGTCGGCGTGCAGTGGCATCCGGAATACTGGGCGGAAACCGATGCCCCCTCCCGCGCGCTCTTTAAGGCTTTCGGCGACGCCGTGCGAACCTATGCCGCCCGCAAGGCGCTGGCCAGCGTCGCCGCCTGACGGACATTGCCCGCGTCAACTCCGCGGCTTGTAGATGCCCGTGGACTGGCGGATGCGCATTTCCGGCTTGATCAGGTGAAGGCCATCCGGCTCGTGGCTGCCGGCCAGCCGGTCGAGCAGCGCGCGTGCCGCAAGCCTGCCGACTTCCCGCCTGGGCGTTGGAGACCGTGGTCAGGGCCGGCGTGGCGATCGAGGCTTCCTCCAGATCGTCGTAACCGGTCACGGAAATATCCTGCCCGGGCATGTAGCCGGCGCGGGCAATGCCGTTCATCAGGCCGATCGCCACGAGATCGTTCCAGCAGACCGCCGCCGTCGGTTTCTGCGGCAGCGAGAGGAAATTCACCGCCGCCTCGAAGCCGCCCTGCTTGGAACGTGGGCCGGGGATGCGCAGGTTCGGATCCACCTCTATGTTTGCCTTGCGCAAGGCGTTGACATAGCCCTGGTAACGGTCGCGGCCCGTCGAGGTCTGGTCCGTACCGCCGATCATGGCGATGACCCGGTGCCCGAGCCCGATCAGGTGGTTGGTGGCGAGCGAAATGCCGTAGCTGTCGTCGCCGCGATAAGTGGGCAGGTCGACGCCTTCCATGGAGCGGGCAACAAGGATCGCCGGCATGCCGTTCTGCTCGCAGAGCTTGACGTCCTCCACGGGCGTGCCGATCGCCGGCGACATGATGACCCCGTCGCCGCCGAGCTGCAGCAGGGTTTCGATGAAGGTTCGCTGCTTCTCGACCGAATCGTAATGGTTGGAGAGAATGAAGGTATGGCGGCTGCGGTCGAGCTCGCTTTCGATCGCTTTCAGAATTTCCCCGTAGAACGGGTTCATGATGTCGTGCACCACGACCCCGATGATGCCTGAGCGGGAAGTCCTGAGGCTGGCGGCGCGGCGATTGTAGATATAGCCGAGCGCACGCGCCTGTTCCTTGATCTTTTCGCGCGTATCGACCGCCACGAGCGGACTGTCGCGAAGTGCAAGCGAAATGGTGGCGGTGGAAAGACCGAGGCTCTCGGCAATCGTCGACAACTTGATCTTCTGCGCCATTTCCCCCCTCGCCACCGGCCGCTTTTGCTTTTCAGTTGCCGGAATTAAATTTTAAATAAACAATTTAATTCCACACGACAATCCTGTGACGGCAATTTTTCAGGGCCGCATCGCGCTCGCCAAGGTCAGTCGCCGGCGAGCGCAGGCTGGAGATTGTGTTCGACGGCCTTGAGCAGCTTCAGAAGCGTGCGTACCTCCTTGTCGGAAAGGCCCTTCACCGCAAGCGAACCGCAATCGGCGACCGAGCGGCCGATCTGTTCGACGCTTTTCAGGCCGATCTCCGTCAGGTGGACGTTCGTGAGCCGGCCGTCGGTTCCGTCGGGGCGGCGCTCCAGGAATCCCTGCGCCTCCATCCGGCCGATCGTGCGTGTCATGGTCGGCGCCTTCACGCCGAGTCTTGCGGCAAGCTGTCCGGGGGTCAGCCCGTCCTCCTCGGCAAGCGCCAGAATGACGCCGTCCTGGCCGGCATAAAGCCCGCTCTCGCCAAGGCTGCGACTGAGCGCGGTGCGCATCGATCGCGCCGCCTGCGTGATCGCCGGAGCGAGGTCGGCGGCCGAAAGGCTATCGAGCCCTTTCTTCTTGCCCGACTTGGCCTTCTTCTCACTCTTCTTCTTGCTCATCGGCTCCGCCTGTTTTGTGCTGTCGGATTTTAGCCTTATATCAGCTTCGCGCTATCCATACCGAAACCGGGAAATTACCGCCAGATGCCGCACCCCTTGCCACGCTATCATGACAATGATCCAACAGGTGCGTCCACAGAAAGGCGCGGCTGGATCGCCGTCCTGCCGCTCGGGGCGCATGAGCAGCACGGTCCCCACCTGCCGTTCGAAACCGATGCGCTGATTGCCGAGGGGCTTGTCGCACGGCTCATTCCCGCCCTCCCCACCGGCCTGCCAGTGACCTTCCTACCGGTCGAGCCGGTCGGCTATTCGATAGAACACATGGATGTCGCCGGCACGAAAACGCTTGCCTTCGATGAAGCGGTCAATCGCTGGCTCGGCATCGCCGCAGAACTTCATGCAAACGGCATCCGCAAGCTTGTCCTGCTCAATGCCCATGGCGGCAATTCCCCGCTGATGACGATCGTCGCGACCGAGGCGCGCGTGCGCTTCGGCATGCTGGTGGTGGCGACGAGCTGGACGCGTTTCGGCCAACCCGGGGGCTGGATCAAGCCTGAGGACAAGGCGATCGACATCCATGGCGGCGATATCGAGACCTCGGTGATGCTGGCGCTTCATCCGGACAGGGTCGATATGGCGAAGGCGGAAAACTTCGGCTCCCGTCAGTCGGAATTCATCCGGGATTTCAAACATCTGCGCGCCTATGGCCCGCATGCCTTCGGCTGGAAGATGTCGGACCTCAACGAAAAGGGCGTCGCCGGCAATGCCGCCGCCGCGACCGCGGAACGCGGCGAACGGCTCGTCGCCCACGCGGTCAGGGGCATCATCGAGCTGCTGGAGGACGTGGCGAGGTTCGATGTGATGAGCCTGCAGTGAACGCGCTTGAGTCGCGACGTCGTTGATGTTATTTTGGACCAACTGAATGGACCAAATGGAGCGCAGAATGGAAATCTCTGTGAGCGAGGCGAAAGCAAGCCTCACCGAGTTGCTTCATCGTGCTGAATCCGGTGAAGACGTTGTCTTGACGCGCCGGGGCCATAGGATCGCCCGGATCGTGCCGATTAAACCCAGCCTGACAAGGGAACAGCGCAGGGCGCTCATCGACGAGATCAGAGCTATGGCACCGAAGCCTGCTATGGATGATGTGCCCGCTGAGCGGAGCCAGGATTTTCTTTACGATGATGACGGCATGCCAGGATGATCGTTGTCGACACCTCGGCATTGATTGCCATCGTCAATAACGAAGCGATGGCAATTTCCTGCCGGGAAGTGCTGGCAGCAGAAGTGAATATTTTTCTGAGTGCGGCGACCTTGACGGAAGCACTGATTGTCGCGCGGAGGAAGAAATGCCTTCCCGGTCTCACCGCGTTGATCGATCAGCTTCCTATCACCATCATCGAGGTCGACGAAGTAAGAGCTGAACGGGCCGCCGCAGCCTACGCCCAATGGGGCAAGAGCTTTCACAGGGCCTCGCTCAACTTCGGCGACTGCTTTTCCTATGCGACCGCCCGGGAACTCGATTGCCCGCTTCTTTATGTCGGCAACGACTTCGCACAAACGGATGTCAAATCGGCCGTTTCACCTCTAGGCGACCCGATGTGATCTTATAACATTCAAAACCCTTTGAAGTCGCCGCGGCTTGCCCTTATATGAGGCGAACCAAGTTCCGCGCCTGCAATTGCGTATCGTGGACGCTCCCATATCCCTCGAGGTTTTCCATGACCGAAACAGCCACACAGAAGCCCGTTCCCGTTACCGTGCTCACCGGTTATCTCGGCGCCGGCAAGACGACGCTGCTGAACCGCATCCTCTCCGAAAGCCACGGCAAGAAATATGCGGTCATCGTCAACGAATTCGGCGAGATCGGCATCGACAACGATCTGATCGTCGAGTCGGACGAAGAAATCTACGAGATGAACAACGGCTGCGTCTGCTGCACGGTGCGCGGCGACCTGATCCGAGTGGTCGAAGGCCTGATGCGTCGCCCCGGTCGCTTCGACGGCATCATCGTCGAGACGACGGGCCTTGCCGATCCGGTCCCGGTCGCGCAGACCTTCTTCATGGACGACGACGTCCGTTCGAAGACCGAACTCGATGCGGTCGTGGCGCTCGTCGATGCCAAGCACCTGCCGCTCAGGCTGAAGGACAGCCGCGAGGCCGAAGACCAGATCGCATTCGCCGATGTCGTGATCGTCAACAAGACCGACCTCGTCACGCCGGAAGAACTGGCACGGGTGGAAGACGTGGTGCGCGCCATCAACCCGGCCGCCCGCGTCTACAAGACGAGCCGTTCGGGCGTCGATCTCGCCCGCGTTCTCGACCAGGGCGCCTTCAACCTGGAACGTGCACTGGAAAACGATCCGCATTTCCTGGAGCACGGTCACGAAGACCACGTCTGCGGCCCGGATTGCGACCATGACCATCACCACCATGATCACGACCATCATGATCACGATCATGACCACCACCATCATCACCATGGCGACGTGTCGCCGATCCATGACGTGACAGTAAAATCGATCTCGCTGCGCGGCGGAGAGATGAATCCGGAACGCTTCTTCCCCTGGATCCAGAAACTCACCCAGACGGACGGCCCGAACATCCTGCGCCTCAAGGGCATCATCGCCTTCAAGGGCGACGAGGAACGCTATGTCGTGCAGGGCGTCCACATGATCATCGAGGGCGATCACCAGCGCCCGTGGAAGGATGGCGAGAAGCGCGAATCCCGCCTCGTCTTCATCGGCCGCGATCTCGACGCCGAGAAGATCGAGAAGAGCTTCAGGGCCTGCGAGGCGGCCGCATGATGCCGGAAAATGTCGAGCGGTTCTCAGATAACGCCGTGCCTGAAAGAAACATTGCCTGATGCCGACTGTTGCACCGCTTGATCTGCAAGGCCATGTCGTCGCGGCCCATTTCCTCGGCGACATTCCATTCTTCGCCACAGCCGCCGGCACGATCCACCGCCTCGACAGCGGCGAAAAGGTCACCGAAGCCCATCAGGGCTTACTGACCTGCATCCGCGATCCCTTCAGCCCGACGCTGATTACCGGCGGTGAGGATGGCAAGGTTTTCCGCATCGGCAAGGACGGCGCGGCAACTCTTGTTGCCGAAGCACCGCGCAAATGGATCAGCGTCGTGGCCGGCGGCCCGCAGAACGCGGTCGCCTATGCCCACGGCAAGTCGAGCTTCGTGCGCCAGAATGACGGTTCGCTGAAGGAATTTCCCGAGAGCCGCAGCATCGAAGGCCTTGCCTTTGCCGCCAAGGGGCTGCGCATCGCCGCCGCTCGTTACAACGGCGTGTCCCTACATTGGGTCGGCACCAATGCGCCGCCGGTCGATCTGGAATGGAAGGGAGCGCATACGGGCGTCACCTTCTCACCGGACGGCCGTTTCCTCGTCACGATGATGCAGGAAAACGCGCTGCACGGCTGGAAGCTGGACGGCAAGCCGGGCGAGAACCGCCACATGCGCATGACCGGCTATCCCGCCAAGGTGAAATCGCTCTCCTGGTCGCCGAAGGGCAAGTGGCTCGCCTCTTCCGGCGCGCCGGCGGCGATCGTCTGGCCGTTTTCCTCGAAGGACGGGCCGATGGGCAAGGCGCCGTTGGAGCTCGGCACCCGCGCCAATATCATGGTGACGCAGGTCGCGTTCCATCCGGCTGAAGAGGTGCTCGCCATCGGCTTTATCGATGGCATGATCCTGGGCGTCAGGATCGCCGATCAGAAGGAGGCGCTGCTCCGCCGTCCTGGTAACGGCGCGATTACGGGATTGAGCTGGAGCGCCAGCGGCAAGCTTCTGGCTTTCTCGTCGGAAGCGGGCGATTGCGGGGTAGTGGATATTTCCGCATAAATCAGCACAAAGACCCGCGGCGGAGAGAACTCCGCCACGGCCTGATCCCGAGGGGTGGGATGGGCAGGCAGTGGGTATTGCGTGGTATTGATGTCAGGCTTGTCCGCCTGCCCGATCGCTTCTGGCCTCATGCTTTCGCGGTCAACGGGAGGTGTCAGTTCCCGTTTTCCGGCGTGAGCAGGTCATTTGTCCTGACGACGCCTGACCGGCCTTCGCAACCATCACCGGGCGCCGGATTGCTTGCCCGTATGGCGACCGGTTCGCGACCCGGCTCCCTGCCCGATGACGAAAACAGAATAGCCGGCAGGCGAAACACGGGGATGCGGAGGCGCTATTTTTCCGCGGCCATCATTCAAATAACAGGAGAAATTCGTTCTGCGCCGGCGGTTTCGTCCCCGCCTCTCAAGCCGCGAGCACATCCTCCCTGAAGGCATCGACTCCATTGCGCCCCCGCCGTTTGCGCGCATAGAGCGCCTGATCCGCCTTGTGAAGCAGGGCTTCGAGATCGACAGGACCCGCACTTTCGGCCGCCGCCCCGATGCTGAGCGTTGGCAGGACCGACAGCCGGTCGCCGAGGCGGCGAAGCGAGGTGACGAAAGCGAGACGGATATGTTCGGCAATCGCCACCGCCTGTTCGAGCGAATGCTCTTTCAGCACGATCACGAATTCGTCGCCGCCGTGACGGGCGATGAGATCACCATCGTCGAGCGCGTTCGCTGCAGACGATGCGAACGCCCTCAGCACCTCGTCTCCCATGGCATGGCCATGGGCGTCGTTGAGCTGCTTGAAATGATCTATGTCGATCAGCAGCACGGCCAGCGGCTTCGGGGAAAGCTCGGCAAATGACCGTACCAATCCCCCACGGTTGAGCACGCCCGTCAGCGCGTCGCAATAGGCTGCGGCCCTGAGCCGGGCGCTTGCCCTTTCCCCCGCCATCAGCATGATGACCATGCTGCGGAGCGTGAGAAACACCATGGCCGAAAGTGCTACCCAGGCATGCACCGCATCACCGCCGTTGAACAGGTTCCCGTCGCCCAGCAGGCCCGTCATCGCCATGGTGGAACGGCTGGCATAGAGCATTGCCGTCAGCACGAACAAGCCGACGGCAAGTTCCGCCGAATAAAGCTTCTCCTCCCGCCCGAGGCGATGGGCCTCCCGGGCGACCGCCAGATCGAGCAGGCAATAGACCGCCGAACCATAGGCAATGCGTTGGAGTGACGCATCATCGGCGCTGAAAATCGTAACGAAGGGGATGCCGAGCACGGCGATGACGAGGCTGCAATGGAGAAGGCTGACCGTGCGCCCGACGAAGATGCGCATGGATGCCGGCAGGAGCACGCAACCGGCGACCGTCAGGACATTGCCGAATTGAACCGTCATGGAGTCCGGCGCGATACTGCGAAGGGAAATTAAGAAGGAGCCGATCCCGACGAGGAAATTGCTGGCACTCCACCAGGCGAGCCAGCGCTCGAAGCGCCCTGTAAAATAGGCGGCGCACTGGAGCATGCCCAGCACCACGCAGGCAACCGCCGTCATCGCATATATTGTCCGGAGATCGAACGTCATGTGCTTCCCCCGCCAGGGTTGCAACCCGCCCAATTCGCATTCCGCAAGATGCGCCCGGCTCATCGGACGTGATCCGGCAGTTCCGGATGGATTGCGTATTTGGGAGGCCCAGCCCTAATCAAGGAAACCGTAATACGACCTCCTTTCGATATCGTGCGCGCAGTCGTTAGAATTTTATCGATTTCAACTCAGGGATGAGAATTCAACGCCTGCCGGACGACCCCGATGATCCCGCCAAGCAGATCGTGCAGATCGTCGCGATAGCCGTTGCGGGCGGAGGGACCGCTGTCGTCGGAGGTCATGACGACGGTGAGGTCGAGCGATGGAATGACATAGAGCATCTGCCCGCCATACCCCCAGCCGAACTTCACCTCCTCGCCGTCGATATTCCTGAGAAACCAGCCGTAGCCATAACCGTCGCCGGAAAAGCGGGAATTGGTGCGCAGCGTCCAGGACTGGTCGACCCAGTTCTTCGAGACGACCTGCACGCCGGATTTCGTCTTGCCGCCGTTGCGGTAAAGCTCGCCGAAGGCAAGCAGCGACCGGGCCGTCATCGCCATCTGATTGCCGCCGAGATAAATGCCTTGCGGGTCACGGTCCCAGGCGCCGATGCGGAAACCTTCGACCGGCGCCAGCCATTCGCGTGCCAGCGCCAGCGTCGATTTCCGGCCGACCCTGGTGAGGATCGCCGACAGCAGGTGCGTCGAGGCGGTGGAATAGAGCATACCGCCGCCCGGATCATCGTCGAAGGGCTGGGCAAGCGCGAAACGGACCCAGTTGCGGCTCGCAACCCAGCGGCCATAGTTCGGGCCGGACATGCGCCCGAGCCCCGCCTGCATCGAGAGAAGATGGCCGATGGTGATCTCGTGGATGCGTGGATCGGGATTTTGCGGCAGATCGGCTTTCAGGATCGGCGCGATCTTCTGGTCCGGGCCTTCAAGCAGCCCCTTGTCGATGGCGATGCCGACGAGGCAGGAGACGATCGATTTCGAGGCCGACTTGATGTTGCTTGAAGCATTGCTCGACCGGCCGTTGAACGCCCGTTCCGCGAGCATCTCGCCGCCGCGGCTGACGAGCACGACCTTCAACGGTTCGAGTTCCGCAGCTGCGTCGAGAACCGCTTTCAGCGCCATATCCTGTGGTAGCGCCGGCGGTTGCGGCACGGGCAGCGCGGAGGCTGCACCCTGCGCCAAACTCCGGGCAGCGGCAAAGACGAACGGCAGGGACAGGAAAGCAGCACGGCGCGTGATCATGTGCCGCAGGCTAGAGCATCGGATGAGAATTTGCAGGCACTTCTGTTGGCTCAAGCGCCGGATTCACGCCAAGGTGATGGGGTGTGAGAGGCGAAGGAGGACGCCACCCGCTGCCTCATTGGCGCGACGGCCGCCGGAAAAAGCAGGAAACGACGCGGCTTTCGCCGCGTCGTCCGCCTACCCACCGCCCTCGTTGTTCTTTTTTTTAGAACCGGTAGGTGACACCGGCGCCGATCAGCCAGGGATTGATCTTCGCCTTGCCGCTGAGCGGGCCGAGGACGTCGTGATCGGCCTTCCAGTCGGTTTCGAGGAAGATCTTCTTGACGTCGAAGTTCACGCCCCAGTGCTGATCGATCATATAGTCGAAGCCCACCTGCAAGGCAGCGCCGACATGGTTTTCCACGTCGAGGTTGTGGAACCCGTCCTTTTCCGACTGATTGTAGAAGAAGGTGTAGTTGACGCCCGCACCGACATAGGGCTTGAAGGCGCCGAAATCGGTGAAATGATATTGCAGCGTGAGTGTCGGCGGCAGGAGCCAGGCCCGGCCGACCGGAACGCCGACCGCGCCGTCTTCCTTGATGTTCGCATAGGTCGTTCCGAGAATGAGTTCGGCGGCGATATTGTCGGTGAAGAAATAGGTGATGTCGAGTTCCGGGATCACCGAGTCGGAATAGGAAAGGTCCGAACCCGGAACGCCGTTCACCGAGCCCTCATCCTCAGTGATGACGCCCAAACCCGCGTACGCGGATCTGCCACGGGCTTTGCCCAGTCACTGCTTCCTCTGCCACCGGGGCAGCCGGAGCCGGCGTCAGGTCCGCCGCCGCCGCCCCGAATGCGAAAAAAGCCGCACTGACGCCTGCGAGCCATCTCAGATGCCGTACACCGCTCATGTTCATTTAACCTCTCCTTGAATCAGCAATGATCTTTGCAGAAAGAGCGGTAGGCCTGGGAAAAGAGGGACGGTTTGATCAGGATCAACCGCTTGCCGGGGGAGGCCGGCTTATGAGGCGGAGTGGCAAATTTGTCGCATAAAAAGCCGCAGACTGCTGACAAAACCAAGAGCGGCAACTCCTCTTTCGTCATGCTCGTCCTCGGGTTTAACCCGAGGATGTCCCGAGCACCTACCCACCTCAAAATTTTCAAAATTATCGCTATATAATCAAAAGTTTAGCAAGCGACGGCATATCCTCGGCAGAAGCCCGCGCAACTGTGTTGTTGGTTGTCAAAGCTCGAATGCTTTGTTGTCCCGGATGGCGGCCTTGAGGGTGACGAGCAGCCGGCATGCGGCTGGGCCAGGCGGATACGCGCGCT